>JBHIFL010000030.1:0-47156 GCA_046761065.1 Candidatus Heimdallarchaeota archaeon
TGTGGTGGGGGCGGAGCTTCCTTCCCCTCTCGGAGGTGATTTAGTCAACAAGTTCTGTGTATACAGTACTTCTGTGATTCGATTTTTCCGTTCTGGAGTCTAGCGGAAGAATGGGAGGCAAGTCATATAGTAGTTGTTACCGAACTCTCTCGTATAAGTTCTAATCACCTCAAGAGCCGACGAAAACTAACTTTGCTAGCTCGTCAAGACCTAATAAAGCATTCACTTGCTCGATTTCCTGTTGGTGGGCCCAACGATCACTTTAAGGGGTACACCTTCACCGAAGACGAGTATTGGCTCACTTTGCTGGCGATCTCAGCCCATCAGACCAGCATCGAGGCGGCCCAGCTCTGAACTGGAGTTTCAATGTGTGTGGAGCTGGTGAATTCCCTAAAAACACGGGCAGTGCATGAGAGTTGCAACAGCCGCTTCTTGAGTCGGCCATATCTGAGGCCGCAGTCAGGCCCCCGTAAATAAGAGTCTGTTTCTAAACCGCTCATATACGGTCTTAAATCGCGTAACTATAACTGATGGATCCTCAACGACGATGGAAAGGGGGAGTTCTCCTTTTTTTATTCGGTCGCATACATTGGCGATGCCATTCTCGTGCAGCTCGAGATTCATTGCATCAATGTCTGTCCGGGCTATTCCAATCCGAAGGAAAATTTCATTAGTTTCAAATTCTTTCGTCTCCACCCCCTTTAAATATGTCGGGTTGCCTGCTTATTCACAAGTGAGGACATCGGAAAGGCTCCGCAATAGTAGAATTCCAAAATATAGTATTAGCAGTACGATACTGCCAGTCACTCCGATTACTATTGGTTTTATCTGACATTTTAATTTCCAGCACCCAGCACCAGTTTTTCCATGCCTCCGCAGCCGTCTTCTTCAAATTGTAACCCGCACCTCCCAACATAGCACGCATCTCCAGCGTAGCCGTTCTTGTTGGTAAAACTAACCCATCTGGATATAACATCTTTCAACTGATCCGCATTATAACCATGCTCTACTATTAAGAAATTCGATAGCCCCCAAATGGTTTTAGAAAGAATGCAAGGACAGCAGCAGGTCAACATGGAATAGTCATCACAGCACGGAGCAGGTATGGACGACAGGGCATCACTCTTTATTTTCTCCTGTTCCGGCGTTAAAGTTATCGAATCATAGTAGGATATAAATTCAGGCGCTTGCAGCCGAACGTCATAAAATTTAATGCCACTTTTCTTTGGCGGTTCTATATCTTCTGACGCTACTCCTACGTAATATACAACTAGAGCAACAATAATCAATGCGGCTCCAACTGCCAAATATTTTTTTTGTATCATTTTAATCCCTCAACTTTTAGTTCTTCTTTTTCTCTGGAGTAAAGTTTCGTAATCGCAGAGAGGTCGTAACTACAGATACCGAGCTAAATACCATTGCCGCTGCAGCAAATACCGGATTTAAGAGTATCCCGAAGAATGGATATAAAACTCCAGCAGCCATGGAGATTAATGATGTATTGTAAGAAAAATGCCCAAAAGAGATCTGCTTGATGGTGCGTATGGTTCGCTTGCTCAGTTCGATGGAAGTAACAACGCCTAATAAATCGCCTGCAATCAAGGTAATATCAGATGCCTCCATCGCCACGTCTGTACCAGTGCCGATGGCTATTCCCACATCCACCTACGCTAAAGCTGGGGCATCGTTTATGTCGTCGCCCACCATGGCTACAATTTTACTTCATCCTGAAGTTCTTTGACCGCTTTCGCTTTGGCCTCTGGAAGAACTTCAGCTAGGACTCTATCGATGCCAACCTGTTCTGCTATCGCCTCGGCGGCTTTCCTGTTATCTCCCGTTATCATCACTACTTCCAGCTCTAATTTATGCAATCTTTCGATCGCCTCTTTGGAATTCTCCTTTAGCGTATCTGCAACCGCAACGATACCGGCTGTAACTCTGTCAATGGCAATGAACATTGGTGTCTTTCCATCTCTGGATAATTCCTCAGCCTTTTTACCAAGACCCCCGATATCAATCTTCTCGTCCTTCATTAACTTTGGGTTACTCAGTAGGGCAGATTTACCATTAACCGTTGCCCTTACGCCATGTCCGGATATCACGGCGAATTCCTTGGGTTTCGGTGTCGTAGTTGGAGTCGGGTATAGCCAGTGCTCTCTGCATTTCTACGGTTCAGGTTGATCCATCGTGATACCCATTAGATGTAATAACGTTTCGATCGCCGAAGGTTGCTTGGAAACCCATGATATGATATTGTATTCGCTTCGCCTTCATGATATCTTGCGGTGGTGTTGATGAATTCATTGTCTGCGATGGAGTGGGGAAGGGAGGCTACCGTTAGTTTCTGGGCGCCCGGTGTGCTCGCAATCGCTAGTCCTTCACGACCAATGGATATAAACAGCTTTCTCTCATCACTGATGTAGTTGTCCTGTAGTAATGCAATTTGGACTATCCGCAAAGGTACTAAACTGGGTATAACCTTCTAAGGTTGTGTTATTTAGGTCTACCCACATTTGGATCTGGTAGGATTTCTGTGCAGGTACTGTCACGGTAAAGAACCCATTATTACCCGTAGTGGCTTCGCCTTCTCTATGCACAGATCTGTCGCCACTGTCTATGACATATCTAACTACGATGTTAGACAACTCTCCCGTACAACTAGCTGCGTGCTGGTCGCAAGGATGGGTGTTATTAATATAAGGAGCTATGTAAACTGCTGTTTCACCCTGTAGCTGATCGAATTGCTGAGGACGGAGGCTGTACCTGGTATAGAATACAATTCCTATGCTGAAAAGGCATACCACAAACACTATTGCTTTAACCTTTACCTTCATGGTTGTGCTACCTCCTATCACATGACTTACCCGTCTTTACATCCTCACCCACTTCATACATCACTTTGGTACTACAAAAGAACTGGTTTCCAATTATGGAACAGCCCAAATAAGAACGATAGTGATATGTGGGCTCATGCAATACCTTGTCTTCATTTATCCAGTGTTTGCTGGTTTAGGTATTATTTGAATGTAAGAATTTTCAAATGCAGCTTTTTGATATGCTTCCTTTGTCAGGCCATCCGGAATCCTTTTTCCAATTTGTAAGCGTTTGCGCAGGAGCTGCAACAGAAAGTCATCTTCTGGCTTCCAATGATTTTGGTGTTCCTCCATTGAACAGATTGCACCCACAATTGGTGCAAATGGTAAGCCATGGTTTAATGGCTGCTGAAACAAGCGCGGCAAACCTTCGAAATAACTTCTCACAGAGGGTGTTCCCCTCTTCTGTGAGCGTGTATTCTTTCTTTTCCTTTTTTCCTACCCTCTTTATGTCAAACTTAACGAGTCCACGATCTTGAAGCTTCTGTAAAAAGGGATAAACAAGACTTGGGCTTACATCTTTCCCCAGTCGTTTCTTAAATTCGTTCAAAATACCATACCCATGTCTTGGGCGTTCATAGAGCAACAAAGAATCTGAAATCGGGAAAAGTCCCCTAAAAAAAGTTTCTACAGTTAGTTTATTCACTTTTATCACCTCATTGAATTAACGTAAGTCATATGCGTATGCTTTGCAATTTTGATCGGATTTGCGTGATCAGTGGTCTATCCTTCAACTTAAGGCAGGCCTAGATAAAAAAAAGAGAGAAATTGAGTGAACCCTGTCAGTTGGTTCGATTCGGTGGTTGTGTTATTTTAGAAACTTGTCAAGGTCTTTGTCAAACGCTTTCTTACATCCAGGTTTACAAAAGAAGTATGTTGTCCCTTGATATTCCGACGTGAACTTCGCAGTCTTCTCAGCGACAGTCATTTTACAAACTGGATCTATTGCCGCGTGTTTCGCATTTACTTTCATATTTTTGCTTCTCTCATGTTATGATCTAATTTTCCGAGTCTTCTTGGCAGTCCTCCTCATTGCTCATCATGACACGACTGTCTTCAGACGTCATGTAACTCCCAAGCATAGATGGCTAATAGATCGTTGTCATTACTCCACTAATGAATAATCCTGCCCCGAGGACGATTGTGAGGGCTATGACCAAAGCATATGGTTTTTTCATACGATTCACCTAAGATATATCGTATAAAGATACGTCTATGAATTATATAAAAACATTTTGATTTCGATATATGGCTTTGCTTATTAGTCTAATAAAAACCACAGTTCAACATTCGGGGCAATCTCAATTATGGTTTTCAAGTAATCTACTATTAAAACAAAATAATTCATTTTTCGTACATCTACCCCGATTCTTTATATACTGTCTCTCAAGGATATATCATCTAAAAAACATTTATATATCCTCAGATCTCTCTATATGAGATATATCTTATACAGGCATATTGCAAAATCAATATTGGAGGAGAACGTAGATGAAAAAGATCCGGTCGAGAGAGAATGAGCAACCTCCAACATCTAATTTCCTTAGGGAAAAACGCTATGCGATTACGAGGAGAATGTTGCTTAAAGCAGGCATTGGAGCATTAGCTCTTACACCCTTTGGCTTCTCCTTACTGGCGGAGCCTCGCACCCCTCAGGAGTTCAAGATAGGACGGCATGCGATTTCCCCCCTTCCCGAGGAAAAACGAGCCACGTTTTTCATTTACCACGCTACCAAAGCCTACGTGGGCGAACCCGCCCAACTCATAAATCTGGGGGATCCCACGATTGGTCTTGATGGCTACATTGCATTTATTGTCCGCTGTACCCATTATGCGTGCGTTGCCTATTACAAGACACGGGAGGAGATTGAACGACTCCGTATAGGCACTGGGTTCCAATGGCCCGGCTGGACAGACGATCTTCCTGGTGCAATCTATTGCGCTTGTCATGCAGGTGGATTCTCTCCTCTCGATGGGAGTGTCCTTGGCGGACCTCCCCCCAAACCGATTCCTGAGATCACAATTGAATGGGAAGACGACAATATCTACGCGACGGGCATAAAGACTTGAGAGAGAGGACCAACCAACCAAAAATGCAACACCGCCCTTCGGCAGTATTTAGTTTAGTTTTTCAAGAGTTCGTTAACAATATATCCCAAAAAGATATATTATTAAAAGATAGTTGTGATACTTGTTAAGATCATCGAAAGAAAACTACTATGGGGAACATGAAATGGAATCTCATACGATACCTTCACATCATCCGAGAAGCTCTGAACATGGTTCGAACCGCCATAAATTTTGGATACTTATATGCGGCCTAACAATGCTTGCCGTTTTAGCCCTTTTAGTAATTTATCGTCAAGCTAGTTACTTGGTACTGGGGCTATTTCTCCTATGCCCGTTACTGCACCTCCTAACGATGCGAGACTCTCACCAGTGAATGTTGAGCGACTGGATGGCAGAGTAGGGATATGACGATGGAAGACTATGCCTATGGAAATTGGTTCGCAGTAATAATCAGTATCGGGCTTTTTTCATTCTTTATTCTAAGCTTTTTTACTCCCTTGAAGCGCCGCGATTGGAGCTCGGCGGGCTTGTATACCGCATTTATCATCGCCTTGTTTACAGAGATGTTTGGATTTCCCCTTACGATCTTTCTGTTATCCTCCTTCTTCGGGGCACAACTATCGTTTGGGCACTTAGAAGGCCATCTCTTAGCCACTGCTATGACACATTTTGGGTTCAAAATAGAAGCAATGTGGTTGTTAGTAATGGTGATAAGTTCTCTGCTAATATTAATCGGGGTTGGCTTGATGGAACGGGGTTGGCGACGAATTCACATTTCCAATGGGGAACTTGTCACTATGGGGGTTTATGCGTATATCCGCCACCCTCAATATCTTGGGCTTCTGCTCGTCACGGTCGGATTTCTGGTCCAATGGCCCACCTTGATTACATTAGCAATGTGGCCTTTCCTCGCTTTAATGTACTATCGGCTAGCTCACCAGGAAGAGCGCGAATTGGAAGCCGCCTTTGGATCGAAATACCGGGTATACAAACAGAGAACTCCGGGCTTTTTCCCACATCTTGACCGCTTCACCTCAAGGAGTGATAAATCCCAGTAATTTTTCGAGGTATTGGAGTTATGGGTCGTTCTATAGAATTTGAGGAAGTAATGAACAGACTGCCACCATCGGCGAGAAAAATCTATCTAATCCTTGCTGCTGAGGAAAAGGGATTAACAACCAAAGAAGTCTTGAACCGTGTGACCTATGCCAGCCGAACAGTACGATACGCTCTAAAGAGGCTCTTGGCTATGAAACTTGTCCGAAAACTTCCTTACTTGATGGACATGCGCCAATCTAAATATATGATAAATGAGATATACCTGGAATGAGGGGAGGGGTGAATTAATTTGGTAATGAGACAAATCAGTTAAAAAAACAGAACACAACAAAACGCTACATACCAACTTAAACCCGAATTTCCTTAATTTTCTGATGTTTAACTCTAATTTACCACATGTTTTCGCATGTTCTAGTGTTAATTAATGCGTCTGCAGTTGTACAATGTCGTGCAATTCGTCGGCGCTTGGCACCGTTTAATGCTTTGTGAGGTAGGTAATTGTTGGACTTGAACGATCAATTGTTGATAGAAGGGACTTCAAAATTTCACAGTAGCCTCCTTATAGGCACAATAACAATCAAAAAGTTCCGTTTGGAATCCTTCGATGTCTAACATTTCATGTACTAAGTATTTCGGCTTAAGTGGGTCAGAATAATTTGTCGGTTGGGAATCCTCCAATTGGTAGCCCTGAACTTACAACCTTGTGTAATTTAAATGTAAAAGTCTTTGTTGTATTCGAATAGTAAAGCAATCAACAGGCGTTCTAGTCCTCCGTCGTCCCTGTGTATAACCGAAGACTCCGCCTTATACATTTATAGGTCTAAATTCAGGAGGAAAACCGTTTTTCCATTCCCCGTTATCTCAATAACGAGAATATGATTTCTTTCTTTGAGTAACCAGGTTGTATCAGTGAATTTTCGGTAGGAATAACGAACTCTTTTCCTTTAGCGGTAAGAACACGTTTCATAATGATTTAACTTGTTTCATGACTCCTTGCTGGTCTAAAATCTAAATCTAGGTCTTTTAGTAAGTGGTGAATTCCCAGAACTCAACACCTCGATCTGTTTTGGTTTTTCAGATTCCAAGTTTGAGTATGGTTAGTTGTTCTCACTTCATTACAGGAACATTCCTCACAGGAACATTGAATCGATTCGATGTTTTCTAGGATAGTAATTTGAAGGTCTGGAAACGCGGTTCTCAAAATTCTTTGAATGGTATATCACTATGCAGATTGGATAGCTGGCTCTGGTCGTGACTTTGTTTCTGGACTTGTCTTCTGATTGGGGGATGTGTTAGACTTCAACCTTGTGGTGAGGAACAGAACTCCGACCACTGCCATTATATGGTACCGGATGAAGAATGTCTGCACGAACATAACTCCGCCGAAGAAGATTAGTAGTAGTCCCCTGAATTGTTGAGAGTAGAAATCGTCCGGACTGGCGTCGACCTTTCCATGCAAGAGAATGCAACCGGTCAAGTAAAGGCCAAAGGCGAGGAAATATGCGGATAGAAGGGTTGCGTTCGCCGGGAATGAGAAGCCCATGACATAAGCAATTAGGAGTGTGAAGATGTCCGCAAAAGTGAGAGTCTCTTCCTCTCCAACAATCTTCAAGGGTGATAAGACGAGTCCTATTAGCATGGCAGTCACGATCCATGTTCCAAGGAATCCTACCAGTTCTTGCTTGCTTCTCGGAATACGCTCCGGGGTGCGACTTTTCACAGCAAAAATGAACACAACAAAGGCCGCGACTAAGAGGAGGTATTGTCCTATTCCGTAGAATTCTTCGCGCAACAGGTTGCCTATGATGTACTTTGAGGCGATTCGTTGCAGGATACGGTAGTAAAACATCATCAGATAGATAATCAGTATCAAGAAGAGCATCAGGCTGCGGAAGATACTACTTCTTTGGCGTCGTGTTCTAATTGGCCTTAGCTCCCCAATGATTGTGTGCAGGAGGATCACCGCAATTATTACCACGGCAGCGAGATCAACAACCAAAGTTATTATGAGACTAGGTTTTAAAAGCACGGTAGTGCTGAAATACATCAGGATTCCATTCGCTATCAAGAGGAGAAGGAGGAAAGCAACAAATCGCAAGATTCTGCGGTCTTCCAGCCTTAGGAACACGTAGGCAATGGCAGCAAGAACAATGAACTGGACCGCAAAGAGCATATATGTGGCCAGTTCGCCAATCCCGATGAGAAAATTGTAGATCTTTGAGGGATATCCAACTGGGAGTTGCGGTACAATCCGGTAGATCACACGGCTCAGAGAGAACTCGATAACAGCGAATAGCAGATAGATTCCAAAGTACAGGTCTCTGGCATCTTCATTGAACAAGTCCTCAATCTTGGGCATATCAATCAACACTTTTGCATAATAAACAGGGATCGAGACTTGATATTTTTTCCTATTCTTAGTGATTGCAGATTAAACCCAGGACACAGTTAGGAGCGGTTTTCCAGTTAGTTCCTCTTCTTCTAGGGACGCTCAAGTGGGGAGAAGAGGATTGATGTCAGAGACTTGACTTGGCACCAAGAGGTTAGAGAATATAACTTATTTCAAAAAAAAGGGAGAAAAAAGAGCTATTTACTTGCTCTTCTTCGTTCTTGCTGCTATGCTGGATACAATTCCTATGGAAGCTACGATAATCGCGATTAACCCTATGCTCGATAGTTCTGGCACGGTAGTAACACTTACACTTTGGCTTACGACCGTGAGCGTCTTCCAACTCGATGTTATGGCCTTGAATCCGTGGTCATCTTCGTTTCCTCCTTCAAAGACAGCTATAGCAAAGCTTATCTCTGTGTCCGTAGGGAAGTCAACGTCGTAGTTGGGGTCGGGTGCTGCCAGTGTTCTCTGCGTCTCAACTGTCCAAGTTGACCCATCGTGATATCCCTTAGCAGTAATAACGTTTCGATCGCCGAAGGTTGGTAGAAATCCCATGATGTTGTATTCGCTGTCGCCTTCATGGTATCTTGCGGTGGTGTTGATGAATTCATTGTCTGCTAGGGAGTGGGGATGGGAGGCTACTGTTAGTTTTGTGGCACCCGGTGTACTCGCAATCGCTAGTCCTTCACTGGTGTAGTACACCACGTCGCCGACCTGCCCACCGAGCTGGGTAAGGTTAAAATTTCCTGCCCAATCCTCTTTATAGTAGCTTGTATCAGAGTAGACTGCAGAATTTGGCGGTACACCGTATTGCTCGGTACTTGCCAAGTTGAATGTGATTCCTCTCCGACTCACGTAGGTAAAGTTTGCTCCTCCCGAATCGGTTCTAGCTGCCTTCCAATGCCACTCATCCGCGATTCCGGCGAGCATCGCGCTGTTAGCCGCCATGCAGGGGATGGCTGAACTGGGCGTAGTTTCCATCGAAATCATAAGTGCTACTCTGTCTTCCTTTCCTACCGTCTTGTCGTTACTCTTTGTGCTGTCTGACCAGTGAAACTTCCAGAAAATGTCTGTTCCGTCATGCGCTACCTGTACTTCCACAGAACTCACGTAGTTATCTTTGGTACCTGGAGTCTTTGAGAGAGTGAAGGTCTGAGTCGGAACCTCTGCCCAAAACGACTCGGTAGTCATTCCGTCTACCGTTATGGGTCCTGTTACTTTGTATGCTGTCACATCTGGGCTTGTCTGGGCAGCTACTGATCCATTAAAGTAAAAACCTACGGCCAGAATACCCACAAGCAGTAGGAGAATCCCTGCAGGTTGGATCTCTTTTTTCATTTAAACACCTCCGGATTAACCTCTCATAAATCGATATAAATTTTTTGGATATAACTTAAATCGATGTAAACGTATCAGATATGAATATTGTCTATGCTTTCTGTAGTGATTTGTTTTTTACCTTATATAATAAATTTTGAGCCAATTTTTAAAGACAAACAAAAAATAATCAGAGACATAAATTTTTTAGGTTCAACAAGTTTTTCTAGAAAAATAAAGAGCTATAGAGGCATTATTATTTATTGGTCATCATTGAAACTCTTATATATGGTTCAGATATATCTATTAAAGATATAATATTATGAATGTATTGAACAGCTTTTTCTCGCCTCCGCAGCGAGCAACGCTGCTGACTAAGCCAACTTTATGTGAGGTAGGTTAAGAATGGAATCGAATGTCATTATCGAAGCTGAACATGTTGAATTCGCGTACACGAAGAATCAGAAAGTTCTGAAGGATGTCACATTTAAGGCGAAAACTGGCGAAATTGTGGGAATTTTAGGAGAGAACGGTTCAGGGAAGAGCACGCTCTTGAAGATACTTGTAGGAATTCTGAAAGAAGACCGGGGCAAGATCCAACTTTACGGAACACTGGGATACTGCCCTCAGGAGATCTTACTATTTGATTACCTCACTGTTACAGAGAATCTAGAACTGTTCGGAGCAGGGATGGGGCTTTCAAAGCAGTTCCTCAGTGAAAGGACCAAGGAGCTCATGAAACTTCTAAATTTCGAAAAATATGAAAATGAACTGGTTCGCAATCTGAGTGAAGGGACGAAGCAAAAGGTGAACTTTGCCATTTCGATCTTGCATGACCCAGACATCCTTCTCCTAGATGAACCCTACCAAGGATTTGATTATGATACCTTTCAGAGGTTTTGGGAACTTCAAGGGAAACTTCGCCAGCGTGGAAAAACCGTATTGATCGTGAGTCATCTGATCGAAGACCGAAGTCGATTGGATAAGACCGTAACCTTGCGAAATGGGTTCTCTATGCCGTGTGACCCAGATTGTACCTGTTCTTCTTGTTTGCAACTTAGAAGGCGAAGGATTGCGACGGGTTCAGCTGTATCGGAGGAGAGGGAATCAGAATGACATATCTACTTACAAGTACAATGATCGCAGATGCAAGCCCTCTTCAGCGGTTCAGAGTGATCTGTCGCCTCATGATGAAAGAATTTTTTCGAAATCGCTTTGCGATCTTCACCATGCTCCTGCTCCCGATCTTCACTCTCGTCATTGCTTTTGTAGCTACTAAGGACGTCCTGATGCTCGTGGCACTCGACAGTGGGGAAGTGATTTCAATCAGTATGCTGGAGGTTCACGTAGTTACTGCTACCTTGACGGGCATTGCCATAATGACTGCGATGGCAGGGTTCTATATCACGATAAGCTCCGCAAAGAGGGATCGTCGACTTTTCCTTTCAGGATATAGAGCAATTCATATCGTAGGAGCCAAGGCTCTGATCTGTGGTGTGGTTCTTTTAGCGGGCTCCTCCCTCGTGTATTCATTAACGGTGCTCTTTGTAAGCCCAAAAAATCACCTGATTGCTTATGGGGCTGTATTACTAGTGGGCTTTGTCTATGTTTTCTTGGGAATCTTGGTGGGGTCATTGGTTCCGAGAGAGTTTGAGGGGTCATTACTGGTGTTGTTGATCTCGTTCATTGATACGATGCTAATCACCAACCCCATGAGTTCAGGGTCTTATAGAACACTTTTCAGCAAGATGTTTCCAGGTTATTCTCCCGTGCAGATAATGTTGGAGGCCACTTTCACGCCTCCGGTCTCAAATCTGGTTTTCCCAACAGCTGGATCGTTGCTATACACCCTAGTTTTGGGGATAGCGGCGCTTTGGATTTTTTGTAAAAGGAACAAGATTGCACGAAAAGGCACTCTTAGGAGGTATGCGTAGAAATGTTGCCGGGAGAACGCAGGATTCACACAACAAGAGGAGCTCGGACGAGAACAATTCTTCTCTTACGGATGCTTGCAAGGGATTTCTTGCGGCAGAGAACCATCCTGCTATTTTCGTTGTTTTTTGTCAGCATCCTGCCACTGGTCGGGTACATCGTCGTGGACGCGGATGCGCCGCCACTCCCATACTTACTTGATGGACAGGTCATCTTGGCTTCAGCGCGGGGACTCAGCACTCTGCAGATGACATTTACGGGGATTGCGTTTGTCGCATCATTTGTTGGATTCTCTTTAGTCCTAGACTCCCACACGCTTGACAAACGATTGGTTACTGTGGGCTATCGACCGTTCGAAGTGATGAGGGCAAAACTTCTACTCCTCTTCAGCATTGTCCTCCCACTCTTAGCCTATACTTTCACCTTTAGTCTTCTATTCTATATCCCCACAGATTCCCTTTCTGTTGTTGTGGGACTTCTCCTCGGAGGCTTGATTTTTGGGGCTCTTGGCATCCTCTTTGGTCTGGTGTTCAAGAATAAGCTTACGGCAACGTATGCCATGCTCATCACCGTGGTGGTAGACGTGGGCTTTTTGGAAAGTCCGGTCTTCTCGGATCTCTATACCGCCAGATTTATGACTGTGATGCCTGGGTTTTACCCGATGCGGTTGATCGTGGAAGCCGGATTCCAAACGGTTATACGCCCATGGGATCATATCATACATGGGATGGCTTATTTCAGCCTTTTAATGGTACTGGGTCTGGTGCTTTTCTGGAAGCATGCCTCCATTCAAAGAAGATGGGAGGAGGAGTGGGGTGATATACCCGGAAAAGCCAGTCCCACAGATTAGCTTACTCTATTGGGGTGATTAGTATGAGTATAATTGATGAAACGGAATTTCTTTCCGACTTTTCGCGGTTTCAGGTCCTCTTACTGCTTTACGAGCAGCCAAGGCACGGCTATGACATCTTGAGTGAATTCCGGAAACGAATTGGGAAAGAGATCAGTCCGAGCTTGGTGTACCCCTTCTTGCAGCAACTTCAGGAGAAAGGTTTAGTGACCGTCTCGGTGAAGAAGATTGGGAAAAAAGAGAAGAAAGTTTATGAACTCACCACAGAAGGACAGACTTTGTGTGAACATCTGTTCAAGCGATTCTCTAAGCTGGTATCCACTGCAATTGAGCCAAATTTAGACACGTGTGCAAATTGTGGATCCAAAATCTTTGAAGGAAGTCATATCGAGACCGTCACAGGCCAAAAGATGGTTTTTTGTTGTGAACATTGTGCCAAGGCTTATCTAGTCGAACGAGGAATTTTAGGGGAGTGAAGTCTTGCGAAACTCATAGGGGGATGGGGATACATGTGTTCACATCGAACTTTTGATAGCGCTGTTGTACCCTCCTAAGCGATTGTAGAACAATTAGGATGAATTGGAGCATATCCAGCATGATATCAATCCCCTAGATCAGAGAAAAGTTATTTTGGAAGAAGACCAACCCGTATTTCCTTCAAGTAAGGCACGCATGACCAGCTATGTCTCTATTTGTAATAAAACTCCGTAATATGGATTATACCTTTAGCCTACAATTTGATAAGTAAAACCAATACTTTTTTTAAGATAGATCAAATTATGATATATCGATAAATAATATATCTATGAGAAAATGGAAAAACGTAAATGGTATTTGAATTTGTGTAAATCCTACGGAGGATTGAGATAGATGAAAACGGAAATTAAAGAAAATTACAACGAGGGTGCATATATCTTATCCCTGCTTAGCGGCATCCTTATTGCACTCCAATCATTACTCTGGGGCTTTGGCTTTGGGATGATGGGGGGCATGGGGATGATGGGCGGGGGAATGTTTGGCCCCACAATGGGCAGTGGCTGGATGTATGACCATATGGTGGAAGAAATGGGAGAAGAATTCATCCAAGGCATCTGGTGGTCCGGGATGGGCAGCCTTTATTCTTGGTTGTTCGGTGCGTTCACGCTTGTGACCATCATCTTTGGAGTCGTCGTGATTTATGGCGCTACCCGGATCCGAAAAGGGGAAAGTAAGAGTGGAGGGACAATTGTGCTGGTCCTTGGTGTCCTTACCATCCTCCTCGGCACCTGGCTGGGAGGGGTACTCGCACTTCTTGCCGGGGTCTTAGCCCTGGGCGACTAAAGTTCTTCTCTCCTTTTTTTGTCTTTTTTAAAAAAGTATTATTGATTAATTCAAAGTTCATCATTGCTTATATTCCAAAAATCACTTGAAGGGTTGTTTATGCAGGATCCTCTTGAAACGATAAAATTGGAGATTCGGGATTATTTGTCTCCAGAGTGCTCTTGTAAGGTAGAAGATATGGTAAACACGATTGAACATGTCACAGATTCTGCGTTTGATCCGGTAAACAATTTATTAATGGTTACCGTTACTACAGGCAAGGTTACTGCGGAAGATATTATAGCCAAGTTAAAACAGTGTGCGGTTCGGTGTGAACTGGGACGACCAGCTCATGAACAAGCGCATCGGGAACATGAAGCTATGAAAATGAAACATCCAGCCTTGCATGATCACCATGCTATGATGGAGGCGGAGATGAAGCAACGCTTTTTCGTCACCTTACTGGTCACCATTCCTGTTTTACTGCTATCTCCCACGATCCAAAAATGGGTTGGGTTCAGTCTTCCCGCCTTTCCGGGAGCTAGGTATCTGCTCTTTTTTCTGGCGACCCTTATCGCCGGGTATGGTGGGATCGTGTTCTATCGAGGGGCGAACAAATCCTTAAGACTCCGGGTCTTGGACATGAACGTTCTGATCAGCATCGCCGTTATCTCCGGGTATTTATATAGCGTTGGCGCGACCTTTTTCTTCGAAGCCGTCGACTTTTACTGGGAGATTAGTACTCTAGTTGTCTTTCTCCTCTTCGGGCATTGGATGGAGATGAAAGCCGTCCGAGGTGCGTCTGGAGCGTTAAAAGAACTGGTGAAATTGATTCCTCCCACAGCTAATCTGATAGAGAATGGGGAAGTGGTGGAAGTACCGACTTCTGAGCTTCAAGTCAACCACATTCTTTTGGTCCGACCAGGGGAAAAAGTACCCATCGATGGAGTCGTCATAGAGGGCGAAACAAACGTCAATGAGGCGATGATTACTGGGGAGTCGAAACCCGTAAATAAAACCAGAGGAAGCGAAGTCATTGGGGGCACAATTAATGGTGAAGGTGCCATACGAGTTCAAGTAACAAAAACCGGTGAAGAAACCACCTTAGCGCAAATCATTAAGCTCGTCCAGGAGGCTCAAACCTCAAAGCCCCGCACTCAGAAACTGGCGGATCGGGCTGCACACTACCTGACCCTGGTGGCGATTTTAGTTGGTGGAGCCACCTTTGCGTTCTGGTGGGGCATCATCGGAACGGAAGGCCTTTTCGCCCTTACCCTCACTATCACAGTAATTGTGATTGCCTGTCCCCATGCATTGGGATTAGCCATCCCCACCGTCACCTCCATCTCCACCACCATGGCGGCTCAGAAGGGCATGCTGGTGAAAAACGCCGAAGCATTAGAACGCTCGAAAGAACTAGACATTGTCGTGTTTGACAAAACCGGCACCTTGACTAAAGGCGAATTTGGCGTAACGGATATCGTGGAAGTAGGAGACTGGACGGAATCCGAGCTGTTAAGCACCGCTGCGGCCATTGAAACTAACTCCGAACACGTCATCGCTAAGGGTATTGTCAAAAAAGCCCAAGAAGCTGGAGTTCATACCAAAAAGGCAAAGCAATTTGAGGCCATCCCTGGAAAAGGGGCTACAGCCTTCGTAGACGGGGAAGAGACCTACATTGGCAATGCGAACCTAATACGGCAATTAGGAATCAGTCCTGAGGCGCATGAAGAAGAGGTTGCGCGGCTTTCGTCTCAAGGCAAAACCGTGGTGTATATTGCCACCAAACAGGAGTTGCAGGGCTTAATTGCGCTGGCCGATTTAATCCGAGACGAGTCCCGTGAAGCAGTCCGATCTCTCCGAGCCGTTGGGGTCGAAGCCGCCATGCTGACGGGTGATAATCGCCAAACCGCAGAGTTCGTGGCCAAGGAGTTAGGCTTACACACCTTCTTCGCCGAGGTGTTACCCGAGGACAAAGCCCAGAAGATCAAAGAATTGC
This sequence comes from Candidatus Heimdallarchaeota archaeon, assembly GCA_046761065.1. Lineage (GTDB taxonomy): Archaea > Asgardarchaeota > Wukongarchaeia > Wukongarchaeales > JBHIFL01 > JBHIFL01. Next base: position 15,792 of record JBHIFL010000030.1, read on the forward strand.
AAGGGCAAGGCAAACGGGTCGCCATGGTGGGCGATGGCATCAACGATGCCCCTGCCTTGGTTCAAGCCGACGTGGGGGTTGCCATTGGGGCGGGTACTGATGTGGCCATCGAATCAGCCGATATCGTCTTGGTTAAAAATGACCCTCGGGACGTGGCTAAGCTCATCGCTCTCAGCAAGAAAACCATGCGCAAGATGCAAGAAAACTTGGTGTGGGCGACCGGCTACAATGCCGCCGCGATTCCCCTCGCCGCCGGAGCCCTACTGCCTTTTGGAATACAGTTACGTCCGGAATGGGCAGCTCTGATCATGGCGGCAAGTTCTATTCTCGTGGTAAGCAATGCACTTCTGCTGAAAAGGGCGGAACTCTGAAACTAAAGATTGGGGTAAGTATAGATGAAGCGGTGAAAACGCAGGCATGACCACACCAAAAATCGTTCCGCAATCTGTTCCTCTCCTCATAGGCAGAAGGAGTCACCTTCCCCAAGTGTAAAATTCTATGTCCCCTCCTCATTGGCGAAAAATTACCAGCATTATTGCGATTGTCCTCTTTATCTTATCTTATGTTAGTAGTTCGAAGAAGTAGATTCGTGCAGGTAAAACCATATTAAAACAGATAATATAAGGATCCCGGTGATAACACCTAGCCCTATTCCAAGGATGAGGAGAAAAGTTGCTGGAGGGAACCTACGTACCGTACTCAGGATTAGAGTGGCAAGAAAGAAGAGTAAGAGAATTCGGTAATTGGCTTTTGATAAAAGTAAGAGGCTGCCACGGGTTATTCTCTTCCGAAAAAATGCAATGGAAAGACCAACTCCCAACCCTATTGTAATCCCTTGGAGTTGAGGGGTAATTAATAAGGAAAAAGCCATTGAGTTAATAAGTTGGAGCCCTATCCAATCACTGATCCCGAGACAGAGTGTTAAGAGTGCTAACAAGAAAGGCGGGTCAAGTTCCTGTCGGTTAGTCCGCGGAATTCCATTTGGTTTATTTTGATCCAATCTCACGAACCTCTACAAGGTGTTGAGAATCATCTAACAAATTTGAGAATACTTTTTCCCGTGATCTTCCGCTGGTAAGCAGGGTACAAACCGGATCACCTCTATTTAGGATGACACCTGGAAGTGATCGGTCAACCACTTGACTGTTTTTTATTTGGTGTGGAATTGAGCTCATCGGTCCGGTCTTTTTTGCGTAGATCACTGCTTTCCCGGCAACCCTGTTGGGGGTTGGTAGCGAATCTGGTAAGTCGCCTTGGCAAGCCTTCAGATGTAACTCTACTAGGTTGATGTCATATGCCTTTTCAATGATTTCGAGGGTTCCTTGGAGGCGTGGGTTCAATTCCATTAGGAAGAGCTCATCCTTACAAATGACAAAATCGAACCCATTGCTACCCACTAGTTCCAGCTTGCTTCCTAACGACTCTAATGATGTCACGAGTTCTGGCTCCAATTGGCGTGCAAAAGGCGTGATATTTCCTGTGTACATGAATTCACTCGGAGCTCCGAATGCCTTGAGCCCAACCAATTGTTCATTGAAGGTCACGACTCGGCACTCCTGTCCATTTCCGACGAGGCTCACACTCGCGGGGATACCGTCGATGAAGTCTAGAATGAACAAACAATTCCTCGTTTTTAGTATATGCGTTGCAATTGCTTTTACACTCTCTGTATTTTCGCATTTGTAGGTGTCAATGCCAGCACTGCCTCCTGCTGGTCGTAGCACAACCGGCAACCCTATCCCTTGGGCAATCTCGCAGGCTTCCTCAGGGCTCCTTGCCTGTTCCATCTGGGGGGCACTAAGGTTGCATTTCTGTGCTAAACGGTAGAGAACACGTCGATCCCGTAGCTGTGGTAGTCGTTCAGGTGAATTCCCGACAAGGGGGCATTTCTTTGAGATTTTAGCCCAACCTTCAAAATAATCGTCTAATCCGCTTCCTTGAATGATCCCATCGACCTCTTGTTCTTCTAACATGATCTGTGCAAGGGTCATTAAATACTCCTGTGCAGGTCGACCAAGTCGCCTCATTAGCGGCTGCCCTGGGCGCTGCCATAGGACCGAAAACACATCCTCTACTGCTAGTTTTAAATCTAGGTCACCAAAAAAATCGATAACTGCGACCCGATACCCTGCGTTCTGAGCTGAAATTGCAATCGGCCTTGAATTAAATCCAATAATGAGGTATTTTTCTTCTGGTTGCATTAAGATCCCAAACGAATAGAGTTGTGAGATTATTATTTGATAATTCATTATATGATAGGGTTTTAGAAAGCGTTAGAAGCGAAGAGCAAAATTGATGCTTTCAAATTCACAAATTGATTTGATATTATCATTCTTATTCATACTAGAAAGCTATTTAACCAACACTTTAGTCAATGTCAGATTGGTTTCATCTGATTGTAATAAAATTTAGGTCCATGAAGTGGAGGCAAAAAATATGACTATAAAATCACGCGAAGACTATATCAAGCGATTAAAGAAGATGAAGAACAACGTGTATGTAGGTGGGGAAAAAGTAAGCCGCCTAGATCCGCGTTTGCTTCCAGGTATTAATGTAGTGAGCGTAACCTTTGATATGGTGCACAACCCGGACTTTGAAGACATTTGCACCGCCACCTCTCATCTTACGGGAGAACGAATTAATCGCTTCTGTCATATCCACCGGAGTAAGGATGATTTATTAAAAAAACAAGAGATGACACGCCTGTTGTGTCACCGCACTGGTGGGTGCATTCAACGGTGTATGGGTATCGATGCCATGAACGCCCTTTCGGTTATTACAAAAATGTTGGATTTGCGCCATGAAACGGACTACTATGACCGTTTCATGACCTATCTCAAATACTTCCAAGATGATGATCTCGTGGCAAATTGCGCCCAAACAGATGTGAAAGGCGACCGAATCAAACGTCCGCATCAACAGGAGGACCCCGACCTCTATTTACGCGTGGTGGAACAACGAAAAGATGGGATCGTGGTACGAGGCGCAAAGGCTCATAACACGATCGCGCCGTATGCCGACGAAATTATCGTGGTGCCGACTCGCACCCTCACCCCAGAAGAAGGGGACTGGGCTGTGGCGTTCGCCATTCCTGCCGATACTGAGGGCGTGAAACTCGTAGTTCGCCCAGCTTACCAACACAAACGGTCCAAACTGGACGCGCCAATCGCCCAGTTCGGTGATGCCGAATCGTTTACGATTTTTGATGATGTTTTTGTCCCCCGGGAACGAGTGTTTATGAACGGAGAATGGAAGCTTGGGGGGCCCCTTGCCTTATTGTTTGCCTTGTATCATCGCCATAGCTATACGGGATGTAAACCAGCCATGAGCGACGTTTTGGGTGGTGCTGCCGCTTTAATCGCCGAATGCAACAATATTGAAAAAGCCACTCATGTTCGGGACAAATTATCCCATTTTATTGGGCTATCCGAACTCGTCTACGCTGCCGGCATCGCTAGCGCCCAATACGCTATCCAATCGCCCTCTGGCACGTACATCCCTGACCCAGTGTATGCCAATGCTGGAAGACGATTAGCTGGTGAGAATATCTACCACGAATACGAGCTGCTCGCAGACCTTGCTGGGGGTCTGGCCGTTACGCTGCCGCTTGAGGCTGACTTCTATCACGAAGAACTAGGGGATTTGCTTAATAAGTACATCATGCGGAATCCCAAGCTCTCGGCGGAATATGTGCATAGAGCATTTCGGTTTGTTGAAAACATTCTCGCCTCCGAGCTGAGTGGGGTGATGCAGGTAGCAGGCGTGCATGGGGGTGGCTCTCCCGTAATGGAAACCATCATGATGATGGGCACCTATAACATTGAGAAACTCAAAGACATCGCCAAATATCTAGCTGGGATCAAGAAAGACCTGCCTAGAATCAAGCGTGATGATCTTGTGAAGTGGCTATAAGCTTATCTGCTTTTTAGAGTAGAAAAGCTAATGAAAAAAGAAAAAAAGTCAAAAGTAAAGAATATTTATTGTACAGTGATCTATAATATCCAAATAACGAACACACGGGAGGTATTTCCCGTGCTGAAGTGTAAGCCTTTTCAATGGTTTATTGTAGGAGTAATTATCTCAGTTGGCATTCTTTCTTTCTCGGGGCCAATGCAAGTATTATCTGGACACCCTGTTGACAAACAGAAGGTTCTTTTTATAATTGCATTCGAGGGGTTTAAAGACGAGGAACTTGAAGTGCCGAAACAGATTTTGGAACAAGCTGGTGCAACTTCGGTGATTGCGAGTGACCAGAAGGGAATGGCTAAAGGGGCTGACGGGACACAGATTCTCGTGGAGATCTCTCTTGATGAAATCAATGTTGATAATTACGCGGCAATTGTCTTTGTAGGCGGACCAGGGACACCAGATCATCTTTGGGGGAATTCGGATGCCATTAACATCGCTCAGAATGCCTATGCAAAGGGAAAAATCATTGGAGCCATCTGCTTAGCGCCTGGGGTCTTAGCTGAAGCTGGGATTCTTGAAGGGAAACGAGTCACAGCCTTTCATACAGCCAAAGACAAACTTGAACAAGCAGGAGCGACATTTGTTGACCAAAATGTGGTTATTGATGGTAATATAATAACTGCTAATGGTCCCGGAGCTGCGGACAAATTTGCGGAAGCAATAGGAGACCAATTATTTAAAGTAAGCACAGGAGAAACCGAGGTCGAGGAAGGTCAATTTATTCTACAGTTCATGGTTGCTGTAACCCTTGGACTGCTCCTTGGGATCAGGCCTCTTAAAAGAAAAGAGTAAAAATAAGCAATCTCGGCTTTTTCTACTTGTAGTAGGTTAAAAACTCAAGAGTTCCCCACTATCTGAATTCTTTCATTTTACTCACTATGTGCTGAACCCTTTTGCTATCGACGGGATTCGTCGTCACTCCCTCTTTCTTGAACCATGTACCAATGATAAACCCATCTGTATAATCTAGATAAGTTTCCAGATTGGAAGGGGTCACTCCGCTGCCTACAAGGATTGGAACCTCCGGGACCGCCGCTTTGACCGTTTTCACACGTTCAATAGCAGGTGCAACACCTGTTTCCGTTCCACTTACGATCAAAGCATCTGCAATACCTCGATAATACGAATCTTTCGCGGTTTGCGTAAGTGATTGAACTCCCAGAGGAGTTGCATGCTTTACAAGGACATCCGCAAAGATTTTAACCTCGCTTTGAAGTTGGGTACGCAATCTCAGGGTTTCATGGGCCCTACCTTGGATGAGGCCTTGATCCGTAACCATCGCCCCAGTGTGGATATTGACCCGGATGAACTCGGCGTCTGTTGCACTGGCAACCGCCATCGCCGCCATGGCATCATTTCGGAGGACATTGATCCCTAGTGGGAGCTCAAATCTTCTTTTCACTTCGTTAGATATACGAGTCATATATGCAATTGTATGAGCAGGAACATGATCTGGGAAAAAGGGGACATCCCCGAAGTTTTCCACAAGTATTCCATCGACCCCACCCTTGGTCAAAGTTTGCGCATCTGTTAAAACGGTCTTCTGAACACTTTTGAAACTCCCTGAAAAAGAGGGTGAGCCAGGCAACGGTCTTAAGTGGAGCATCCCGATAATTGGCTTTTTTACCTGAAAGAGGTCTTCTAATCTCATGCGTGCTCCCTTCTTTCTAGGGCCTTCTTTAGAATCATCTTTTAATTCGTACAATTTGTACCAAGAACACGTTTCCTTTTCCCCTGCGGAACTCTTCCCGGGTTTTTCTCAAGGGCTTCCTTCGGTCGCTTTAAATTTGGCAGGCATTTTTCCGGGAGATACCACATTCCGGCTTTTCCTTTATTTACAATTCAGTAAGTAATGGAATCAATCCTTTAAAATGATCGTCAAAGGTTGCGACATAGATATTTCCTTCAAACAATTTCGATAAAGCGAGAATTGAGCAATCTGTGAACGAAAGTCCTCGATCACAGTATTTGAGGAAGAGTTCCCATGTAGCAAAGAATTCTGTCTCGCAAATATGGATTAATTTTATTCGGGGTGAATCAAGGATGAATTCCCATATATCCTCCAGTAAACGTTTATCACGAGTTCTGACCAGTGTTAAAGTAGCTGTCTCATCAAATACAAAGTTTGATACAAAGATCTGCCCAAATTTCCCAGTTAAACATTCTTTCATTAGGTCTCTGGCCTGCGGATGGTTAAAATCATCTTCATTCCGAGTTGCGAGAATAAATCCCGTATCTAAAAGAACGACCAACCTACGCACCTTTTCGTTGGTATAAATAATCATCAACTGTAGTTGATGTATCGCGAATTCCCCATTTCCTTGGTTTTTGTAAAAGAATCCAAGCGGGATCTGTCTCTAAATCACTTGTATCTTCTGGGATTTGTACCTTCTCGTATTTTTTGGCCGCTTGTTTAATTAATTGCCCCAACAGTTCTTTTTTTGTCATTTTCTTTCCCAAGAGTATGTAGCGCGCTCGTAATCGTTCCAATAATATCTCATCTTCCTCATCTAATCGCACTGTGCTCATCTTTACATGATCTCCATTAAGGGACTTAGGTTGCAGTTTCAGAATTCAATTTAGGCTGCTTATTTTATTGAGTTTATTAGTATAAAAGTATAATTGTATAAAAGATATTGGTACAGGTGGAAAATGTATAAAATAATCCTAAAGTATTTAATTCGATCATTATTTGTTATAATCGCCTTGATTCGAAAACCAAAATTTTAGGAATGGTACTATTACTATAAGCCGCTCCAACGTCTTTTAAGTGCTATACCAGAAATAGTATGGTAATTTTTAGCTACTTATGAGTGTATAATAAAAGGGTATCAGAGCAGCAATCAAAGAACTGTCGTAATCTAGAAAATGAACGTATAGAACGCCATCGATCGATCTACATCGATTCATTAATCGGTGGCATGAATTATTCTTCTCATTATCATTAATTATACTTTGAATGATTTGTTAAAGGGTCGCTTAAACCTTTCATCAGTTGTAATCACGGTTGAATTACCGTGAACCTGACAGGGAAATGATTAGGTCTATAAGAAGCGAGTAGTGACTAATAAATCTTCCCAGGAGGATACCCATGCAGATCGAATGACTCCTAAAGGTGAAAAACTTATTCAATCAGTTCTGGTGCAGCTTTTCTCACTGCTTTCGCAATTATCAGCGAAAGAATAATTCCTGAGCCCGCTTGGCCTAAATTGAAGGGTAATTCTTCAATAGCCCCGGCAAGCCCACCATACCACGGCATTAAAGCTTCTCCAGTAAAATACCCGGCAACCATAATGGCAGCACCCACAATGACCGCTAGGACATTGCGCCACGGGGTCTCAGAGTTACGGAGGCGTCCTGCGACGAACCCTTCCATACCTTTAACTACAAAGGTGAGGGGCGCAAATAACGGGAACCCAATCAGGTCAGCGAAAGCCGAACCGACACCTCCCGCGAACGCGCCCACACGCCAGCCAAAAAGGAGGGCGGCAGTTAAAACCATAGTGTCTCCTAAGTTGAAATACCCTCCGGTGCCAGGAATTGGCACGCGAATGACTAAAGTCGTCGCGGCTACAGTGGCAGCAAAAACAATGGATGCAGCAATTTCTTTTGAGTTAACCATTTGAATTTTCACCTCTATATGATTCAGTAAGTAATGAAGAATGTGTGGAGAGGAGGGTGATAGCTAAATATATATAAACTATTCTCTAACTATAGAATAAACCCTATATATTGAAACAGGAACCACTACTAATGGCTGCAGAGATAATGTACAAATGCACCCGTTGTGGAGAGATCTTCAAAGGAGAAGAGTTCCTACAGCTATGTCCAAAATGTAAGGGAATCTTGAACATTAGCTATGATTACGAGGCAATTCAGCAACACCTCACCCCGAAGATCTTACAGGAGCGGAGTCTAGGCATCTGGAAATATGCGGAGCTCCTCCCTCTAGCAAGTCGAGCAAACATCGTGTCACTGGGAGAGGGCGGGACCTTCCTCCACAAATGTGAGCGCCTAGGCCGTGAACTCGGCCTAACAAATCTATACATTAAGAATGAAACGACAAACCCAACGGGTTCGTTTATTGATCGAGGGACAGCGGTTGAAGTTTCCAAAGCCAAAGAGCTGGGCATCCGGGCCTTGACCTGTGGGACTACTGGAAATCTGGGGGCCTCCCTTGCCGCTTATGCAGCTAAAGCGGCGATGACATGTACGGTGTATTTGTCAGAACCCATTGATCAGGGCAAGCTTTACCAAATGATTGCATTTGGGGCGACTATTAAGTCAACCAGGGTGTTTAATGAAACTCAAGTTAAGGAGGAAAGCGTAAAGTCGCATACATTGCCAGTCACACCGGCAGACCCCACATTTCTCGAAGGAGTTAAGACAACGGGGTTTGAGATCTGTGAGCAACTTAACTGGAGTGCTCCAGATCAAATCATTGTGCCAATGGGGAATGGGGGGCATCTTTCCATGATTTGGAAGGGCTTAAAGGAGTTAAATTTATTGGGGCTCCTATTAGACCTATCCACAACCATGGTTGGAGTCCAAACTGCGGGCTGTGCGCCAATTGTGCGGGCAATTCAGAAGGGAGCAAAGGAAGTCACCCCGGTGGAGAAGACCAACACGATTGTTAAGGATCTAAGCTTTAAAAACCCCTTGATGGGCTACCTAGCCGTCAACAGGTTACAAGAGTCAGGAGGGACGGCAGTAGCGGTTTCAGATCAGCAAATGCTCAAAGCAGCTCACCATCTTGCTGAAACAGAAGGCATTTTCGCGGAATTAGCAGCTGCATCGACTATTGCATGTGCGAAATGGCTAGTAGAACGAGGAGAACTAGATCCAGGCGAAGTGGTGGTGTGTGTGATTACCGGAATGGGTCTGAAGGACCCAACTGCCATGCGAAGGTTCACCGAACGGTCAAAGAAACTAAGAGGATTTCTCCACCCGAGTACTGAAAGAACGTTCTCGACGAGGATGGGGGAAACAAAACAACTAATCCTTGAACTCTTAGCAGACAAAGAACAGTATGGGTATTTTATTTGGCAAGAACTCACTCACCGATTTGACATTAAAATCAAAATCCCCACGGTGTATCAACATCTGGCCGAGTTGGAAAGGCAAGGTCTGATTAGACAAACCAGAATGGAAAAAATGTTTGGGAAGCCAGAGAGGAAGTACTATGCCTGCACAGATCGAGGAAAGGTCGTATTAAGCGCCTTAAAACGAATGAGAGAATGATTATAGGAACAATCCGGAAAATCGGCAGTTGGAGTTGGCTTTAAAGGATAGTCATTCGGGTTTTCTTGAAAAAGCTTAAAAGAGGATTGAAAGGTCGAAAAACCAATAAAGAATACTGATTAACAGAGTTACAAGAACCAAAATCAAGACAAACCAATCAATTGCCTCCATTTTGACCTCTGAATAATAAGATCGTTTTGGTGCTGCCCCAAAGCCACGTGCTTCCATCGCCTCAGCCAAGCGGTAAGATCTTTTTAGAGCTACGATGACCAAAGGAATAAGCAACCCTGCATATCGTTTGATTTTCGTGAAAAAACGGCAGTGTTGAAATTCCACGCCTTTGACCATATTCGCTTTGATGATGGTCTCCGCATCGTCGATCAAAACAGGGATGAAGCGAGCGCTAGCTACTATTCCAAAAATTAATTCGTAAGGAAAACCGATTTTACGGAGTGCAATTCCAAGATCCTCTAAATCCGTTGTCAAAATGAAGAAAATAACTATACCTGTAAATATTAGCAATTTGAAAGCAAGGAGAGTTCCATATTCTATCCCATATAAAAAGATTTCCCCCCAACTTAGCGGATCCCAAATATTCAGTGGTTTAGGTGATAAAGAATATCCGTAGATAACGGTATTCGCGAAAAAAATGAAAATGACAAAATAAAAAACACTCCTCATGATACTTGTCCATTCTTGAAGGATCCTAGCCCCCATAGCAAGGAAAATGAGTCCGAGAAACACGCCTAGTAGCAAGGAGAAGCGTACAAATAAAAGTGAAAGGATGATTGCCATTACCATGAGACAGAGTTTCGTTCGAGGATCTAATCCATGGAAAAAAGATCGTTTGTCTTGGGCAAGCAGGATAATATCCGAGAAGGCCAAAGAGCTCACCTGTATGTGTAGAGTTGAAGAAGTTCTTCTTGTGGATTAAATCCCTTTGAGATTAGAGCTTTTTGTATCACAATTCGTTGTGGAACGACAAGATTAGTCTTTTTCAATACTTCTCCTCTACTTAAAAGCACAGCTGGGTCACCATCTGCAAGTTTTGTGCCGTTCGAAAGGAGGATAAGGCGGTGCAAGTTCTCACTCACAAAATCTTCTTCATGAGTATTTATCACTAGAGTCACCCCTTCTGCGTTTAGGGAAAGAAGAACTCGCGAGAATAAGAGGCGTTGCCTTCCATCTTGACCCAAGAATGGTTGATCTATTAAGAGTAAGGAGGGCTGCCGGATAAGAACCGAAGCAATTGTCACACGTTGTTGTTCGCCACGACTCAGAGTAATTACTCGTCGTTGCTTGAGGTGTTCGAGTTCCAGCAATTCTAAAACCGAATTAGTTCTACGTTTCAATTCGGTAGAGGATAATTTAAGGGTCTTAGCAGCGTAATGGAGTTCTTCTTCAACAACTCCCATGATAAACTGATGATCAGGGTTTTGAAAGACATATCCAACAAATTGAGCTAGTTCTGCGACTGTTGTATCCCTCGTATCCATCCCATCAATGAGCACACGCCCATTTGTAGGAGTCAACAAACCGATAAAGTGCTGAAGTAATGTGGTTTTCCCCGATCCGTTTTGACCCATGATTGCGACAGCCTCCCCTCTTTTAATTGATAGATCAATGCCTCTCAGAGCATGGGTTCCATCGGGATATATAAAATGCAAATCTTCGGTAACAATCAATAGAACTCCTCCAAAACCGTAACCAACTCTTCAGGAGTTAGCGGTAATGAATTCAAGTGGGCTTTAAGGGTAGGAAGTCTTAAAGCATAGAGTGTGGCAAGAGGCAAGCTGATTCCAAGTTTTTCCCATCGATTCTCCTCCATCAAGATTTTCCGAGGCTCCCCGCAGGCAAGGAGTTCACCATCAACGAGTAAAACGAGTTTATCTGCAATAGGTAGGGTTTCATGAAGGCGATGTTCAACCAAGACAATTGTGAGGTCCTCTTGTTTCAAGGTATCCAAAACTGAGATGATTTCCAACCGGCTTCTTGGATCTAATTCAGACAACGGTTCGTCAAGAACTAATATTTCAGGTTTCATAGCTAATGCAGCCGCAATTGCAACCTTCTGCTTTTGTCCTCCTGAGAGTTTGGGAATACGTTTATCTAGCAACTCAGAAAGGTTGAGTGCCTCAATAACCTCTTCTAACCGGGTTTTGATTTCTTCTTTTGGGAGTCCTAAGTTTTCAAGGCTAAAAACAAGTTCTCTTTCAACCGAAAGAGAAAAGAGTTGATCCTCTGTATTTTGAAAAACAAATCCCACATGTCCCGCCATTTCGCGTACTTTTTTTTCCCTAGGATCGATCCCAAGAACTTGTATTGTTCCCTGCATTTGACCTGGGTAAAAGTGTGGAATCAACCCATTGAGACATCTAACTAAGGTGGATTTTCCCGAACCGGTTGGACCAGTGATTAGAACAAATTCGCCACGTGAGATTTTTAAGGTGATATTCAAAAGAGACCAGTGTTTGGCACTCAAATATTTGAAATAAAGATTTTTAATACTAATTACCAACCGATTCACTCGCCTATGTTTATTTCATCTGCTCTCATCGTCCCTCCATCTCAGCAATTGCCCAAGTTGTACTGCTCTTACGGTGACAGCATTATACTAAGACATCTACCCTTTTTTGTAGTTTAGATATAAAACATCTAAAAATTCTTCCCTAAATATAGGGTGAATCTGATATTGAGTGAGTAATGAAGATCTACTAATAGATCAACGTTTATTGCCATACTGTGTCTATTATGGGGAAACACGCAAGGGAGACTGGTTCTTTCAATACAAATATGGAAATGGAATGTTATACATATATTATGATTACGGGCCATTTTACTTCTCTAGGATATGATAATCGATGCAATCAAAACACTCAGAGTGAATTATAACACTTCGAAAAATATTCCTTAAAGAAATCACAAGACAATTCGCGCATCGACTATTATAACACCCTTTTTGAGAGCGAAAACAGGATTCATGTCGAATTCGGTTATTTTATCATATTTTGTAACAAACTCCGCAGTTTTTAGGATAAGCTCCTCGATTGCTTCCTTGTCCGCGGGAAGTCGGCCTCGAAAGCCATCCAGGACCTTCGCCGCTTTAATTTCGGCAATCATTTCCTTGGCGTCGTAACGAGTCAAAGGAACCAAACGAAAACTTACGTCTTCTAAAACTTCAACAAAGACACCGCCCAATCCAAACATGATGATGCGGCCAAAGACGGGGTCTATAGTCGACCCGATGATTATTTCTGTACCATTTTTAATCATTTCTTCCAACAAAATGCCATCGATTTTAGCTCCTTTTGCTTTTTCATGAGCTGCCGCGGTGATTTGGTCATATGCTTCCATAACTTCATCTAGATCCCGAAGTCCGACTTTTACTCCAGCTATATCGGTTTTATGCACAATCTGGGTTGATACTATTTTTGCAACAAGAGGAAAACTCAGTTTTTGTGCGATTTGAATAGCTTCCTCCTTTGAAGATGCAAGTTCGAACCTATTGACAGGAAACCCCTCTAATTCGAGGATTTTTTTGGATTCATATACTGATAGTACTTTTCGCCCCTCATTTCGGACGGTTTCAAAGATTTTTGCACCCAATTTACCACCCCTAGAAGATTGTAAATTGCTACGGGTGAGGAGCATATATGCATTTTCACAGATAATATAATTCAAGTTGGATCAGATTCAAATAGTTTCTAGTCAAAAAGTGATTGGGCCATTAAAATTCCATATTTTAGCAAAAAGGCGGATTCTCAGATTAAAGGATTTTATAAAAACAAAGGAACAATAAGGGATTAGTAATATGATTTTGAACGCTTTTGTGCATGTCTGACTACGTAACATCTATCGGTTCTTGCATGGTGAGTAGGTAAACCGTTCTTTCTTGATGCAAACAATCTCTAAGAACTTCCCCTGCGTCGGGCTGGCAATGGACGATAAAAACCATTTGCGGATCCAATTGTGATATATTAGATCGAAGTCCTTCAGGGGGAGCATGTGACGAGAAGTTGAATGTTTCTACTTGAGCATTCAACTGGATCACCGTCTTGATTCCGTCAGGACTTGTTAGAGTAATAGATCGCTCTCCGTTAAGAAGTAAACGTCCGATCGTATCTTCGACTTGATATCCGACAAGCGTGAGCAAGGTTTTCGGGTCTGTTCCTCGATATCTCAAGTAACTATGAATCGGACCTCCTTCAAGCATACCGGAAGTCGTGATGACAATATTTGGCGAAGCGCTTTTCATGAGTTCGTATCGGGTTGCTTCTTTAGGTCCATTTTGTTTCCGAATTGGGATGAGCATTTCATGGTCAAAAGGAGTTGAAAGTGATCGTTCTGCACTCCATTGAAGGATGTGCGGGCTGACCCACTCGGGGAAGAAGTATCGTTTGTAAATTTTGTTCACATCGAGAATCATTCCATCTACATACGTTTGAATCATGTCCTCAAACCCTGTGGCTATCACCACCTGTATCTCTTGACTTCGCCCGACAGCAAATGAGGGGATCAGCACTTTGCTTTTCCGTGCAATTGCTCTTAAGATGGTTCTCGTCAAGATCGGAATGACGTCTTTTCTTGGAGGAATAGGGCGTATCGCATTCGTTGCTTCGGTAATGACGACATCAACTTCTTCGGTTGGATGACGAGCTGGATCATGCCAAATTGTTGGCTGGGTATTAAAATCGCCAGTATAAAGAAGGGATGTCCCGTCCCACTCGAGAAGGATCATCGCACTTCCAAGAATATGCCCCGCATCGTAAAACGTTGCAGTCACACCATCGGATACCTTAAATTTATCTTCATACGAGTGCGTGTCGATATGGTCCAGTGCGAGTGCAACATGCTCCGCATTGAAATGACGCTCCCCCTCTATTTTCAGGTGGTCATGCCAAAGGATTGTCGCTAGGTCCTTTGTGGGGGTCGTCATATGTACTTTCCCCTGATAGTTACGACCGAAGAGGCCTGGAACATAACCACTATGATCCATATGCGCGTGACTAATGATTACCCCACTTAACTCTTCAATACACGCTTCAAGGCCTTCTGGAGCACTCGAGGGGGCTTTATGGTTTATTTTGATTCCACAGTCTAGCAGGATCTTTCTGTTTTTATCCTCAACAAGAATGCAGCTTCTTCCAACTTCTTTTGCTGCACCATACGCAGTAATCTTTAACATCTCGATCTCCTCAAAGAAACAAAATACTGGGAATACAGAAAAGCGCCGATTCAATCAGATATTTCTTGAAATTCCCTCAAAACAAATTCTTTGTTGAGAACGTATTTTTAATATCTGTTATCACTTTAAAATGTGTTTTTTAAAAAATCTAGGGGTATCAACTTTTATTAAACCTTGTTAATTGGGCGATGTCAGAATCGAACATCCATTTTTGGCAACTAAAACTGTATGTTCAGATTGGCTAATCATCCCTTGATCTTGATCAATTAGAATAGGATAAGAGATAATATTTCGATCTTTTTTAAGGATCTGGAGGAGTTTTGTGTGAGATGTTTGAGGGAAATATTTCATAACCCATCGGGTGCAAAATGGAAGTCTTTTTCGAGTACTCCAAATAGTTTGAGTCATTTTTTCGTTTCCAGGGGAATGTAAACTAAAAATATAACTGATAGGAGCGGATACTACCCAACCACTCTGGCCTGTCGTTACAAATGGTTCTATAGCTACTATCATATCAGTTTTAAGTTTTTTTCTGAGAGTTACGTGCTTCACATTAGGAATAGTCATACCAGTGTGAAGGGTGTACCGATTAATTCTATGTCCAGTGAGGTTCTTTACTGGAACATATCCAGCTGATTCTATTACGTATTGTATGGCGCTAGAAAGCTTAGAAACCCGGACCCCATCTTTTACTAATGAAATTGCTTTGTTTAACGCCTCTTGGCTAACCTGTATCAAATCTTCCAATTTTTTTGACAGGGCAATGGATACAGCGGTATCAGTTATCCAACCTTCGATTGAAGCTCCGATATCTAGTTTAACTACTCCATAAGACGGGAGAACTGATTTATCAAAAGGGGGCGAAGTATAGTGGGCAGCTTGCTCATTAATAGAGATATTCGCTGGAAATGCAGGCATTGCAGCCATTTTTTGGATTGCATTCTCTATTTTCTCACAAATTCGCAATATACTGACTCCTGGCTTCAACCACTTTTTTGCCATCGTCAGGATTGTTGCTATGATTCTTCCTGACCGTTTCAAAGCCTCTAATTGTTTTGGATCCAATGATTTCGCCCAGATGGCTTCATTTCAGATTTGATCAAGAATAAAATAAACGAAATATCAACGAAAGTTAACTTAGTCTTATTTTTGATGTCTAATTTTCGAGACATAAAAACTTTGACTAAACTTATAATTGGTTGTAATACACCATAGAGTGGTTATGTTTCTATTTTTATAGGAATAGGTTTAAGTTACGTCAAAAAAACGCTGTGTGAACTCTTAGACGTCATTTTCCAATCGGTACCATTAGATTTTCTATATTTGGGATATTCTTGGTTAAATACTTAAGCTTTAGAACGACATCCTGAATGGCATATTATTTATTTATGAATGTGTATATAATAACACAACAAATATGAACACAAAGAATTGGTGGGTGAGGAAATGACTATCACACCCGGGAAGCAGCAGAACTCTCTTTTGCAGGTAGTTTTAACAAAACATGCTGCAAAACGACTATCTCAACGTCTAGGGCGTGATGCGATTACAAAGATTCGTAAATATCTATTAAATAAGAGAGTAGCTTTATTCAGAAAAGGGAAACAATTCTTTCTCACCATTCCAACAATGGGGACATTCGTAGGAGTTCAAGAGAATCAGAAATTCATTGTAAAAACTGTGCTCTATAGTTTCTTAGAGCAATCAAGAAACTTTCAATTTGTCGATGAGTACTCCGGTGCTATTATTATGATGCCTTTGCGCTATAAATGGGTGTAAACATTATTGATTTATGAAAGCAAAATGACTGCTAAAATCCAAGATTTATGATATTATTCCATTCATCACTTTTGTTATCAAAAAGAGAATATTATGGGTAGGGATTTATGATATTTGGTTTTCTAGAATTAAAATTTTGATTCGAACCAATCTATCGTGAGGAATGGGGGGCGTTCATAGGGGAGATCGAGATTCATTAGATTCGCCAAAATAGCTGGGATATCGTGGTGGATTAGGCGAGAATTCTCCTGAAATTCGCTGGGGAGCTGGACGGGCTCATAAGTGCCATTCTTGTACCATGCCAAGATGAGTGGAACACTGGCTGAGTCCGGCCCACTACCACCGTGATCAGCTTTTCGGCCTTGTTTGAACCCACACCAATCTTGGGCCATGATAATTATATCACCAAATTGAGGTGGATCATAAGGCATGGTTCTTCCAAAAGCCGAATCGATTAAGTCCTTGGGAGGAGGAGTTTGAACCCACTTGATATCAGGGTGTTTTTCAAGTTTTGTAAATTCTCGAACAATTTTTTTAAATTTAAAACTTTCTCTAACTTCACTTCTGAGAAAGATTCTTGCAGCTTCCCGCCCGTCTGTCACTAAAACATAATCCTCCTCACCAAGACCTGCTCGCATGGCAGATCTGGTTGTAGCCTCCTCAATCGGGTATGACCTCGTTGTTGTCGAGTTCCCATGATCTCCGGTTATGACCAATAATGTATCACCGTTAAAAGATTCGACCATGTTTTTTATAATCAAACCGGTATTCGACAACACTTTCGCAAACTCTTTACTTTCAACAGTAAAAGAATGCGCAGTCTTGTCTAGACCCGATATCGTTCCAGTTGCAAGGAAAGGTTGCATGTCACTTAGAAGTCGTATTGTTTCTTGTGCCAAAACGTTATCAAGGGTTATAAACTTCTGCATACCTATGCTCTGACCTGCGCGTACAGCATCCCGAATTTCATTTCTTTTTTGGGCGAGTTCTGTGAATTTTCCTGGTTTTCCATCAACATATCTCAACACAGGGAGTAACACAGCCCCTTTTCTGAAGGGGGAATGAGAAAAATCCCAAGTATTATTATTGAAGCTTATTTTGCCTTCAAGGCGATTTGTAATAATCCCACCTTCATCTCCTATGTCTTCCAACAATTGATCCAAAGACTCGTCACTTAATCCGAGTCCTTTATTTGCGAATAAAATATTCTCATGATATCCTGATTCCACTGCCGCATCATATAATGTTCTGATATTAAAGAAATCTTCGATACGGGGACTAGTTGGGCACATTTTTTCAAAATCAGCAATTCTATTACCCAATAGGTTTGTTTCCCATGCTGACAAACCTGATGCCAAGATCAGATGTCCTGATCTACTAACTGTTAGAAGATCTACAGTAGCAATCCGTTTTCCAGTTTTGAAAAGTTTTTGAAAGTAGAAAACTCCTGGGAGCTCTGGAAAATTTTGTAAGCTATATTCTACACCACTGGGACTTAATCCATCAATTTTAATGAACAATAAATGCTTTTCAGTCAATTTAGTTACGCCGATCCGTCTGGTATATCCAGTCTATAAAGACTTGAACATCCCTCCTCTATAAACTTACTCAGATTTTGATTTATTGATCTTTATAGTCATGCACAAAACATGTTCTATGTTAGAATAATAAAAGATAGGGTAAACACCATTAAAGCCCCTTTTGAAACTGGTTGAACCATGGTACTGCAATAATGGTTTAAAAAACCCTTCATATTATAAAAGCATCTATTACGAATCGATTAGAAACATTTTTTCTTTAGAACAAGTATATTGACAAAATAGGGTTATCTAACATGGGGGAGAATTTACCCCAAAATATTCTGAGGCAAGGTCGGTGAAGCAAGCCAACATCCTTAAAATTGTAGTTGCAGGCGAAGGTGCTGTTGGCAAGACTAGCCTGATCCGACGCTATGTTTACAATGACTTTATCGACACAAAAATGACAATTGGGGTTTCATTTACCTCTAAAGAGATTACCATTGGGGATCAAGCCATCAAACTCTCATTATGGGATTTTGCTGGTGAAACAAATTTTCGTTTCGTTTTAGAGCGTTTTTGTTTTGGGGCTGCCGGCGCTATCCTCGTGTTCGATTTAACCCGGGTTAGTTCTTTTTATGCACTACCAGAATGGGTAGAACTCATAAAAAGGGGGGCTGGAGAGATCCCCATAATCTTGGTAGGCAATAAACGTGATTTGATCCGACAAGAAAATACAAGCTTCACAAAACCCGCAATTGAGACTTTCATTCGGAAGTTCGGATTAAAAGAATATATCGAGGCCTCTGCTCGAGAGGATACCAATATCGACCAAGTGTTTCAAACACTCTTAACGCATATAAGAGAATCTCAAAGACTATCCATTCAGCGTAAGTCAAGACTTAGAAGCTCATAAACACTATTACTAAATATAAACACATAAACGAATTCAAGCTCCAATTCTCTTTTTTTATCAACCGGTTTACGGCTTGTAGGGGTTTTCTGATCTTTCTATATTTTTTCCTCGTTCAGTTGGGACTATTTTAATTTGTGCGTTTTTGAATGTCTTATCCAACTCTTTTCCTCCTTGGAGTCGATCAAGAAATACCGCAAGTGCGCTGATTTCGCTGTGTGGTTGATTAGTAACTGCGACATTATAATCTGCTAGGGTAAAGATCTTGCCCGGTACTTTTCCTGCCCCTACTACAATCAGAAGTGAATCTTGCCCCAACCGTGGTCTAAGAATATCAAGGATAGGCAATAATTTTTGCCCATACATTGTTAGATGGACTACTATTCCATGGGTCTCCTTATGTGATTTTACTAAGGATGTCCAATTTTTCACATAATCAACATAAAATGGGCCTCCAAATCTTTCGACAATCTTATTTAAGCGAGTAATCAGTTTTTCATCATAATCTCCGGCAATGAATATTCTATCAGCACCAAATGCTCTAGCAACAAGTCCGCAATGGGTTGTGACTCGAAAATCTCGCTGAAGCCGATGACCTAATCTCAAGACCGATAGCATATCGGATTCACATCACATATGTCTCATTTAGTTATGTAAATCATGATCTCCGCAAACATGTTAGAGTCAATTTGTAATTATGGGCTAGGAATTTTGTATTTGGTCGATCATCTCGCGAGTTATTGTTCCTTTATGAAGGGCGGTACCTATCAGTACCCCATGAATGCCAAGGGCTTTTAATTCAAGTAATTCAGTTAAATTTTTGGTGCCTCCTCCCGTGATAATCCATTTCGAGGTATGGTTGAGCGCCGTCTTCACTGGAGTAAGTTGTACACCACCTTGAGTTCCAATTTGAGTTAGCTCCAAAACAATGAAACCGGCGACTTGGTTATAGTCAAATGTAGATAAAAGGGATTTAATTGGTTTATCAGCAATTGAAGGATCATTTGACTGGACTTTACCTTTCCATAAATCAATACTTATTACAATTTTGTGATTTTGTTTTAATCCTTCGATCCCCTCCAAGATTTCTTTGTGATCTAACATGGTCTCAGTTGCAATAATTGGATAATTAATCCCTAAATCAATGATGTGGTATAGATCCTCCTTCGTTCGGATGCCCGTATCGAGATATAAGCTGAGATTAGTCTTGGTTTGAATTTCCTTGATTAGGGCCCAATTTCGTGTTTTATATTGAATTCCATCTAAATCCGCAACATATATCGTCGAAATCCTATATTTGTGCTCAAGATTCGTGGCAAGCATTAGCGGATCACTCGAGTCACATAACACGCTTTTCAGCGGTCTGTATTTATTTCGTTCCCCACGATAAGCTTGAACAGCAATGGGATTTGGATAACCTTTGATATCCAACACAGGAATGATTTGCATACCGATCCTCAAATAGTATTTCTAAGGAAGGACGAGTTTAAAAGATTATGGACAACTTATAGTAACTTTGTATGCTATTATGTAGGAATAAAGTTTTTTAATAAACATAATTAGTCATTCATAATCTGCCAACCAATTATAGCTGCAGTAGCGACAGCTGAACTAGTTTTTGAAGCTTCAAAACCCACGATATCTGATAAGTCAATAATATGATGCAACCCATGATTTTTTGCTGCCGGGACACCAAGAAATGTTGAACCAATGCCTGTAACGACGACTGAACAGCTTGTGTCCAACCGTGAAGCCACCTGCGAAATTCCATTTTCAATTTGTTCAAGCTGTTTTTCATAGATGAATGCTGCAATTCTCTCAATCTCTTCGAGTGATAATGTCTCCGTATCTGCACAGACCAATCGGGCAAGACGTTCCATAGCGAATTGTACAGTTGCCGGTCTTCCATCCGCTGTTTCGCAGGTAAATTCTGAAGGTGTAATATTTCCAAGGATAAGATGTACATCACCCGAGGTGGAAAACAATTCTGAAGCTACTTGTGCGGTTTTTCCTCGTATTGGAATCTCAGAAACTACGCATGCAACATTCGTTCGCAGAGCACCTGTGTAAACAAGCTCTCCCACACATAAGCGCTCCAAATCGGTTTTTCCTATTGGGATCGGGATTCCAGCACGGATGGGGACAATGTCCGTTGTAGTACTTCCTATATCAATCAACAGGCACGTTGGGAACTTTTTTCCAACGAATAGAGCTGTCGTAAGCCAATTTGATGCGGCAAAAGATTCTGGGCTCTTCAACACCTCCTCGATTTTGTGAGCTCTCCCAGCAAGATCGAGGAAATAGGCACCTGGGAAGATATTTTCGACGGATTGAGCAATCCAAGTAACCCCTTCGCGTTTTGTTCGAAAACAATCGGAAAGTTCAGCAGTCATGGTCACGCCCACAGCATCAAGAGGCAAATCTTTTGAAGCTTCCTTGATTTTTAGAAGGACATCTATGAATCTCTCCTTTTCTAGCCAGAATGGAAAATAACTTGACTTAACCTCAAGAATCTCAAAATCTGATTTCTCTTTCATTCGAACAGCTGCATATTTTGTATTTACACCACCGATATCCAACCCTAAAACATTCAAGTTAATCACAACCAAACGTAAAACATGCGAGCTTTAATCAAATTTGGAGGTAGTCTGCAGCAATTCCCTCACGCCCTGAAGAAACTCTGCCAACATATAACTTTTGCATCAGATGAACATGATCTTTATATTTTACCTGGTGGTGGTGGATTCACCGATAAAGTCCGTGAACTTGATTACCAGTATAGATTAGATCAAACCACTACTCATTGGATGGCTATTGCAGCGATGGAAGCTTATGCTTATCTCTTGCATTCCCTCACCCCTGAATCATTGATATCTCATGAAATTCTAGAGGAACCGCCTAACAAACCGAAGATTATCTTACCTTATATACATCTGAGAGCAGCAGATATATTTCCCCATAGTTGGGATGTCAGTTCTGATTCAATAGCCCTCTACTACGCTCATCGGTTGAACTCAGCTTTGATTCTGCTTAAGGTTGTTGATGGCATAAATGATGCCCATGGAACACTTATTAATAAGTTGGCTGTTAATGAATTAAAAACAATGGAAACGAACATTGTTGATGTGTCCTTCGCTGAAACGCTCCAGAAATATAAAGTTAAAGATTGTTGGATAATAAACGGACTAACTCCTAACAGACTCCTTGCATTACTTCAACATAAGCAAGTCCTTGGCACGAAATTAATTCTTTGAATAAATAAGTGACAAAAAGTGTCATCATGGCCATTATAATCCCAAGATATGAGCGCAAATTATGGATCCAAGGTTTAAAGGGTAAATTGCTCTATCGTAGGGTTTGAATTCCGGACGGTCCTAACAAATTGTTCGACCAATGTTTTTGTAACCCTTCCTTTACGTCGATCACCTCTTTCGCATACAGCACTCCGTACCCCAATTATATCAGGTCCAATCTGCCGAAGGACTGAAATATCTGTAAGGTTAAGGTTTCCGGCAAGTGCAACTTGCAACCCATAATCGTGTGCACAGTTGGTAAATTCTTGGAGCTTTTCATAACTTAAAAAATGGAAAAGCCTTTTCCCATCCTTAATTGCAGTATCTAGCATTGCAACATCTGCACCTGCTACTTGGGTGATTTCTGGAATTTCCATCGGATTTACTGTTCCCACACGTTTGGCATCGGCGTATCCGGCGCATACGATCTTTGATTGGAGGCCCACATTTGCTATCGAATTAACAATGTATGTCATTAAGTGAGTCGCATCGCTGATCGTTTTTGAGCCATAGAGACCTATTTTCACATAGTCAACACCTAACATGGCAGTACCGATAGCCGCAAGCGAAACCGTCCCTGGTAAATGAGGTACATCTCCAATAGCGGCAGATATTTCTATTTCAGCTGTTCCTTTTACCAAATGACAAGTTTCTAAAATGAGATGTGGATCCCCTGCTCCTAGAGAACCTTCCTCTGGGTTCTTCAAGTCTATAATGTCCGCCCTCCCTTGAATAATCTGATGAACCTCATCAAAGTCTCTGGCGCTCACCAGGCATTTCAAATCACATGCTCTCCTAAGCCCATAATATAACACTGAATGATTTTTCAACCCCTTTACTTGGATCCTGACTAAATGGTTAAAGTAAGGTACTTGAGTTTCATTTTAGTGTGTTATCAAGCTTAGAAGTAATTCGGTGTGAGGTAACGAAAAAATTATTCTTTTGGGAATAAATGTTCCTGTGCAGAACTATATGGATAAAACAAATCCCAAAATTCTGAAAAAGTTACTATTTGCTCGAAAAATAAAAAAGGAGTGGAGCGGGTACGAATTTCGGGTCTCTGAGACGAACTCAGAGACAATTCGAACGTACGACCTACGGATCTTCAGTCCGTCGCCATCCATCTAGGTACGGCGGTTGAAACCGCCATAGACACTAGGCCACCGCTCCATTAGGTTTTACCTGTAATAGTTAGTCTTTTGCTCTTAATTTAAATTTATCTCCTTTGACGCTAAAGGCTTGTTGGCGATTCCATAAATCAACAATTTAATGTTAATCAATATACCAAGAGTCGGTTCGAATGTACGACCTATAGATCTTCAGTTTCGGCAAATATAAGTAATATATTTAGCTTTCTGCCACTCTCTCACCATGTTATCAGTTCCTCGCTTGTTGATTGTCTGGATCCTTGTTTAGAGAGCTAAATATAATGTTCCTCCCTTTACTTTATGTATCTTTATTATATTTTATCTTATAATTACCTCTTAAAACACCACAAAATCCAGAATTTGATACTTATTTGAATGATAAAAGCAATTATTACTTACATTTTTCTCATTTTTCAAGCCTTTAGGTAACAGATATTGTTCGTCAAACCTTATAAACTTTAAATCAAATTCATTGCAGAGGTAGGAGCTCAAATTCGCTTTGATTTTAGTCTTTACTTTAATACATCTAATATATTTATATCCCTATTGTTAATTTCAATTGATCTACCAATCTCATTCACCAAGCGTGCGTACGAGGATATATAATTTTAGAAATACGTCAAATGACCACATCAATTTAAAATTAGAATAAAAGATCTAACGTATAAAAGAGAAGGAGGTAAAACATGGACACTATGGGCGTTATTTTATCTTGAAGAAGTATCAGGAAATATACTAAACAATCAATATCTGATCAAATGATAAAAGAGCTGCTAAAAGCAGCTATGAGCGCACCATGTGCGGGTAACAAACAATCATGGCATTTTGTAGTAATAAATAATCACAAGATCCTTGATGAAATTCCAAAATTTCATCCATACTCTCAAATGGTAAAAGAAGCCCCGGTTGCTATTGTAGTATGTGGCGATTTACAGCTGGAAGACCGCGAGGGTGTGTTAGTTCAAAACTGCTCAGCTGCCACGGAGAATATTCTAATTGCAGTTCAAGCAAAAGGATTAGGAGCAGTTTGGTTGTGTTTTTATCCTATCGAGGAGTGGATTAGTGGGATCCGAAACCTATTGAATCTTCCAGAGTATATTATTCCTATTACATTGATACCCATTGGTTATCCAGCAGAAAAAAAGTCTCGTGTAAACCGGTATAATGAAATGAAGATCCATTATAACCAATGGTAATATAAAGAAATTGAAAAAGATAGAAATTAGTGATAAAACTCTATTTCTTATATCTGTGACATCGATTTAAGAAAAATGTAAGATGGAATAGAAAACCATATGATCATTGTATGCTGTGAAATTATGAACTATAACCACTCATCATCTCAATAACTCTGAACAACACTGCATAATCAAAGACGGGATTAAGGAAAATGGTACTTCGGTGCCAATATTCCTTTATTGGATGTATTGAAGATTATTGATTATTTAGATCTATATTCA
The DNA here is from genome assembly GCA_046761065.1 of Candidatus Heimdallarchaeota archaeon. GTDB lineage: Archaea > Asgardarchaeota > Wukongarchaeia > Wukongarchaeales > JBHIFL01 > JBHIFL01. The sequence goes on from JBHIFL010000030.1 coordinate 40,297, forward strand.
TGGATCAAAGGAGTATATGTAGCTTTTTCAGATGTAAACAGCAACTATGAATAATGCCGATGATTAGAGAACACCCAACTAAATTTAGAATATTAACTCTTTTTGACATTAGAATGATGCAAACGAAGCTATTATTCATTCATATCTGTTGAAACGTATTTAACTAACAACCTATCTAATATTGAAAATATAAGTCCAATAATATTCGACATGCAGGATAATGTTTATTGGAAAATTGGTAAACATATTATTTGAGTGTGGGATGTCTGAAAGGGCTTAAATAAAGAAAAATAGTATAATCAATTAGACATAATACACACTAGCGAAACATTTTAAATAACTTAACCATCGTCTAAGTACAGGTGGCTCTAAAGGATGGATAGCGTTTTCAAAGGTATTTAAGAGAGGGAACAGGAACCATCCAGCTGATTTTCGAGCTATCAAAATCAAAGTATATTGGAATAAGAGATTGTCATCTTTAAACCACTATATCCGAGTTTATGGACAGGTTTGGCCTATAAGGCTTAATAACAGCTTTTATCTTATTTTCATGAGTGTTTTTAGAATATTACGGAGGCTTCTTAAATGACAGATCTTCGTCTTTCCCCCAAAGAATTGCAAATCCTTCAATTTTTACCATCAAAGGGCATGACAATTACTGAATTATGTCAAAAGATGCGAGATAGTCGCGAATTTCAAGTTCAACTAGAAACTCAAGTGAGATCTATTATCCAAGGACTTTATGCAATGCAATTAGTGAGCTCCGAGAAACATAAAGTGGCCCAAACCTTTTCTCTTTCTGATGAAGGGGCAAAGTACGCAAAAGTGGGGCTTCCAGAGAAAAGACTCCTGAAATATCTTTTAACTAAAGAGGTTCGCGATAAAAGTGTTCTCAAGACACTCTGGCAAGATAACATTCTCCAAATGGATAAAAAAGAGTATGGAATCGCCTTAAAATGGGCTCTCGAAAAGGGATGGATCCTATTTGAAGCGGGAAAAATTATTTATCCTGAAACCAATCTTGAAAAACTCAAAGGCCCCGATGAAGTGCTTTTAAAACTTATTGTTGAGAATGAAACGTTTAAATCAGTCCCAAAAGAGTTATCAGAGGGTATCAAACTTCTTTTAAAACGAGGTCTAATCTCAGCAGAAGATTTGTATGAAGAGATAATTCGGCCTACTGATTTGGGAAAACAGATTACTGAATCCCAAATTTCAATATGGATAAAGCGAAAATCGAAAATAACCAGCCGAGATATCGAATCAGGGGATTGGGAACGCACCTTGGGTGAGTTAAAAGCTTATTCTTCAACAGAAATGCCGCCTTTATGCTATATAGGTAAAAAACACCCCTATCTCCACTTTTTGGAAAAGGTCAAGAGAATTTTGATAGGACTTGGCTTTGAGGAGGCGAGAGGTGGGCTAGTTGAAACGGAATTCTGGAATTTTGATGCATTATTCCAAGCTCAAGATCATGTAGCTCGGGAGATTCATGGAACTTATCACCTTAAGTTTCCTCAGCAAGGCAGACTTATTGAGCCAGCTATTGTTGAAAGAGTTGGGGTTACACACGAGAATGGGTGGGAAACTAACTCTACAGGATGGGGTTATAAATGGTCCCCCGATCAGGCAATGAAACTAGTGTTAAGAACTCAAGGTACAGCGGTATCTGCTAGGTTCATAGCCAAGAAACCACCGCTTCCAGTCAAGATGTTCTGCATAGACAGGGTATTTCGACCGGAAAAGCTTGATGCTACGCATTCCATGGAATTTTTCCAATTAGAAGGAATTGTCATCGATGAAGGACTTACCCTGCGGCATCTTATGGGATTTATGCAAGAATTAGCCCTAGCTTTGGGATTAAAAAGCATCCGGTTTAAACCGGGTTATTTCCCTTTCACGGAACCAAGTGTGGAAGCTTTTGTCTATCATGAAAAACTGGGAAGAGAAATTGAAGCACTTGGAGCTGGGATTTTCCGACCAGAAGTAACCTATCCGCTAGGGATTAAGCAACCAGTCCTTGCGTGGGGGATCGGATTCGACAGACTTGCCATGGCCGCTTTGGGGATTTCTGATATACGAGATCTGTCTACAACGCCTCCTGGTGACCTAAGTGCATGGAAAGAAAACAAACGATTGCTTCAAGAGAAATTAGGCGTGAGTTCTTTGGAGCCAGGAGAACTCCCTGATGGGAAAAGCATAGAATGGTTGAGATGGACCTCATATAGATAGATCAAACACATGAGGTGGAAACATTGCCAACTATTACCATTGGACATCGCGATTTGTGTGAATTAACTAACTTGCAGATGACTCTTGAAGAGCTCAAACAACAGCTTTTCCTTATGAAATGTGAAGCCGAGGTTCTTGGAGCAACCGACGGGGAAACGGCCTTGTCGGTTGAGGTAGCTGCAGATCGTATTGACCTACTCTCGGTTGAAGGAATTGCCCGGGAGATCAAAGGGTTGACTGGAGCGGAACTAGGACCTCCAAACTACCCAATTACCCGTTCGAATATTGTTGTTAAACTTGACACTCGAGTACAACCAATTCGCCCATTCAGTTATTGCGCCATTGTAGAAGGAATTACATTAGACAAAGTTACATATCATTCGCTCATGCAGTTACAAGAGCGGCTCCATGAATCACATTGTCGTGGACGAAGGAAAGGCGCAATTGGGGTCTATGACCTTGATTCCCTGAGGCCACCGATGCAGTATACAGCATTGCCTCCAACGGAAATCCGATTCACTCCTCTCATGTTAGAGTCGCACATGATGGATTCCCATGAAGGCGCCTCGACTGAGCGTTATGACATAATGAACGCCCTTGAGATTCTCGCGACACACCCTGCGGGGATTAAATATGGTGATCTAATAGCGACCCTGCCAGAATTCCCAATCTTAATGGATTCAAAAGGTCAAGTCCTTGCGATGCCACCTATCATTAACAGCGAAGAAACCCGTGTGGTTATGGAAACTCCTGAGTCGAAGGGGACGCGTAATCTCTTCATTGATATCAGTGGGTTTGACGAAAAAATTCTCAGTCAAGCCTTGAATGTGATTGTGACAAGCCTTGCCGAAAGAGGGGGGACAATAAAAATGGTCACAATGGTCTATCCGGATCGAGAGGTGATGTCACCAGACTTGATCCCCCGCACTATGGCACTAAAAATTGAACATGCCAATAATTTGATAGGATTATCCCTTAACTCCAAAGAAATGATTGAATGCCTCGAGATGATGCGGTTCCATGTCCTCTCAGAGAAAGGTGGTTTACTGGAAGTGGAAATCCCAGCATATCGTGCAGATTTTCTTCATGAGAACGACCTAATCGAAGACATTGCAATTGCTTACGGGTATGATCGGTTGATTCCCATCCTCCCAAAAGTCGTTACAACAGGCAAGGAAGCGGAAAAGTCTATCCTCATCCGGGATGTAAGAGATATAATGGTCGGAATGGGATTCATCGAGTTAGCCAACTATGTCATGACAAACGAGGAAATCCTTTTTGACCGCATGGAACTCCCACGAGAACCCGTCGTAGAAGTCCTGAATCCCAAACCCGCCCGTTTCTCAGCACTTCGCAATTGGTTGCTCCCTGGGGCACTGCATTTTCTTGAAGCAAACATAGAATACCCATACCCACAGAAAGTATTCGAAGTAGGTGACATTGTCCTTCTAGATGAGTCTGAGGAGACAAAAACTCGTACAGTCCTAAATGTGGCTGGAGCTATCTGTAATCCCAAAGGGGCGGATTTAAGTGAAATTTATGGTGTTGTGAACTCGCTTCTTACTAATCTAGGTGTCAAGTACAAACTAAGGGACAAAATCCACCAAAGTTTCATCTCTGGGCGTGTATTTGCTATTATCGCCGAACAGGAAGAAGTAGGTTTTTTTGGAGAATTGCATCCGCAAGTATATAGTGTGAACTTTCAGATTCGAAAACCTGTGGCAGGTTTTGAATTGGAACTTTGGAAACTATTTGCGGTTTGATTCTGTTATTAGAGTTTAATCTGAGGAGGCTACATTTTGAGTAAAGACAAACCGGTTCTTCAATTGGTTACAGTCGGCCATGTAGACCACGGGAAATCCACTGCCTTTGGGCATCTACTCGTATTACTTGGCCAAATCGATAATAGGATAGTGAAAGAAGAAGAGGGCGATCGAAAGTATCTTTCACTTCTCGCTCAGCATAAAGAAGAACGGGAAGTGGGTCGTACCATGGCACTCGATTGGATTAATTTTGAGACCCCAAAGCTATTTGTCTCTCTACTCGATGCGCCGGGGCATCGCGATTTTGTGAAAAGCATGATTAGTGGGGCGGCTCAAGCTGATGCTGCGATCTTATTCATATCAGCAAAGAAGGGAGAACTAGAAGCGGGTATTACCAAAGGGGAAGCGAAAAAACAGGTCAAAGGTGGTCAGACCCTAGAACACCTCTGGTTATGTCGAGTACTTGGTATCTCACAATTCCTTGTTGCTGTAAGTAAAATGGATGAGCGAGATTGGTCTCAAACGATTTATGAGCAAATCCAAGCCGATATTATTGAGCAAATGAAAAAATGGGGCGTAGATCCAACAAATGTACCTGTCATTCCAATGAGTGGATGGACTGGAGATAATCTGGTACGGCCAAGTGAAAATATGAAATGGTACAAAGGACCTACTCTTCTCGAAGCTATCGATGCATTAACGCCTCCCGACCGAAAAAGACTTGAAAATCTTCCTCTCAGAATTCCGATTTTCAATATCTATAAAATAAGGGGAGTTGGTACCGTACCTATCGGTGTGGTGGAAACGGGGACGCTTCAGCCAAAGGACATCGTACGAATCGAGCCGTTGGGAAAAGAAAGTGAGGTTAAATCTATTGAAATGTATCGGAAACCTATCGATCTCGCTCGACCCGGCGATGGGATTGGATTTGTCCTTAAAGGGATTAGTAAAGATGAGATAAAAAGTGGTTACGTCGCATGTTCCCCCGACCAACCGATTCCTGTGATCACTCCAACCGGATACTTCTTAGCTCAAATCCTCCTCTCAGAGCAGCCTTCAGGTCGGGGCTTTGTGCGGACTGTCAATATAGGCATGACTCCGCTTATTAATATTCACACGGCGGAAGTTCCATGTCGAATAGTTGAACTGATTGAAAAACTTGATAGTACAACAATGGAAAGTGTTGAACGGTCACCTCCTTTTCTTAAACCTGGGGATGCGGCGTTAGTTAAGATGGTTCCAGTGAATAATGTGGCAATGGAATTGTATGCGAAAGTTCCTCAACTTGGCCGCTTCGCAATTCGCTCCGCAGGTCGGACAATAGGGGCAGGAATTGTCACAGAGATTATTCCTAAGTCTTAGATAGAAATGAGATTTAAACTAAGGTGTACTTGAATATTCTCTAATGATTAACAAAAATCTATTAGATTAACAAAGTCACTTCAGTTAAGAAAAGGAATAATGAATTTATCTATCTCTTAACCCTTGAATGAATTCTTCCACCATTTTTCTAGCTTCAAAATCAGGCACTTGAATGGGTGGATGTTTGAAGGCATACGCTGAAATGCTTGTTAACTGACCAGTGATTCCTCGGTCCAATGCGAGTTTCACAGCCCGAAAGACATCGATCATTACTCCACCACTGTTAGGAGAATCCTCAACTGATAGTTTTGCCTCAATCGTCACTGGAGCGTCTCCGAACTTCCGTCCTTTGATCCAGACATAGCAAATTTTCTTATCTTCTAGGAACGGCACATAATCTGAGGGGCCAATTCGGGTTGGAACATCATATGGCAAAAGGCTAGTAACAGCTTCTGTCTTGCTTACCCGTTTTGAAGATAACCGGGATTCGACTGTCATATTTTCAAAGTCGGTATTTCCCCCAAGATTAAGCTGATACATTTCGTCTATCTGGACCCCACGATCGAGGCACAGCTTTGCCAGAGTACGATGCATGATGGTGGCCCCAAGCTGGCTCTTGATATCATCCCCGGCGATTGGGATCCCTTTCTCTTCAAACATCTTTGACCATTCTAGATCAGAGGCAATGAATTCTGGAATTCCGTTGACGAAAGCCACCCCCGATTTGAGGCAGGCCTTCGCATAGATACGGGAGCCTTCATAACTGCCAACGGGGAGATAATTTACCAACATGTCAGCCTCCGCTTCTTGGAGGATTTCAGCTACATCTACCGGTTCAATTTCCTGGGTATTATAACAAAAGAAGGATTTTCTCATGTGATCTGCAACTCCATCGGAAATGGGACCTGGTAGAACTTTCACTCCCGTCGAGGGAACATCTGTGATTTTTTGAGAACAATTTGGTTTCTCCCAAATAGCTGTGGCGATATCTCTACCAATTTTATGACGATTCACATCAAAGGCCGCTACCCACTCAATATCTCTAACATGATAGCCGCCAAAATCCACATGCATCAGTCCCGGGACTATTTGATCCGATTTGGCATTCTTATAGTACTCGACACCTTGAATAATCGAGGAAGCACAATTTCCTAAGCCAGCAATTGCAACTTTGATCTTTTTACTCATAAATCAACCTCCATTGATCGGTTTCAATCAAATAACGCCTAATACACTGGAATCAGGAGATTTTTATCATATTAAGAAATTAAAGGTAATAATCTAAGGTTTCGATATCCTAACTGGATTTTAAAATAATTCTTATCTCCACCTAAGTCCTAGGCATTCTTTTGATTTATTTATCATCCGTTTTTTTAATATTTCCTTTAAACCGGATTTTTATATTTTATGATGAAAAAATATAATATTAGGCATGTGAGAGTTGATGATTTAACAGAGATGTGTAAAAATGCTTAGCCCCGGATGGGTTTTAAAGCGTGCGGG
>JBHIFL010000031.1:0-46833 GCA_046761065.1 Candidatus Heimdallarchaeota archaeon
TTAACATTTGTTTCTATTCCTATTGCAGTTTTGTTTTGCAGCGCAGAATGTGGTTGTATGAACGAAGGTTTGGTTAAATTCGTTCATATAAATGATATCCCCTTTTTACTTTTTTTCCGGTTTAAATCCCATTTCTGTAAAGAGTCGTTTGACATCTTCAGCAGGAAAATCATTGCTATCAACCGTCACTGTTACTACACGGGTTTCCAACTCAGCTTCAACTTCCACAGCCCCGAATTTCTTTTTTAATGCGGTTCGAAGAGTGTTTACACATCCTTCACAGTGTAGATTAGGTACATTGAGGGTTATACGTTTGCGTCCTTCTTTGGAGGATGCCTTCGTTGTGGGGAGAAGTCGACCGCCAAAGGAATTCAACAACACCGTACTCACACTAGCTATCATAGCAACCATCGCCCAAACGGGGTGCACCAATCCGGTAGTAGCTGCAGGCACTCCGATGCCGTTGAAGCTGAAAGCTAGCAGGAGGTTCTGCATTGTCTTCTTGTACGAGTTGCGAGCGATATGATACGTGTCCATAATCGCGCTTACCCGTCCCCCGACCAGAATGACATCTGCTGACTCCATGGCGATATCTGTTCCTGCACCGATAGCGATGCCCACGTCAGCTTGCATAAGAGCAGGGGCATCATTGATCCCATCCCCCACCATGGCCACCCGTTTGCCTTGCTCTTGCAATTCTTTAATCTTCTGGGCTTTGTCTTCGGGCAACACCTCCGCTATAACCTCATCAATATCAACTTGCTGTGCCACCGCCTGCGCTGTGCGAGAGTTATCCCCGGTGATCATTATCGGCTCCAATCCGACCTCTTTGATTTGGCGAATCGCCTCCATCGCATCTTTTTTCAAAGTGTCTGCGATTGCGAGGAGGCCGAGGAGCTCTCCATCAACAGCTACCGCCACGACAGTTTTACCTTGGGCCTCTAGGGTTTGGGCCGGTTCGTAACCTTTACTTACTTTCACTCCGACTTCTTTAAGAAATCGTAAACTCCCCACGTGAACCGTTCGATCGTTCACTATTGCTAATGTACCTTTTCCCGGTACAGCTTTAAACTGACTCACCTCGGTTAAAGTAATATCCAATGTCTGAGCATAAGAAACAATTGCTCGGGCCATAGGGTGTTCCGAGGGATGTTCGGTAGATGCGGCAAACCTCAGAACTTCTTTCGTGGTGGTCTTACCAAATGATACCACTCTCACGACCTCTGGGGTCCCTTTAGTAATAGTGCCAGTTTTATCTAACACGACGACCTTGACATCCTTTAACGCATGAAACGCCTCACCGGAGCGGATGAGGATCCCCTTTTCCGCCGCCAACCCCCCGCCGCGGATCAGCGCTAATGGAGTCGCCATTCCCAAGGCACAAGGGTAGCCTATAACCAGCACGGCTAATGCCGCAAAAATGCCACGAATCACATGCAGCTCTCCGGTGAGCAGCCACGCCCCTACGGTCCAGCTCAGGACGCCGAGGGTCGCAAACCCAAGCACGCCGGGGACATAATACTTGAGCACCTGATCCACTAACCGAATGATTCCGGGCTTTAGGGCACGTGCCTCTTCGATGTGGTGCGCGACTTGCTGGAGAAAACTCCCTTCACCCACCTGCGTGACTTGCACGATCAACGTTCCGGCTTGATTAAGCGAGCCGCCAATCACCTCATCATCCAACAGCTTTTCCACGGGGAGGGATTCGCCGGTTACAAGACTTTCGTCCACACTGGAGGCGCCCTCTACCACCTCGCCGTCCACCGGGATCTGCTCCCCCGGGCGAACCCTCACCTGGTCGCCCACCTGGACGTCTTCAATCGGGATCTCTTCTTCCGTACCATCACGGATCACCCGTGCTCTGAGAGGCTGAAGCTCGAGCAGCTTCCGCACAGCTTGAGACGCGTGGGTGCGAATCCTCAATGAGGTGTACCCCGAGAGGATATGATAAGTCGTGATGAAAACTGCAACCGCGAAAAAGTCGGTGCTAGGGAAATCCGGCACGAAGAATCCTGCAAACCCACCACCGAGTCCGGCGAATGCTCCGAATTCCAGCAGCACATGTTGGTTGAGGATACCCCGGCGGAGTGACTGCACCGCCATTTTCAAGATGTGCCAGCCAGGGCCGAAGACCGTTGCCAGTGCCAGCCCCATCATCAGCCACTTGAACCATGGCTGCCGGTAGCCCAGCCACATGCCGACCATCAACAGGGTGGCCGCACCCGTAAATCCCGCTGCAATAAGCAACGTCCGCTTCGCCTGTTGCAATTCCGCCTTTTCCTCTTCAAACGTTCGGACTTTCTTCGGGTCGCGGATGGTGTACCCCAACTGGCGCAGAATGTCCTTCAGTTCTGTTTCCGTAATCCTTCCCGAGTCATACTGAATCAATACTTCTTCATGAGCGAGACTGACTTTAACATCACTAACCGCGACTATCCGACTGTAGGCCTTTCGGATGGTATCCACGCAGAAGGAACAAGAAAGACCCCCGACTTTGACCTGTAATTTCTTCTGGTTCTCCATTTTTCATCCCTTCTTGTGGCCAATTTCATTTGCTCACCCTCGCAAGGGGCTTTCGAACAGCTGCGCAGGATCTCGAGCCGCCGTTCTTGGTGTGGAAGCAAGGAAGTAGTGATGTAGGATGGGCTGTTGAAGTGCAAAGAGTATGGAATAGAGGCCAACCGCGTTGTGATTGGGGCTTTGAACATGGGGATCGTTCACACCAGAGGGCCCGTTGACAGGGTGACGGCACATCTCTTGGAGGTTTTGGTGTGAGCTTCCGAGAATCCCCCGAATTTCTTCGTGGGACGTGTCCACGCTTGACAATTAATGCTACGTTCCGTATATCTACCCGATTCTTCATTTAATGTCTATATCAGATACATTATAACAATTAATGTTTATTAACCTTTGGTTCTATCGTATAAAGATATATCAAATAAAGACATAATGCAAAACAAGTTGTTGAGGAGAATGTAGATGACAAAGATCCAGTCAAGAGAGAATGCGCAACTTCCAACATTCGATTCCATTGCAGAAAAAAGTTCTTCAATTACAAGGAGAATGCTTCTTAAAGCAACCGTTAGAGTATTGGCCCTCACTCCTTTTGGATTCTTCTTACTGGCAGAGCATCGCACACCTCAGGAATACAGGATAGGTCGGTACATGATTTCCACCCTTCCAGAGAAAAATCAAGCCACGTTTCTCATTATCGCGCCACCAAAGCCTACATTGGCGAACCCGCCCAATTCATAAATCTGGGGGATCCCGCGCTCAACCTTGAAGGGTATATTGCATTCATTGTCCGCTGCACCCATTATGCTTGCGTTGCCTACTACAAGACCCGGGACGAGATTGAACGACTTCGTACAGGCACCGGCTTCAACTTGCCCGGCTGGACAAAGGATCTTCATGTGCAATCTATTGCGCTTGTCAGGTGGGTGGGTTCTCTCCTCTCGATGGGAGGTTCATCGGTGGTCTGCCACCCAAACCGAGTCCTGAAATCGAGATTGAATGGGAAAGTGGTAATATCTACGCTACTGAAATAAAGGCTTGAGAGAGAGGACCGATGTAAACAAAAGTGCAATACTAACCTTTGGCTACATTTTATTTGCTTTTCTGAGGTTTGTTAAAAATATGTCTCACAAGGATATATATCTTAAAAATGGTGGGATAAGATGAGAATGACAATCCTCCATGTGGTTTAAGTTTACTACAACACGCTAAGCGTCAATAGCTATGGCAGGTCTGATATCATAACTGGCATGGAGCCTCCATTCAAATCCGAGAGATAATGAAGAACCAGAGGTCGGATGATGTTGAAAACCTATGGCAGATGGGATCTACTGGTCGTCTGGGCTGTTTTACTCGGTCTATTCATAGTCTTTATCCCATTCAATAGAAAGAGTCAGAAATGCCCAGCGAGCGTCTATATAGCCTTCGTCACAGCATTGGCCTTCAAAATGTTCGGTATTCCACTCAGCTTGTATATAATGACTTGGGTTGTCGGTTTAACGTTACCAGAAGGGATACTTTGGGACCATACTCTACAACAATACGTGAGATATTGGGGAATGTATAAGATCCGCGATGAACCCAGTTGGAGTTCTCTTCGTAATCCTCGGATGGAAATAGATCCACAAACACTATTGGAGCAAAGAAGAGGGGAAAGGAAGGCTGGTTACGGGCGGATATCTACACATACGTCCGCCATCTGCAATACATTGGCTTCCTTTTGCTCACATTGGGGATGCTCATTCACTGGGCAACTATCCCCTTGTTAATTAGTGTGGCCCATCCTAGCGCTCCTATATTACCAGTTGGCTAAGAGAGAGGAGAAGGAGATGGAGAATGAGTTTGAAAACGATTACATCAAGTACAAGAGAACCCCTATATTCATACCATTTTGGATGTAAAGAGAATGGTTGTGATAAATTGGGTAAACTTGGACAAATTCAATGAAACCGTTGAAAGATGAGAAGAGACCTAAGCAAGGCGAAGAAGATCACAAGGATCGAGGGTGAATGGCTTCTTGATGCCACAGAAGACCCTCAATTTCGAGCTGAAATCCAGACAGAAACGGGAAACGGGAAAGCGAATCGCTTCGTGATCGGGTTGTTCTTCAATCTTGGATCTTCTTGGCCTTTATGCAGACGAACCCGTGAGTTATGACGTTGTTATAGGATTCCTCACCTTTCGTCTCCAATCCAGACTCAGAAAGGGTTGTTGCATTCTCCGTGATCTGAAAATTTGCTTCATAAAGCAGTTTCTCAACTTCTTCCTTGGCGTACAGGTTAGCGTATTTATAGAATTTATGGCCTTCGGCTTTCTTCCTCAAGTAAAGAGACCCCAAATAGCTGTCTCGAGGTATGAAGCAGATGATGGCGCTTCCTCCATACCTAAGAACTCTCCAGGCCTCCCTAAACGCGGAATCAATGTCTTCAAGGAAGCAAATGGTCAGAATCGACAACACATAGTCAAAAGATTTATCCCTAATGGGTAAAAACTCAGCTGTTCCTTGAATTACGTCAACTCCTCGCTTTTTGGCTATCCTTAGCATGTTTTGTGCAGGGTCTACCCCAATTTGGACGTTTAACCTAGACGCAAAAATTCCGGTCCCAACTCCTACTTCAAGACCTGAGCCACCAGAAATCAATGCCTTTACTGCTTTCACTTCTGCTTCATATAAAGAGGCCCCAGGTTTTTCATGATACCATCTATCATATTCTTCAGTGTGTTCATTGAAAACCGCTATCGCTTCTTTTCTGGGCCAAGTCTTCTTATTCAAGGTTCTTAAGCAAGCCCCCATTTAGGCGAGTGTGATCCAAGGCTTCGTCCACAATGGCAATCTTCAACGAATGACCATCTAGGTTATTGCGTTTGATTGAACAGTCCGAACGATGAGCTGGGATGCCTCATCTATTTCTTCTTTTGTCGACCAACGCCCTAGACTTAGGCGTAGCGCCCCCAAAGCCTGTTCTCTTGTAAGGCCCATTGCAAGGAGTACCTTGGAGGGTTCCGTTGATCCGGCGTGACAGGCAGAGCCTGTGGACGCCGCGATTTCAGGGATCTGTCCCAATAGTTCCTCTCCTACAATGCCTTTGATGCTTATGTTAAGCGTATTAGGCAGTCTCTGTTTAGGATGCCCATTAAGCGTCACCATCTCTTCGCCCAACCCCTCAAGAATATTCTTGTAAAACTTGTCCCTCAGGGTCGTGACGCGTCGACCGAACTCGTGGACGGTGCCAGAAGCCAGTTCACAAGCACGACCAAGCCCAACAATGTATGGCACGTTCTCTGTACCGGCTCGTCTACCCAGCTCCTGTCCCGCTCCATGGATGAGCTTAGAAAGATTGGTCCCGTCTCTGATATATAGGGCACCAATCCCCTTTGGGGCATATATCTTATGCCCGGCTATAGTGCACAAGTTCACGTTCAGGTTGTTGGCATGGACTTCAATCTTGCCACACGACTGAGCCACGTCGCTGTGGAAGAGAACGCTCTTTTCTTCGGCGATCCGACCTATTTTCTCAATAGGCTCGATGGTTCCTACCTCGTTGTTGGCATGCATTATCGTAATGAGAATTGTCTTGTCCGTTATCGCTTGCTCCACATCTGAAGGGTTCACCATTCCATACTCGTCTGCAGATAAGTAAGTGGTCTTGAATCCAAACTGTTCTTCGAGATATCGCACTGTTTCAAGGACGGCGGGGTGCTCAATTCGCGAAGTAATTATGTGTTTTCCCTTTTTCCTGTTGGCGAGCGCCGTTCCGATAATGGCGGAGTTGTTGCTTTCGCTCCCTCCACTTGTGAAGACGATTTCATTGGATTCTGCGCCGATTAATTGGGCGACCTGTTCTCTTGCCTTATTCACCGCTTCTTTGGCTAATTTTCCGTATATGTGGTTGCTTGAGGGGTTTCCAAAATGTTCCTTAAAGTAAGGGAGCATCGTTTCAAGAACTTCTGGGGTGATGGGGGTTGTAGCATTGTAGTCCAAGTAGATGGGTTTTGTGGGTTTCATCTATCCAGACGCCTCATTCGCAAGTAAGATTATCACACATTGATGGAAGATTCCGTAGGATTCCAGCTTTTTAAGCAATTCTCTACGCTTGCCTTCACTCTCTAGGATTTCATTCACTATTTGGGACTGCATGTGCCCCTCCTTCAGCTTCACCTTTACAGGTTTGTGCAGCTTCTTTTCAAGGGCGTACTTGATCATAACACCGATGGCACTACTAAAAGGGCAGAGGGGAGCCGTAAGGTTGTATTCAATTTCCAAGCCTTTGTCGTCTATTATAATGTCTTCTTCGTTAACGAGCCCCAGTTCTACAATGGATTTGTCCCGGTAGTCCGGATCGTACACTCTCTTCAAGATTTCAAGCACGTCTTCCTTTCTCATGTCTTTCATCCCCTTAGGTATCATGCTTCTGCCTCAAAAAGAGCAATATCAGGCTCTAGTTCCTCTGTGGTCAAGAATCTGTATCCCGCCTCCTTCAGCATCCGCTGGATGCCTCTGAGGGTGAACTTATGGCACTCTCCCGGTTCATTAACCCCATCCAGTATGCAGTCAATAATCAAGATCCGACCTTTAGGAGCTATTATCTTTCGTATTTCCCGTAGCGCAATCGTGGGTTCCTTCAGGTGGTGGAGGGTGTAGGACATGGTTACCACCTCAAATCGCTCGCTTCCAACGCATTCTCCAATTTGGTGGGCATCACATCTCATGCATGCAATCAGGTGAGGAATACCGGCTATGGTGGCCTTCTTTTTCGCCGTCTTAAAACCGGCCTCTGAGATATCCACTCCGACGACATTCTTTTTTGTACTCATCGCTAAGAAGGTGACGAGCTTCCCTTCACCACAGCCTATATCCAAAACCTTGCTTACATGGCCGAGTTTTTGAAGTACGATTCGGTAGAACTCTGAATCCTTCACCCCAGCTTTACACCTCCCTTTTCCGCTAAGATCATCGCCATAACCGATATACCAATACTTCTCAAAGAGGATCTTGTACCCGTACCATATCTTGCGGACCCATTTGGGGCAGAATTCGAAGGGGCACTGTCATGTGGCTAGCTGCGGTTCCCCGCAAAATTTACATATTATCGAATTCACTGGGATCCTTTTATCGCAATTAAAGCAGAAGATGTAATCCCTTCCTATGCTATCGGGAGTTCGAGCAGTTGGTTCTTCAAATATGTCCCTTTTGTCGGTTCGATCACCCGTTTGTACAACGGGATATTCGGAACGGACAAGCAACCAGATGATGAAACCAATGACCATTGTAAAAAACACGAGCACTAGCCAGAGAGCTCCGTTCTGGCCTCGGGCTTCCACATCATGGTAAACCCAGACCGCAAGAAACGTCCCGAAAATGAACCAAGGGATCATCATGAGCATGCCAAAGCCCACCCAACCGAATCCAAACATTCCACCCATTCCATGATTCAAATTTACCACCTGATGTTCACTATAGGCCCCCGTTCGGTATAGAAGTTGTCTCTGACCATGGTGGTCTTACCGAATCCGGTATCAATATCCATGCTTCCTTCTCCTTCCTCATAGTTCCGATTTCAGGAGGAGCGACACCCATAGGTCAGCCCTCGTATCGGGTCTTTCTGTCAACGAGTATCATCTCATATGTCTTCCCTGACTCTTGCTTAGCAGGTCGGAAGCCACATGACCCCCTATTCCACCGCCGAATATCAGAACCCTCATCCATCCTGCCCCTCTCTTGTTACCTCTACGACCATCTTCACGGGGGTTGATAGGCAAAACACAGCGGGACACCTCGCCTCAGTGAGCTTCCGTAATTCTTGAATCTTTTCGTCACCAGCGTCTGTGTCTATCACTATCTGGAGTTTCACTTCCTCCACGATAGGATTTTCTGAGATACCCATGGTTTTTGAGAAGTCCATATGGCTCTCGACCGTCACACTCATTTTCCTTAGAAGTACTCCCTCAGTGGCTGCGCTGGTGGCAAAGGTCGCGGCGGTGCACGATGCTACGCCATAGAGACAGTAGTGCATAGGTCCGGGTCTTGTTCCCTCACCACCGAGAGAGGTGGGTTGATCCGCTTCGAGGGAGAACGTCCCCTTTTCTGTCTGGATTTCAGCTCGAAATTGAGGGTCTTCTGTGGCATCAAGAAGCCATTCACCCTCGATCCTTGTGATCTTCTTTGCTTCATTCGGATCTCCCATCATCTTTTGACCCGTGTCTTCTAATCTATCTAAATTTACCCGATTCACAACATTCATTCTTTTTTCACTTCCATTCTAATGGTTGCCAAGTTAAACCCAAGATACTCCCAATGAACATTAAGAGCGAGCCGAGCAGAAATCCCCACATGGTTGGAAAAGCAAGAACTGCAGCTATGAGAACCAAAGTGGCACCTGTCCGAATCCTATAGGGGTCAGAGCTGTTCATCCATAGAGCCCCAAAAGTTCCTAGCGTTGTCATCACCACCGCAAGAACAGCCCATGGTATGATCCAGCTAGAGCTCCAGATGAAGGCACCAGACATCCAAGCCCACATCATCCATGGTCCGGGAAGGGGAGTGAAGAACAGCATAGAAGTCATGAAAATTCCTGCTATCACCTGAAAGGCCACACCTGCAAGAGATAGCGTAAAAGCAGCTACTGGTCTCTCATCGGTGGTAGTCGTCATCGAACTTGGTTCGCGTTTCTTAGAGAGTAAAAGGGATCCAACTGCAAGTATCATTGCAAGGAACAGAGCTGGTGGCAGAAACGTCCAAGCTCCTAAACCTCCTAAAACATTCGTCGCATTGCTGGGTTCCATGTGGGTTGAATCCACTCCATTTACGATGAGTTCTCCATGCATATCTTCATGTCCGACACCGCAGTAAATGGAACAATGAAAATGGACTTCCCCATTTTTGGTTGCCACAAATTCAATGGTAACCGTTTCACCCACGGGCAACGTATAATTCAACCCATACTCTTCAATTGCAATCCCATGATTGGGGAACATGCGTGCCATCATTGGCATCATATTGTTGATGCTGCTTATTGTTAACCTCACGGTATCGTGCTCACTCACAAGAATAGCTGAGGGCTCAAATCTCCAATAGTAAGCCGTTATGGAAACCTCTTGCACCTTCCTCGTGGGTTCTTCCCAGTCTTCAACTTCTTCGTGATCTTCGTCCTCATCACCCATCATGGAGTCCTCGTCACCCATCATGGAGTCCTCACTACTCATCATGCCATGATTGTCTTCGGCCGTCATGGGGCTCCCCCATATAGGGGACCAGGGGCCCATTACCATTGCTCCACCAACAATGAGCCCCGCCCCAAGTATGACGGCGAGGGCCAGTACCAATACTTCAGTATCTTTCAATTATTTTCACCTTTGATATATCTTATAAAGATATGTCTGTTATCTATATAAAAATGTTTTGGTGTGCAACGTTTAGAACCCGTAAAGTGCTTATAAGTGTGAATACAGCTACCAAAAATGTTGTCAAGATTAATATTCTTCTCAGCTCACAGATTTTTCTACCCATATGCGAATAACTCCTTTTCCACCTTATAACGATAGTACCACACGGCTTTCTTTAACCTAATAGCAAGAGCCATCATCGACCCTATCTCCTCCCCGCGCGCGGGGAGAATTATCCTGCTCGATTCCTTTGACAACTTTGACTATTTCTTCGAACGGCACGATCTTCCCGGCACTACGCCATCTTAGGCGGCCATTTGGATCAAAGATGAGTATCGCTGGCAGTGATAAAATGTCATAGCTCTCAGCGACCTCGGGACGCTCCTCAACATCGAGTATTGTCACTACCACATCTTTCAGTGTTTCGCGCACTCTTTCGATGATGCTGTCTTGCGATCTACAAGCGGAGCACCAAGGGGCTGTGCAATCAACCAGGATATGTTTACGTTCCATCTTACCTTCTTCAATTGCCTTTTGTACATGATCCTTCATACCAAGTCCTCCCCAACCTTCTCGCTCAAAGCTGCTTTAACCAGAGGTGGGCCGACAGCCTTACTGTTGAGAAAGCGGCTGTAGACGTAGAGCACATGCAGCCTGTCAACTTCTGTTAGTAGGTTCTGCATTTCATCGTTAAAGACAGGTCGATCCTTCACAAGCTCCCAGACTACTTCCTCATTTAATGGAGGCCCTTCCTCTCGAATCTTGGCAGCCTCTTCGGATACGATCTTTCCTAGATGTTGCACGACCTTTGCAATAGCCTCATGTGAACTCTGTAGTCTTCCCTTCATCAAAGTGTTGATCACAACTTGGTAGTTAGACATAACCTCTCACTCCTTAGCTTGGACGGATCTTTTGACGGGCTTCTTCCTTGACATCTCTCCTCAATCAAACGTAGCAGATCAGATCATCGAGTACTCTACTATCTTCTGTCATTCCTCAACCTCCTCATCATAATCGTTTAATACGACTTTCAAGGCATTGTGGGGACAGAACTTCACACACACCAAGCAACTCATACCTCTGCATTTTTCCGGATCTATCACGGGGAATCCGCGTTCAAACTGTATGGCACCAGTTGGACAGTTATGAAGACAACTCTGACATTGTTTGCAGGCTAATCGACAATTCTGATCGCAAAGGGGAATAGCTTTTGTTTTATTTCCTAGGGTAGTCCTGTTTCGAAGTCTAATGCGGTTTGGATGCAGAAAGTCGAGCCAATTTAAGGTTACTCTGGGTTGATTTTTCAAAGATCCAACAAACGGAAGAATACAGCACATACTTGAATCGACCTTGACCTTGAACCCAACTTCTTCGACTACCGGCCTGTCGGCTGTCCCGAAGGTCTTCGAATAATTGTAAGACCCCTCAACTGTAACCTCAAGCCTCTTCAGCTTGATGCCTTCTTGTGCTGCTACCGTGGTGAGTGTAGCAGCTAAGCTTGATAGGAGGCTACAAAGGCAGTAATGCATTGGGCCAGGCCTTGTGTCCTCTCCACTCTTAAAGGAGGGCTGGTCGGCCTCGAGCACAGAGAAACCCTTCTCGTATCTAATCTCGGCTACGAACTGCGGCCTGCCTCCGTCTAGAGTCCATCTTTCTATGCCCCCCGTTGTTCTCTTGGTCTCATCAAGATCCCTCTTGGCCTGCTCAACCGTATCCAGGAGGCTTTCAATGTTTACATTATTTATTAATCCCATATGTTTACCTCCATGAATGAATCATCCACGTCAGAGGAGACGATTCTTGCGACCCTTGATAATGGATGGCCTTTGACCCTCAGTTCCAAAGTGTTGAACCAGCCGAAGGGAGTCCTAGTCACTGTGAAGCCTCGTTGAACCAGACCTTCTTCGGTACGCTTCAAAGTCGCTAGGGCTATGTCGGGGCTGCTCAGGTCTGCAAAAAGATGGGCAAAGGGATGAAGAACAATCGTGTTAACTTTTAACTGGCGGGCCAGTTGAGCTATTTCATCTACGATCTTTTTTGCTATGCTCACGGGGCTAGATTCATCTTGTTTCTCTACACTCGCAAGGATGAGGAGCGCTTCATCCACTTCGGTGGTCTTAGAGTTGGAGTTGTAGTCCTCAACAAGCTTTGACCTCCTTCCTCTTTTGGTAATGCTGCTACTGAAATGATCAACGTGGAGCATTAATACTCGCACCCTATCTCACCACCGCCTCTTTGGCCAGTTTTTCCATCTCAGCCATCTGTTCAAACAAGACTTCCCTTATAAGGTCGCAGGCCTCGACCATTTTCGGATGTGCAATTTTATAGAAAATGTTAGTCCCCTCCTTCTTGGTGGAAACGACCCTCCTTTGCCTTAACACCGCGAGGTGTTGGGAGATGGTGGCTTGCCGGACACCTGTGAGGGCGGTTAACTCACTTACAGATCTCTCGCCCTCCCGAAGCAAACTCAAAATCTCTAACCTTGTGGGATTCGCGAGGGTCTTACAAAGCTCAGCGTGCAATTTGAAAATCTTTTTATCAATTTGAGCATTGCTCATGGAAGTATCCCACATCGCATTAATTGCATTATTAGTATATTCGAATATTATTAAGTGTTTTGTTGTTTCAAAACCATGTGTTCTAAATGGTGGAGGCCACATCCATTAAAC
Source organism: Candidatus Heimdallarchaeota archaeon (assembly GCA_046761065.1). Taxonomy (GTDB): domain Archaea; phylum Asgardarchaeota; class Wukongarchaeia; order Wukongarchaeales; family JBHIFL01; genus JBHIFL01. Next base: position 12,570 of record JBHIFL010000031.1, read on the forward strand.
GTCCCTTTACGTCCCCGAGACCTTCTGATCTCCTCTCTCTTCGCCAGGTTTCGCGTCTAATGAAACGGCAGGCCCATGCGGCTTGGATAAAATAACAGCGCCTGTGATGCACCATGGCGCTTAAGTACCACTCCTTTCTCCTCAGCTGGGGAGCGACAGTGCAGGTGTTCCTGCCTTCGGCTCACCTCATTCCCGAATGGCCACTCTACAAGTTTCCGATGCCGATACTTCTTTCACTCGAGCTTCATTCTATTCTTTTCCTGGTTCCAGCCTCGGTAGGGTTTTTTCTCAACTCCATAAGCGGGCGGGACCCGCCCGGCCCCTGACCTTGGCGGGGGATGGTGAAGTTAAGGAGGTTCCCTCAGCTACTGCTTGCTCCGCGCCCACTCTTTTCTTCTCTGGCTGCTTTGCGCGGGGATGTGCCTAACTCTAAGGAAGTAAAGCAGTTCGTATGATGCAACCTCCTGTTTTACTAGTGTATCTGTGTTTGGTTTAGAAAAAGTTTTTATAAGCAATAATGATAAATATGTCATATGACTGAATTATCATATAAATTAAATGCTTATTTATTATTCTTTAAAGCCATAGCAAATCAGTCTAGGCTTGCTATTATTGACCTCTTAAGGAAAGGTCCTAAGTCTGTCACCGAGATAAGCGAGGCACTTGGTTATGAACAGAGCCGTGTTTCACACAACTTAACTTGTTTAGCGTTCTGCGGTTTTGTAAACGGCGAGAGGGATGGGAAGAACAAAGTTTATTCATTGAACACCGACACCATCCACCCCCTACTAGGGCTTGTTGGCAGTCACATCGAAACGTATGGACGCAATCTTCTGGAGTGTAAGGTGCTTAAAAGATGACAAAAAATAGCGCAGCACAGTTGAGAAAACAGAGAGCAGCAAAGCATATGCAGCAAACAGAGAGCAGCAAAGCTGAGGCCGTAAGCATAGGCATCGTATCGGAGTTAATTGCGTCACTATGTTGCTTAGGACCAGCGTTTACTGTTCTGCTGGGACTAAGCGGTTTTGGCGCCGCCCTAAGCCTTACCCAATTTCAACCCTACTTCTTAGCATTAAGCATCATCTCTTCGACTAGCGCAGTCTGGATTTACCTCAGGAGAAAGAATCAAGGCCAAGCAACCTTCATGTGGTAAAAAGGAACAAAAGTTTCATATCAGTGGTTGTTGTAGTCATGGTTCTCTTATATGCAACAACTCTCTACGCCATGATGCCTGCTGTTACCCCCGCCATCTATGGTACCACCGACGACAGCACAAACGCTCAAAACGCAGCGAATCTCCGTCAAGCCACTTTAAGAATACATGGTATGACGTGCCCCAGTTGTGCTAATGCGGTAGAAGCATTGCTAAAACAAGAGGAGGGAATGATCCGCGTAAATGTGGATTACTCCAAAAGAATAGCCCGAGTAGTTTATGACGCGGACAAAATAACAATTGAAGAAATCATGGAAGTCATTCAACCCTATACGGCCACAATCGCAATTGATAAAGGGTGTGAATGCATGGCTGAAAAGGAGGAGTCATTTCTAGCCCCTTTGATAGGGCTGCTTCTGATCCTCTGCTGCGTACTTCCACTTCTTTTTATAGCTGGAGGGGCAACGATTTTCGTAGGGATTTTATCCCAACAGACTGTTATATTGATAATCGGGCTGCTTCTAATAGTTCTAAGTGGTTTAATCTACGGAAGACGAAGATCATAGGAAAAATCATGAAGGAGAAAGAGATGAGGAAAGAGAAAGAGTTTGACTTGCTAATACTTGGTGGCGGCGCTGCCGCCTTTGGAGCCGCTATGAAGGCGGATGAGTTGGGCGCGAAAACAGCTATGATAGAAGAAGGCATGCTTGGAGGAACCTGTGTCAACGTGGGGTGCTTGCCGACCAAGCATCTCCTCCACATAGCAGAACGGTTACATTCCTCTAATAATCACCAGGTCGTCGGTTTAAAGAGTGGTGCGTCCATCGATTTTAAGACAATAATTGAAGAAAAGGATAGATTGATCGACACTCTTAGAAGAGAGAAATACGCGCAAGTTTTGGACAACCTAGCCAACGTAACACTCATACAAGGCCATGCTAGGTTCGTAGCGAAGAATAAGGTGGAGGTAAATGGAGAGACATATAATGCAGAGAGATTCATTGTGGCCACAGGCTCATCCACCTTCATTCCTCCCATTAAAGGAATAGAAGGTACGAATTATCTAACCAATATCGAGGCTTTGAGTTTAAAAAGAAGACCAGAGTCGATGATCGTCTTGGGCGGCGGACCGTTAGGCGTGGAGTTCGCCCAAATGTATGCTAGATTTGGCACTAAAGTTTGCTTGCTCCAAAAAGCTGAAAGATTAGTAATTCGAGCGGAGCCAGAACTCGCTGGGTTGCTACAACGGTATTTAGAAGCTGAAGGGATAGAAATCCACACTTCAGTGGAAGTGAAATCGGCTCAAAAAGATGGACAAGAAACGGTTTTAACAGTAAGCGTCGAAGGAGAAACTAGAATCTATCGGGCAGAAGTACTTCTGGTAGCAACAGGTAGAAGACCGAATACCTCTGGTTTCGGGCTTGAACTAACTGGTGTAAAGTTGGATAGTCGAGGAGGAATTGTTGTGGACGAGGAAATGTGTGCAGCGGAGAATGTTTGGGCTGCTGGTGATGTGAAAAGCGAGCCCATGTTGGAGACAGTTGCGGCCAAGGAAGGTTCCATAGCCGCAAATAATGCCCTATACAAGCCCAAGAAAGAGATGGATTATACTATTATACCACACGCAGTTTTTACCGACCCACAGTTAGTAGGAGTTGGGTTAACAGACGAACAGGCCATACAAAAAGACATCAACTGCCGGTGTCACACGATTCCGATTGAACTAGTGCCAAAAGCTCGGGCCATAAAAGATACGAGGGGCGCGATAAAGATGGTCATCGATGACAAAACCAAGAAAATAATAGGCGTTCACATCCTGTCTTCCACGGCAGCCGATCTCATCCATGAAGCCAGCTTCATTCTCAAAGAAAACATGACGATTTACGATGTAATTGATACGCTGCATGTATTCCCTACCATGTCCGAGTCCATCAAAATAGCAGCCCAATCCTTCGTAAGAGATGTCAGCAAAATGGCTTGCTGTATAGAATGAAAAAATTGTCATTCTATGGAGAGATCGCCCTCTACATGATCTAAACAAAGTGAGATCATGCATAGTTCCAATGAAAGTGGGTAATAAAATTTCCCAGCGTTCACAAAGTTTTCTTTTAGATTTCGTATTTCCCAAAGATCAACTGTAACCAGACTTTGACTTTTTGACTCCGGTACATATATAGTAAGAAGCAAGCCAACCTGAGATATTTTGCTTCTTGACATCGCTTAGATACCGCCTCATCTTCTTCCAAGGCTTGCGAGTTATATCCTGAAGTGTGGCTTCGAATATCAATTTGTAGGCCGGATTTAGGATTCGCCCTTTAAGTCCGGACATGAGCTGAAAATCTAGCACGACACATTTACCTCCTACCTTCAGAGCATCAATCGAGTTTTCCAGGGCTTTCTCATAATCGGGAATTGATACCATCGCCCAGGTGCATAAAACAGCATCTACTTTTTCATTTAATCTGAAGTGTGAGGCATCTCTTTCAAGAAGTTCTATGTTGTGCCATCCATGTTCCTTTATTTTATCTCCAGCTTTCTTCAGCATCTCGGGCGAAAAGTCTAAAGCGACAATCTTTCCCTTCTTCCCAATTTTTCTTTCCAGGTATTCAAAGTTAAGCCCAGTTCCGCAGGCTAGGTCTAGAACAGTATCGCCTCGATTAAGGTTTAATCTCTCGACAGCCTGCTCCCGAAATAAAACATCATAACCTATGAAAGAAAGCGTTAAATCCCATATTTTTGCCCATTTATTCCATAGTTTACGATGATTATTTGTCATCCTAAGCTTCACCTATTTTACGATGTTTTTGTATGCTCTAGAAGTGTCACTATCCAATAGTACCCTAATCCAAAGTTAAAACTTTCAAGCCTGGAAAATTTAGACAGAAATATACATCTATTTTGGTGCACGTTTTCCAAAAATGGGTAAACTTTAGTTTGTGTTAGGAAGTCAAGATTGTGCAGCATTCTAGCGTGTTTTCTCTCTCATCATAACTATGAAACAGTAACAATGTTTGTTTATACCCTATCTATGGCCTGGAAGAATACCGCATACGATGTTTAACATGTAAATATGAAATAAGCCCTAAGCTAACATAAACCAATTCATACACTTAAACGGTGATTCGGCCCTTATTGAGTAAGCATTACCTTTTGGGAACGGCGTCTGAATCCCTGCACAATCTGTTGGAGTCCGCCCAACGAGTAGAAATACCTTATCTCGGTTAAAATCTTAAAGAACTTTCCAATCTTTCCAAGCAGCCGAACACTCCCCAATAGTGAGGCTCCTTCTTTTCTCCCTAGAGATATCGCGACCCCGCGGCGGCTAGGTTTGTACTCGCGCGTTCGTAACTTGCGTATCCTTGCAATCAAATGTTCGGCCACATAGGTTGCTTCATTGATGGCCATTTGTGCTGAGGGAATCACTGGCCGTCCAGTCTCAGGATCTATTTCGATTGAGGCGTCACCAATCACATACACACCCTCATATCCCTCCGCTTCGAGGAATTGGTTGACTTTAGCCCTCCCTTGGTGATTTACGCGGAGCCCAGATCGTTCAATCAGTTCATTCCCTCTGATGCCTCCGGTCCAGACAAGAGTACGTGCATGGATTCTCTTGCCGTTGCTCAAAACGATTGTCTGTTTGTCAACGGATTGGATAGCGGCACCAAGGATAAGTTTGATTCCCTTCTCCTTTAAGATCTGATATGCATATCTCACCAAGGGCTGGTCGATACCCATCGTTTCCAGCGCTTCCACTGCAATAATTCGAATGTCGTCTTGATGGACACCATATCGCTCCTTAAGTTCTCTTATCCAGTCGGCCAGTTCCGTGACAAACTGCGTGCCCGCCGCTCCCACACCTCCTACGACAAACGTCAAGAGTTCTTTTCTCTTCTTGGCGTCTCGTTCCTGAACCGCTAACTCAAACATCACTAGGACATGAGTTCTAATCGCTTTCGCATTTTCGAGAGACCTCAGTGGGAATGCGGATTCCACTAGGCCGGGGATATTATAAAAGTTGGTTCTTCCTCCTAAGGCAATAATTAGAAAGTCATAAGAAATTCTACTTCCACTTACAAGGACAAATTTCTTCTCAAGATCTATCTCAGAGATTTTTGCCCGATGGAAGGTTATGTTCTTATTTCGAAAAATTTGTTCTAGCGGTATTTGGACTGCTTTGGGACTGATTCTACTGGTGGCAGCTTCATGAAGGTTCGGAATAAGTAAGTGATAGGCTTTCTCGTCGATGACGACGATATCGAGTTCTCCCCTCTGACTCAGTTCCTCTAGGGTTAGCGCCGTCCGAACTCCAGCCACGCCTGCTCCCAAGATTAATATCTTAGGTACGCTCTTTCCTGGGACTGGCTTGGTTGATTCACTGTGATGTCTTATCATGTTCACAATCCTCCAAGTTTTGATCAAATTCAACATCATTTTCTTATAAGGATATATCTATATATGATATATCACCTAGAGAGTTTAAAAGGTATAGATTGGGACAAAAATTTTCCTATCAGGAATCTTCCTTTTCATGGATCGAGGGGATCTGGCGAACTACAAAATTTGTAACTGGAGAGTCTAAGTTTCGCATAAGTTCCTTTAATTAGGGTTGTTGAAGCATGTTCTAAGCCATTAGGCATTTCTCTAACTTTGCTAGTATGAACGGGAGGAAGAGTAGCATTTCATCCTTTATTCCTCAGAGTTGTAGAAATAGATTGGTGAGGTTAAGAGAGGCTAAAAAAACCAACTTGATTGGTTAGAAAGAGTGTAAGCAGATCTCTTGTAAACGTGGTGATCCCGTCAATTAACTAATTATGATCATTTAATATTTGATAATAGTTGATAAGGGGCTTTTTTCAGTTGTAAATTGCAGAATTGACTGAATTCGGATGATTCAACTGGATTATTAAGGATTTAAAACCGAATGGTTATAAAATGAGATAATTTAATTTCAAAAATGTATTCTCCATAGGAAACGAGACGGTTTTAGAATAAAAATCTGAAGAAAATTGAATTCATCTAATAAAAATCGTATAGGTGATCAAGATGAGTCTTGTTAAATTCGTCCAAGAGAAACCCATGACAATAACGCCTCATAAGCCGGATTTCAAGGAACGACTTTTCTTTTTTATCTCGGGGATAATAATAAGCGTACCTTTTACCCTCTTAGTTGGGACACTCACCCGTGCTCTCTGTGTCCTTATGACGGTCTTCTTAGCTAGTGTATGTGCAACCACTCTTTTTACGCCGCTCATTGAGGAGTTTGCAAAGGTGTATCCTCTCTTCTACAGACATGGAGAAACTGAGAAATCCCTTTTTTCATTGGGTTTCTGGTGGGGTTGGGCTTTGGCATCTCGGAATTTTTCTTATATGTCTTGGTCTTAGACACACCCATCTACCTCCGATTGCCCAGTCTATTCTTCCATGCGGCGAGTACATCGATCACCACCTACGGAATCGCTACCAAGCGATCTCTACGGTTCTATCTGATCGCAGTGGCGCTTCATGCCTTATATAACTTTTCTGCTTTTTTTAGCTTCTTCTGGTACATAGGGGGAATCGTGGCGGTAATAATATCCTATTTCCTCTCTTGGCGACTTTACCGCAAAACCTCAGAAGGATTTGTCGATTAGCAGCCAAGTGTCCTAGACCCATGTTCGAGCGTTCTCGCCTTCTGTCTCCTTTACCATCATTCCTTCCTACAGTTTGTAGCTTCCGTCTTCGCTTGGCGATCTGTCCCCTTATTGGAATTAATTGTGTCTCTTTTAAGGATCGTAAGTGAAGAAACAACACATTAAGATGTATCAATTAGGAGAAAAATGGAGATAAAGAATTGTAAATTAAGTGAGTGTTTATCCTTCTAAAACATCCTCGTTCATTTTGTGCTCATAATCCCTCAAATGATTTCATTACAATCAATTCAAATCCTTCTTCGGCTTCGATGGTGAAGTAATTTTTTCAGTTAATTTTTTGCAGAAAAACTTTTTTTAGAGTGTTGTACACTTTGGACTCTCCTCCGACTTCCCTTCAGGGTTTGAATATCTCTCGGATGTGTGTATCGACCTTCATTTTAAGAAAATGCAGCTGGAGCAGAGAGTTCTTGTGAAGTAATTATGAATTCATCACATGTCAAGGGCCGAGAGTTATTCAGTTTGTGTTTCCTTCCGTATAGAACCTCAGAAAGGGTGTATTACATCCTCCTGACTGCTAAACGACCTTCAAATTGAGCTTTCGGAACTTGATACGAGATTAATCCAAATCAATACGAATATGGAAGTGATTAAGGTGAGGATTAGTCACTCAAGGGGCCAATAAAAAATCTTAAAAAGAATATTATATCTATAATAGATATGTCTATTATCGATCTATATGATTTTCTGCTAAAACAGGGATGAAAAGTTATGGTGAAGGATCTAGTTTGTGGGATGGAAGTAAGCATCAGGACCGCGAAACACAAGACAGTACAAATGGGAAAGACCTACTACTTTTGCTGTGCAATGTGTAAAGAATTGTTTGAAGCCAATCCCAACAAATACATGAGAATGTAGAAGAACCCAACACCAGATGAGGGTAAAAAGAAGGTTGCATTTATGGAGAATTTTGAAATCATCACAGAAAAACAAATTCGTGTCAAAGACGTGCTGACCAGTCCTGTGATCACGGTTAAAGACTACGCCTGTATCCCTCTGGTTGCTCAGCTCATGGACCACTATAAAATAGGATCTATTGTAGTAACAAACAAACAAGGAGAACCTTTAGGCATAATAACAGAAAAAGACCTTGTTGTCCGCATTTTAACAAAAATCAGTGATGGTGAACTGGTTAAACGGATTTTGAAAATAAGTCCTCATATTAGAAGGTTAACGGCTGGAGAAGTTATGACTTCCCGCTTTATTGTCATAACTCCCGATATAACCTTAGTTGAAGCGACAAGAACAATGCGCCGCTATAACATCCACCGGCTAGGGGTCGTATCTAATGGGAAGCTTATAGGCATAATTTCCAATAAGGATATACTAGCTGTTACACCCGCCCTTATCGAAATTCTGCAAGAAAAAAAGAAAATTACTGAAATTCCTCCATTAGATTTATCTGCCCAGTTAGCAGTAACTGGTTATTGCGAGCAATGCGGTAACTGGGCTAGCAACCTCATCGGATCGAATGGTAGCTTTCTATGCGAGGATTGCGCGGCTTAAGTGATAGTGTTAGATGTGAAATTATGGGTGGGGTTACTACACACATCTAGTTCAACTACTCTGAGGCAAAAATGGTGTCTATGGAAGAAACAACGATTTGGCTTGGTCCCCAACATCCATCCATTCACGGGTTTGCTTTGCAAGTGAAGATAGTGGGTGATTACGTCGTTGAGTTGAATATGCGTATCGGCATGTTTCACCGCTCTGCCGAGAAGGTGCTTGAATTCCGGACATTTGAACAGGGGCCCTTAATCTTCGAACGGATCTCGATGCTCGAAGCAATGGCTTTGCCTCTTCCGTACCTGATGGCGGTCGAGCAAATTGCAGACATCGAGGTGCCCGAGCGTGCTCAGTATATTCGTACTATTGTGGCAGAACTTAGCCGAATTCACTCCCTTCTTTTCTGGTTTGGCTCCTACGGGGCAGAGCTCGGCCAATTTTATACCATGATGTGGCCTTTCCGAGATCGCGAATATATCTTAGATATTTTCGAAGCACTGACTGGTTCAAGGCACACTCCCAGCTATCTCATCCCCGGTGGAGTACGCTGGAACTTCAATGACAAGATAATCAAAATGATCCACAAGAATCTGGGATGGATTCAGAGACGAATGAAAACCTATTGGCGCATTTTTCCAGGAAGCCCAACATTTAAATTACGAACTCAAGATATTGGCGTCCTTTCGCGGGAAGATGCAATCCGACTAGGCGTCTCCGGGCCCAATCTGAAAGGGGCGAATGCGCGAGCCGATCTTCGCAAAGACGATCCATACTTAGTGTATGACACCTTAGATTTTGAGATCCCAACGGGACCAGATGGCGATGCCCTGTCCCGAATGGTAGCTCGCATCCGGGAAATTGAGACGAGCCTAGATCTCATCCTCAATCAACTACTTCCAAACCTTCCAGACGGGGACTTCCTCGTGAAGAAATTCCCGGCACGCCTTCCGGCGGGCGTAGCGTATGGACGTATCGAAGGGGCACGCGGCATCTTAGGCGCTTATGTACGCACGGAAGAAAAGTCTCCGATGCCCTACCGGGTGAAAATCCGGAGCCCTTCCTTCAATCATATGTACGCATTCAAACATATCGTGGAAAGCCAGGAGACACGGTTTGCCGATATTGTAGCCATAATGGGCAGTCTTGATGCCTATACTGCGGAATTTGATCGTTGAATCATGAATCGATGCATTACACATGGGAAATTTACATGAATAGGGCCAAGATAAAAATAATTGGAGTGAAACGCCAAATAAAAAAAATGATGAACCACAAGTGGTGAAACAATGGATATATGGTCGTTTCAGTGAAAGGACGGGATTCTCATTGATCGAGCGACACATCATGAGGATCGACCGCGGATTGAGACAGTGAATGTTGTTTTATTTGTCCAGATTCTAGATGGGCCAAAAAAGAAAGGATTCAAATCGTTCTATAGTTTGTAGACTATAAACAGTGCCATATTAACCATGACAACGTATTTTCATCAAAGAATCGTATAAACGTGACCAAAAAATATTAACGGTTTCACGGGCTCTCTCATAAGCGATGCAGTTGTCCCGTGGTGATGCAATTAGGACTATCCGTATAGGTACTAAATTGTGTATACCCTTCGAAGGGTATGCTGCCTAGGTCTACCCACATCCGAATCTGATAGGATTTCTGGGTAGGCACTTTCACAGTAAAGAACCCATTGGCACCCGTAGTTGCTTCGCTTTCTTGGTGCACAAATTTGTCACTACTGTCTATGACATATCTAACCACAGTGTTTGGCAATTCTGCCGTACAACTAGCGGCGTGCCGGTAACAGGGATGGGTGTTATTGATATATGGCGCTATGTAAACCGTCGTTTCACCCCGCAGCTGATCGAGCTGTTGGGGGTGGAGTCTGTACCCAGCATAAAATCCCGTTACGATGCTGATAAGCCATACCACAACTACTATTGCTTTAACCTTTACTTTCATGGTTATATTACCTCCAATCACGAGCTTAACTGTCTTTTTTTCCCAAACCCGCTTCACACATCACTTTGTTATTATATAGGAACCAGTCTCCAATTAGAGAATACGCTCAAATAAGTACGATGATCAAATGGATTCTGGCGATACTCTGTCTTTATTTCTATTGTTTACTACCGATTTAGGTATTCTTGGATGTTAGAGTTTTCATTTCAGCCTTTTGATGTTTAACCAGTGTCAGACCGGTTGAAGTCCTTTGTCCAATTTGTAAGCGTTTGCGCAAGAGCTGCAACAGAAGACCATCTTCTGGCTTCCAATGATTTCGGTGTGCCCTCCATCGTACACTTTACACCCACAATTAGCACAAATGGTAAGCCCCGGTTCAATGGCCGCTGAAACAAGAGCCGCAAACCGTCTAAATAAGTGTTCGCAGAGGTCTTTCCCCTCTTCAGTAAGCGAATATTCCTTCTTCTCCTTTTTTCCTATTCTTTTAATACTAAGTCTAGCAAGTCCACGATCTTGGAGTTTTTGTAAGAAGGGATAAACAAGACTTGGGCTTACTTCCTTCTTCAATCTTTTCTTAAATTCGTTCAAAATACCATACCCATGTCTGGGACGTTCATAGAGGAACATGAGAATATGAAATCGGGAAAAGTCGCCCAAAAGATTCTCTGTGGTTAGTTTATTTACTTTTATCACCTCTTCAAATTCACGAAAGTCGTTATGTGGTTCACATGGCAATTTTGTGCAATTTTTAATGACCAAAGGACTATCATTCAATACAAGATCAGCTTAGGTAAAAAAATGAGGAAGTTGAGTGAATGCTGTCAGGGGTTTGCTTCGGTGGGCGTATTATTTGAGAAACTTGACCGGGTCGGCATCAAACGCTTTCTTGCAGCCTGGGGCACAAAAGTAGTACGTTGTCCCCTGGTACTCCGACTTCCACTTTGCCGTCTTCTCTTCGACGGTCATTTTGCAAACCGGATCGATTGCCACGCTTTACACCTTTTCTTTTATCCTTTTATATTTCTCGTGTGGAAATTTAGGTCTCCGAGCCTTTATGGCATTTATCCTTATCTTCACGATTCTCCCGTGATTGTGCATTGAAGATTGCATGTCCTCAACTTATTACCTAAGATATATCATATAAAGATATGTCTATACACTATATTAGTTTTTTGATTTTAATATAACTCATGTTTGACACTATTTAAATGAGGGTCGTAGCCAGTCCTTGGAAGGCAACGACATTAACTCCAGGGGGAGGGGAGGTCTAGGAGATGGCGCCAAGAGATGAGGGCGGGGACCGATTTTTGCAGACAGCTGGCCAACCACAAGGGTTTCCAGAGATCGTGGAGCATCCAGGGGCTGTTCATGGCTGGAACCAGAGCGAAGGGGTTTGTCTGGACAAGCCACTCAAACCCAAGATTTTTAAGCTCAGGTGGCAAGTGATGGGCGGGTTGCAGCCTCTTAGAAGACGTTTCAGGTGGGATCATGCCTTGAACGTTCTTCGAGGGGGTTATCCCCGTTTTGCTCCCAAAAAATACTTCATGGGGGACGATACTCCCTCTCGGTTACTTTTCCGAGTACTGAATATTTGTTATAATAAGTTGTCTCCCGAGTTAAGTGGAAGTACATAATTAAAGAGATGAAAATAGAGGAAAAAGGTATGAAAAAGGCAATTGCTCTGTTGGGTATTGTGGTTTTGTAAATCCTGTTCGTAATCAAGGTTACTGGAGTACAGGAAGAAGAGGAGGAAGAACACGGACAAGAGGAGGCGAGGTATGGATATATTGGCTTAGAACCAGGAGAGGAAATAGAAGAGAAAGAGTTGGAGGAATTCGAAGAAAGGGTCATGGAGAAAGCCTACGCCAAAGCGAATGTGGACAAAGGACGGTTTATCATAATTGCCTTGCTCATCGCTCTGGTTTATTTGTCTTTTGCAAAGGTGAAAGGGGTAAGTACGAAGCTTAGATTGCTGCTAGACTGGTACTCCTTGGGTATCGTCACCAGTATCATCTTGGTTGGTTTAGTAATCCCCTCAGGAATCATCATCACCTTCTATTACATGCCTTCGCCCACAGGAGTATATTCGAGTGTGGAAGCCATGACTCAAAATTCAGTTCTTGCCTTCTTTCGAAACCTCCACGCCTGGTCCAGTGAGCTATTTCTCGTGTTAATGGTGTTGCACGTGGCCCGGACCATTTCCACGCAAACTTATCTGGGGAAACGGAAGATCATCTGGCTCACTGGCGCGCTGCTTCTGATTTTCAGATGGTTGGCTTTTGTCACTGGGACCTTCATGCGAAGATCAGGAGGCATTGGAAGGCTTTGAACATATCATGTTCGCCTTAACCTTGGTACCTCTGGGTAAATATTTCGCCGACTTTTTCGCCGGTGAGCTTGCAGTGATGAAGCTGACCGCCTTTAACATCGGGGTGACCACCTTTGTCATTGGTCTGTTAACCGCATTTCATGTGCTCATGCGGAAGGAGTACCTCCACGTGCTGCGGCGTTGGAAAAAAGCGGTGCTGTACTCGATAGCGATAGCAGGACTTCTCGTGGTGCAGAGCCTTGTAATGGAGATTCCCTTCATTCATGGGTTAGACAAAGGCCCCACGGTCTCTGGAGTCGAGATAACCAAGCCACCATGGACCATATATTTCATTGTCACTGGGGAAAACCTGTTCGGCGCCACCACCATGGTAGTCATCCCAGTTTTGGTCTTTCTACCACTACTAATCTTCCCTTACATCGTGGAGCGGCTTCCCCCGCTCAGCGAAAAGCGGACCCGCGCAGGTGAACTCCTCTTCTACTCGGGTATCTATTTCCTGCTAGCGATATCCTACTGGGCAGCAGCCAGTGCAATCGTTACCCACATCTTCTAGGCAACGCAATATCCCCCACACTCAGCCTTGAACGGTACATTGTGTTCATTGTCCGCTGCACCCATTATCCGTGCGTTACCTCCTTCAAGACACGAGAGGAGATTGAACGCCTTCATACAGGTACCAGCTTCCACTGTCCGTGCTAGACTGAGGATCTCATCTGAGCAATCTATTGCGCTTATCACACGGGTGGGTTATCTCCACTCGATGGGAGTGTCATCAGCGGATCCCCCCAACCAATTCCTTAAATCGTAATTGAATGGGAAAATTGGATATATTTACACAACGGGTATAAAAACTTGAGAGAGGACCAAAACAACCAAATATGTAATATAATCATTCATGACCACTGCGCGGTCAGAGATGACGAATGAAAATCTATTTGGGGGCGCGGGCGGGAGGCCTAGTGGTGCTCCATCTGGTGTGGTGTGAGCGACGCAGGCAGATCAAAGATTTGGGACTCAGATCCCGTTATATAATCTAGCCTCCGTCGTGCCGCGAAGAGATGAGTGCCTCGCGAGGGCGGATAGCAATATGTTGGTGTTACCTCCATCGACGGACCTCACACCCCCCTTTTGGAGCACTAGCCCTCTTAATAAAGGTGGTGATCCTATTGACTAGAACGAGAAAGAGGCATTACGCCTCTAGTAAGAGCATCTCGCGATCCAAATCCCTGAAGGAACTTGTCCAGCCGATTGCACCCCACAAAGTGACCGAACTGACTATTGCTTGCGGGGTCGATGTTCATAAGAAGTTCTTCGTCGCCACGCTCCTAGTAAGAGCGTCTGACCAGAAGAAAGTGGCCAAGTTTGGCCGGCGCTTGGAGGATCTCTTAAGCTTCAAGAGCTGGCGCTTGGAGCATCATTGCCGCTATGTGGCTGTGGAATCGACGGGAGTCCTCTGGTGGCCCCTCTATGCGGCGCTGCAGGACCAGATCCAGATCTTTGTGGTCAATGCCTTCAAAATCAAGGACAAAGCCGAGAAGAAGAGCGATAGGAGCGACTCGGAACGCATGGCCCTATTACTGCTGAAAGGACAGCTCGACCCCTCCTATATTCCTGGTGTAGAGAGGGAGGCCCTGCGTAGTTTAGCCCGGTTCCGGGTGAAGCACGTGGAAACCCGAACCCGGTACAAGAATCGCGTCCACAAGATCCTGGAAAAGACCAACATCCGCTTGGGCAGCGTCTTGAGTGATGTCTTTGGGGCTGCGGGCAAAGAGGTACTCCGGGGGCTCATGGAAGGCCAACCTCCCCAGGAGATCGTGGCGCGGCTCACGCACAAGCGGATTCGGGAAAAACAGGCCCAACTAGAGGAAATCCTTCAGACCAAGTTGTGCGCGGCCGATATTCTGATCCTGCGCCAATGCCTAGAGGTGATCGAGCAGTGTGACACGCAGATCAAGGAACTCAATAATGAACTCACCGTACTGGTCAAGAAATTAAGTCTAGAACAGCAGCTAGGCATTTTGTTAAGCATCCCCGGGGTGAGTTTCATCTCTGCGGCCTTACTTCTCGCAAAAATTGACGAGATCTCGCGCTTACTCCGCCCAGAACATTTAGTCTCCTATGTGGGGCTCGCCTCGACGACATACCAGTACGGGGGGAAATTGGTCACCGGGCACATTACGAAACGCGGGTCCTGGTATTTGCGACGGACGATGGTACAGGTCGCCCATGCCCTTGTGTACGCCAAGCACCCGTTACAACTAAAAAAATTCTTCCACCGCCTCGTCCACCGCAAAGGGAAGCGGATAGCCATAGTCGCATTGGCGAGGAAGGTGTTGGCGCTCAGTCATCATCTCCTAACCCAAGGCGAGCTTTTCGAGGATGGGTATTTCCGTAAACGCGCAAAACCAAAAGTACCCCGAGGACGCCCCGAGCTGGAACAGCTGTCCCGGGATCAGATGATTACCATGTTGAAGCAAGCAGGATACACCGTAAGATCCCCGGTGCCTTCTTTGATTTCCCGCCCGCAAATCAAGTTGCCAGCTGGCTGAACCCAAAGATTTTCATAACAATCTTTGAATCATTAGGTAGGTTTTATTTAGATATATCCATAATAGATATATATTAATAAGATGGTTTCGGATACTAGTTAGGGCATAAATGGCAAAACCATAAGGTGTATGAAATGGAATCACGTAAAATACCTTCCCAATACCTAACAAGATCGGATTATAGATCGAATCGTCACTATTTTTTGATCCTATTCTGTGGGCTATCAATGTTTACCATCTTGGCACTATTCGTGGTTTCTCGCCAATTAAATTACTTGGTATTGGGGTTATTTCTCTTATGTCCGTTATTACATCTCTTAACAGTGCCGAAATCTCACTATCAATGGTTAAATGGCCATAAAGAGGAGTAAAGATGACAATGGACGACTACGCCTATGGAAATTGGTTTGCCGTAGTAGTTAGCATCGGAATTTTTTCAATCTTCATTCTGAGCTTCTTTGCTCCCTTTAAAAAGCGTGATTGGCGCTCAGCGGGCTTATATGAGGCTTTCATCATCGCATTGTTTACCGAGATGTTTGGTATTCCCTTAACGATCTATATGTTATCTTCTATCTTTGGAGCACAGCTATCGTTTGGACACATAGAAGGCCATCTCTTGGCAACCGCATTAACCTGCTTTGGGTTCAAAATGGAATCCATGTGGTTGCTTGTAATGGTGCTAAGCTCTCTGGTCATAATGATCGGGTTTGGCTTGATGGCACGGGGTTGGCGACTCATTCATCAGACCAAAGGTAAACTTGTCACTACGGGAGTCTATGCATATGTCCGCCATCCCCAATATCTGGGGCTTCTACTGATCACGAGTGGCTTCTTGGTACAATGGCCCACATTAATTACATTAGCTATGTGGCCCTTTCTCGCTTTAATGTACTATCGGTTAGCCCAACAAGAAGAGCATGCCTTAGATTCCGTTTTTGAATCGAAATACCGAGAATATAAACAGAACACTCCAGGCTTTTTCCCACATCTTACCCGTTTCAACCCAAGGAGTGCTAGTTCCAAATAATTGCTCCGAGGTATGGGTTCTATGAGTTCCCCTATTAACTTTGAAATAATAATGGCTAAACTACCTCCATCGGCGCAAAAAATCTATCTACTCCTTGCAGCTGAGGAAAACGGATTAACCACCAAGGAAATAGTGAGACGTGTGACCTTTACAAGTCGAACTGTACGGTACGCTCTCAAGAAGCTCTTAGCAATGGGGCTTATCCAGAGATCCCCCTACTTACTGGACATGCGCCAATTCAAATATCGAATCTCTAAAGTTGAAACAAGATAATAAAAAAAGTTGTACCCGTAATAAGAGAAGGGAATTTTAGTTCAAAGAACAATATCTGCTACCTGTCATCGAAAACGAGGATCGTGCTTTTGTCCCGAACATAACATTTTTATATGTCTATATGGATATATCTATATTTGATATATACTCTAAAGACAGAAAAATTCAAACATGAGTCCGTAATCGAAGTAAAAATTAACTATAAAAAATCAGCAGATGATGAAGTGTGGGGTTTGGAAAAACGATGATGAGGACGACCATTCTTTTTATGGCTCTCTTCCTTGTCTTTTATGCGATTACGCTTGTGTTCGACCTTCTCTGGTATTGGGCGCTGCTTTTTATGAGCCTTATTGTGTTCATAAGCTATTGGACCTCTGATCGGATTGTCCGGCGAATGGCAGGTGCGCGGCTTGTCACCGAAGCCGAGGCTCCTGAATTACATGCCATTGTTGATAGTTTGGCCCAAAAAGCGGGCCTTCCCAAGCCACGAGTAGCTATCGTAGATAATCCCGTCCCAAACGCCTTCGCAACGGGACGATCGCCTAAAAAGGCCGTCATTGCCGTTCATACTGGATTATTGAACGCTTTAAATCAAGAAGAACTCGAAGGTGTTATTAGTCACGAATTAACACATGTTCGGAACTGGGATACCTTAATCATGGCAATCGCCGCAGTTGTTGCGGGGACGATTGCATTCGTGGCTCGAATGGCCTTTTGGTTCTCCTTAAGCTCGCGGGATTCCCGCAGTCGCACCTCTCCTTATGCGGTGATTATTGCATGGCTTTTAGCTCCAATTGCGGCTCTCTTGATTCAACTGGCGATTTCACGGGGACGGGAATATGCCGCCGATCGGGGTGGAGCTGAACTCACAGGTCGACCGATAGCCTTGGCGAATGCCTTAGAAAAGATCCATTTATATAAACAAAAACGTCCATTGACTGTGGAAAAAGCCAATCCTGCAATAGCTCACCTCTATATCATTAACCCGTTTCGAAGTCAGGGGCTCGTTGGATTGTTTTCGACACACCCCTCCTTGGAAGATCGAATCAAGCGGTTAGAAGCAATGAAAGGCCTCAAATTTGCTCGAAGGCCTAGGGAACTACGCCCAGAGGACTTTACCATTGTTTCCTGAGGGGAAGGACTGTCCATTCGCCTCTTTCAGAACTGGGTTAAAGGTCGGAGTTTATGACTTGCTTTTGAAGGAAATGGTTGCCCTAATGTCCTAGTTGATATACAAAGTAAGGGGGGCAAAGAAGAGAGGTGAGCATATGTATGGGTATAAAAACAAAACTGAGCGTCTTTTAATGAAATTGTTAAATGGGAATACTTAAAAGATATTATCTCTAAATAAGATATATCTATGATGACTATATTACTCTTGAGGAGGACTACAAATTGACACAAAAAAAGAAAGTCTCTTTGTTAATTCAAGGGATGCACTGCGCGTCCTGTGCAGTGAACATCCAAAAGGAGCTCTCCAAGCAAAGTGGAGTGGTCGAAGCAAATGTAAACTTTGCCACAGAAAAAGCCACCGTCATGTACGACCCTGATATCACAGCGCCTACAGACCTTATTAACGCGGTTCATGACAGCGGATATGAAGCGGTTGTCGAGAAGGTAACGATTCCTATTGGTGGAATGACCTGCGCCTCATGTGCGGCAACAGTCGAAAAAGCCCTAACCAAAGTAGATGGAGTTGTCAACGTCAACGTCAATTTTGCCACTGAGAAAGCAACTGTTAAATTCGTGCCTTCTGCAATTGGGATTAGGGACTTGAGGAAGGCGGTCGAGGCGGCTGGATATCAAGCGCTCGAAGTGGTCGAGGGAGATGGCGTTGAGGACAGAGAGCGAAAGGCTCGTCTTAAGGAGATCCAGTATCTTAAGACGCGGTTTATTGTTGGTGCTCTTCTCTCGATGTTGATCTTTGGGGGGAGTTTTCCTGAGTGGGTTCCGATCCTCCGCTCTCTTGAGATTGCCGATCAAACCCGCTTTTTTGGATTGCTGATCCTTACTACGCCGGTTCAGTTTTGGGTTGGGTGGCGGTTTTACACCGGGACGTATGCCGCGTTTAAACGCAAGTCGGCGGACATGAACGTCCTGATCGCGATCGGAACTACCGCAGCGTATCTATATAGTCTGGCTGCGACGTTCTTTCCCGTGTTTTTTACGTCCTCAGGTTTAGTTCCTGAAGTTTATTTCGATACTGCCGCAATAATCATCACACTGATCGTGCTAGGGAGACTGCTTGAAGCGAGAGCGAAAGGCCAGACTTCTGAGGCGATCAAGAAGTTGATGGGGCTACAAGCAAAGACAGCTCGCGTAGTCCGGGATGGTGAAGCGATCGACATCCCTATTGAGGAAGTTCAAGTCGGAGATCTCGTCGTGGTGCGCCCGGGGGAGAAAATCCCTGTTGATGGCCTGATAAAAGAGGGCTACTCCACCGTTGACCAGTCGATGATTACCGGAGAAAGCATTCCTGTCGAGAAAAAGGAGGGGGATGAGGTCATCGGGGCCACGATCAACAAAACAGGTATGTTCAAGTTTGAAGCCACAAAGGTGGGGAAAGACACTGCGCTTGCGCAAATAATTAAGCTAGTCGAAGATGCTCAAGGATCGAAAGCCCCCATTCAGCGTCTAGCGGACACAGTGGCGGGGATTTTCGTTCCTGCCGTGATCATTATTGCGGTTGCCACCTTCGCCGTTTGGTACTTTTTTGGCCCGACCCCTGCATTCACCTTCGCCATGTTGAACTTTGTTGCCGTGTTGATCATTGCCTGCCCCTGTGCACTGGGGTTAGCTACTCCAACGGCCATAATGGTTGGCACGGGAAAGGGAGCTGAAAACGGGGTGCTTATCCGGGGTGGGGAAAGTTTGGAGACCGCCCACAAGATTAACACCATCATATTCGATAAGACTGGGACCCTCACACGAGGTGAACCGGCAGTTACTGACATTGCACCTGCAACGGGGTTTTCAAGCGATGAAGTTTTGCTATTAGCTGCGATCGTGGAGAAGGGTTCAGAACATCCACTAGGAGAAGCCATTGTCCATCACGCTAAAGAAAGGAAACTTCAGCTCGAAGACTCAGAAGAGTTCGCCGCAGTTCCTGGCCACGGCGTACGAGCTAAAGCCAAAGGTAGAGAAGTTGTTCTAGGCAATGCTCGATTGATGAGGAAGGAACACATAGACATCAGAGACTTGGAAACCATCGCTGTGGCATTCTCGGAGGATGGGAAGACCCCCATGTACATCGGGGTCGATGGGATTGCTGCAGGAGTTATCGCCGTGGCAGACACCCTCAAACCGAATTCTTTGGGAGCTGTTGCGGAATTGCATAAGTTAGGGGTTGAAGTGGTTATGATCACGGGAGATAACGAGAGGACTGCGAAGGCTATCGCAAGACAGGTTGGTATTGACCGGGTTCTTTCCGAGGTTCTTCCAGACGATAAGGCAAAGGAAGTGAAAGCCCTTCAAGACGAGGGCAAGATCGTGGCGATGGTCGGCGATGGAATCAACGATGCACCCGCTCTAGCTCAGGCGGATGTGGGAGTTGCGATCGGAACAGGGACGGATGTTGCAATGGAAGCTTCGGATATCACTTTGATCACCGGGGACTTACAGGGAGTAGTCACTGCGATTCAGTTGAGCAAGAAAACGATGCGAACTATCAAACAAAATCTTTTCTGGGCCTTTGGGTACAATACTGCGTTTATTCCGATTGCAGCGGGGATTTTGTACCCGTTTCTCGGCATTTTGCTCAATCCGATCTTTGCGGCGGTGGCGATGGCTGCTAGCTCGGTGTCGGTAGTCTCGAACTCGTTGCGGCTCCGGAGGTTCTCCCTTCCCCGACTGGCGCCGAAGGGTTCACCCACGATTAGCAAATCAGTGCCCACCTAGATTTGGGGATGGGAGGGTGTTTCTAATGAGTGTGCCTAGGCATACCTTTCTAAAGTTTGGATTGATAGCTGTGTGGGGTGTCCTGACTTCGATATTCTATCGAGGCGCCCGGAAAGAGACAAGACCGAGTGCGATGGCACCCGCGACAAGAAGATGGGGCATGCTCATTGATTTGAGTCGCTGTGATGGGTGTGGTGCTTGTATTGAGGCGTGCCACGCTTACCACTTTATTCCAGAAGGCCAAGAGTGGATCAAGATCTACCGACTAAAAGATAACCCAGATCTACCCGTATATTTTTTTGTTCGACCCTGCATGCACTGCGAGAACCCGCCCTGTGTGAAGGTCTGTCCAGTGAATGCAACATATCGCCGAGCGGATGGAATCACCTTGATTGACAATATTCGTTGTATTGGGTGCCGAATGTGCATGGCCGCGTGCCCCTATGGGGAACGGTATTTCACGTGGCGAGATCCCCCACCCCTGCCACCGGCGGTGCAGGCGAGCGGGTACTCCCCTGAGTGGGGGTATCCGCACCAGAAAGGAACCGTTGCCAAATGTGATTTTTGTCCTGACATGGCGTAACTAGGCCGCCTTCCCCCATGCGTCGTGGCGTGTCCGACCGGGGCGATCTTTTATGGAGATCTTAACGAAGATGCGATCTCAAATGGCCGCGAACTTCGCAGATTCTCAGAGACCGTAGCAAAGGAAAGTGCGTACAGATATCGAGAGGACCTAGGCACGTATCCACGTGTCTATTATCTTCTGGCACGTAAAAAATAGGGGGGCCTGTTGGAAATTTTAACGAACCTATTTCTTCGTGTAGATATGGAAACGTACTTAGAGCCACCAGCTGTAAGGTAATGCTTTCTTTGTTGCTTGAGCGTAGGTAGGGTGTCGATCTGAGGTGATGGAGTGATATATCGCCAGTTTTACCCCTCTCTTTTTTTGAAAGGGTGCACCACTCGATGTATTTACCAAAGAGGAATGGAGAATGAAAGAGGGAAGCGAAAAGATTCCAACAGAATGTCCTAATTGTAATAGTCACGAGATTGAAAAGAGTGAGTTTGGACTTCTTTCAAAGGACGTTACCTTACATTATGTTTGTAAGACGTGTGGTCACAGATGTGAGGTAACAATGTTTGAAGATTAACCTTTGCTAGATCCTAGCATTGTGCTTTTTTTATGAGGTTCCTCAATGAATCCGGTTACCATATTTACAATGATTTCAATCCATGTAGGAATATGTGTGTTGGTAATTACAAACGATTAGTGAAAACTAGGAGAGTTTTAAACACGTCAAACCCGACAAGTACAAGCTGGTGAAGCCATAAGAACTTGGCACTGTGAAAGGGGATCTGTGGCCGGGATTCCCGATTGATTCGGGCTCACGGATTCACGATGAGGAAATCCTCGCAACATGCCATTTGTGTGGTTCACAATAGCTCATTGAAGCGACTAGAGGATTCAAAGATAGAAGCTATTCTAGCACATAAGTTCAACCATATCAGAATCGAAGACGTGTTGAGTGCGCGTATTGCAGCAATAATAGATAGTTTAATAACTTGGGTAGTGCAATAAAGTGTTTGGTTCACTTGAGGAAGCCGTAATCATGAGACAAATGTTCTTACGCTAATTAAATTTCATAGGTTTTACAATGTTGAGAGTAATCCGCTAGAAAAATCAAGGAGAAATACGTTGAAAACCTATTAAGGTGGGATTTTGTTTTTAAAAAAAGTTTGAAACATCAGGCTGCAGCATACGGGGGAAAAATCAACATTCAACCCTCTTTTAAGGGCGTAATCGACACCGGTCTCGCTAGGATAAGCGATCCCATTTAAGCCCGCATCAATGGAAAGTCTGTCAGTTCTTTCCTTATGTGCACCCAAAGGGCGTGCACAGCCCAAGATGAGCGGTGTCTGGGGCATCAAGAGTCTGGCGCTTAACACTATGCGTGTAATTTCAAGGGGTGAAGGTGGAGCTACATGTTCCATTTCAGTCCCCTCCAGAGGCATAAGGGCAACTATTACAACAGCAGCTGGCTTGTATTTGCTGACCATCTGCAAGGCGTATGGTTCTCCCTTGATTTTTCCATAATGCAAGCCCACCACAATGTGAGGCACGGTTGGAATTTTGGCTTGGTGAAGCAGCTCTAAGCTTCGTTCATAGTCCTCTTTTCCTTTTTTAAGACGAAAAACATCTCTGATGGTCTCCTCTGAACCGACAACATCCAACATTACAGCATCGATTCCAATATCTGCTAGTTTCTCTACGAGATCGGGAACAACAAGTCCTGTATGAACAACAATCTTCAATGAGAATTCCTCTTTCGCCTTCTTGATCACGGATGTGAATTTCCCCAGTGGAACTGAGCCATCTTTCTTGGCTCCGCCTGAAATCAGGCAGCCTTGGCCTCCCTCCTCTTTGATTCTTTCTACAATTTTAAGAAGTGTTTCAGGCGTTTTAGCCGGAATCATAGAATCTAGAAGTTTGTGGTTGCAATGAGCGCAGTTCAGAGCACATTTTCGGCCAGTTACGCTGATTCCCGGGAATCTCCAAGGACGGTCCTGTGTAAAGTGTCGCGTGTTGTAATGGACCATTCCCGGTGCATAACAGCCTAACGTATTCCCAAAGTATTGGCGCGCAATATTCCAACCCTTATCAAACAGAGGGTGAAGTTCACTGGTTCGCACGGTCAATGCTTGAACGTAGTCCGGCATTTCTAATGAATTTCCCAAGAGAATCACAACATAACTATTTGAGAAACTCGGTGGTGGCGCTTTGGGGGACTAGGTTACTATTTTTTTGGAAATTTCCATTAATTTTGAGTGGGAACATCTTTCTCTCTTCCTTTCAATAGTTGGTTTTTTTCTTCCGCGCCTTGGTTTCTCATCACACGGATGTGAAATTCGAGAATTCGTGACCTTGAGTAATAAGGCGTTCCACCTCAATTCCATCTTTTTTTCAAGGAATCCCTAACAAGACCCTCTAATGTTTGATCAGTCAGTTCCCTTGTAAAGACTTGCATCTTCCTTATGTAGGCCTCCAAAGACTCTAATTCAATCTCATACATTTTTGCTAATGTTCTTAAGGAATTATCCGCTCTAGCAAACCACTTCGCAATGCATTCCCCTGCCGTGATCCCACACTCCAATGCAAACCGTATTCCTTCTCCTGTGAAGCTATTACAAAAACCGCCAGCATCACCAACCAACAAAACTTCGCCTCTGCCGAATACTGGTGGGAAAAATGGAATTGGCCATGATTCAACAGATTCAGGGAGGCTAAAGGTAACATTTTGTGTTTCTGATAAAAAATTTAGAAAAATTCTCCTAAATTGCTTCAAAAAAAGCCCTTTTGAGCTTTTCTTCTCTATTGGAGTGAAAGCAGCAGTACCAACTAAGACCTTGTCATGTTCTTTAAAGATGAGGTACGCATAGATGTCGGTGAATTTCTTACCATAAAAAACGTAGAAAAAGGGATCCATTACCAGATTACAACGTTCTGCATCGTATTTCTGTTGCATAACTGTGATCGTCTCATTTCGCTCTGGAAAAATTGCTCTCCGGATACTGCTCCGGCACCCGTCAGCAGCAATGATTACTTTGGTTTTTACTGAGATTATTTCATCTCCCTTACGCAGTTTCACCAAATAGGAAGACGGATCTGCTTCAAATCCTAAATATCGAGTATGCTCAAGAACTTCTGCACCCTCCTTGGCAGATTGGTTCAGGAGCCAAGAATCAAAGCGGTCCCGTTCGATATTCAGCAACTGATAATTTGGAACCGCACCTCCTGCTTTCCACCCACTGGGTGGCACATAATAGAGGCCCAAAGTTGGAGGATTCGAAAAAACACTGTCCGGGATTTCAATTTGAAGCGTATCTTCAAATAGTTCCTTACATATGGGTGTAAGAAGTCCACCACAGGGTTTTCGATAGTGTTTCGATTTCTTTTCTATAATAACAACCCGAAGATCGATATTCTTAAGGGTAGAAATGGCTGTAGCTGTACCTGCAGGGCCTCCCCCAACAATCAAAACATCAAACACTTCATCCACACCCATACAAATCACCAAGTTCTGCTGATCTTTAATGGACATGTATGTGAATAAAGTTAATATTAGAGCACGACGGTTAGCGTAAAATAAAAACATGTTGTGATGAAGCAATATGGAGATTGCACCCAGAGTTTGGATAGCAAATCCATCAGAAGATCTCTTAAGTAAGATTAATTTTTTTCTAGGCATATGTGTGTCAAAATTTGTGTGAGGCTACGAATTGTCAACTTGGCGGTTGTTAGATACAGGACATAGGACGGCAGCCGAAAATTGTGCTCTAGATCAAAGCATATTGAAAGCGCGGTCATTAAATTTGATCCCCAATACTCTCCGCATTTTGCAGTTCCGCCCTACATGTGTCTTAATTGGTTATCATCAGTCACTAAGCCAAGAAGTTCGTGTTAATTACTGTAAGCAACATGGGATTCATATGAACCGCCGCATTACCGGTGGTGGAGCCATCTTCTTTGATGAAACCCACTTGGGATGGGAAGTATTTGCGGACAAGAACGATCCGATCATCCCGATTCAGCTAAACCGTCTATATGAGAAGATGTGCAATTGCGTGATTCGGGGTTTGAAAGAACTGGGAATATCTGCGTCATTCAGGCCTAAAAATGATATTGAGATCGATGGAAGAAAAATTTCTGGAACGGGAGGAACCGAAATTGGTGATGTCATCCTGTTTCAAGGCACCTTGCTCACCGACTTAGATATTAAGTCAATGATGCGAGCTCTCCGGGTTCCCATCAAGAAACTCAGTGATAAAGAAATTCTTTCCATCAAAGATAGAGTTACTTCCTTGAAGGCTCAGCTAGGATACCTTCCTCCAATCCAAGACATCAAAGATGCTCTGGCAAATGGGTTCAAGAAAGAACTTGGTATTTGTCTTTCAAAAAGTCACCTCTCAAAAAGCGAACTGAAGCTCTTCTATAAGATTCTTCCCAAATTCATCTCAACCAGATGGATTGACAAGTTCAAAGAAACTCCGGATGAGGTGAAACACATATTCTCCCTCCGAAAAACCCCTGGAGGGCTAATTCGGGTGGCTCTGTCTCTAGATTCCAGGAGGAATCGTATTAAGGGCATTCTTATCACCGGGGATTTCTTTGCACATCCTTCTAGAACTATACTGGATCTGGAATCAGCACTTAAGGGCGTAGAAGCGGAAGAAACGGCGATTACCTCGACTATCATGGGTTTTTTCAACACCCATGCCCCAATAATCCTTGGAACGCACCCAGAGGATTTCGTACGCACCATCATGGAAGCGGTTCGAAAAAATAAGTATGCCCATAATTTAGGGCTTACATATAAGGAACTCAATAACATCTTCGTGGTAAACACCACTTTTTCTAAAATTTTTAAATCCGGCTGCGACACACTGTTGATTCCATATTGTGCAAAAGACCTTTCATGCGAATACAGACAAAGAACGGATTGCCTAGTCTGCGGAAACTGTTCCGTCAGTGCTGCATACGAACTGGGAAAGAGATATGGTCTTTATACCACTACCATCATAAATTACGAGCACTTGGAAGAAGTCCTCCAGAAACTACGCACCGAAAGATCTATTGGGTACATAGGTTGTTGCTGCGAACCCTTTTTCATGAAGCACTTTGATGATTTTGAGCGATTCAAGGTACCAGGTCTCTTAATCGATATAGCCAGTGAGAGTTGCTACGATCTAGGGCAGCAAGATGAAGCATACCAAGGGACCTACGAAAACCAGTCTGAACTTCGGATTGACATCCTTGCGAAGGTACTTTCCAGAATTTTTTCAACCCAAAAAACCAAAGGCGTATGATCGTTCTTTAATATCGAACGGGAACAAGTCGCATAGGTTGCATTCAAAGCACCAGAAACCTAGAGAAGGGGCAATGAATAATAAATTCTAGGTTTCCTGCTAAAAGAGAGCTCCAATCTTTTATGATGTTCTTATACATCAAACAGGGCAGACTGGCGAGATTTTATCAGAGTAGGCTCTCAACTGTTCTTTTGCTATTCTTATGTCTTTTGTATCTGGTCGGAATGGAAAATTCCTGAGTTCTCCCATATATGCTTGAAAAGGACTGCAATTCCCAAACGGGCGATTACAAACCGTCTTTCCGCCAGGTCTGTCGGGACAACCAGAAGTCATGAGCCATGTGCCGTCATCAAGGATCATGTCCATCTTTCCTGCTTCAAGGCTAAAGTCAATGATCCGATCCTTCTCATCGTAAAGGAAATCCTCTGCCTTGCTAAGTTCCATGTCTATCAAATAGCGTGCAAGTTGCATTCGTCGATATTGCCCTAGAGGAGGCTGGGGTCGCTTCTCCAAGGGACTAAGTTCCTCGGGAAAGAAACTGAAAAGATGCGTGTTGCCACCCATGTCATACGCCTTTTGCATAGTCATCACGAACTCGCGTTCAGTTTCCCCTAAGCCCGAGATGAGATGGATTCCGACATTTCCACGGCCAAAAATAGCTATTGCATCCCTGAAAACATCCCAATACCTCTCCCACCTGTGAGGACTCCGGACTCCTTCTCCTCTCAACTTTGTGAAAAGTTCCTTTGTCGCGCAATCAATTGCCACCCCCACCATGTCGCACCCCCTAGATTTTAACCTCTTCATCCAGGTCTTATCAATTATCATGGGAGCTATCAGGGCACTTAGAGCTTTGTTTGTCCTTTTTTTCAAACGTTTTATGATGCTTAGAACATCATTAGGGGCACGCCTGTTGGTTATCATTGAAACACAGACTCGTGAAACATGTGAGCACCTATCACTATTCAGGGAGTTGATTATGTCTCTAAGTGAGAAAATGGGCCAGTTAACTCGGATAAAAGATTTGTCACTGAATTTTTGGATCTGTCGAGTTCTGCTGAGCCCACAATATGCGCATTTACCTATGCATCCATCATCATAGGTTATAAGAAGGTTAGCACAGAAAAGTTTTGCGTCCCTGTAGAACGTACCTGCTCTCAAGTTCATCGTCATAGCGGCTGCGAAGCTTGTTTGCAAAAATTTAGGGGATTCCATCCTCTCTTCTTCCAAGACTTGTGCACCTGAAATCTGGAGAACTCTTGTTACTCATTTAAGGTTTTCCCTTCAGTTTAGGGTGCTATCCAGAAAAGAAATCGGTTATGCAGGAAAAGATTAGTGCCCCTGCACCATTTCAACAATTTCACTAGTAAATAAGATCCCTAATACTTCCTAAAGGAAATAGTTGACGCTTTACCGACACCAGATAGTACTGAGGTTTGAGAAAAAAAATGACAAATTTCCTCTCATGTTTGACACTAATTAAATGGTGTAAGACGTCCAGTAAAAACGGGTCTCAGCAAATGAAGCTGTTTGGAGGGTTAGAGGCTCCAAGGAATTTTTGGAAAGTCTATTAACAACAATTGGAGGGGTTTATCAGGGAATTAAAGTTCCACATAACTGGCTATTATGATTGGACCACAGGAATGCCTGAAATCCTGCAGAATTCTGAAATCCCACTAGCGACGGTAATCTCGTGCGTCACAGAACAAGTTTAAAACTAAGATTAGGCATGAACAAAACCCGCGAATCCACAAAAAAATTCATGATAAAAAAGAAAAAAGGGCAAAAATTGCCTTACTCTAGGATGGGAAATTTCTGCACGAGGTTTGTATTAGCCCACCAGTCCCCAAAACCCAGCCAGTGTCCTGCTTTTGTTCTTGTTAGGCCTAGCAAGATGACTAGATACAGAATGTGGTCATCCAAGATAGGATTGTGCTCGGGCGGCAGAGCTGCTAGATACATCAGAAACACTAGTAACGCTCCACCATAGCCAGCGATTCTTACTCCGATCCCTAGTATTAGGGTCAGTCCTAGCAAAAGAAGGCTCAGCATAAATACCAAATCAACCAGAAAATTCCCAGCAAGCCTTTGAAAAACCGGGACCAAGGGCCCACGGGTAGCAAATAGCAAAAATCCGGTAGTTGGGGAGCCTCCTGCGATCCATGCCTGCTCGGATGGAATAGCAAACCCGAGTCCAAATAATTTATCAACAAACGCCCATAAGAACAGCCAGCCCATTCCTAGTCTTAGGAAAGCCCAAATATATTGAGTCGGGGTGTACGTGTGACCCAACAATATTGTTTTTTTCTCGTCCGATGTCGCCATTTTAGTGGTCTCCTTTATGTCACTTACAAATATATTATTTAAAGACATATATAAATTTTGTTCTATGACATATAATAAGGGATAATGTATATACATATAATGTTATCAACCGACTTTAGAACATCCCCCTATCGCTTAGAGGATTATTTGACCACCCTCTAATCAGAAAAATTCAAAAGAAATTCAGGCTCAGATATGCATATGAGCAACGGGTGCTCCTTAACTGCAATAATTCTTCCTTCTTACGTCGGTTGGTGCCTAATCTAGGAAGTTTATGTATTCCCAATTACCATGTCGCCTATTTACCAATTCCTAATCTTTCTGTGCTGCTTCCTTTGCGTGTTGCCCTAGTTTATGTCCTCTACGTTGCTCCAGAAAACAAAGTTTTGATATAGTTTTCGCGGGTTGTCTCTTTGTAGAGAGTTATCAAAAAGAGGGGAAGATGAATCCTGTGGACTTAGAGCATGTGTCTTTCTGCCTTAGGTATGATGCATGTATTTCATGGGATCGCTGTCAAATTTCTCCTTGCACCCACTCGAACAAAAATAGAAAGTCTTCCCCATATGTTCAGACTTGAATTCAGTTTTGTTTTCATCTACAGTCATTCCACAAACTGGATCTGTCGCCATGCATTTCGTCTCCGATAATTCAACCTCTTGTGGTTTTCAAGTAGTAGATAGCTATAAATATGTATCTATTTCGGATATGTCTTCAGAAGAGATCCTGCGAAATGGTTTGGCAAGAGATATAAAAGTATGTCTGAAGAAGACATATCGATTTCTGATATGGAAAAATGGCGATCCGACAAGAACGCCAGAATTTCCCCTAGCGCCTAACTCGCCTCTTGGAGCCAAACAGAAAAGTAGTCATTGATTTTGGGGCTATTGGGATTTTAGAATGTGCTTCACGTTCTCAAGTGATCTTTCCACAATCCTTTCAATCCTCTCCTGAACAGCAATTTGTCCAAGGTTCTCCCGAGAACTCGATAAGAAAGATCAAAAGCGATGCTACTCCCAAATCGAGTTCCTTGCTCTGAGGGGGCTACAGTGAGAGTAGCCTCGTCTCTTAAATTGCCTTTTGTGGAGCTGAGAGCTACTCTTGAATTTTCTACCCACTTGACTACTTGCGCTCGTGCTGGAACTTGAAGCCCATGAATTCATCAGTCTCATGTTATGTAGTGCCCACACCGCGTCATTCATCAGAAGTTATCTCTATTTCCTTGACAGTCTCGGTCCATTCAGCGTTCTTCTCCAGGCTGGACATGTCGTTTCAAACTCTCTTCGGTGGAGCCGTGATCTCGATGCTTTTTTCAACCCTTGCCATCCAATCATCCTCAAAGCGGTTCGTACCCACTTCTGAGGGGAACTAGGCGTGCCACATCTTTAGCGAACTTTCGCCTTCTTGTAGAAAGCAGCTGTAGCGAAGCCCCAAACTATCAAGAGATAGGAAATCGCCAAGAACAAGTACGATACGGTGTCGAAGATTCGGGTGAAGGAAGCATCCATGAGGATCTTTGTCGTACTATATCCTGGCAACACTTTCATCCAGAGGGGGGGAGTGACGCTAGTGAACGTGAGCAGTGGAAATGAAACGAGTCCAAAATCCAGCATGGGTAGCGAGAACATTAGCCATGCTCCTCCAGTTTTCTCGGTGAAGTTACCGACCAGCACACCGATGCTGCCGTATATGAACGCGCTGAGAAAGATTGATAAAGAAAAGAGTGGAATATTGACAGGGGTAAAGCCTTCTAGCGTCACGCCCACGGAAACAACGGTCACTAACAACGTCACCAGTGCGAGAGTTGAGAGTCTTGACACAATGATCTCTGATGGCTTGTAGCCTGCTAGGACTAGTCTTCTATCAGCGTCTTTCGAGCTCAGCATCATGAAAACGCCAGCGAGGCCTGCAAGGAATGTTGCAGTGATTGGGGCCATGATGGCCCCATGAAACTCAGGCATGGATAATTGGAGGACTGATTCGACTCCGTTTTCCGTTGTCTCGTACAGAATTTGTCCGCGGGGAGTTATGCGAAAGGAGGCGGTGATGAATAGGAATGGGAGCACTATCAGGAAAACCAATGCCAGCTTGTTCCTGAAGTACTCTTTGCTGTTCAAGAGGAAGGCTGTTCGAATTCTTGTCGCCATCGCTATTCCCTTCCTAGTGTATCTTTGTTGCTTTGTAGAACACCATGGCTGCTGCGATCCAGCTGACACCCAGATAAGCTATGGAGAGCATCATGTCCCCACCGTTCCAGGTTCCAAAGAGCGCGGCGTCTTGGAGGACACGAGTGGGGTAGTGCAACGGCAACCAACTGAGCCACGCCTCACCTCCAGCAACTGAGCTGGTGCCGAGAAACGCATCGAACATGAATATAAAAATCACAGCGAAGGATCCTTCGAACTCTTGACCAATGAGGGAACCTACAGTTATGCCTACACTCCCGTAAATCATTGCTGAAACGTACAAAGCGGAGAAAGTGATCGGCAGATTCCGCGGCTCGAAATAGAGAAACAAAGTCGCAAAGCTGATTGAGGTAGCGAGAAGCCCGATGAAAATCGTGGCAAAGATCCTGGAAAACACCACTTCACTTGACCTGTAGCCTGCTAGTATGAGTCTTCTGTCCGCGTCTTTGGAACTTAGGATCATGGATAGGCCTAATATCCCGGTGAGGATAGCTGCACTCCACTGTGCTGAAACAACCCTCCCCAGATTTCTGACGAATATTGCCACAAACTGTTCGGGCAGTCTGCGCATAGCTGAGTCGAAACCAGTGATGAATAAGAAGGGAATCAGTACCAATAGGATGATATTAGTCTTGTTTCTTAGATACTCCTTGCTATCCATCCAGAAAGCTTTCCGAAACTTCCTGATGTTGGTTTTCATGAATAATTTTTCCACCTACCAGCTCGTAGATCTTGTCGAATTTCTCCCTCTCATACAAAAAGTGGGAAATTATGAGGACGCTCTTTCCACGATTTCTTACAATGTCCTCTGTTAGCTTCCAAAACTCAAGGTAAGTCCCGTAGTCGAAACCAGTATAGGGCTCATCCAGCAAGAGCAAGTCAGGATCATGCATCAGCGCTATACTCAAGTTGAGCTTTTGCTTTGTTCCCTCACTGAGTCTTTCTACGAGAAAATTCCGGTATTTTTCGAAGTTCAGGACCTTGAGGTACTTTTCCATAGCTTTTCTAGTTGTGTCCCGTGTTAGGCTGTAGGCTTCTCCAAAGAAGAGGAAGGTCTCTTCCACTGTCAGCTTCTCAAACAGGACTATTTCTTGGGGACAATACCCGATCTTTCCATTTCGCTCAACTACACCTGAATCTGGCTTCAAGATGCCAGCCATGATCTTCAGGAGAGTGGATTTTCCAGAGCCATTTTCTCCAACAAGTCCAACTATTTCTCCAAGTTCAATATGGAGAGAAGCGTCCTTGAGCACTTGAAGACGTTTTCCGAAGGGGTTCAGCTTCGAACCGAAGGATTTGCACACGTTCTTCACAGAGACAATCAAAGTTCATCACATCCTGCTTTCAATCTCAAGTTACGCGTCGCAGAAGTCTGCCCTGAACCCCCATTATTAAGGGCTTTTTAAAGGTCTCTCGTTCCATCTTTGTTCTTCTCTTGTATTCTTCCAAGAATAGCACTTGTTTTCTTATTTCAGATGCTTCCTAGCGAGTGCCAACGTATCCAAGAGTTTGAGGATCAGTAATAATGACGGGAGGATAGGAATAGTCTTGAAACCCTTCCATGGGACTTTCCCTATTAATTGGTAGCACTAGAAACCTTTCTAAATCATGATTGGTTCTTTCAAGTTGTTTCATGTATGCAAGATCTGAATTGGGCTTCAGGGTTTCAACACATAAAGAGTAGACTTCCTCGTCGAACCCGATGGGCATCCCGAGTTCACGTACGAGATCTTTTGAATTTTTTTAGCGAGGATTGTCATGCCTTTCCTCAGAGCCTTCGGAAGCTGGTTTGCGTAGTGGTAAAGGATTGTCTTTTTTTCCTAGAAATAAGATGGTTCTTGAAGTGCCCTGCCCTCTTTTTCTTGTTCATCGAAGTAACGTTCAAACGTTCTGGTAAGGTCTCGAGCATCAATTGTTAGGGGAGGAGCTACTGTCGACCCTAGAGGTGAATTCTCTTCTACTTTGAGATAGAAATCGTTATCTAGTTTCTCAAGGGAGTTAGGAGATTTTCCAACGCACGACTCTTGTCTTTTTGTCATGGCGCCCATCATTCTCATCTCAGTTTTTGGGTAAGCGATGTTCGCCATTATTTCATTACTTATCAAGATATATCTTTATGTGATATTTTACATGGCAATAAAATAAAAGGCTTTCTGTGTATACGAACTTGTTGACAAATTCTATCCGACATTAATCAAACCATCACAATAGTTGTAAGGGAAGGGGTGGAAAAGGAGCATATGAACACCAAAACGCTTCTTTACCACAAACCCATTCCCTTACACTATGCTCTAAGATTGTTGAACCCTTTAAGGTTTTCCTTCCAGAAGTTTGGCGCCTGCCCTCTTCTCTTCGTCGTTAAGTCCCCTTCAGGCAAACCCGCGGAACCTCCGCTCTGGGAGGTCATCGATTCTATCGTGAGGGACTGTGTGGAGACCTTGGTGCACCAATTCGCGAGGGCAGAGCGCGAGGAGCTGCGGGCCCGCCGGAAGGCCCAGAAGAAGAAAGGCAACTGGGGTCTGGTCAAAAGGGCCGTGCCTCTCTATCATGCCATCTACGATCAGGCACGGGGCACCACCTTTCCCGAGTATTTCCAGGTCGTCCTCGCCGTCGTCCGGGAGCTCCCCCTTCCTTGGCCCAGCTCCCCTCAAGGCCGCCCTTCCAAATACGATCGTCACAAACTGCTCGCGCCCATCCTGATCAAGCACCTTGGCCCTTGGAGCTATCGCGCTTTAGTCACTCAGCTGGCCCAAGCCGGCTTGGACCTCCGCCAAATCCCCCGGGGCCCGCTCGAATTCCCGCACTACAGCTACCTCGCCAAGCTGCCGGAAGGCGCGCGCCTCTCCGAGGCGTATTTGGCTCAAGCGGTTGAACACTTAGAAGCCAAGGTCTATTCGCTGTATTGTCGGAGCTTTGGCGGCTCGAAAGACCACTGGTTCACCACAGATTCGACCGCAGACCCGTGTGGTCAGTACCAGGTCCGTGAACGCGCGATGAAAAAGTTCTTGCGGCGAGAAACCATTACCTATTCGTTGGCATGCCGCCTGGTGACCAACACGATCGTGACCATGGAATTCCCTCAGACCGGGGTGAAAAGCCGCTGTGACCTCCAGGACTCCCTGGAGCCGCTGCCGGAAGGCGCGACCGTGCTCGCGGATCGCGAATATGATGTCGAGTACAATCATCAGCAAGCGAAGAAGCGGCAGGTGGATTTCCACTGCCCCAGCAAGCGGTACCGAGGAAAACCGTTCAGGGGGTGGTATCGGCGACAAACCCGCCTCCGGTTTGACCCAAAGAAGTATCGATGGCGGAAGTTGGGCGAACGACCGTTTGGGAATTTTGTAACCCGGGGAGTGGATCAGAATCGATATCGGCTTGAGGCCACGCGGCGACGAGGGGTGTGGCTCAACGCATTTGCCCATAATCTCCTGGCGTACTTCATGGAGCTGTGGTGGGGGCGGAGCTTCCTTCCCCTCTCGGAGGTGATTTAGTCAACAAGTTC
>JBHIFL010000032.1:0-46261 GCA_046761065.1 Candidatus Heimdallarchaeota archaeon
GCGAAAACGGTTGAGTGTGGCCTGTCCTCCCTGGGAGCGGACGCCAATGTGTCTGGTCCCTGCTTTAGCCCCCCAGGAGGTGAATTGAGTTTTATGCAAAATCAAAGATTCTCTTATTTGACTAAGAAAATTCTTAAAAGGGTAGGAGTACCTTTTTGAAGTGCAGATAAAGTTTTTAGTGAATTGATGAATCAATGTATTCAAAAAAGCAGAAAAAGAAATACTTACTTGTAACAGACGTTGATGATACAGTTTTGGGAGACTTCGAAGGATTAGTGCTACTTTCACGAGAGTTATCGAATGTTAGAGAGAGTATAGTACTCGCTTACAATTCGGGAAGGAGTACCCAAAGCATCAAGGCAAGTCTTGTAGCAAATCCTTGTATGCCTGCCCCTGATTACTTAATTGGTGAAGTAGGAACACAGATTGAGAATTTTACCACCGCAGAAATCGACGATGAATATGTGCAGATCCTAAAGAGTCATTGGTCACGAGAAGAGATTGAAAAGGTACTTAGAGACCTACCATTTCAAAAGCAACCGGACGAATTTCAATCCGATCTAAAACTGAGTTACTATGCCTCTCCCGAAGCAGATCCAGTTCGTTGGTCACGAGAAAGATTGAAGAAAAGTGAACAACAAGCTACAATTATTTATTCCAGTCAAAGAGACTTAGACTTTCTCCCGCCAAGAAGTGGAAAAGGGTGGGCAGTCGTCCGGTTACAGGAAAAGCTTGGATTCGACAAAGAACAGGTTATTGTTGCTGGGGATTCTGGAAATGATGTGAGCATGTTCGAACACGGTTTCGAAGGGGTTGTTGTCGGTAATGCCCATTCGGAATTAAAAAGGCTCGGATCATCGCCTAAGATCAACGTTGCTTCTGATGCGGAATCAAAAAAACAAAAATCGTCACATATCTATGTTGCTACTGCAGAATATGCAAAGGGACTTGTGGAAGGGTTGCGAAAGTTGGGAGTTTTACCCAGTAAGAATGGTGATGAATAGACGCATGAGAATCTTAATGCTTTCCGTGCATGGTTACATTTCCGCAGAACCCGAACTAGGTAAGCCCGATACCGGCGGTCAAGTTACTTTCGTCCTCGAACTTGCGAAACGGTTTAGTAGTCTAGGACATAACGTAGATCTGGTCACTCGACGATTTGAGGACCAAGTCGAGTCGGAGCAGGTGAACGATAATTTTCAGATCCTTCGAATCCCATTTGGAGGATCGAAGTTTATTAGGAAAGAAGACATGCATGACTACCTGGGTGACTTTATTACGAATTTTCTAGCAAGAATACGGACAAGAGGGTTGGAGTATGAGGTAATAAATTCCCATTACTGGGATGCGGGGTGGGCAGGGCAACGGATCGCCGAAGAACTGCAAATTATCCATGTTCATACGCCACACTCACTTGGATGGTGGAAACGAGCTGAGATGGAAGAAAGTGAGGGTGAGATCGAGGGTGATTACCGATTTGACGAACGGATAAGAAAAGAATACCGAGTCTACCACAGTTGTGATCATATAATCGCGACCACAAGTCAACAAAAAGAAATCCTTGTTGAACGCTACAACATACCGGAAAGACATGTGAGTGTAATTCCCCCGGGAATTGATGAGAATCGTTTTTACCCTCTTCCCGGAGGGGAAATCGAACGAATCAGAGAAAAACACAATCTGAGAGAGAAGGATGTTCTCCTCCTAGGTCGACTTGCAGAAAACAAGGGTTATGACCTGTTCATCAAGTGTCTGCCCATTCTTCAGGAATTAGTCCCGGATATTCGCGCAGTCATGGCACTCGGGACAGAGGACTCTCAGCAAGATCAAGAATTCGTCACAAATTTAAAAAATTTAGCTGAGGATATTGGTGTTGCAGACTTGATTGAATGGAGATACTATATTCCAGATGAAGATCTCGCTGATTATTATCGAGGCGCAGGTGTCTTTGTTATGCCAAGTAGGTATGAACCCTTTGGAATGACGGCTGTGGAAGCAATGGCTTGTGGAACTCCCACCATCATCACACGAAATGGGGCATTACATGAGAGCCTCCGCTTTGGGTCTCATGCACTTTTTACTGATCCAGAAAACCCAACAGAATTAGCTGTCATGGTCTCTCTCCCCTTTCGCCATTCTAGTCTTAACCAAGAACTCTCAAGAGAAGGAGCAAGAATAGCTCGCAGACGATTTGGCTGGACTGGGATTGCTCAGACAACTTTGGATATTTTCTCGTCAGTTCAGCAACTTAGAAAATTAGAACAGTATGGCTGAATAGGTTTCTTAATGTATAATGTAGTTTTTCCGATATTAAATTCAATAAGAAGGTTCTTCTTCTTATTCTAATTATTCTAAATTTCAAGATAGTGTATTAAAATGAAAATTGCGATTATTCATTCGTGTTTTGTAAAAGTGGGGGGAGCTGAATTATGGATTCAAAATGTTGCAAATAGACTTGTTCAGAAAGGCCATGAAGTCTTAATAATTGCGGCTACCATCAATTCTAAGCTATTAAAATTCCACAAAAAAATTAGAACCATTAATTTGTCGAGATACGATGCACATCATCCATTATATTATTGTTTCATACCAGAAATAATTCGAAAGGGGAAGTTAGCCCTTCAAAAAATTGCACCCGACATTGTTAATGCCCATCACTTTCCTAGCTATATCACTGCCTATCTATACAACCCTCAAAAGACCTTCTGGTACGTTCACGAACCTTATCCACTTTTTCATAATGCTTTTTTTAGAAGACACGCGACATTTACATGGAAGGCTCGTTCTTATGGTTGGGGTTTGATATATAGACGATTGGACATAAAATACGCTAGGCAGATTCCTCTAGTGGTGACAAACAGCCAATTTTCTCAAAAATTGTTCTATGAAGCATTTCATCGATGGCCTGATGAGGTTATTTATCCTGGCTATTGTATCGATCCATCTATTGTTCAAAATGAACATCTTCAAAATAAACATGAAAAAAGAATGTTAGTAATTGGTCCTTCTTCTGTGATAAAAGGCTTTGAGTATGCACTTAAGGTATACGAGGTTCTCGCGAAGAAATATGATCTTGCACTCTTAATAATTGGTAATATCGATCCCAAATACATCAGGATGCTTGAGACCTATCTCAAAGAAAAGAGACCCGGCTATGACGCGATTAAAATCGAGGGGCGAGTTTCTTCAACGGAATTAGCTAGACGATTGGCCAGTTCACATCTTACACTGTATTGTTCTATTAATGAACCCTTTGGAATCGTTCCTATAGAAAGTATACTCGTAGGTACTCCTTGTATCGGCTTTTCCATGGGAGGTCTAAACGAAAGCATGTTTAACGAAGAATTAAAACAATTTTTGGTCCCATATGCTTCTTTAAGTGGGCTTGTTAATGTTACAGAGAAAATTCTAAAATCAAACTATCGAGTTTCTCATCAAACTAGAAATCAAGTCAAGAAAAGATTTTCGTGGGAAAGGACTGTGGATCACTATGAAAACTTAATCCAAAACATCAAAGAAACGAGTTAAAGTTATAAGGTCATCCAAGAAGGTCGAATGTGATGTTGTGGATCTTTCAGTGCATGGGAGTGTGTCAAGTTCTCCGCACCAAGATCTCCGGAGTATAGTAGGGGACTAGCCAGTGGATACATGGGGGAAGAGTTTAGAGCAATAATGGAAATTAGCTTACTAAAAAAGGATCATTATCAGTTGATGTTTTCATGCAAAGCAATCACATTACGTCTTGATAACCTTACACACATCAACTTCCCAAGTAGTGTATAAATGCTGGAAAAGATTGTTAAACATTAAAATAAATAATGAGAAAATAAAAAACTAATGAGTTTTGTGGGAACCCTTGTTTGTGGATGATGAATTACATCCAGTTCTTTTTATCAGAATAGTCCTCTCTTCATTGAACTTCCCTTTATCCATTATATAAGATCTATTCATCATCTGAGCTTTACTATATATTATCGCATTATTCCCCCGAAAATAACATAATTTGCGAATCCCATTAAATGTCGAAATTTGAATAATTTCTAAGAGTTACGGAAAGGAGAAACTTAATTAGGGATATTTCAGTTCTCACAATTATGGATTTGCGGATTTCGGCTTCCTTTAAAAATTATATGAGGAGGTGAACCTTTCATTGCCTAAACCTAAAAAAAAGAAAAAAAATAAATTTGGTCGCAAGACTCCGGCAGATTCTGCCATTAAAGAATTTCGTGTTCGTCGTCCTCAACGGGCAAAAGGCGAAATTTTCGGAATTATCACCCGTATTTTGAGTGGGACCCACCTAGAAGTGGCGTGTGAAGATGAAAAAGCACGCGTTGCTCGGATTCCAGGTAAATTTCGGAGACGGCGATGGCTCCGTCGGGGAGATTTAGTTGTGGTGGAGCCTTGGTATGGTCTTGATGAAGATGAAAAATGTGATTTGATTCACCGTTATCGTCCAAATCAAGTAAAAACCTTGAAAAAACGTGGATTACTCGGAGCTATTGAACAGTTCCTCTAATCTCGAGCTGGTTTTTCTCTCTAAATCCTTCGTCCCCTTTTCTGCTGTTCATTAATTCATTTACCAGCTGACTTTAGATTTATCTAATCTCTAAAATTCTTAGAAATAACTTATCCCCCTTCATAAAGCTCGAAAAAATTGTATAAAAATGAATGTTAACATGAAATACAGAGGATACATCTTTATGCGTCTTTCATTTGATAATTCAAGTTTAGTTCGCGAACCAGCTCTTTGTAGCGGTTGCGGATCGTGACTTCCGTCACATGCGCCGTCGCGGCGATTACCCGTTGGGTTTAGTGTTCTCCTTCAATGATGCCTTTCTGAATCTTTGAGGGAAAACTGCACGGTACGTCCTTAGTCTCCCAGGTCTCATTGAGTTACAGAGTTAAAGCTGATGATAAAAGCTTCGAGATACGTGGCCCCTTTGTTTATGGATTCAAATATACTCTTGGCCCCGATGGACAACCCAAGTTTGAAGAATTCGGAAATGTCCATCCTGGTCCGCAAGGCGCAATCGCCCGCGAAAGCCGTGAGCCGCTTGTCAATATTATGGAAGGACCTGACGAACTGAAAATCATTGCAGAGCTCCCCGGGGTTCAAAAAGAGGACATCAAATTGAAAACAACCAACCGAACGATTCTGATTACGGCTGGAAAAGGTGAATATAAGTATCAAAAGAAATTAGCGCTTCCTCGCGAGGTTCAACCTGAACCCGCCAAAGCACGATATAACAACGGTGTCCTAGAGGTTACCCTCAAGGTTCGTCACCCAAAAGAGAAGGACTTTTCTGGCCATGACATCCACATCGAATAAACCCAAAGGACAAAGAAGGATATGGTTCCAGATTAATAGGCTCTCTCCAGAAAGCCAGTTGGATGGGGAGGGGACTGACTCGGACTTCTCAAGTCTACGATTGAAAAGACTTGGGTTTCACCAAGAAATCTTTTTCAGACAATAATAACGCGTTCTGGGGACCTTCGCCTGAGTTTGTTGCTCAAAAGGAATGATTAAAGCG
Organism: Candidatus Heimdallarchaeota archaeon; assembly: GCA_046761065.1. Classification (GTDB taxonomy): domain Archaea; phylum Asgardarchaeota; class Wukongarchaeia; order Wukongarchaeales; family JBHIFL01; genus JBHIFL01. The sequence continues at coordinate 5,532 of JBHIFL010000032.1, forward strand.
TTTTAGAGGAAATATCAAACATCTGGTATTCATGGTCTTTTGGCTGTATTTCAATTTTTCGAGAATATGCGAGATATAGGGCTCTATATGTGGGATTCTAAAAATATAAATTTATATACTTCATAATAATAATATATATGTTCCACATTTCATAGGAAGTATTCTCTTAGAAAAAGTTGTCATTTGGTCGCGTACCCCCAGAAATACAGCTAATTTTGAAAAAACTGTTTGTTACGGGGAGGAAATATGATGCAACACAAAGAGAGTAAAAGGTGTTCCTAACACCAGCACCGTAGCTTGGGAGAATGGTTTAGTGAATACTATCCACTTAAACTTTACTGTGGGCTCTAAATCTCGAAAAGAGCCGCGACCGTCTCTCACGGCGATTTAACTGAAAAAATTAAAGGTGGTGAAAAAATGGAGGATATTATTGCAACTGAAGAAGAAGGAGAAAAAATCCAATGGGACAGGTTGCACTGTCCCGAATGTCATAATACCGAGTCAATTTCGGATGAGAAAACTGGAGACCAGATTTGTGTTAACTGTGGGGCTGTAATCGACGAGCGAATTATTGACCGGGGCCCAGAGTGGAGAGCCTTTTCCTCTGAGGAACAGAAAACAAAAACACGGGTTGGGAGCCCCATCACATTGAGAAAGCATGACAAAGGACTTAGTACCACAATCGATGCGCGAGATCGAGATATCTATGGTCGACAACTGAGTCCTAGTCTACAACAACAAATGTACCGCCTCAGACGATGGCAAAGACGAAGCCATTTACAATCCTCCGCCGAGCGGAATTTGCTTCAAGCCTTCATCGAACTGGATCGCATGAGTAGTCAACTCAGAATTTCGAGAACGACTCGAGAGACCAGTGCACTTATCTATAGGAAAACCTTGGAGAAACATCTTTCACGAGGAAGAAGTATTGACGCAGTAGTTGCCGCTTCTGTTTATGCAGCCGCACGGATGCGAGGAATCCCCCTAACTTTTGACGATATAGCACAACGAAGCAAAATTTCCAAAAAAGAGCTAGGTAAAGCCTATAGGGTGCTCATCACCGAATTGAATCTGAAAATCCCCCCTCCCAATCCAGTCACTTATATCCCTCGATTTACGGCTGAATTGCAGCTTTCAGAAAGTTGCCAGAGGAAAGCGGTAGAAGTTCTTCATTTGGCAAAGCAAAAAGGTTTGACCTTGGGCAAAGATCCGAAAGGTGTTGCGGCCGCGGCTATTTATCTTGCAGCAATCCTTGTTGGTGAAAGAAGAACCCAGCAGGAGATTGCAAGTGTTACATCGGTTACAGAAGTTACCGTTCGGAACAGATACAAGGACTTAGTTAAAAAATTAGAGATTACCCTTTCGTATTCCTAAAATTTAATAACGACCTCAATGATGCTGCAATTGAACGATAGGATCGCTTTAGCCAAGTATAATCTCTTGGGAACTAACTTATAACAATGAATGAGTTGATGATCTGGTAGTGAATAACATGACATTCTCTTCCGATAACCCTAACCTTTCAGACAATAAAGAGGCTTTGGTGTTGCACCAGAAAGTTCTAGACTTCTTTGACGAGTGGAAAGCCGAGTTCGAACACCTCACCACATATTCTGAACTCAAAGACTTCTGGTGGGAACTGATCAAGCGCTCAGATCAGCTCTCGAGCCTTGTTCGCGAGGAGATCCGGCTCTTCCAAGAGGAATAGGATCCCCTGGCTCATGTTATGCGCGTTATCCTCCTTAGAAAGGGGGAATTGCCTGATTGGGAGCATCACAGAAAATCCTCGTGGCACATGATGCTTGTTAGGGTGAACATCTTTCTTCAATCACCCTGTGCTCAAAGCTTCTTAAGTACTCCATGCTCTCTTGGAACTTGAAAGGGGCTATCTGAGGGGTAGTAAGCCTTTCTTTGCTATGGATCAAGGGGAACTTGCGCTCCAATCGTTCCTTTTTTCTTCGTTCACTTTCAAAAGACCCAATATTTGGATTTAGGGATAGGGAAATATAATCAGGTAAAAATCCCTAAGACCAGCATTATGCGTATATCGACAGAACCAATCATCCTATAATTCTCAATGCTATGGCCGCCACTGATAATGACAGTAAATTTGGGCATCGCTGCATTGACAACCTCTTAGACTATCTTCGCCCCATTTTATGGCGGTTCTCTGGTCATTATTCCTCTCAATGATGAAATCCTTAATATTTTGACCTTCTAGTAAACTTCAAGTCCACTAAATTTTTTAGTGCAGAATTGAATCTATTCTTAATTAGTGGAAGGGAAAGGAGTCTTGTCTAACTATTATTGTGAAAAATGTTAAGGATGGAGTCTTAGCATTTTTAAGTCAATCCAGCTGGTATTACCCTTACAGGATAGGTAGATTCAATCCTAAAAATCTACATTGAGTAGAATATCTAGAATACTATACTTAACACTTCAAGGCCGTGGAGGGAAACAAAACTTTCTACTTAAGCTCCACCAAAATGCTGTTCTACAGGAAGTATCGACAATCTAGGAGACTTCATATTCACCCTTAAGACCAATTAGTTTCTAACTCAATTGGTTTACCTCCTAATCTCTCCCACTGGAAACGCCAACTAGTCATGGCTGTCTGCTTCATGATCTGGTAGATACTGATCTCCATCCGTATAAACTGGGACTTTCCATTGTAATTTCTGATCCCTATGTATAGTGTTGTGTGAACAGTATCATACCTAGAAGAAACATGTGACCAACTCGGATCTTCAGCTCTTGCAAGAAGCCGATTGGCTCACCTCACGCTTCACCCGCCTTGTTTACAACCCAACAGCTCGCCGGAAGATGATTCCGGTCAATACCCAACAACTCACCCAACAGCTGGAACAGGCTGCCCAACGCTCTGTTTATAAACTCTATTCGAACATATACTATTCAGAGGAGTTAACCCATTTCATGGCTTCAAAAGTACACCCTACTGAATCTCTCCGCTATCATTTACTTGGAGTAGCGAACTGGATGCTTTTCCTCTTACGGATTCAAGACTCGACTTCCTCCCCTGCTTCGGTACAGCTCGCAGGACAGCTAGGTGTAACCCCTGGCCCTGTCGAGATGGAAGATCCTCGGGCTATCGATGAGCCATAGCTTCGTGGTGAGGTCCTTGTGACATGACATATACTCGGCGGTGTGGATGCGACCCCTGCTCTCGGGGGCTTTTATGCACTTAGGAGCGAAAAAATATGGTCCTCGTAGGAGTTGTAGGTAAACCATCTAGCGGGAAAACCACGTTTTTGAATGCAACGTGTTTAACAGACGCAAAAACTGCTTCGTACCCGTTCACAACAATAAAGCCGAATCATGGAGTGGCATATGTTCGGGTAAACTGCGTATGTAAGGAGCTCGGGGTAAAAGATAATCCGCAAAATTCAATTTGTCTAAATGGAGTGCGGCTGATTCCCATCGAAGTGTTGGATGTAGCTGGCCTTGTACCTGACGCATGGCAAGGAAAAGGGTTAGGAAATAAATTTCTAGACGATTTAAGGACAGCAGATGCATTAATCCATGTAATAGATGCGTCAGGATCTCTTAACGCAGAAGGGGAACAAATAGACTTGGGCGCATGGGATCCACTTGTAGATGTGGAATTCTTAGAGCGAGAAATAACAATGTGGTTAGTGGAAATCATTAAGCGGGACTGGCTGAGGATCTCGCGGCGGGCTGAGACCGAGCATGTGCCGTTGACCGAGTTATTAGGCGAAAAGTTGTCGGGACTCAAAATCACGCAATCTCATCTAGCTACAGCGTTGGCTAACTCAAGACTAGATCCCAATTTGCCGACAAAATGGAGTCAAGACGACCTGATTTCCTTTGTGCAGCACATTCGGGATGTGGCCAAACCCATCGTCCTAGCTGCTAATAAGATTGATATTCCTGTGGCACAGCAAAAGTTTAAACAGATGCAGGAGAAGCTTGGTCCTGAGAATCTGATTCCGGTTTCTGCGTTTGGCGAGCTCATTTTACGGAGATTGGGAGAAGAGGAGATTATTCGATATATTCCGGGTGATAATGATTTCGAAACCTTAAAAGAAGAGAAAATTCAGGATCAATATAAAAAGGCTTTACAGACGATCAGAGAGAACGTCTTAGAGACCTTTGGCTCAACCGGAACTCAAGCGACCCTCAACAATGTTATCTTTGACATATTGGACATGATTGTGGTTTATCCTGTAGCAGATACGAGTAAATTTGCAGATCATGAGGGAAATGTCCTCCCTGACGCCTATCTCATTCCTCGAGGGTCAACTGCCCGTGATTTGGCACAAACAGTGCATGAAGATTTAGCAAAGACGTTTATTCATGCTCTCAATGCAAAAACAAATCGCCGATTAGCAGAAGATTATGAATTACAAAATGGTGACATCATAAAGATTGTTGCAGCAGGTGGACGCTAGAGTTATGGTGTTTGAGGGATATGGATTGAACATGGATGCTGAAGACGAGTTTGAGGAATTTACTCGTCTTTTCCCTGCTCTTTCAAAAGAGATGAAGGACTCTCAAGATCATGTGAAAATTAATGGGATCCGTTCAGAGCCTGAAACACCCTCTTCACGGCGACAAATCTCTGGGAAAAACTGGCAAGGCTACGATCCGGATGTAATCGATTTTATTCGACGTGCTAAAACGAAGGAGGACGCTTTAGAAGTAATTAACTTTATGCTTCATCGGGGGGAAATTTCAAAAGATTATGCCACTCGTCTGATTAATCAGCTAAATGAACATGGTTTGAAGAGTTTTGGCTCACACAAAGCACCTGGCTACTATTTCAATCGTTTTGATTAATAAATATTAGGGACGCATTTCTTTCGCACAGTAAGTTGTTATAGGCTTAATTTGAAAGGAAAAAATCTTTTAATATGTCATTATGAATCGTTCTAGTCGTTTTCATTGATTTAGATTTTTGGATTTCCACTTTCTATTCTCTAATTTCTCTTTTTTAAACACAATGGTTCCTGGTTGGACATCTTCTTGCAGAAGTATTCCTGGCCCCACCGCGCTATTTGGCCCGATACATCTCCCATGCATAATGCTTACATTAATCCCCGTTTGTGAGTTATCTCCCATAAAGAATCCTAATTTCTTTTTCCCGGAATCTACTAGTTCTCCTTTTACAAAAACCTTTATAGATGCATGATCAAAGCGTAAATTCGCTACACAGGTTCCTGCTCCAAGATTACAGTTATTTCCAATGATAGAGTCCCCTATATAAGATAAATGAGAGATATTGGTCTTATTCATTATGATACTGTTTTTGATCTCGCACCCATTACCTATACGGGATAACTTTCCTATATATGTGTAGGGCCTGATAAAGCAGTTTGGTCCGATGGTTGCGCCTTCATCTATTAAGACGGGCCCAATAATGTAGGATCCTGCTCGGACACGGGCTTTTTTCTGAATTCCGACTGGTCCAATCAATGTTACACCATCATCTATGTCACCTGCGTGTTTTAAGGGGGGAATCTCCTCTTGGCTTCTACTTTGGGCCATTTCTGTTAAAATTACTTTGTTTGCATTTAGTAAATCCCAAGGCATACCTATAGTCAACCAATTTTCAAGCTCAAACCATGTTAGGCGGTTCCCCTTCTGAAGTAATATCTCTAAACTGTCAGTGAGTTCATATTCGTTCCTTTGTGACTTGTTGGTGGCATCAATAGCCTCAAAAATAGTTGGGGGAAGTATATAGATTCCTGCATTAATGAATGCTGTTGGAGGCGCTCTTTCTGGTTTTTCTATAATTTGTTCTATGAAATTCCCTCGGGTCTTCACGACTCCAAGTCTTACAGGGTTTTCGACTTGATAAAGTGCCATATGCCCTACAGCATCTTGTTCTTTGTACGATTTGAAAAATTTGGACCAAGTCCTATGTGGAATCAGCACATCACCATAACTCATCAAGAAGGGTTCATCTCCTACAAAATCTCTTGTAAAACGGAGTGCATGAGCGGTTCCTAGCTGTTCTCGCTGTTCTATAAAGCTGAGGGACAGTGACGGGACGTTCTCTCGGTAATATGCTTCAATCCTCTCTTTTCCATAACCAACAACGATACAAGCTTCCGTTATTCCTATCGTAGGGAGTGCTTCTAGCTGATATGAGAGCAACGGTTTTCCTACTATAGGTAAGAGGGGTTTTGGCGTGGTGTAGGTGAAAGGCCTTAATCGGGTCCCTTCTCCTGCACTTAAGATCACAGCCTTCATCTAAATCACCTTAAAACGTCTCTTTCGTCTAGGGGAGCATAGAACACAATCCCTTCAGGGCTACTTTGATAGGAGATGGTCTTTCCTTTGGCTTTCTCTAGTTCTCTTAAGCTGGTTTCTTTCATAAAATAATTTCTTACTACTCTTTACTCTTTTCCAAAAGGGTGTTTGTGTTTACAATTGCATTGGGTTTTTAAAAATAACAAGATAACATGAGAGTATAAATACTTTCAGCCATTTAAAGCCATTAAATTAATTAATTGTTCAGAGAGTTATTATCAGCCTTTGGGGACGGTATTACTGAATTTAAGTATGATTTCATTAGGTTTAAAAATATACTATACTAATAGCAATTCGTTCCAAATGCTCTTGATTTCATGCTTCTAACAATCTTTGGAGCAGATCAGTTCGTGTAATAATCCCAATAAGCTTCTCCTCTTCATCCACTACAAGAAGCCGCCCCTGCCCTTTTTTATCCATCTCTTGGAGACATGCTGTAAAGGTGGCATCTGCTGCGATTTTGACCGGTGGTAAATAGTCTGCCATCACTGTACCATCTAATCCTCCTTTCATCGCCAGATTGGCAAGGTTTCGCGTGGAAAATAGTCCCACAACTCGATCCTCTTCATCAATAATAGGTAATGAACGAATCCCCGTTTCTGCTAAAATCTTCATCGCATCTACCACATTAGTGGTTGGTAACACTGTGATAAGATCCTTTGTTGCAAGGTCTTCAGCTTTGCTATCTGGAAGTGATAACATTCCGGTTACTTTTAACAGGATTTTGCTTTCTTTTGGGTAGAGTCCTATGATTGCTCCTTTGATGATCAGGTTTGTTTGAGGTGTTGGACCTAGTATTACATTTTGGCCTGTTTTTAATGAGGCTCCTTGGTAACCTTCAACTAAGCGGATTTCAGCTCCTTTTTCGTGAGGACTTGACACACTGAGCAAATCAATGTCAGCAATGGTTACTTCAAGCGTTGTGTCCTCAACATGCATCGGAATAACTTCAAGCTTTTCAATCATCGGAATATCAAGGAATTCGAAAGCTCGTGGCATCGGAACATAACCACCCCTTGGCCCTGCGATCGATTTCACGAGGTTTAAGGCACGAAGAGACATCATCTGATTCCTAACTGTCCCTTCATGCTTATTGATGTGCTTCGCGATCTCCTCACTTTTCACAGGGGTATTTGACTTCCGATATAGGTCCGTTAGGGCTCGTAAAACTTCTTTTTGCGTAAGTGAAAGCAAAATTTAACCTCAAAAACTTGATGATCGATCACGATCAAAAGCTTATTGACCGCGGTCTTTCCAAGATGGGTGCAGAATGGCTGATGGTTTCAGTGAGGGCAAAAATGAGACTAAAAGCTACGAATGAATAATGTTATGGAGCAGCTTATCTGAAACAAGTGCAAACCAAGAAGTATAAAAACTGTAAAATGAACAAAGCTAACGGTTAACAAAGTTTTGCTTGTTCAAATTTATTCAGAAATAGAATAAGGAGATTGATCCCCGAAATTTCAAGATATCTTGATTAAAACAATGACTCTTCCGATTATCCTTATTATTAATTAAATCATAATTATACAATACCAAGGATAGCTCATATTTCTTCCAAAAAATTTAAAAAAATCTTCTACTCACATAATAAGTATCCTTCTATTTTTATAATGTCTAGATGACATTTAAATCATCCGAAACGTCATTTTGGGGGAGGAGATTATTCTCTATATTAGAGGATTTAAAAAATATAGCCGACATTTTTCGGAATATTTAAAATATAGCCGACATTTTTCGGAATAAGTGATATATAATGTTGGATGTAACCCATAAGGTGAAACCTTGTAAATCTGTTTCTATTCAAATTTTTCAGGATTATTGTAATATTTAGAAATCTTAGGAGGCTTGCAGGTGGAGCTGAGTAAAGAATTGGAACAGATAGGGAATATTCAAGATATTGAATTGCCATCTCGAATATATCGTGTAGACAAAACAACTAATATTCCCATACTTTCAAAGTATTTGCGTTTTGTGGGACGCGAAGGAGCAAAATCCACCATCGAAACTTATCGGATAACTCTTCGAGAATTTTTATTGTTTGTTGGTGATTGTTTCACGAAAGATACAGTTAAGCGGATTGCGCCCGAAGAAGTGGAAGATTACTTCTTATGGTTGGATACTGAACGAAAAATTCGGAAGAATACACAACGAAACAAATACTTGTATCTCCATGCATTTTTCAATTGGTGTGTAGAACGGAACTACATTAATACAAACCCGGTACACAAAGTAAAGAAATTTGTACTCCCCTCAAAGCGTGCTATTGAAAAAGAAAAACCGAAACGTCCTTTTTTTAGTGAGTTAGAAGTTTCAAATATCCTCAAAAGTATCAAGGGGGAGGATCTCATTAGCGCGCGGGATCGGGTATTGTTACGGTTTGGGTTTTACTGTGCTACTCGCGTGGGGGAAATAAGAGCCCTCCGGGTTGATTGCGCCTTCAAGAATCCAACTTCCCAGAGATGGTGGATCAACTTCAGGGGGAAAGGGGATCAGCGTAGGGAACACCCCATTCCCGATCAAGTATTAACGTTTCTAAGAGAGTATCTTACACTGCGTAATCTCGATTTAGCACCAGATCAATGTATGATGGAATGCGGTGCATGTACATCTCCATACATGTTCACAACGCGGACAGAGAAACCGTTTACTACAAACCAAGATGTGACAAGACGTTTGAAAAAATACGTGGCAGCAGCAGGACTTGACCCGGCCCGCTATGCGAGTCATAGTATGCGACGAAGTGCGATCACCTTGATGTTGAAAAAAGGTATGCCATTGAATATTATTCAGAAATTTAGTGGACATAAGGATATCACCATTCTTCAGCGTTATTTAAGAGATATGCCTTCCACAGTTGAAGAAGAACTTCCCCGTATTAATTGGTGAACCCAGGACATATTTTTAGTCCTCAATGACAGGGACAAGATGGATGGATAGATAGATAGTGCAATGATTCATAAATAAATGAAAGAAGAGACTTGAACCGTGTTTTTTGAACATTCAGATCTGTCTTATCCGAAATGTTTACATTTCTTACACTTTTTTTGTTCAGAAGATAGATTATATCCTATTAGGTAGGATGTTTACAGTTCCCTGTTATCCCACCAAAGTGTGCACAATTCGAAGAAAACATAATGGCCGGAATAAACTCCTATATAATATCATATACTAAACAAATCATTCCTGAGAGGAAACGGGAGTTCGACCATGTGATTTCAAATAAACTTTAAAGAGGGATAGTCCCATTCAGTGAAACTCCTATCAAAAGAGGATAGGTATCAAAGCTCATTAACTCATGTTGGAGGTTAAAAGATGTCAAGAAGAGCGACAAGAACCATTGACAAATGGCGTAACAAAACCTGGTTTACTGTCCTTGCCCCAGAATATTTTGGAGAACAGGAGATTGGAGAAACTGTGGCAGATGACCCTGAAAAACTCCTTAATCGCGTTATTGAAACTACTCTCTTCGATATAACAGATGATTTTTCCTTAATCCATGTCAAATTGCACTTTAAAATCACCCAAATTAATGGAACTAACGCAAAAACGGTCTTTCATGGGCATGATTTTACCCGGGATTATATTCGTTCTTTAGTACGCCGAAAAAGCACCCGTATCGATGGGATCTTCAATGTTGAAACAAAAGATAGAGCTAAGTTGAGGGTTTACTGTTTAGTCACGACTCAACGTCGATGTAACACATCTCAAGAGCAGCTAACTCGTAAAATCATGGAAGAAATTGTCTATCAAAAAGCGAGTGAGCTAAATTTCCCCGAATTCGTGCAGCAAATTGTTCTTGGAAAGGTAGGATCGGAGATTTACAATACTGCAAAAAAAGTTTACCCCATTCGAAGGGTAGAAATCCAGAAATCAAAGGTTCTTAAACTCCCCCCAGAAGAATAAGAGGAGTGAAATGCTCTCCGCTCCAAGATGAAGATCAATTCCTATTTGAAAGAGAATTTTATTCTTTGGGATGACGTGTTATTTACCCATCTAACGCCTTTGATCATGGAAAAGGTGTTTCATTAAAATGTTTACTATTATTGATCGTTGAATTTCTGGACGCTCATTTTTCGCAGCAATAAGCTTTTGAATGTTTTTTATCAAAGTATCTAAGTTTTCAGTGACTTCATAACACATTTCATTGATTAAATTCTCTTCTGAGGAGGATAAAGGAATACCTATCTTATGTAAAACTTCCGTTACGTTATTAATGAATTTGGGGAAATAATCCGATGAATTCCCAAAACAGAAATGAAACATATTCGCGGTGGCTTTATAGACCTTTTCTAAGACATTAAAAGCATATCGACACCGCCGCCGCTCACACACTTCAGCAAGACCAGCTTCATTGAGCTGAGACAGATGGTATCGCACAAGTTGTGGACTTAATTTCAAGCGTGTAGCAAGCTCATTGACAGATAAAGACTCTTGACAAAGAGTTCCCAAGATATTTCTTCGAGTGGGATCCGCTAAGATTTTAAAAATTTTCTCATTCGTAACAAACTTCACATGATTATTACTCAAAAGCGGATCCCCAAATGGTACAGAAGAGGATCGAGAAAAAAAATATTCGATCCGTACAATCTAAAAAAAAGACAAGCTTAAAAAGTAATGCTTAACTATTCATTTAAAGTCATAAGAATCTTATAATTATACAATAGTTTCAAGTTGATGTGTCATATACCTCTGAAGTATTTTGACCTTACTATAAGAAACTTATAAAATCAAAGAAATAATCCATAGCATTAGACACATTTTTTGAAAAACCTGCAAGTTGTAAAAACCTTTTTAGCAAAAATTATAATACGGGATAATTAAACAAAATCCAACTGATGAATCCCTTTGGAAAATAGTAGAACTCCTTCAGTTCAGCTCATAACATCTCCTTATAATAAAATAAGAGCTTCTGAAAATATCAATGCTCAAAGACACCGAGGGAAGCCATAGAACCAGTTAACGAGTCGTATCTGATTTATGTACAATTGACCCAAAACATTTAAAAGGGACAAAACAAATAATCATTTGTATCAAGTAGATATAATTCTATATTATATAACGGAAAATGTACCTAATAGGGGGAAAGGTGCAAATTTCCGTAAATCAAGGTGTGAAGAATGACAGAAAGTATCAGAAAAGAGAATATCAATCACTTAGAAATGAAGGATAAACTTCCTCCTTCTGCTAGAGAAATCTACAAAATCCTTGTAGATGAAGGTCCAATGACAACCAAAGAAGTCTTGAGCCGCGTGAATTATGCTAGTCGAACTGTTAGATATGCGTTAAAAAAGCTCATATCGTTAGGTCTAGTTCGAAAAGTTCCTTATTTGTTAGATATGCGGCAATCGAAGTATTTAGCTCATAAGAGGGAATAACACAAATTGACAGGGATGGAGGAAATTTCTTTATTTATTTCAATGTTATTAATAGTTCTATTTCAATTATAAGTATTGAAATTGACTTAGAAAAAAGTTTACCTTATTTTTAATCTTGATCTAATTTAAGAATGGAATGTTATTAGCGGATCTTGATTTTTTTTAATAAACATGTTAAAGCGCCCTTAGGACATTTAACACTGTAGTTAACGCTTCAATCAAATCATTAAAGGTTGCAAGTAACGTTTGAAGCCTTTGTGTACTTTCAATAACTGTAATGAGCCGTGTTCTTTCTTGATGAGTAGTAATAGTTATTCCCGCTGGCGCAGTACGGTTATCTGGCTCAACAGCGCGGCAGAGAGCTCTCGCGAAGTTGACAGCCTTTAAATCCATTATAAGCTCTATCCGGTCAGACATCCGTCATTGTGTCCTCCTTGCTTCCAATCTGCAGAAGTAATGTTGATTCTAATAGATTTAGAAAGATTTCTTCGGCCCTCTGTGGGATGAGTGCCCCTGCTGCGATATCATGTCCTCCTGCTTCCCCCGCTATAGATCCATCCACCAAAACATTTCGAAAAACAGTTCCTAAATCTAGCCCGTTTTCAACCAATTCTCGAGTTCCTCTTGCTGAAATTTTGATCGTTCCCTCCCCCGTCTCGGCTAAGCCCACTAGAGGTTTTTCATTAGAAACTAATTGACTAATAATTGCAATCGAGGTGATTGTACCCACTATCATGTGATCAATAACTTTGTTTCCTTTGAAGTATCTAAAGCTCTGTTTATCTTCCTGGATTCTTTGTGGATTTTCTAGAAGGTAACCAATCGCTGTTGCCAGTTTTCTCCTATACTCATTAGTAATTTCAATCGCTAACCGTAAATTTTCGGAGCGATCAGACATGGCCACTGCTATTCCGAGCCCTGGACAGCGCATTTTCCCACACGAATTTAAAAGGGCTGCAAACTCTCTAGCATCATGGAGTGGTGTGTTTTTTCGTTCATTTGGGAGGATATAGACAGTTCCTACGATTTGTTCTGCTTGAGTCGTATCTAGTCCGTGTTCCACCATATGAACTATGAGGTTAGTGACGAGGATTTTACGTTCTTCTTGAGAAAGATCCAAAAGAGTTCGCCAATTATCTCCTTCTTTAGGCTCGATTCCAGCCTCTGTAAGAAATTTTAAACATTTTTCTCGATTTCCTGTCAAGCCGGGAATAAAGGGATCGGTAGTATATTCTAAAGCAACATGTATGGGGCGTGTTTCTCTCCCAAAAAATCGAATACCAAGGGATTCTTCAAGTACTCCTGCTTGGATCCCTAAATCCACAATAGTTCGATTCAATCCAACAACCGCGTTCTTCGCTCCCCGATCTTGTCGATCTCCTAAGGCTCCAACAAGTGCGATATCCGCCATTTTTGTGTTTGATTGGGCCATCTCGCGTGCAATCAGATAAGCCGTTCCAGATCCACTTATTTTAGTTGATCCATTAATTCCATATTCATGTGGGTTGACATGAGTAATTCCTTCGGTTGTTGTCCCAACAGGGGGATGGTGATCGCAAACAATCAACTTCTTTTGAGTTAATCTTGAAAGGGCTTCCAATTGTCCACTCCCGACATCTAATAAAATTATTATCGCTGAATTATCTGTTTCCAAAGTATCAATGACTTCCCGTTTCAGCTGCCGAACAATTTGGATATGAGGGCGTTCCCCAGCTCTGCAAAGGGCACGTCCTATGATGGCTGCCGCGGATAAGCCATCTGCATCGTAGTGCGCAATAATTTTCCTGATTCCTTTCGGCTTCTCAAGGATTGTTTCAGCAGCTTCGTTGATCACTGTTTGAAACTCAGAAGGAATATCCAACTAAGTCACTCCTAAAATGAATACCTTTTACTATTCACAGGTTAAACATCCAGAGAAAGATTTAACAAATTAAAAGATAGAAGATACAAATTAGCGTAATAATGAAATGGCTCTAGCTCGGGAATAACGCCATTCTGGAGGAATAACCCCTTTTTGACGATAATATTTACTTAAGCGATGAATTTTCGCTTCTATTAACTGGAGCCCCCGAAGGGAATGGAGATCTTTGGGATGCGCTTCAATATGCTTTGCTAGCTTAATAGCAGAGCGGACAAGGTTTTGGAGATCCTCAGGAATTCGGGGGGCCAATCCATGGTCTCTCAGAATGTCTGTTATTGCTTTATCAAGGATCACTTTCACGGAAGGAATACCATAGGTATCACGGAGTATAGTTCCAATCATTGCTGCTTGAATTCCTTCCTTCGAAAGTTTAACAATGATTTCTTCGATCTCTTCTGGTGAATATTTTATCCATCCATACGGTTTCATCTTTGCCGGTGGGATTTCGTTGCCTGAACCTTTCTCACTCAAGTTGACTTCCACCATTCGTCTTTCTGTTTAAAGGTAGCTTTACGATTTTATCGTCATCTCTTGTGTAATTATACCACAGTTCTTTGATTTGTTTGCATTAAAAATCTTAAGATAGAGCGCAAGTACTACTCTTGTGTAATTCCGGTGGCTTTTTTTATTCCTTATTTTTATAGACGCTATGATAGGCATTTTTCCTGTAAATTATTTGAATAATACGGATCTTTTATCTATGAGACTCCTTTGTAAGGATTATGACCGTATTTGAGTTCAACATGGAATTGGATAATCATACCTAATCTCTATCTTAAGCAAAGACATGGTGGGGTTCACCTGTGAAATCTCCTCTATACTTCGTAACAAGCAATGAACACAAATTTCGAGAAGCACAAACCTTTCTTCAAACCCTAAAAATTGATATCAAACACATTTGTACCCATTATACAGAAATTCAACATCAAAACCTTACCAAGATCGCAAAATATGGTGCGATCGAGGTTTCAAAGAAATACAAAGGCAAAATTTTTGTCGAAGACGCCGGACTTTTCGTCACTCACTTGAATGGGTTTCCAGGTCCCTATTCCAACTATGCTTACTTAACCATTCGACCTGTAGGACTTCTCAAACTCTTGGATGGAGTAAAAGATAGATCGGCTTACTTCCAATCAGTTATTGCACTTGCCCGAGAGGGGGTGCTCGAAGCCGTGTTTGACGGTAAAATTATGGGATCCATTTCCGAAACCCTACGAGGACATCTTGGTTTTGCTTTTGATGTGTGCTTTATTCCAGAAGGTTTCAATAAGACATTTGCAGAGATATCACTCCACGAAAAAAACAAGATCTCTCACCGGCGAAGATCTTTGGAAAAACTTGCTCACTATCTGAATCGTTTTCACTAACAACCTCGTTATCTAGTCAAAATATTTTACATCCAGATAAAAACCTACTACGATTACGACTATTTCTCTTTCCTTTATATTTTTAGAATTAACTCTATGCTTATCACGATGGGTTTGTTGCTGTACGTTTTACATATCTGCCTCTTTTCTCAATTTCACCTATCTTTGAAATTACTTCTTGTCCCATAGGAATGGTTTCTCTATAGCTAGTTGTTAATGCCTTAAAACATGTTTCAAAGACGAGGGGATGCGAAGAGGATAGCGTTCTTTTCGCAAGGAGGAGATCCACTCCTCGACTCTCTACCTCGGAACTGAAGCTTGCAAGCCCAAAATCGATGAAACAAAGCTGATTATTATGCATATAAATCATATTTGAAGTTGTTAGATCACCATGAATGATCCCCTGGTTGTGCAGACGTCCTACAGCTGCTCCAACCTCAAAAAAGAGACGCCTTAGTGTCTCATGGGGCATATCAGAAACCACATCACGAAGAAGCGCTCCCTCTACATATTCCATGATCAGAGTTGTCCGGGGAAAATCGATTTCAAATAGTAGTGGGGTCCTAACTCCAGCTTTCTTTGCTCCGGAAATAATATGGGCTTCTCTTGCAGTTCGGGACACTCGCAACTTGTAATCCAAGTTAGGGTGACGATATTCGCGGGGATGGCGGACCTTGATTATTGCTTGCCGCCCAAACCACTCTCCACGATAAAGACTTGCTTCTGCCCCTTTGCGAAACAACTTGGCATTTTTCATGATCCACTCCAACGCTCACATCTCACATTATAGTTGTTCGTAGTCACTCTCTGATTTGCTTTCAGAGTGTGACTTCATCTACCCGCCATTTTGGAAGGACTTGGCTTTCGGGCACCGGGAGAAAATGCTTTTTCTCGAATTCTCGGATCCCGGTCCACGCAATCATTGCTCCATTATCTCCTGCCAATTCTGGGGGAACTACTCGAAACTTGGCATTGTGGTTAGCTGTAATATCTTCCAACATTTCTTGGAGTCTTCTATTCGGGGCACAACCTCCTGTTAGAAGAACTTCTTGCTTCCTCGTGTGCGCTAAAGCCCGTTCGGTGACCTCTGCCAGCATCGCAAATGCCGTTTCTTGTAAACTATAACATAGGTCCTCCGGCTTTTCTTTTTCAATCAACCGGATGCTTGCCGTAAGTAAGCCGGAATAGGAGATATCCGTTCCTTTAACAACGTAGGGCAACTCTACATAATTGGAACTTTTTCGGGCCATTTTTTCAATTTTTGGACCTCCAGGATGTGCGAACCCCACTTCTCGGCCAAAGACGTCTAGGAGATTTCCTAAAGCAATATCCAATGTTTCTCCAAATACCCGGTATTTTCTAGCTGCGACAGCTAGAATCATGGTGTTTCCGCCACTTACGTAAATAGTCAAGGGGTCCTCTAGGTGATGTACAAGCTTACCGATCTCAACATGTGCAATTGCGTGGTTTACACCTAATAAAGGGATATTAAGATATGTAGCTAACGCTCTTGCAATGGTAGCTGTCGTTCTAAGACAAGGTCCAAGCCCGGGACCCCGCGAAAAAGCAATGGCTTTTAACTCTCCAGGGGTTATCTGAGCGTTCTGAAGAGAATCATTTATCACAGAACTTGCAACTTGACTGATGTGTTGAGCCGCTTCACGTGGATGGATCCCACCCCCCTTCTCTGGCAAATACTCCATCTTATTATTGCTTAATATTTTCCCATCTTGCGTAGCAATCCCTACTCCAAATGTATGAGCTGTTCCTTCGATACCAAGAATTGGAGTTCTCTCTCCAGAGCCTAACAATCCCTCAGCCCCCTCCTATTCTTTATTTTTCTTTTTTAAAAATGGCATACCCACATTTCCCACAAGAAAGCCGATTTGCATGCTCTGCCATGAAGGAACCTTTACACCGTGGGCATTCTTGCCGGAGACGCTCTAGTTTATCTCCATCAACTTTATAGTATTTCCATACCATAAGAATGTTACCTCTTTTATGTCTCTTTTGTAAATATTCCCTAAAGGATGATAATAATGTTGTTTTTTTATTCTGTGGGTTCTTCGGGTTTGATTAGATTGTTTCTTTTCAGGATATGAACTGGTTCGGTCTTAAGTACTAGATCTGAAGTTTCATAAATATGAACTAATGCATCTGAACGTGGTATTCCAAAGGTACTCTTGATTTCCCGAATAACAATGGTATCAAGATTCGCATTTTTAAGAGCAGAAATTTTTTTACGAAATGCTTCTCTTGTTGGGGTGGCTTCCTTCCAATGGGAAATCTGCACTGTTAACTCTTTTCTTTTGAATAGTGGATTTTCTCTTTCTTCTAGGATTTCAATTTCCATATCCGTGTCACCTTGATTGTTATTCTATCTCTAAGTTGTCCTTTCTTTCCTCGGAGTCTACTGTACTCCAGGACGGACTCTTAAAGAAAAACCTTATGGTGCTGGCTTCTCCATGAGTTCTATAAATCCTTTGGCACGCCTTTTTATTTCGTCCGAGACCTTGATGCAAACAAGTCCTCTCTTGGTTCGACCCTCTACATCGGGTTGCCCATAGATTACAAATGCCTTTATTGGCGCCTCAAGCACAGCTGGAATGGTCAAGAGATCTTCTTCACCCGTGATTCGGAGATGAATTGGGGTATTATTTTCGATTAATCTGGCGATGGCTTTTTGAATGGCCTTCCAAGCTTCTTGGGTAATCATTCCTGGAGGGTTCGTTGCGCGGAGTTCCACAGCACCAAAAACTATAATTGGAGCCCGAGAGCGTCTTGTAGTTCTTTCATCTGTGATAGCTATATTTGGGATGATTCCTGACGCAATCAATTTCTCTGTACAAACATCCCCAATAGTGATCACAAGTGGTGGGACGCAGGTTGTTATCCACTCTTTTACAACCTTCTCTGGATAACCTGGTGTTTTCTCTTCAATGAACATGCCTAAGTGGGCTTTGAATAAGGCACGCTTCTCTTCCGGTAGTTTTAAATCTCCCGGATCCATTAGGCCTATCACACCACCATAATAAGGCGTGAGGGAATTAGTATATAACCAACTCCTCTGATCTCCCTTTATCAGTTCCTGTTTGCCGTGTTAACGCACCCGTAGCGCATATCTCCCGGGGATCCGAATATTGAGTTTTTTCGCAATTTGAGAATTTTCAGGATCTAAAATGATCACCATACCATCAAAACTCGTTGAAAGATTATGCGTTTTACACTGATCACACATCGCACCCGTTTCTACAATCCGATGACAATCTCGACATGCTTTTGTCATGTTTTTACCTCCGTTAGGGAATTTAACTAACATATCCCTCCCAACTAACCTTGTTCAGGGGGTTTGTATCATCCCCCAATTTCTTAAGAGACTTAAATTTAATCAGTCTTTATTCAGCATAAGAGTTTCGAAGAATGCAATTATAAACCCATAACTTACATTCTGGCAGAGATATAAGAGGACATGAGGCCCTCCTCAGATGTCTTTGTATTGAATAATTAAAGCTGTCCGTTGTAAGGTGTTAAGCAATTCATTAATTGTATCATGGGTCAGTTCCCCCGATCTATAAAGGCTTCTTAACTTGCTTTTGAAGATTTCATTATCACTAGATTGTTGCCTAAACATTATGGCTCGACGATAGGCTTCGTTTGAACGTTCGACCCAACGACTGACTTCATTAAATTCTGCATCGAGAAATAAACAGATCGGTATTCGGTGTACTCCTGCAGTTAAATAGAATTTATCTACGATGTCTAGATATTCATCTCGTGGAAGGATTCGAAGATTTAATTTTTCGTTTGTTTCTGAAATTCTTACTAAGATAGGTAAATTTCCTGCTGTATCATTGCATGTATTTTCTCCAAAGACAAGAATATTAATCACAACGTTTATTTCTTGAAGCTTGGAGATTTCCTCGGGCAACAACACTGTCATTTCGTAGCTTAATTGAAACAGTTCGCGATTTTCTTCTTTCCTTTGAATGAACTCCTGAAAATTCATCCCTTTTTGGAAAAGATCTTTCAAATTCACTTTTACTACTTCCTCGCGTAGATTTCTGCACGCCTTATTATGCTTTAGGTGAAAAATCACTTCAAAATACATTTGAATGGTTAGCGTTCTCTTTTTTGGATGGGGATTCTCTCTTTGAATTCTCCGATCCTTTTAATCTTTGGATCTCGTGAAGGATTTGATTGAGCTGTTCTTCTACTCTTGTAAGTTTTGTTTCTAAAGTCATTAAGACTCTTTCTATCCTGAGGCGGCTAAGTGCAAATCTTGCATGCCGTTGCAGTCCTTGAAATTTATGGGATTCACGTGGCAAAAGACCAATTGCTCGGAGCGTTCCTAACCGCCCTCCTAACTCGTTTTCTTTCATATCTAGGTGACGCGCCACTGTTTCAAAGTCTTTTGCTCCTGCCAAGGCTTCTAGGATCCTCACATCATCTTCCGATACTTCAGCAATGTCAGGAATTTGTCGAAATCCGAATTCCGCGAGAATCTCGCGCATCGCACCTCTCACAATCAGTTCGAGTTCTTCAGGGCCCAAAAGGAGAAAATAATCACTCAGTTTGACGATACGAATCTTAAGCTGGTCTGCCAATTCTTTTGCTGCCTTATCTGAGAAATCTTTGCAGATTACTAAAGGCTTGTATGGTTTTCCAAGCAGCTCCGCATTTAGATAAGCCTGCCGCAATCCCCCGACACTTACTAAACCTTTGACTTCAACGGCATATAACTCACCCTCTGGGCTCTCCATGATGAAATCAATTTCCGAGACTTTTTGATCACTTAAAATTAAATCTTTTGAGGTCTCAATCGTTTTAAATCCCAGAATACCTTCTAAGATGTAACATGCGATCCTTTCACGACTTGCTGCCTTCCTTGCACCCAACTTAAGATTCCTCCAACGTTAAATAGAATATTTATTGCTTTTAAAAAGCATTTTTCTTAATTTCACGTTTTCAATTTCCATATTTAGGCGCTGAATTAGAGTTTGAATCTGAAAAAGCCTTAATATTTTTTCAAAAACCACACCAACTCTATTGATGTCATAATCTATGGCACATAATATTATGGGAATAAAACCATAATGAATTCAGGCTAAAGAACTTGAACTCAGCAGTGTGGATGCGTATCCCTTGGAGAGGTTTAAATACAACAAGTAATTCCATTACTTAGAATTTTTCCATGATCATGAACCAGCTCAAGAGGATGACCCAACCACTGTCTGCCAATGCAGCGAGGTACTCCGGGATCGCGATTCCATCCCATGGTAGAATCCAAGCGACTATGGTCACCAAGGATAACAACAAGGCCGCTACCCCCATCTGTTTCCGAGCGGGTTCTTGGAGGAAACGACCCGCAAAGAACCACATCCCCACCGGCGCAAGCACAAAGAACATGACCGAGACTAAGAAATGGACCCATCCAAAGTTCTCTGGAAACACGCCAATACCTACCAGAGACAGTCCTGTCAACCCCATCACGATAGTTCCTCCACGTTCTAGCCAGTGATCAGCTATTTTACTCCAAAGTCCTATTGTAAAGAGAATTGTTAGACTCCCTGCTATAACGAGTCCCGAATTCAACACAAAGGCAGCAGCTTGCCCAGAACTGTATACTCCCATGTCACTGATGGCATTGGTTTTCCAATTAAACCATGGGGACAGCCAAGCTGCTATCAGAACGGATATTAGTCCCCAAAGTGGGGCTATCACACCTAACCAAGCACTTTGCTTTGAACGCAGCCACTCAATAATCAAAGGACACATAAACAACCCTCCTAGCATAACTTTACTGCCCTTTTATTAGTTTTTCCTCATGACAGGAGATCAAAGAAAATTGTTTATTCAGTAGGTAAGTTACTTTTTACTTCCAAAAAATCAGAATATACAAATTGAAATAGAATAAAAAAAGAGTTAACATCTTTTGCAAGATGCTACCAAACGTGTTCACTTTCCCCAGTATGCCTGAAGGAAGTCCCACCAGCCTTCATGTGGAAATTGCATTGCTAGATATTTGTCACCATGCCAATAAACGTTGTTCTGGAAGGAATCATAAGAGTTTGGGAAGAAAATGCCTAGGCCTTCGGCTCCAGCTGAAGTCATGGGTTCGCTAGCATTATTATAGATTGCTGTCATGAGAGTAGTATAAAGCAATTCTGCTTCTGCTATTTTCAAACTCTGGGTAAGGTGGTTCACAAAGCTAGGTAAGTCAATGTACGCTTCCCAGCCGTACTCAGACCACTGCAGATTGCCTTCCCCTCGGGCATTTGCTATCATATCGTGATAAAAATCTCTTTGCTTTGGGTCAAGGAGATGACCTTTTAGAACATCCGTCAGGTCCCCAAGTTGCTGAACAATAGTAGCAACGTACTGCATGTCTATAGAAGCTAACTGGGCATGTCGTGACGCGGGGCGCAAGGTTTCGTAGAAGGCGATGTAGTCGTCAACGATTACTTTCGCGAAGGACTTCGCGGTCATCGCAGGATCGAGATGTTCTAAAATCTTGGCATACGGATATCCCGCTAGTGGGACATAGCCTTCCGTGGCAATAACGTAGTCAATTTGAAGACCTGTCCAAGCGTATTCATAAACGACTTCAATCATTCCTTCAACACACGCATCGAAGGCTAGGATGTCTAACTGCTTGACTCTAGAGAGGGCCTGGGTAATCTCTTGATGTGATAAGTAATCGTAAGGATGGTCGTCCCAGCAACAACCCCTGAAATCGTCGCCATGATCCCATAGCACAAGAACATAATGACTTGCTCGAAAGTGTCTCATTGCATATTTGACAAAGGCTTGGAGCGTATCAGGATCTCCCATATTTGCTTCCTCGCCGTTTAGTAGGAATCCATTGACGAGCTCCGGCTCGTCCGTTGTAACTTTGTAGAGATTTGTCACATCATCATATTTGTCCCAAAGGACTACGACATTCACATCTTGTGGGGACTCTCGAGCTATGAGCCCCTCTCTCATTGCTTCCATATTTTCGTATCCAAAGTAATCTAGGTTGTTATCAGCGGCCATGTAGACCATAAATGTCCATTGTGGGATTGGTTTGGCCCAGGCTGGTGATATAGCCAATGTCGCTGGTATTATGAAGACCATTATTACCACTAGTGCGATTCTGGTTCGGGAATTCCATCTAACTCCTCCATATCGTCTGATCATCTTTCATTTCGACCTTCTTTTTCGAATCTTCCATATAGGTGGTTCTATCCATCCTTTTATATCTCTACAAGATCGATTAATAATTACTATGGTATATAATCTTTATGCCCACATCTCTTAATGCCTCTTAACTGTAATGTGATATATTTTATCAGCCAATTTGATCGATAAAGCCACTCTAAGTTCTCTGGAAGTATTAGGGAATGAAATGAAGAATTTGTGCTTTCAAAAAATAGGGGATAATACTCATTTATACTCATATTAAAGACAAAAATATTGTTACACTCTAATCTAAGTTGGCTTCACGGTTAAATCCCTTTACAATGCAATAAGAATTTAGTAAAGTGAGCAAGGAAACTTTGGGCATTGGCATGCTTCACTTTGATCTCACAGAACAAAGACATTTATACAGCAGCCCTAAAAGTTCCTGGAGTGTCGTAAGACCTTCTAGAATATGCATCAGGATTCCATGCTACTAAACAATGATATCAATGTGAGCCTTGTTGATGGAAGCTAGCTATAAGGAAATCCCCTTCTCGGCACATGCCCCTCAGTAAAACCAATATAACAATTTAACCATAGTCTGAAAAACTACCTACAGGTTTATATATTAGCATGATAAAATAACTTGATACAGACTAAAAGACACATGATTGCTCCTATTTTCCTCCCGAAACTGGTTTACAGTGGGTGGGCGTTGATAAGGATTTTATCTAACGTCTTGGAATCTGTCAACCATAAAAAAGCAAGAAGGTAAGTATAAATGGACTTTTCTGAAGAAATAGAAGTAAAAATCGGCGACCTATCAACCAATTCAAAGCGCGTGAACGTAAGCTTCAAAGTCATAAACCAGGGTGAACCCCGCGAAGTCACCTCCCGAGATGGAAGCAACCACCGTGTCGCAGACACTTTAGCAGCAGACGAAACAGGATCAATCCTCATTTCTTTGTGGAATGATTCCATTGATCAAGTAGAAGTAGGTGGCACATATAAGCTCTCTAATGGGTATGTCACCGTCTTTAGGGACAGTATGCGCCTGAGTATTGGGAAATACGGGCATTTAGAGGCTTCTGACACACCAATTGAGGAGGTTAACGAAGAAAACGCTCTTTCCGATAAATTTGTTGAGCGTCCGTATCGTTATAGAGGCTCGTGTTACGGCGGTTCTTATAGTGGTGGTAGTGACTATCGCGGCAGAGGCCGCCGGGATCAAAGACGAACCAGAAGGTATTAACCCACTCAGACTGACGACTAGATAATCATATATCGGTATTTGGTTCACAGAGATGGTTCCGCCACTCTGTACTTTTATTTTTTGGGAAATATCCACTTTATCACAACATAACGTGGTAAACAAACATACGATAGAATTGACAAGGGAGTTTGCTTCAGTTTTTTTTGATATTTGAGCCCTTTAGTATTCCTTAATCGTGATATGACATTTTCGATAGCCAATTTGACCTGGAAAGCCGCCCTATGTGCGAAAAAACTTTTAAAAATGAAACGAAGGAATCTTATGTTCCTAAAAAATAGGGATATTTTAATCTCTCATGGGCATCATTAGATAATTTTACAGGCTCCTATTGAGTCGGTACTTACAGTTATAGATCCTTAAAACGTAACAAGAATATTGATAAATCTTGAATAGGACATTCTCCATGCTGATTTGTTCCACTTTGATCTTATGAACGAAGATTTGTCTAAAGTAGCTCTTGGAGCTCTTGGAGCGTCTCAACAATAAAATCCGGGTCTACAGGACAATCCCACTCACGCCGTTTAATGAGGATAGTTGTCATTCTTGCTGCCTTTGCGCCCTTGATATCAAGGTAAGTCTTATCTCCAATAAAGACACAGTCTTCTGGTCTTAGATTTAATCGTCTAGCCAACAAACGAAAGGAGTCCGGATCTGGTTTCGCCTTGATGCCCTCCTCCCCTGAAACAACAATTGCTTTAAACCATTTCCCTAATCCTGATAGCTTGATTCGTCGCCACTTCATCGCTTTCACATGATCTGTATCGGTAAGCAACCCTAATCGATAACCTTGCCCTTTTAAGTAACGTAAGGTGGACAGAGTATCCGGATATAATGCAGAACCTTTAATGAGCGACTCGAAATATTTTTCCGTAACGTGTGTAAAGAACTCTTTAGGGGGCAAACTTCTAGTTTTACGGCTAATCAGTAGCTTCCACCATTCATCCCGGTTATATTGACGCTTGCGATTCATAGCATTCGCTATCTGCTCAATTTCTGTCCGTAGATGGTCTAGCTCATGTGAAATTCCTTTCTCGCACAAGAATTCTTGGATGAGCTTAGCAACCTCACTCCACGCTTTTTTTGCTCCGATATAACTGTCTAAAAGGGTTTCGTCAAAATCGAATAATACACCTTTTATCTCAATGAGCTTCTTCATTCCGAAATCTTCCTATCGTGTTCCAAATCAAAGCACATATAGCATCCCGGGGAAAGCTCTAATATCAACTTTCAGATATTGCCTTGGTGGTTCTTAAGTCCTTCCCTGGGTGTGGGATACTTGAAGTTTCAGTTAAAGCGAGTGAAAATCGACACGTATCGAGAAGTCATCGCCTTTCTGCACAAAGAACAAACTACGGGCCCCGCGTTAGGGCTCCATCCGTTGGATCGAGTGGAGCTGGCATGGGAGCAGAAGAAAATCCTCGCAGTCCTCAATATCACAGAGGAACCATTCCTCTCGAAGGATGAGGTGGGGTTAAGTGAATACGGGTTTCACCAGTTTGGAGCCCCAGAAGGGGCGGAGGTCGAAATTCGCCCAGCACCGCCCCCCTCTTCCGTAGAACTCATTAAAAAGAAAGTGTATGGCAACCCATTGACACCACCTGAGTATAAGAAGATTATCCAGGATATCGTAGCGGGACGGTACTCCAAAACCGAGTTGGCGGCCTTTGTCACTGCGTGCAGTGTGCATCGACTCCCGGATGGAGAAGTAGTAGCCTTGGCGGAAGCAATGGTCCAAACCGGGGAGGTCCTTAACTTCCACGAAGACCTTGTCGTGGATAAGCATTCCATTGGGGGTGTTCCGGGGAATCGGACGACACTCATCTTGGTACCGATCATTGCCGCTTATGGCCTGCCCATTCCAAAAACCTCCTCCCGCGCAATCACCTCCCCGGCGGGGACCGCGGACACGGCGGAGGCCTTCGCGAATGTGGATCTGTCTCTCCAAACGATCTATGAGATTGTTCACCAAGAACGGGGCTGTTTCGTTTGGGGTGGGGCCCTTAAGTTAGCTCCTGCTGACGATATCATCATTTCCGTGGAACGTCCACTGAGTCTCGATTGTGAAGGTCAGATGATCGCTTCCATTCTATCCAAAAAAAAGGCTGCAGGCTCAACCCACATTCTAATTGACATACCTGTGGGACTTGGCACAAAAGTCGAGCAAATGGAACGCGCCCAACACTTACTTGTTCGGTTTGAAAAAGTTGGGGCGCAATTAGGGCTTCAAGTGAAGGTAGTCTTTACCGATGGGTCGCAACCTATCGGGAATGGGATTGGTCCGGGGCTCGAAGCGCGAGACGTTCTGAAAGTGCTCCATAATGACCCTAATGCACCCCAAGACCTCAAAGAGAAAAGTCTCCTCTTGGCGGCTGAGATTCTCACCTTCACCGGAGGCCTTGATTTGTGGGAGGCTAAAAAAATTACTCGTCGCATCTTAGAATCTGGTGAAGCGCTTGCCAAAATGGAACGGATCCGTGCACTCCAGGGTCCAAGAACCCTCCCTGAATTATCACCTTACCATCACGATGTTTGTGCAAGCCACAATGGGGTGATAACAGCGATCGGAAATCGTGAAATTGCGCGTATTGCTCGACTTGCAGGCGCGCCGAAGAATAAGCGGGCCGGAGTTCTTCTCTTCAAAAAAGTTGGAGCTCAAATTGAGATCGGCGAGCCCATTTTTCGAATATATGCCAGTAATCCAACTACCCTGAAGTTTGCAAGTCAATTCTGGGAAGAACATAAAGCTGCAATCCAAATATTCACGTAAAACCCCCACTACTTCTTTTATCAAATACCCAATGGAACAGGTATTACCAAGAAAGTTCCGAGAGTTTAGCTCAGTTAAATATTAAATAAAAGAAATTTCTCCTAACAGGATGGCAGTCAAAGCGGAAAATATAAGTGGTAATTAACAAATGAGCCGGTTACTGAAGAGCTATATTTTAATTTGGGTGTCCAATACAATTTTAAGGAACAATATGTGAAGGGGGAGAGTCTAATTTATAAGGGTTATTACCAGTGGACGAGCATTCGATTCGCTTTTTACATTTTGCGGATACTCATTTTGGCGTTAATTATGCGTTAAAACCTAAGAATATTCAACGAAGAGCTTATGGGGAGTTATTCTTTCAAAAAGCGAAGGATATTATCGAAACCGCAATTTCAAAGCATAAAGTAGATTTCATTTTACACGCTGGAGATTTCTTCAACCGCAGCAAACCTCCTCCGTCAGTGATTGAGCGTGCAATGCAGCCCTTTTTACTTGCAGCTAAAAATGAAATTCCTGTATATATTTTACCGGGGAATCATGAGCGGAGTAAACTTCCCCTTGGTCTAATAACTTATTATGATGACATCCATTTACTTACGAAGCCTTCATCCTATTGTTTTGAAAAATATGGGATTCGAATAAAGATCACAGGCTTTCCGCACATTAAACATGATGTCAAGAATAAAGTTGGGGCCACTTTAAGACGGGCATGGTTCAATTACCATGGAAACGACCATATCCTGCCCCATTACTTTATCATGTTAACCCATCAACTCATCGAGGGCTCACGAATCGAGAGCTATACTTTTCGAAGGGGCTATAATGTGGTTTTATTTCAACAGATTCCCAAAAAATTTCATTATGTAGTATGTGGACATGTCCACCGATTTCAATACCTCTTTAAACCCCCAGGATTAGTTAGGGACTCTTCTATTGTACAATCCACTAATCGTTATTGGTCAATCCGACAAAAATGTTCAAAAAAGATATGGCAATTTAATGATGAACAAAAATTCACTTCTTCACGCTTCAAATATCCTGTTATTGCGTATTCTGGCTCTTTAGAACGGGTGTCGGTGGTGGAGAGAAATGAGCCAAAGGGATATATTATTGGTAAACTGTACTTATCCGAACAGGGTGATAAAATTCAGATAGCTGAGTATTCTTTTCATCCATTATCAGCGATTGAAATGGTATATTGTGTTTGGGATCTCTCGAAGGTGTCAATCAATGAAGGTGTAGATCAATCAATAGAGAAACTTTATTCGATTAACTCCTCTAGTAACAATCCACGAATTAAAGAAAAGAGAGTATTATCCGCGGTTTTTCGAATAAAGATTTTGGGGAAATGGAAATCCTCCGCAGAAACGCTAGAAAAATTCGATTTTTTGAGACAAGAAGCAAAACGCCTTAATATCTATCTGACTTTTTCTTACAATCCTAATCAGCATGAAGCGAAAAATTATATTCCATAAAAGAAAAGTAATGCGATCTTATAGGATATTGTCATCCATTATAAAATCCTAACCATCTTAGGCCCATTCTACCACCAATTGCCACACAACCTCTGTCACATAGGGTCGGATCATCAACAATCTAATCTAACTTTCTTTTAGGATTCCAAGTTCGTGGACACCCTTTCATGTGAATAGTATCGTAACAGCTATACACCATTTGCCAGCTGCCTGTGCTGTCTTAGCTTGGAGGGCGAGTCTTCAATTACTAGGATTGTTCAGGCGGGACTTGCAAAACATCTGAAACCAAAAGGTAAATTTCTGTTCAGGTTTCTCGTGCTCCTCATCATCTAAACTTACAATGAAATCGAAAGCACCTGTCAACTCTTCGATCTCTATAATCCAGTTGATTTGAGCTTAACGGGACATTGTTGTCAAGTCTGTCTTGCCATTCGTTTGTTTAACTTCCTCCAGTACAGTAAGATTATGTGGGCATCAATTTTAACGAATAACATCGGAATCAGCGAACATTGCATCGTATTGATTAAGTTGAACTTGCAATGAAAACTTGCCAAGGAAGTTTTACTCCAAACTCCGCCATTCATGGTCATAAGCTTTCTTCAAAATCGAAAATTGAATTATTGCCTCAGCTACCTCTCGTTTTTAATAGACCTAAGAATGATAGATATAAGCTTCTAAGACCTGATTCTTCCGGATGTTCATGTGGACAAAGCTCGATTGGTACCGTGGTAAATAGGAAAACATTTTAAGTTTTCCAGTCAACCCTTGCGTGCTATCAAGGTCAAAGATCATTGTTGGGATTATAGTGGAACAGTCCTTAGCAGAAGGCTATAAATCTGATGTTCGATTCTTTCATAACTAAATTTCATATTAAGTTAAATACTGTGTCCTTGAAAGGTATAAAAATATGAAAAGAGGATGCGTTGAATCCCAAAATTTTTATATTAAGCCCTTTCGTTTTGCATGCCAAATAGCGAGGCCAAACATAGCAACTATCCAAGTCCCGAAGAAAATTGATTGATAGATATTGAAAACAGACAAAGTTTTTTCCACGAATAAAATTAAAACCCAAACAAGTGAATAATCAAGGACAACATGACGTTTTTCTGACGTCACAAAATAGTACAGAGCCAGATTGATCAGAATCAGAATCATTGTAAAATATAACTGAAAAACATAACACAAGTAAAAACCTATGCTATAAAAGATCACTAGGAGGATCTGATAGATATAGTTGGCGCGATGGCGTCCTAAGCGTTGCACAGTATTCATATTATTCGTTTTGCTATCAACCTCAAAATCAACTAATTGATTGACTTGAATCTGGCCAATTAATGAGACTAACAGGAGGAGGGATAGGGTTCCAGAAATGAACAGGTTGTTTCCAAACCAAGACCAGCCAAATAGATAGACATACCCTGCTATAATGATGAACCCTTTCCACAATATAATAAAGACCCAATCCCAGATGATTCGGTCTCTAAAGCGAACGGGCGGGGCAGAGTAAAAGAATAATGCGGCATTAAACAAAATTATAATGAAGAGTGTGTTTAATGAGGCCAACGCATTCAGGATAATGCTTAACACCAAACTCATGTATAAAACCTGCTTCCCAAGTGTTTTCGTATCAGCAGAACAAAATACATTCCTTACTCTTTTCAGGGGATCTTTAAAATCCACCGAAACATCGTAAAAATCATTAACTACGAAGGCGAACACATTTCCAAAAAACATGCCAAAAATTAGGACCAGATAGCCGAGATCAAATCCCATCATGTTATTCCAGAAAAGCCCTGATAACACTAACCCGGTGTTGACAGCAGCATTGCTAAATCTTAAATTCATTAATAATTGCATTGTCGACTTTTTGAGTTCTACCAATATTTAATACTCCTAGGAGCTGCAAGGAAGCAAACATGGCCTTATTCATCACGTTCTCTAATTTTAATCTTGATGCTTCGTTTTCTTCGAAAAATCGAATATGAAGCGTGTCTAAGCCTGTTTCCTGTGTCAACGAATCTTTTCAGCTTATATTTTTTTCCTTCTCAAGCATTTATATATTCAAGATGGATTACAATTTTCCGATTTAATTTCCCAGAACCTATTTCTATCGTCCCTGTCTTCAAATCTCTATCATCCTCTTTTCTATTCTAAAGGTCGATTCAATATTCATTTGTTGAACGATTTACGTCTTATTTATATGGTAATTGCCACTCGTTTTACTTTAAGATGTGTTCTGTATCCTATATCCTTTCCTATCCGAACTGATTTCCCATGGCATATACTCCTCGAGCGTGATCAGGTCTATAACTCGTCAATCTCCCACATTTTGGACAATAGAGGGGGTTTTGTTTTTTTTGGCGTGCCTTATACCCAAAGTAGAGCCAACCACCAAGTCCAAACAGTGGGATTGTCAAAATTGCAAAGAGAAAGACTAACTTCTTATCTATTTGTATCGGATCTTCATAGACCATTTGACATCTGGCACAAATTCGCATTTTACAATTCCTTCTAACAAGTATCAAGTCTTTTCAGAATCGAAGGTAGCTGGAGGCTTGTAAAAAAAGACTTTTATCTCAAAATAGATCGTCGCAAACTTATTTTGCGGGTTTTTTCTTCACACGTTTTTTTGGTTCTTTCTTTGGTTCTTTCTCTTCTTCTTTTGGATGCTTCCAAGCTTCAATCCAGCGATCGATGCCTAATCCCGGCTGACGCATCGTTATTGCGGTGCGAATGTTACTACGATCCATAGAGATTGTAATGATCCGTGCCCGGAGGCGGTCCCCCACCCGTACAACATTCCCAGATTCCCGACCAACAAGTGACGTTTTTGATAAACTAAAGAAATCATCTGCGATTTGGGAGATGTGACAGAGAGCTTCGATACTCCCAATTCTAACGAAGGCTCCAAAGTCAGTTACTTCGGAGACCTCTCCTTCGACAATTTCTTTAGTAACAGGTTTATATGCAATGACTGAGAGTCGAATCTGATGATAAGTTGCCCCATCTCCATGAACCAAGCGGCCCTGGCTAATTTCATTGACACTAGTTATTGCGAGAATCATGCCCAATTCGGGATCGATGGTTTCCTCGTAGGTTTCCCGACAGATATCGAGCACTACGGATTTGAGATCATCGTTAAAGCGGTTAGGGGGCACACGGACTATATCTTGGAGTTCCACGAGATAATACACACAAATCTCTCCTAAATCCCATATGAAGGGGTATAAATAGCTTGGAAACACCACACTTCAAAACCAAAACCGAGCCAAGCCAAGCGTGGAGCGTGGGAGTATAAATCTTTTGTTTTTCCCTTTATAAAGAGAGGAAGGTTAAGAAGAAGGTGAAAATCCAATCTATTTTGTAACAAGGACATAATTAGTCTCAACACATCTGAGGAGTGAGAGGTGAAAGAATTTGTCAAGAAGAAAGGTCATAGAGGTAAACAATTGTGGGTATAAACGAAGAGAATGATCGTATGGAGTATTAATTGAGAGAATTCACAAGTTAACATAATATAAGTTTAACATAGATTTTTTGATACTAGTAATTATAAAAAGAGTATTTATGGAATTAATCATTGCTGCAAGAATTCAAACAAGATTTCGGCTTTTGAATGCGTAAGACATTCGGATGTGAGTTTAATATTCCCTTTTCCTAGATTTGAATTTTATTGATATCCTCTTAACATTTAAATTTGGTAAATATAACTTTTTTTACTATGAAAAATGAAAAACTCGAGCAGATGATTTATTCCATATGTGGAATTCTAAATCATAATTTTCATTTTCAAAACGTCAACAAAGAATTAGAGGGTCTGAGTAGGTTTTTACGCTTTAATAAGGTCAAAATCAACTCTGCACTTGATGTAGGTTGTGGCAATGGCCATATAACTGAAGAATTGAGAAAAATTTTAGGGTTGAATGAAATTTATGGATTGGATTTGAATAAAAGGGTTTTAGAACAAGCTAAATGTTTAGGGATTAAAACAATACACGGAGATATGAGTTCCATTAATATAAATGCCCAGTATGATTTAGTCATTTCTTACGGTTCTTTACACCACTCTAAAAACATAGAAAATTTCATTAGGAATTTAAAGAAATTAAGTAGTAAGTATATACTTATTGTTGATAATACTGTAAGAGACATCTTTGTTCATAAGATAACCGGTTCCCGATATTTTCCCCTTGAACCCTCACCATTTTCAATACGAAGTAGAGAAGAAATTATCAGAGCTATAACAAAGGTTGGTTGTGAAATAGTGGCTATGCAGACAAATTTCAATGCAAATATTTGGCATGATAGAAGCTTTATCTTAACCACAAATTAATTTCAAGTTATTAACTTTGCTGTTATAACGTGTTCTGTGCCAAATAAACGCCACAGTATAAAAAAACGCCGTTGATTCTTATTCTAATGATCCACAAGACGTGATTAATTCCTTAGAAGATGGGAGCAAGTAGAAATCCTGGGTAGACCAAATAATGGGTGGAGTGTGTTAGTTAAAATCAGATTGATATACTATGTATGTGGATTATAGGTGATCAAAAAGAGGACCAGTTCGAACGATATGTATTTTAATTCATATCGGTATAAGATTCCCCTAGAGCAAACTTCAAAGCACGGATGTTTTTGTTGAGCATTTCCAAGATCCTGAAGCTGGACAGCATAGAAACGGTCGATATAAGTCTTAAAAGCCAAGTAGAGAGTGTCTAAGATAGAATCAATCTTTGGTTGGTGATCATATGGATAGATGTACCGTCACGAGGGCAAGTGAACATGGAACACTTGTTGATCCATTTAGACGAATAATCACTCATTTACGACTGAGTGTTACAAGTCGCTGCAATCTAACCTGCCCTTACTGTCATAAGGAAGGCCATGAGGTCCAGAGTGGGGAACTATCCCGTGACCATATCACTGAGGTGGTACAGGTCTGCGCAGCTCGGGGGATCACTACTGTGAAGCTCACCGGGGGGGAACCTTTGCTTCGGGAAGATATCGTGGAAATCATAAGGGACATTGCGACGACACCAGGGATTAGTGAAGTATCCTTAACCACAAATGGAGTGCTGCTCGAGAAACTAGCCGAGCCATTGAAGCGCGCGGGGCTTGCGCGGGTCAACATCGGCTGTGATTCATTATCTAGTTCAATCTTAGCAAAGAATGTGAAACAGATTGCAAAGGGGTTGGAAGTGGCAAAGCAGCTCGGGTTTGATCCGATCAAACTAAACATGGTGGTGCTCAAAGGCATCAATGAACACGAAATCGAACCCATGATCCAATTTACCCAGCAACAGGGGGTGATCTTGCAGTTAATTGAATTGATCGACACTGGGAGTGAGTTTTTTAGGAACCACTTTGTTTCATTAGAGGAAATTGAACGAAAACTGGTGGGTCGCGCTTGGAAGATCGAGACGCGGCGGATGCAGGCGAGGAAGCAATATTATATTAAACGGGGGATTGTTGAGGTAGTTCGCTCATTGCATAATAAGGACTTTTGTAGAAACTGTAACAAGATCCGAGTAACGAGCGATGGGTTCTTCAAGCCGTGTTTGATGCGGGAAGATAATCTGGTGTCGATTAAGAAGGTAGGGGCAGAAGTAGGGCTGCATCTTGCGGTAGAGCAACGGAGGCCATTTTATGGTTGAGATGGTAGATATTTCCAAAAAACCCCTCTTATTCCGGATGGCAGCCGCGATGGGGGTGATTATGCTTAAACCAGAAACCCTTACAAAGATACGGGAGAGGCAGATCAAGAAAGGGGATCCTTTCACCATTGCAGGTATCGCAGCGACGAACGCAGTAAAGAAAACTCCAGACCTAATCCCGTTATGCCATCAGGTCCCTATTACGGATGTCAAGTCGGAATTCACCTGCAAAGAGGACCGGGTCGAGGTGCGAGTAACAGTGAAATCGGTGGGGCAGACGGGGGTCGAAATGGAGGCACTAATAGGCGTTTGCACCGCATTGGCGACGGTATGGGATATGGTTAAGTACTTAGAAAAGGATAAACGGGGGCAATACCCAACCACATCAATTTCGCAAATTCGGGTGACCCAAAAAATAAAGGTTGATCTAGGATCCTGATAACTTCATTCATAGAAAAAAGGGCTACTTAACACACCTATCCGTTTTGGTGTGCCATGGTAGCTACATCTTTTGAACAAAATGATTACATAGCCATGCCCCGTTGCTCACGCTCACTTCCTCGGGTACAGAAGTATGTATGTGTTAATCCCATTTTGTCAGTGGCTGGACATGTGGGACAAGTGCATCCTTTTTCTTCGGTGATTACTTGACTCTTTCCGGTTGCACAGAATAACAATTCGGTTTCTCCTGTTTCCACATAAGATGGACAGCTCGCGCAAATACAAATCTTCTTGTTCTCTGCCATGACTTTCATTCGTTCTTCTTCGGACATTTGCATCATTTGCTGCATTAATTCCTCGAATTTGTCCAAAGCCTATATTCTCCTGATTTTTTGCCATCATCGTTCATCTTCTTTAAAAGACTTTGTGTTGAGGGTTGACGTCCGGGGGATTAGAGATACCCATCCAACGCCGCTACTCTCTTTGTTGTGAAGTAGAAGAAAGAAGAAAGGCTAATCGGCTATTAATCTCCTTAGTTGCCCAAATTTTGTATTTTGTAGAAGGATTCTGTACTCTCGCTCGTCTTCCGTAAGGCTTGGGTCCCCTCCATCTACGTTCAGATTCAAACTGCCACTTCTTCGCCTTTCAGATGGGCTTTTGAATCTTGTATATTGGGATGGATGGTATAGGTTCTCTTGCGCAGTACAACCGGTAATTTGTTGTCTTTCTACCATCCACCTTAAATGATGTTTGTTTTCCATCGTCAAAGGACAGAACTATGCGAGACCTGGCTAGGAAGAAAGGCAGCGGCCCAAAATGTCTCATAGGGAGAGCTGATGGTCATCTTGTACTAAGCATGAAAATACTTCAGCTTCCAAAATATTGTAAGAAAGGGTTGGTTCAAGAGTCCTAGACACGCACAGCTAGTTGTGGAGATAGCTGGCGATTTCGATGCAAAAACAAATGGGGCCAACGTATCGAGTGGAGCAGCTTTTGGTAGTGGAAAATTTAGGTAGAACCGCTGCTACAGATGTTGTGGCAAAAAGTATCTTGTACACAGAAGCAGGAGTCTCTTCAGCTCAAGTTAAAACTACACCCCTTTGTCGAAAGGTGAAGGACAACCAAGGCAATTTCTTTGGATACTTTAAGTTGGGAGAGTTGAAACCAAAGGAACGGCAAGTCCTGAAGCTTGAAGTGACACTCACTCCATACGTTGTTAACATTGAAGGGAGAAATTTCGGTACGCTCAAGGAGATTGGGAAGCGGCTCCGGCAACAGTATTGTGGTGCGGCAAAGCATTGGGAAAGTGCGGCAGAGCTTCAGGAGACGGTAGCATCCATCACGGTGGGAACAGATGATATCAGCGAAATTCTTGGGCGGTTTTTCCGTTTTCTCGATTCCTTAATTTATCGGGAACACTTAAAGACACGGCGAGGCGCCTTAAAGACCCTGCGTTTGAAGTACGGAGATTGTGACGAGTTTACTGACCTCTTTGTAGCAATGGCCCGCCAGGTGGGCATCCCTGCGCGTCGCGTGACGGGGCTCTTTCTTAGAGTTGGGCACACGACACATCATGCGTGGGCTGAAGTATTCACGCCCAAGTGGGGTTGGCTTCCCTTTGACCCAGCATTAGGGTATTTTGCGGCGTCCTCCTCCCAGCACCTTCCCAAAAAGCTTGAAGCCACTGTATCAGAGATTCCCGATTACGAGGTTCGATTTAAGAGTCAGCGGGCAGCTACAGTGAAAATCCACCCTCTTAAAGCGGTTCCCACCGTGTGGCGTATTAAGAAGGCGTTATAAGAGTAGACGAGTCTTCTTTTCATGAATCAGGATGGGTTGATTCTTTTAGAGTTAACCAGTGGGAGAAGTGTCTTGAAGTTCTTCGAGGATTAGGTTCTTTCTAACGAAAGTCGAGGGGTGCTCCATTCCTTTTGCTGATGCGTATATTTAATGTTCTCTTTCAAGTGAAAGGGTAATGAGACATAACTGTTGCGAGCCATGACCAACTCTGTGGTGGGTAGATGTTCTCAGGGTGTATTTGGTGAATTTGGCTATCACTTACCTAAAGCTTGGGGGCTGCTCTTTGGAGCAGGTGGGAGTTGTTTGATGGTGGTTTTTTATCGCTCCTCAGTCTATAGGGTATATCTTCCAGGTAGGTTGTCGAATAAGGCGATCGCTCCTTCCAAGGATGCTACAGATGCCATGGTATTTTGGGTTGTGCTACCATCCGTGGATGACCTGTGTCCCCTAATAAAGAGGCGCTTCCTGGTAGGAAAAATTGAAAATCTATGCTCATATATACCAAGTTGGAAAAACATAAAACAAGAACTGAGGGAAGAGAGCAAAGCAGACAAAAATTATATATCTTGAATGAACTGGATACCTAAGGGCATCATAAGTGTGTCATGAAGCCCCCTGACGTATTTAGAGTTCGTGAACGCCTAAATTGCTCTGATATTGAGGTACATTATCATGATGGAGACATTTAAGAGCCTTGAATATTACGAACGGCTACTCTTACTTGGTGTGATTGGCGTCGCAATTGTGAGTTTCCTTTATGCTTATTGGCTGAAGCGTGATGTTTACAGCAAAGACAAAGGCACACCTGAAATGCAAGTAGTCTGGGAAGCCATTCGAGAAGGCGCCGATGCGTATTTATGGCGCCAATTGAAGACGATTGTCCCCCTAATCGGGCTATTAACCTTCGTATTGTTTGGCAGTGTTGCCCTGGTCGAACCCTCGCCCGCTGCGGCGGTTGAATTCCCGGAGTATGCTTCCGATGAGCGGAAGCTGATATTAATCATTGCCTTGGGGCGAACCATCGCCTTTTTGATGGGCGCATCCTTCTCGTTGGCCGTTGGCCAACTGGGAATGCGCATTGCCGTTCAAGGAAACATTCGAACAGCCGCCGCGGCGAAACGCAGCTATAATGAGGCGCTTTCCGTGGCTTACCACGCCGGTACATTCACCGGGATGCTAACTGACGGCTTTGGCCTCCTTGGTGGGACCATCATTTTCATCATCTTTGGCACCGCCGCCCCCGATGCGCTGCTGGGCTTTGGGTTTGGTGGAACCCTCTTAGCGCTCTTTATGCGAATTGGCGGGGGGATCTACACCAAAGCAGCTGATGTGGGTGCTGATCTTGTGGGGAAAGTCGAACATGATATCCCGGAAGATGATCCACGGAACGCTGCCGTCATCGCAGATCTTGTCGGCGATAATGTGGGCGATTGCGCTGGCATGGCGGCTGACATCTTTGAGTCGTACGAAGTGACCATCGTGTCCGCGCTTATTCTCGGGCTGGCTCTCTACCGGTTGTCGGGCAGTACCGAGCTCGTTTGGATCATGTTCCCCCTCATTGTCCGGGCCATCGGGGTCATCTCCTCGATCGTCGGCACCTACGCGGTGGCCCTTTGGCGGACTCCCAATGCGGAAGAAGCCATGTTCAAATCCTATGAGATTTCGAGCGCCATCACCATCTGCACGTCCTTCCTCTTTGCCACCTTCTATGTGGGCGAATGGCGCGCCGCGTTCCTGGTCGCCACCGGGGTCATGTTAGCGGTGTCGTTTAACCCGATCACCGCCCGATTCACCGCGAAACACAAAGGCCCCGTCAAGGAGGTTATCGACTCTACCTCGGGCGGTCCCGCAACCACCATCCTCTCCGGCATCTCGCTGGGGTACGAATCCAGTGTTTGGGCTCTCTTTACGATCGCGCTTTCCTTTATCCTAGCGATTCTCACCTTCACACTTCTCCCTGGGAATGCCGTACTCCCCCTGCTCCGAGACATGCGCCATGTCTCGGTTGATACCACCCATATCGGCCAATACATTCTGTATGGGATTGCCTTAATTGGGATCGGCATGCTGTCGCACACCGGGAATAACGTGGCGATGGACTCCTTTGGGCCTATTTCAGATAATGCCCAAGGGATTGGCGAATTGTGCTCCCTAGAGCCCGAAACCCGGAGCGTGCTCGATGAACTTGACGCGGTGGGGAATACGACGAAAGCCATCACCAAGGGGGTCGCCATCGCGTCCGCCGTCATCGCGGCGGTGAGCCTCTTTGCCTCCTTCGCGACCGATGTGCGCCTTGTGGCCGAAAGCTTGGCGCAAAGCCTGGGCATCCCGGTGACCGACCCCCTGGCCCAGGGCATCCGCGTGGATGTGCCGCTCGTCTTCGTGGGCCTCCTGTTAGGCGGTGCGCTGCCGTGGCTGTTCTCCGCCTTCAATATCCGGGCGGTCAGCCGAGCCGCGGGCCTGATCATCGAGGAGGTGCGCCGGCAGTTTCGAATCCCCGGGTTGATGGAAGGGAAGGTCAAACCGGACTATCGGCGGGCCGTATCAATCTCGACAGCAGCCGCGCAGAAGGAACTCGTCAGCCTCGCGATTATTGCGGTCTCGATGCCGATCATGGTCGGCGCGATCTTTGGGGCGCTGCTCACCATCTCACGAGTTACAGGACTGACCCTAGACCCGGCAGCCATCGGCTCGGGTGTAGAAGCGTTGGGTGGGTTCCAAGCGGGGATCATTATATCAGGGCAACTGCTCGCGGTCTACATGGCAAATGCGGGGGGGGCTTGGGATAACGCGAAGAAGGCGGTCGAAGATGAGCCCCGGGACCTAGAGGCCAACACGGGGAAAGGATCTGCGAGGCATACGGCAAGCGTGATCGGTGACACGGTGGGGGATCCGTTGAAGGACACGGCGGGGCCCTCGTTAAACCCGATGATCAAGGTCGTGAACCTGGTCAGCCTGATCCTAGCGCCCCTCTTGGTGCAGGCGTCAGTTCAAGCCCAAGTCGGGGACTACGGGCTCTTTTACGTGTTAATCCTGGCGTCGGGGGTACTGGTATTAGCCTTTGCGTGGGCTTATCGCAAAAGTAACCGAAAGGTGGAGACAGTGTTTGCTGCTCTGCCAGCAGAACCAACCCCGGAACCAGGGTTGACCACACTGGCAAAGGACCCAGAAGAGTAAAGAGTAACCCTCGCACGGAAGAATGACCTGGCGGTTTACGACCGCTTGGATGCGGACGGTTCTATCCTATCAAGGGCGAAAACCAAGGAGGGAATCAGGAGATTTAAATAGTCTGGGTTAGACTAGTAACGGGGGAGACAAGCGTTACTGGTAAAAGGCAAACAAGCCCAGGTGGAAGGGTATGAGGGACCCGGCAGAGGACCCGGCGGCTCGGTCGAACGGGCCGGCCCTCAAGGTCATTGCGTTGCGGGTCGTCAATCTCCGCAAAGGGGACCGGCTGAAGCTGGAGGCTGTCAAGACGGCGGAGGGGCAGAAGCTGGTTGCGGTGACGGGCCAGCGCAAGGCCAGCGAGGGGGAAATTGTTGACACGACCTCTCCCTGTCTCATCTCCATCAAGCGTGGGCCAATGTTTGACGGGATCATCGAAAAGCTACGGTTACTTGCTTCCGAGGAGGAAACCGGACTAAAACCGTGGACCGAGACTGATGTGTGGTTTTCGTTTAGGTCATACAAGGCCACATGGGGGGAGATCACGCGCGAGATACGGCTGGGCCGTGAGAGATATTTTGTGGATGTGTGGCAGGTTCAGGCCTTGATCCGGGCCCTGCAGGAGTTACGGGACATATTGGAGCAGGACGATCCCGCAGTCATCAGGCCGTTGACCTCATTTTTGGAACCGCCCAAATAACGCGTCCCGATCATGCGAATTTGGCCATTCAGGGCAGTACTCTGCTGAACTCCAGCCCGTTCTTGGCGACCTGCCCACACCGGGTTAACCGCTTTTCAAATGGAGGCGATATTGGAAAAGCTGATGGCCTCTGGGAGGAGGCCGGAGTTTCTTGCTTCATCCTACGATGGGATGGGCCCCATTTTGAGTCGTTCCGATGTTGGCGGGAATAGCAAAGTGTACCAAGGCACAATGGCCGATGTCGTGGCTTCCAAGCCGGGGAAGAGGATTTCTGCATCCAATGCTGAGGAGGGGTTACTCCAACATATAGTGTGGACCTCTACACTAAGTCGTTTTAGTGTAGACCTCTACGATAATCTTAGGAATTTAGTGTAGACCTCTACAGTAATTAGTGTAGACCTCTACGGTATCCCTAGTACGCCGAAAGCTTAAAATAGGTGTGTTTCGGGATTTTTTCATTACGAAATTAACGACATAAAATGCAGTTTCCTCCCTCGCTCAGCCATGCCATCAATAATGAGGGGGGCATGTGTGGGGTGAGATTGGAGGGAATGCAATGTGGCAGTTCCAGCTCGGAGTAGAGAAGAATGGGGATTAGGGACTCGACTGGTAGCCCCCCGCCTTGGGCAGGGGGAAATATTCGCCGCTATATAGCCAAACGGTGGAAGCTACTGAGCGTGGTGGGGAGTCATGGGGTGGTCGGGGCGGTATGTGGCGTGATCTTCGATGGTGAGGTAGGGCAGCTGATGAGTGGCGCTCTGTTCATAATAATAGGGATCACAGGGTTTGAATGTGTTGTGGCACTCCTTGGGAGTCACCTCAAGTTGCAGTGGGGCATAATGAGACAGAAATGCCTTTCCATCTTTTGTCGTGCTTTTAGTTGGCTGTATGGGGCATGGGCTCGGATTATGTTATGGGTTAAACGAAATTTAAAGTCGGTTGGTCTTCTCACCGGTGGATTAAGTCTGTTTGGCCTTTCAATCGCTTTGAGTTATATTTCTCTAACATCCCTAATTGCAGACGGGGTGGGGGGCTGGGGGCTCTCGGTGGGATTGTTCCTTTTAGGTATTGAGACTACAGTGGTTTATCTTTGGAGGGCAAAGCGTTGGTACTCCTTCTCTGAGGGGAGGGGGAAGTATGGGAGGGTGGTTTCTTGGCAAGTTTTCCTGTTGGGGCTCTTTTTTGCGTTGCTGGGTGCTTTCATGGATCACCAGGTCGATGGGTCCCTAAGTATCTGGGTGCTTGCGTGTCTCTGGCTGGGCTTGAGTCTCTGGCTTGGACTGTGCAAGCGTCGGGTAATAACCGGAGCATTCCTTGGGATGGCTGCGTTC
>JBHIFL010000033.1:0-45826 GCA_046761065.1 Candidatus Heimdallarchaeota archaeon
GCGAATTCGCCTCAAGCGCCTTTACCCCTCATACTCCGGGTAACAGAGTACTAGGTATACAACGCATCAATGAAAGTTTTAAGATATTGTTGTAAACTTCGTTCTAATTCAGCTCGTGGAGGAAGCTCATCTTTAGGAATGGTTCGCTCAAAGAGGGCAAGTCGAGTGAAACTCTCAAAAAAGGTTGAAATAGCCGTTGGTACTAGGTCAGGTTTCTCTTTAGGAGGGAGATGGCGCTTTTCCTCTTGTGCCGGTGCCAGTTCAACTATTGTAGTAAGCGGTTTAAGAGCTGAAGGGACGCTTGGGGTGAGAACGCGTTCTTCTTCCTGGGGAAATTCTGCGATTGAAGCAAGCTTTGGTTCTTCATCTGCAAGAAGTGCGCGAATCACGTTCTGTCGCTCATTCGGTTCGACATGCCGAATTCGGTACCTCAACCCCTCCGTTAGGTTCAGGTTTGCCGCTGTTCGGGCAACCAAGAACTTTTTCCTTACGTCAAGCGGTCCTCGAAGGACCCACAGGTCTCTCCGCTGTTCATCCAAAATCAAAACGGCATCCAAGTTCTCTAAACGGGACTCATGGAGTTCAATTTCAATTGTTTCGCCCGCATCAGTCACATGATACGCCTTCATTGCCATAACGACTCCTCCAGATCACCTTCATGGGAATATCGGACCCACTTATAAAAAAACCTTTAGTTAATCTAATTTCTGTTCTCTTATGTTGAGGTCAACGAGTATCCTTAAAAACCTCAACTCAAAGCGAAGAGCCTAGGACAAGTAAAAAGAGCCTTGAACAAGTTCGTCATAGAAAAGGATCTAGGGTAAGGTCTTCTCCTTTTAACTCTATTCTGGGGCGAATCAAATCCCATATCACGGGTCCTAAAATCACGCCCTAAATAGATAGATATAATTTTTATGTCAGGTAAAAATTACAATTAGGTCTCGATAATGGAGTGGCTGCAAGTTAAGTGCTAAATGCAGGACTTTTACCGAGGGCGTGCTTCTCCCATGATGGAAAAACG
The DNA here is from genome assembly GCA_046761065.1 of Candidatus Heimdallarchaeota archaeon. Lineage (GTDB taxonomy): Archaea > Asgardarchaeota > Wukongarchaeia > Wukongarchaeales > JBHIFL01 > JBHIFL01. Next base: position 1,022 of record JBHIFL010000033.1, read on the forward strand.
CTTCCTTCTCATGTTAAAGGTTCGACTGGATGGTTCCTACACCCCGATCCCTTTTCAAAAAGAGAATTTATCCTCAGAAAATGCCCTAATTATTATAGATGACTTGGCTGAGATCGTCTGGGTTTGGATCGGCTCGCTGATCTCATTTGTTCAACGCTCTATCGCAAGTCGCGCATCCAGTTACATTGCTAAATACGGGTACATGATTGACCAATTTAAAGTAGGCGCGGGGTTTACCCGTCGACTCATCGAAGAACAATTTTTTGAGGAAATCGACGCTCAAGAGGCTTATAACGACTTCTTCCAGCTCTTTGATCTGGAAAAAACAAAGCAAAATGGGTACTACACCGTTGAAGTTGAGGAACCGGTACGCGGCAGTATCCTTGACAAAGCAGAATTTCAAGAGGCAAAACAAACAATGCAGTCATGGCTTGAAGAAGCGCTTTTAGTGATCGATGGCCTAGAAGAGCGCGGGGTCGCAGCAGAAGCGATTCCCGAACATGTAAAATCCATAGTAACGAGCCATCACCGAGATCGAGTCGGACATGTTCCACTCCATGAGATGGTAGGGTTAGAAGTTGGGGAAGCCGTAGAAGGGCCCTCGATCCCACAACTAACAAATGAACACCGCGAAGTGAGAGATGGGATTGTCTTTTCGGCTCTGCTCCAACTTCATCCTGATGGATATGTGGGACGAATTGTGGAGGCGGACAACAGCCGATCATTCATGCTCCTAGACGCGGGAGGTGATCTTATTGCTACCGTTCGGGTGCGATTCGATGATACCGGTCGGATTCAAATTGACACGTATGATTTTAAAAGTGACGAATTTGAGAGTATCTTTCTTCGTAAGTTCGGTGAATTGACCTCTGTGGTTATCTAGTCCAGTCCACAAGTATCAGTTACGTATCGCAGCTTGACTAACTCATATTCCCTTCACCCATGGAGGCGTTTGGGGTTACTTGGAGAGACACCTTAACTGTATGCAACCAGACCCATTTTATCAATTGTGGAGATTCAATAGATCGTATAAAAACCGGGAACCCTTCCATGGAGAGGTAAAGGCCGGATTTACAAAGTAATAGATCCTCTAAACCACCCCACCAGTAATAAAACGATGGTTAATTATGCAACACCACCCATCAAAGATAATAAACCCTAATCCCCTCCTAAATCATTGAATCACTTACTCTGCGAATCAATTAAGAGAACAAACAAGGAAAAAATAAAATTGAACACAAGAAAGAGGATCCTGCAATCGGATAGTGAACACCATACAAAGTATGAACGCATAGTGACTCAACATAGGAATGATAACCAAAAAAAAAGACCACTCCCTCCCATTAGAACCGGTCATGATGTCTTAGATCAGTATCTTCCTACTCCTGAGGAGCTCGCTGAAATAAAACGGGTTCAAAAATTCATCTCCGAGCAGCTACAAGAATTACTGAACCGTTGGGCTATACGGGGGACTTTGGTTTTTACTGGCTCCACGGCTCTAGGGACTTTCCTCCAGGGCGATACCGATATTGACCTCTTTGTTGTCGTGGATGTCGACACAGTTGAAGAATTTAAACACGTGTTTAATCGGTTTGCGAACCTCAAGTGGATCCAAGACCAATATATCAAGCATGGCCACGAGCCGGATCGGGAGGCGATGGTTCACCGACTTGCGATCTGGAGTGGAACTGTAAAACTAACCCAGACTAAAAGATACCACCTCGATCTAATTGTTCTACCACGTGTGGGGGGACATGAAACCCATTCCCGCTTTGAAACCCTAAGACATGTAGAATTCTTCAGCCGGAACTTAACCGCAGCACAGAAACAGGATGTTGTACGACTCAAGGCGCTCTTCAAGCTGGGGGGGATTTATGGGGCCGACCAATGGGGTATAAAGGGAGTGGATTGTCAAACCCTCATCTATAGACACAAGACCATTGAGGGGGCCTTAAGCTTTCTTTCAACCTTAACCCCTAGTTCTCAGCTCCTAGATCCCAGTTATGAAGAAGTTCGAATTGAACGTGATCTTTTCGTGACAATTTTCCAATCTCCTCTGGCACAACCTCGGTTAAAACAGATTCGCGAGATTTCAACCAACTATCTTAAGAAAAGAGAACTCCCTCCCCCCTTCGATAAGGAAGAATGGACCGCCCACCAGGCCAAGACCCGCCACGTCGTCATTAGCCTCCCGTCGCAAGGTCCTGATCGGGCTGAAACCTTTACAAAAGCCGTGAGTGTGACAACTCATGCGCTAAACCAAGTCAAAGGAATGGTTGAGGAACTTAGCGACCTCCAGGCAGATATTGATGCTCGCCTATTCGAGCAAACGACCCTCATAAGCTTTAAGCTCCACGAGATCACTCCCGTCATCCAACGCTCCCTCGACAAGAGAAAGCTTGCCCCACGGCAAAAAGCTCGATCGATTGCAACGTTCAAACGAAATAGCAAACAGCGTGCCCTCCCACCATTAATCACTGGGATACAGATCGCCGAGGACCCTCAGTCGGTCACGGTCGTTTTTCAGAGGAACCCCGTGTTTGCCCACTTCCTAGCCCGAAGAATTGTCCAGACCATGCTTGAACGAAAAGGATTCAAACTAGAACGCTGGGTTGAACCCCCCTTGAACTTCCAAACCATCCAAAAGCACTTCTACATCGATCCACAGGTTGATGAAACCGCCATCCTAACCGATCTGGAAAGGTATAATGATCTTAATCAAGGTTGGGGCGATAACAAGAAGCGTCTCGCACATACCTTCGAAGTTTACTATACCCTCGCTGTGTACCTCCGGCTCCCCCACTTGCTTGGGATTCATGAAACAACTGTAAAACAAACTCTTGACTATTTCAGTCAGAAGCTTGACGGGATTCCCAAATGCATCCTCACCCAGATCACAGCTCTCTATCACACTTGGGGGGAACACCCTCCTCCAATTGGAGATGAACAGGATATCTCTTCCTCCAGAGCACCCCTCATCCCGGGTCGCTTTTTTCACGAAACGCTTGGTTCAAAGCTCGGTCTCACCCCCCGCCAGCTTAATTATGTGACAACACTCCTCATAGCCTTTAGCCATTTGCCATTTGACCCCGAGCCACACCATTTGACCCGATCCACCCCCCAATTGGGTGCTGACTTTCCCAGCCTTCTACTGCTCGTAATTGCTGATCACGTGGTTTTGAAACACACCACCGTATTCACCCTTCAACGCTTGGCACAGGTTTTAGACCATTTTTTTGCCTCTTGCGCAGATCCTTACATGTAGTCTGATATAAAAATTCCACTCGCATCCCCAACGTCGCGAATATCTTATTTTCATAAAACCAAAGGTGAAACAACCCTTCAAACAACACCCCACAACTTTCGTGTACACGTTCACGAGCTGCTCAACCTTTGCCAATCCAAACGTTAATATTTGCCCCTTTGGGGACCCCTTGCCTTCCCCATGGCCGGTTCCCTGCCCCTCCCCTGGGGTTCTTTGCTCCCCCGCTCCCTTGGCACACCAGGATTCTCTTCCCCCTTCCCTTTCTTCGTCTCCACTGATTACTATTAGGAAATAACGAAAGGATCGGACATAGTGCCTTCCAGCATCTCATGTCCCTCATTCCCAGTAAAACTTATGCGAACGCTGGACTTCCTTCACGGCTTCCTCCACATACCATCGTGTCATCTCACTCCCCTTCCCTTCACTTAAGACCTCCCGCAGCCTGGCGATGACGGGGGAAGGATCTTCCAACCTTCCTCCGATTCTCCCTATGGCTTCTACTGCTATATTACATACCAAAACGGATTCGTCCTGCAGAACCTCCAGCAGTGCCGCCACCGCTCTCGATAATGATTCTAAATCCCATTCGACTGCTCCAAGGATCTCCGCCGCCCTCGCTCGGTCTTTCTCGGTCCCCCCCTTCAAAATATCCACCAGTGCCTCCATGATAACCGGGATGTCCTCTAACTCCAATTGCCTCCCCATCTCGCCGAGAATCCCTGTCACAAAGCTCCGTACCTCTTCGCCTCCCGCCTTCCACAGCTTGCGGAGTGTGGGGAGCACCTGCAACGGCTCCTCGAACTGCGATAGCATCCTCCCACATACCTCCGCCGCCCAGATCTCCCTCTCCGGTAGCCACTCCTCCACCTTTTCGACCCTCAGAGACTCTAACATGCTCCTGAGACCTTCTCCCCCTTTTGGTCGCTCTCTGAGCTTCTTTGGCACCCAATCCTTCTCCACCTCCTCTTCCCCCTCCAGTTTCTCCCGAAACTCCTGCACCATGGACTCGGCCTGGACCACGCCACCCAACTTGCAAATGACCACTGCACTCACCCACCCCACCACCCTTCCCTCCTCGCGACCTGTGTACAATAACCTCCTCCCCAGCTGCTCCACTATCTCCATCGGATTCGCCAACCGCCCGCATAAGGCCTCCAGTACCTCCGCCGCACCCCACCGCGCCTCTGGGTAGCCATAGTCGTATATCAACGTCCACAGTGTCGAGATGGCTGTAGAGGTATCCTCCACCTCCAGCACCTCCTCTTTCCTCTTAATATTCTCTGCAATCGCCCGCAGGAGGTCTCTCGCTACATATGTGTAATAATGGTGGAAGATGCTCCCAATTCCCTCGCCATACTGTGCGATCATGAAGACGGGATCCTCGACTCCCTTCGCCATCTCCATGAGCCCCTCGATCGCTTTTCTTTTGCACCATGTCTCCGTTGATCCGTCGAGGAATGTTTGGCTGTACCCAAAAATTCCGAGGTACATACCCACCACCTGCGCACGTGCCGCGGGATCCTTCGCTTTTGGCCCTAGCTTCACAAGACCTGCCAATCCCAACCCTGTCTTTCCTTCCTCTTCTTCTTGATCCCAAATTTTGCAAAACAATGGGACAAGCTCCGAAGGCTCCTTTATTCTATCCATACTTTTTACGACTATCCTCTCAAGGGCGAATGTTTCTAGCTCTGAATAATCAGGGTGCCTCTCGATTTCTTCGATCAGTACGGCTATCACCGGCTCGAGATCCTCCACCTCCTCACTCCTCCACGCCATCGCTCGCGCCACCCCTGCACGGACCCTCCCCCTCTCCTCTCTCAAGGCCGCTTGTAGGACGGGGATTGCCCCGGAGATGTCCTCTAACCCCTTCACCATCTCGATGAAGGCATGAATTTCATCACCTTCCACCTCCTCGTGCAGCATGGATAGTCGCACTGCCACCTTGCGCGCGGTTTCTGCTCGGGGGTCTCCCAGCTCCTCCCCTGCCTCCGCCATCCCCTCCAGCGCCCTCCACACCGCCCCTCTCACTTGCCAACTCTCGTCCTGTACCGCTCGCTGTAATGCCCTTACCACCTCCTTTCGATCCTCCAGCCGCTTTCCAATCTCGCCTAGAGCCAAGGCCGCGCCCCTTCGCCTCGTTTTCTCTCCCTTCTTTAACTCCTCAATCAGCTGGGTTATCACGTCCTCGACGGTATTGTCCGGGCTTGTTAATTGGTCTAGAAGTGGTTTTAATGCTTTTCCTAGGTCCCGCCCACCTTCCGCTGCGTACGTTTAGATCCATTCCCGAAGTCTCCTCCGCTCCTCCTCGTTCACCAGATCACGCTCCTCCTAAGAAGGATGTGGCGCTCCTGAACCCATCACATGAAACCCCCACACCCACCGATACCTCGTTCACAACTCGCACTGTCCCCTAAAAAAGCTTTCGCTGCTTCCATGGCTCTCATATCTAGCTCCCATAGTCTTAAGGTATCGCCCTCGCTTGATCGCTCCCCCTTCCTTAGGCCGCAACGGACCCCCCTCGAACTGATGCGGGATGGTGATTTCCCCACTTCACGTCCCCCCTATCCCCTCACAGGTGTGTGGAGTCCCTCTCTCTTCTCGCCTATCCCTCCCTCCCCTCCCCTTTCCCTCTTTCTGTTGCCACCCTCGGAGGAACCGTCCAATCCTATGCCTGATTGTTGTCTGTCACCGTAACCCTCCTCCACCCCTAAAGCCTCGCGTATCATATCTTCATAGTACCACTGATACAGCAATCCTTCTATCAACGCCCCGCTACTTTCGCGTACAGATTAGCCACCTGCTCAACTTTCGCAAGCCCAAAACGCAAATGTTTGTACCTTCGGGGATACCTTGCCTCCCCCGTGGACGATCCCCTGCTTCTCCCCTGGGATTCTTCACTTCCATGCTCTCTTGCCAAGCCAGGATTCGCTTCCCCCCTTCTTTATTTTTGTCGCCTCCACTGAAACGCCGAAACCTTTATTAATCAATCCGCGGAGGATGGGAACGGAGGAGCGCCCGAAATAATATGTTCTTGTTTGGCGTTTCCTCCCTCCCTCCCCCTCAGTATCCAGGGGCGGGGGGGGAAGCAAAGCGAAGAGGGATTGGAGAAGGATTTTAAGCAATTGAGAGAGTAAGAGGGGGCCACATCTGCGGGGAAATATTCAGCAGAAAGGAAAGAGAATGGGAAGACGAGCCTAGCATTCAGTCCATCGTTTCCAGGGGTATCCCAGTCGAGTAGGACGCTGCATATTCTATTCCTTTACAATTCCCAATCGTTTGAACTTTACGTCCTCAATTCCTCTATGGAAACATCTGCTAATGTGCATTTATAAACGATTTGGGAAAATACCATTGAGAATGCAGCATTCATATAATGTGGTGTCATTTATTTTTATAAGCTTTGAACAGCACACACTATTTCATTACTATAGGTATGTAATTCCTTTATAAGCTTTGAAAACTGCAAACAAAAGAGTTTTATTGTGAAAAGGGGGTAAATTCAAGTTATTGTATCTACAATTGTTAGCGTTCATATCATCTCTTGCGTCGTCGAAAACGACAATAAAGCAACGTTAGACAGCAAAAACCGGAGGAATTGCGTTGGGGAAGGCAAGAAAGGATCGACTAAAGTTTGTTCGATGGATCATTCGATATGGAGGGAGAATTTACACAATGCTATTCGTTTTGATTCTCCTGGTATTCATCCTGACTTGGTGCGGCGCGTACCGCCAGTACGTTGGGGGTTGGGAGGTGTTACTCGTTTTGGTTGGGGGGGTCGTCTGTGTGGCACTTGATAGGCGCATCAGGGGGGTTCCATGGCATTGGCGGGGGCTACCCCTCGGGGACCACAAGGGCGTCATAGGTCTTTTTGACAGGCGTCCAAAAAATCGGTTGCTAATTTTATTCGGGCTCTTCATCGCCACAGGCGTGGTTGTCCACACAGTAAATATCCAGCCGATGGGGGGATGGATGCGGCAGTGGCTGTTCCCGTGGGGATTGATCCTCCTCGGGGTAATTACAGCCGGAGTGTATCTGTGGCAGGGTTCCGACACGCTCTTTTCAAAGCAAACGAATCAATCGGGGGCATCCCCCTTTGGCGGGATCGTCTCAGGGGTATTTCTGGCACTAGGGCTTTCACTATGTTATCACTACCGATATCTGGATGATCCCTATTCCCTAGGGTGGGTGCTACTGCTCTGGGGTGTGTTGAGTGGGGTTGTGGCGTCTCAAGGCCCGACAAGGGGCGATGCATCAGACACCGATGCTCCGAGTACGAAGGAATGTACAGCCAAACCCACGACAAAAGGGCAATCTGATGGGAAAGCCAAGTTGATTGTGAGTCTGGCTGTGGGCTTGGTGGTGAGTGTAGCGAGCCACTCACAAAATGGTGCGCAGCTTACAAAACCAAAGGCGTTTCCTAACTATTATTCGTGTGGAGGACATCGATCAAGGTTCTCACAAATTTCATAATGCCTCTTCTTTCAGAATGGGACAATCTTAAACCTGTGAGGCTGAACCACAATTTTTCTAACTCACTCTTTCTGATAAGATTTGCATAATTCCTAAGTTGAGAAATTATATGGCTCCTAAGACCCGATGCCTTGCATTGGTCTGACAGAGTTTTTTTATCAACTTCGTCTCCTTTATCGATTATTAGAGATGTAATATCGACAATATCCTTTGTTCGCCCTCTTGGAATCAGCTTGAGTAAGAACATGGGTTCAATCGCTGCTACTGGTCCGTCTACAGCAAAGGGTTCCGATTCTTCATAATATCCTTTCATAACTAGATTTCTAGCCTTTTCGAAGAATTCATCGGTAACAGAAAAGGTAAATCCCGTAGAGATATCAAAGACTTCACCAACACTTATATGAAGGTCGATGTAACCATTGTCAAATTTTTTTCTTCCAGCAACACCGAATTCAGTAGTTCGATAATCATATCCTAGGTTACGAAGTAGAGCCTTGAATCTACCTAAAGCTTCCCTTTTGGTCACTAGATCGATGTCCTTAGTAAACCTGTAACCTCTAGTGTAGGCTCTAACAGCATATCCACCTATCACAACTACCTGTATTCCCCATTTCGTTGCTTCTTTGCACAGCCTGTGAAGGTCTCGGAGGCTAGCAATCTCCACATCGATATCGCTCAGCATGCTCACCTTACGAGGTCCGTTACGATCTTTGAGATGAAGGCTTTAGAGAGAAGTATTCGAATGTTCCACTTCTCTGATATAGCGGGGTAGTCTTCCAGGGCTTCTTCACTAAATGGACCTTTCTCAGATTGTTTGGGGAATGTTATTCTGTTCGAAACATCGGCGTTCTCATAAATCTCATTGATGAGATTGTTGGAAAACACTTCCCGTCCGGATTCAAAGTTTATCGTGTCAAGGCATGAGCCCAATTCTCTTAATAATCTACTTTGGCTCGCTCGATTGAGGAGATGCTTCCAATCTAAATCTTCCTTCTTAACTAGGAGGATTGCAATAGCGTCCGTTAAGCCGAATCTATCTTGATTTTCAAGACCTCTAACAACCACGGCTTCTGGTGACAAATATCTGGCCCCCTGAATAACAACACTATGACCCAGCACATCCTCAGTCAAAGTAGAATGGATATGGATGTTCTCTTTAGCAGATTTTTCCGATGGTATATCGTCAATTGCAACTGCAGTGCTCCTCTCGACCAACAATGCAATCCATGTGTTAAGGTCTCTTTTTCTAACATAGATATCCATTTTGCCCGGTGTTGAATAGTGATGATGCTGATAAGCCGCATATGCATCGCCAATGACATAATCGAGGTGGGAAGCCCTAAGCTTATCCAAAACCTTACTGCTGATAGCTTTGTTCTGGATCCCAAAGGCTGTTATAGCGCTTTCAGGATCGATGAGTTTGAAAAGTCTTCTTCTGGGGTCAATAGGGTCTCTTCTCGAAATCAAGAAGCCCCGATTCTTCAGCCGTGTCAATATATCTGATAAGGCCTTCTTGTCCTCTACTTCTAGCATTTCTTTCGCTTCATTGTAATCGAATATATTAGATCCCTTACGCAAGTAGATAATAGAGTAGCTTTTTGCCAACCAAGCTGGAATCCACCGCATCTCAACCACCATAGTCAGGCTATTTACCTGACTATTTAAGATAGTCAGGCTATTTACCTGACTAAAACGATACCACACATAAATATCTTTCCCTTCCTCTAAATTGCCCTCTAAAGAGTTGTTGGTGAAGAAAATAAGTAATTTACTTTTCAGTAAATAATCTGGCTAGTTTTGCGCGCGCAGAAGGTTAACTTAAATAATTAATGTGAGCTCTGTAACACTCTCCAGATGGAAATTAACGATTATTTACAGTTTTTTGGAGGCTAAGTCGCCCTCCTGCTGGAGATTTTTGAGGAAGCCGGGACAGCCATCACCCCGACAAATAGGATATGTGAGGATTAATTACTCACATTGCGGATGGTCCTCCAGCCTTCTTCTGGAACCAGAAAGATCCCTTCAATGCCCTCCTTGCCATTGGGGATAAGATGTATGAACTCATTCCCCAGTAAGAGTACATCTGGGAAACTCATCAACTATCACCAGAACTGTTTACCAAAGAACGGTTGGAAGAAAAGATCATTAAGAAAATAGAGAAGCTTGCCAAGCACTAGAAAGCCCGGGCTCAACAATAGGAAACTCCCGCTGTCGCCACGTATGTGCAGACGCGTCAGTTTATCCACCTAGAAAAAGAACGCCGACGTTTAGTCAAGCAATGCACAAAACTAAAAAACGAGCAGCACGAACTCCTACACTAATTACGAGACTCAAACATGTCGTTCTGGAGACATCATAACCCCCTAACCTCATAAATTTTTTCTCAAAAATTGGAAAGAAATTTATGAAAAAACTAACCACCACCAATCTGGCGCCTTTCAGAAGGCGTTGATCACAGTTTCTTTAGAAAGAAATTGGAAAAAGTAAATGCCTTCATTATTACTGAAGTCCAGCCTCCTAGGAACACACGGGGTATTGCACAGAGCAGTGCTTCCCACAAACATAGATTGCCTACTTACGCAAGCCCTCTACCCCCGCTCCGGAAGTCCTAGTTGGGGTGTCAGATCGAACTTCTTCCCGAGCCGACAGAGCATCCCAGCACGACCCCAGACACAGCAACGGACACTGCGACGACGGATACCCCCGCCGCTTTCATTCCAGGGTTTACTTTGGTAGAGTTGCTGCTTGCCCTTGCTTGCCTAGTTGTTCTGGCACGAAGGGTAACCAAGCGGTAGGTCGGTCAATGGGGGTGAACGGGTGCGATGAGACACATTCGGCCATCCAAACCTCCGATGGCGGCTTGAATTCCGTACGGTTGCAGAAGGTTTTGCCCATCGTGGACATTTGCACTAAAATTAATTTATTGTATAAATCGTAACAACATAATTGTTGGTTAATTTTATAAACTAATTTAATAAGGTGGCTTAAAAATGAACAAGAGAAACTACGTCATAAGCGCGCTAATTATCTGGAGCATGCTTTATAGCCTGGCGATCGGGCCGGGTGGGGGGCCGGGTGGGGCAATCCAAGCAGAGGGGGACCGAATCGTAGTGTTAGCCGATGATTGGCCAATATGCTCGGATACGCCGTTTGAAATCGCGAATGAACCAACCGCTGAAGGGGATACGCAGTGGAATCGAACCTATGACGTCGTGGGGTTTGGTGCGGTCTGGACGGGGATCCAGACGGTGGATGGCGGCTTTGCGCTCGCCGGACACGCCTTTTCCTCCGGGACGGACTCCATCGACGCATGGTTGATGAAGACCGATGCCAGCGGAACCATGGAGTGGCAGCAGACCTATGGTGGCGCTAATTGGGATTTAGCCTACGCAATGATCCAGACGGCAGATGGTGGCTTTGCGCTTGCAGGGTGGACCGAGTCCTCCGGGACGAGCCACTCGGATTTCTGGCTGGTGAAGACTGATGCCCACGGGGAGATGGAGTGGCAGCAGACCTATGGTGGCTCTGAGGGTGATGTGGCTAATGCGGTCATCCAAACGGTGGATGGTGGGTTCGCGCTGGCTGGCTACACCCGGTCTTTTGGGGCGGGCGGCAATGACGCGTGGCTGATGAAGACCAATGCCCATAGGGAGGTGGAGTGGCAGCAGACCTATGGCGGCGGGGCTGACGATGAAGCCTACGCGGTCATTCAGACAACGGATGGTGGATTTGCGCTCTTCTACGCGGGCGGAGCGGATAGCTGGTTGGTGAAGATCGATGCTCACGGCAACCAAGAATGGCAGCAGACCTATGATGGTTGGGTCCGGGCGGGGATCCAGACAGCGGATGGAGGGTTTGCGCTCGCTGGAGGAATTTCATCCTCCGGGGCGGGCCACTCGGACTTCTGGCTGGTGAAGACCGATGCCCACGGGGAGGTGGAGTGGGAGCAGACCTATGGCGGCGGTGAGGGTGATGTGCTACACGCGGTTATCCAGACGGCGGACGGTGGCTTTGCGCTCGCAGGGGACATTTGGTCCGGCGGAAAGTACAGTAGTCGAGCGGATGCGTGGCTGGTGAAGACCGATGCCCACGGGGAGATGGAGTGGCAGCAGATCTATAGCGGATCAAAGGGGCATTATGCCTCCGCGGTCATCCAGACAACGGATGGTGGGCTTGCCCTCGCGGGCTATACCTTCGCCACCTCCCAGTCCCCAGGACCTGGGGGCGCCTGGCTGGTGAAAACTTTTCTTCCGTGGCACCCCCGGGCCCCCATGCCCACCCCACGGGCCGATCTGGCGGTAGCGGTCGTGAATGAGCGGGTCTATGCGATTGGGGGCTTTAACGGAATCCAGAATCTGGCGACCATGGAGGAGTATGATCCCGCGACTGACACATGGCGTTCTCGAGCCCCTATGCCTACGGCTCGGGGTTGGCTGGCAGCAACAGCAGTGAACGGAAAGATTTACGCGCTTGGGGGCTGGGATGGCACCAATTATCTATCAACTGTAGAGGAGTACGATCCCACGACTAACATTTGGCGATCCAGGGCCCCCATGCCAACTCATCGGTACGGCCTAGCTGTGGTGGCCGTCGGCGGGCGGATCTACGCGATTGGTGGCCAGAACGAAATCGCGGAGGGGTATCAAAAGACAGTAGAGGAGTACGATCCCGCGACCAACACTTGGCGCCCCCGAGCCGATATGGCGACCTGCCGGTATGGCTTAGCCGCGGGGGTCGTCCAGGGCCGGATCTATGCGCTTGGCGGCTTTAATGCAGCTAATAGGGCTATGAAGACAGTAGAAGAATATAATCCCATTCTCAACACCTGGCGCGGTGTGGCCGATAAGCCGACAGCCCAAATTAGTTTGGCAGCGGGCGCCGTGGGTGGGCGGCTTTACGCGATCGGGGGCTTGGAAACCAATCCGTCCCCCGTGGAGGAATACGATCCGCTCACCGACACGTGGGAGAGCCGAATTCCCTTGCCAACTCCACGTGCCGGACTGGCTGCCGCGGTGGTGCGGGGGCGGCTCTATGCGATTGGGGGATATGATGGGAATCGGCGGCTTAGTACAGTAGAAGAGTACGATCCGCCTTTTTATGATACCGATGGGGATGGGTTCGCAGATGATGAGGAGTTACGCTATGGCCGAGATCCATTAGTCCCTGAACCAGCCACGGAAACGGACACCGATGGGGATGGGCTCCCGGATATCGAAGAAGTTACCAAATATGGAACCAACCCGTGGGTTCCCGACATCGAAGCCGACACCGATGGGGATGGACTGACCAATGTGGCGGAGGTCGATCGATACAGGACTAACGCCACGGTTGCGGATACAGACCGGGATGGATTAGGAGATGGAGTGGAGGTACTCACGTACAAGACCAACCCCTTGGTCACGGACACTGATATGGATGACTTGACCGATGGGGAGGAGGTCACGACCTACGAAACAAACCCTACGGTGGCCGATACTGATGGGGACGGACTGTTTGACGGCGAAGAGGTGCTCACGTACGAGACTAATCCCTTGGTCGTGGACACCGATGAGGATACATATTCAGATGGGGCGGAGGTGGCCGCAGGAACCAATCCTCAGGATCCGGCAGAATACCCCAGCACGACCACGGGTACGGCAACGGATACTGCGACGACGGATGCCCACGGAACGGTGGAGTGGCAGCAGACCTATGGCGGCGCTGAGGGTGATGCAGCTTATGCTGTCATCCAGACGACGGATGGTGGCTTTGCACTCGCTGGGTGGACTGAATCCTACGGGGCTGGTGATGCTGATTTCTATCTGGTGAAGACCGATGCCCACGGCACTATGGAGTGGCAGCAGAGATATGGCGGCGCTGAGTCTGAGTGGGCCCGCACGGGGATCCAGACGATGGATGGTGGGTTTGCGCTCGCTGGGTTCACCACTTCCTTCGGGGTGGGCTGGTATGACTTCTATTTGGTGAAAACCGATGCCCACGGCACTATGGAATGGCAGCAGACCTATGGCGGCGCTGGGGAAGAGTCAGCCCGGGCGGTGATCCAGACAGCAGATGGTGGGTTTGTGCTCGCCGGGTTCACCACTTCCATCGGGGCGGGCGGTCGTGACGGTTGGCTGGTGAAGACGGATGCCCACGGAACGGTGGAGTGGAATCAGACCTATGGCGGCGCTGAGGGTGATGAGGCTTATGCTGTCATCCAAACGGCGGACGGCGGCTTTGCGCTCGCCGGAGTCACTTCGTCCTTCGGGACGGGTGATCCTGACATCTGGCTGGTGAAGACCAATGCTGGCGGGGAACTCCTTTGGACGCGGACCTATGGCGGCTCGGAGAATGATGTTGCATTCTCGGCCATCCAAATGGCGGACGGCGGCTTTGCACTCGCCGGCTACACTATGTCCTTCGGGACGGGTGATCCTGACATCTGGCTGGTAAAGACCGATATATATGGTGAGATGGATTGGCAGCGGACCTATGGTGGTGTGGGGTATGATGTGGCCTGGGCAATGATCCAGACGGCGGATAGTGGGTTTGCGCTCGCTGGGAAGACCGAAGGGAAGACTGCAGTGATATACCTGAGTGGTGATTTCTGGCTGGTGAAGACGGATGCCCACGGAACGGTGGAGTGGCAGCAGACCTATGGCGGCGCTGAGGGTAATCAGGCATACGCGGTCATCCAAACGGCGGACGACGGCTTTGCGCTCACCGGTGTTACAGAATCCAACGGAGCGGGTGGTCGTGACGCCTGGCTAGTGAAGACCATCCCGCCGGAAATTACGCCTCCCGAGCTTTCTGCAACCACCAGTACGACCACGGGTACGGTAACGGGTACGACAACGGATACTGCAACGACGGATACCCCCGCCGCTTTCATTCCAGGGTTTACCTTGGTCGAGTTGGTGCTTGCCCTTGCTTGTCTTGTTGTTCTGGCACGAAGGAAAACAAAACAGTAGAGTCGATGGGACATAAGGCAATCCCTTCCCACCCACTTTAGAGGAGTTGGGGAAGGTATGAACGCATTCTTAGACATGATTGGGGTGTGCAAATCGAATACACACACCTTTTGGTTTAACATCTAATAATTGGAGGAGATCGGCAATAAACGGCGCACGAACTGGTTCTTCACCCCAATATCTCTCGATTTGACTAACCCACGTTTTGAAGGTGGGGTCCTCAAGGGAGAAGAGGAGAAAAATCCCAAATAACCGTACATGTTGGGATTCATCGTGAAGGAACGGGAAGAGTACCGGCGCCATCTGCTCGACCGGTGCCTGTTTCAGCTGCGCCATCACATAAACCGCAATAAGGTCGACTAGCGGGATGGTCTCGGCGCGCTCGAGGTTGTGAACGTCGATTTGGTGCTCATGGACAATGGTGGCTAGAACCGTCAAAACTGCCCTAACTCGATCGGATCCACTTGGAGAAACGCCAACTCGCGGCGTAGGGAGACGAGGAACTGCCCTCATTATTACTGAAGAGCGACTTGAATCAACCGGATGAACTCCACATCGCTGACCCCTCCTGGTAAAAAATCAACGTTTATCCACAAACCTACTGGGTCTCCACTCAAAATAGCAGGTCTAAAAGCGAGACGATAAATGAAAAAGCTGACACCGCAAAAATGAGCCTGCAAAAACAAAACCATAGACGAGGATCAGTATACCTCATGAACCACTCTACTACCCACTTTCCTGTTTTAGACAACAATCTTCCCTTCCCTTACTATTATTGGTTGGGGACACCGGTTAAGGGAAGATTTGTGCATTGTATTTCTTATATGTTCTCCACCACTTAAACAAGCTGTAGAACGCGAATGCCAAAAATGCCAAAGCAATTAGTGACCCTGTTTTAGAGGAAGTGAAATGCAGAACCCAAGCTCTAAAAAGATGAACAAGCCAACTGTGAGTTGCCACCTTCTTGTCTCGTGAAAAAACCCCGTATGCTTTTCTCGGACATGCTTTCTATCAAACCAGGGCAATTGTTCTCCGCAAACCGGACAACGTGGCATGAGGAATCATCATCAAATACATTGGAAATAAAACTATTAAAATTTTATGCAGGCAACGCCCCATATTTTGAGCTATTCATTCTCTTCCGTCCGATTTGTAAATCTCGAATTAATTGCTCTGATGGCAATTGTAGGGAAGCTCAACACTTTGCCCATTGCGGTAACGAAACTACTCCAATAACTTTTTAATGGGGCCTGAGGAGGGAACGTGGAGTAAAGGACGGAAAGCTCTTGCGATTTATGGTTGGCTATGACATTAACGAGTTCAAGAGATACTACAGAACGCTTAGAGATTTTCGTGATTACTTCAAAACGCGTGGACAGCTAAATATTAATGTTGAAGAGCTCGGTGCTGCAGAGGAAGCTCTAATCAGGAGAGACCCTATTCACCTCATTATTTGGAAAAAGAACGATAAGATCATTGGTCATGCAATCTGGCATGAAATGAGCACGGATGAACACCAGAAGGGAAACCTTAGAGACGAAGAAGACCGGAAGATACTTAGAAGACTAATTGGAGGGAAAAAACCAACATTGTTGAGCTTCATGAAGTCTGACTGAAGACGGAGTATAGAGGGAGAAGGTATGGGAAAACATTCTTTAAATTCTTTGAGGAGTTTATCAAAAGCCGAGGGTATGCCGCAATTGTGTACTATACCGACAATCCTACGACCATAGCTCATGCAGAAAGCGAGGGTACACAGAAGCCATTCTCAAAAAAAGAATTGGCATGTCTTCTGTTTAAACTGCGTAGCAAGATGATCCCGTTCACATCTGAGCTCTTTCCCTGGGAATAGCCAATCAACAAGTGAAAATTCCCCTCAAGAACTATCAGGCAGATCATGGAGGGGGATGGTCTCAACCGTACTTGAAAAAATCCCTTGGGTGAGGGAGTACTAGGAAACGGTCAAGTTCTACATGTTCATTGAATTTCAAGATATTGACCTGAAAAGGTGGTGTGAGAGGTGCATTGAAAGAATGCTTTAAAATGTCGAAGGGAGAGTTTTTACCGTGATTTTATGGTAACCCTACCAGATAAACAATCAGAACGACCTGCAGTGTCTCTAAGACTTAAAAGGGTTGGCATCAGAGGGGTGAAGAAACAAATTAGACGCGTTTCCCACAATAATGATGGGGTTCTAAATGTAACTATCGACGTATATGTTGATCTAACCCCGGATTTCCGAGGTAGTCACATGTCGCGGAATATGGAGGTCATCGATGAGATCATTGAGAAGGCGACCCAGTCGGGTTATGTGGATATAGAGCTGCTGGCACTTGATATAGCGAAGAGAATCCTGGATATCCAGGATAAAGCCACACGTGCAGAAGTTAACCTGCAGGCAGACTATCCGTTGTATCGGAAAACGCCAGTGAGCGGGAGAGAAGTTCAAGCAATTCACAAGATCTTCGCAAGAGCCGAGTTGGAAAATACACCCGAAACGATTGAGGGGTCAAAAACCATCGGAGTGACCGTGACCGGAGTCACAGCGTGTCCTTGCGGGAAAGAGTTGATCAAAGAGTATACGAGAACTCGCCTTCAAGAAAAAGAACTGGATAATGGACTAATCGGAGAAATTCTAGAGAGTATCCCGCTCGCAACTCACCTGCAACGTGGAGTCGGCTCCCTTTCAGTAAAAACACGACTTGATTCGCGGGTCGATGCGGACGACTTAATTGAGATTGTAGAAAATGCTATGTCTGCACCGATCTTTGAGATTTTAAAACGAAACGACGAGCAATCACTAGTAATACAAGCCGTAACACATCCACGATTCGTCGAAGATAGTGTCAGATCAATGCTCAAACAATTTGCTGAAAAATTCAGAGGTATCCTCCCAGAGGATACACTGATCACAGCTAAGCAAATCAATCAAGAAAGTGTCCATCAACATGATGCATTCGCGGAGGAAGTCATCTTGTTAAAAGATCTACTCGAGGGGCTCAAAAAAAATGCATGAACAATCAAATTCGCTTAGTGAACAAGATGGGGAATTAAATCCTTCTGGTGTTTCACAAAAAAATGATTCGAGCAAACGGGGTTATGAAATCAGAATAACGCACTCATCTTTAAAGTTTAGTAGTGCCCATTTCCTCATAGATCACGAAAAATGTGGGTACTTGCATGGGCATAATTACTATGTGTCGCTACTCATAACTGGACCAATCCGGGAGAGTGCGATGCTCATCGATTTTATCCAACTAAAGAAGCTGGTTAGGGAGGAATGCGCCCAGTTAGATCATAAGATACTGATTCCGCTCTGTTCGCCTTATCTCGAGATTGCAACCACGGAGAAATCTATCAAGATCAAAGCCTCGAATAAATTTTACATGTTCCCACGTGAGGATTGTGCCCTCTTAGACCTCGAAGCAGTTACAAGCGAGCTGCTTGCGTTCTATTGTTGGAGGGCGTTAGCCCCCCACCTACCAGGCAAACGTTTTTCGGTGTTCATTGAAGAAACCCCTGGTGCTGTTGCTAAATATGGGGACATTTAATATTGTTTTTAGCGAAAGAGAGTAAAATGGGTTTTGTTCCTCAATCTACAAGAAGACATTGTAATTTGGTTCATTCAATAGATCAAACCATGCATTCCATAGCAAAAATAGCTACATTAACTGAAAGGAGGAACTTACGAGTCAACTGAAGCAAATAAAGCCGTTTTCTAGCAATTCTTTGAGAGGATCTTTAACCAGGGCAAGGTAGAGGTAGTTGATGACATTGTTACCGAGCAGGTTCTTCATCACGATGCCACAAGTCCTGAGCCCAAACACAAGAGCCCAGCAAGTTTCAAGCAAATAACCCGCCTTTTTCAAACTGCATATCCAGATCCAGATGCCCACATCCCATTGTTTGATCTTATCGCAGAAGATGATAGGGTGGTGACACGCTGGGATGGGTCTACGTGGCACGCATCAAGGCATGTTCATGGATGTCCCACCAACCGGAAAAACGGTAAGTATCAATGGCATTATCATTTACTGTTTGGTCGATCAAAAAATTGTAACATATTGAGGAACATTTGATCTTCGCTGGGTGCTGCAACAACTGGGCACGATTTCAGTGTAGGAATAAGAAAAGAGCGGAAAATACGACTCTCGTATAACCTCTATCGATTACTGGAAAGACTGATCCCTCTTAGGAGGATGACACATAGAAATAGCTAGACATGGATTTTGTAAACTTCGAAACTAAAATGGGTAGATTCTATCATTTTTTATTGCTGTGAGCACAAATCTTTTTGCAGTTTTAGTGCTGTACATGCTCCCATGTAGCATATCTTATAACGAATTCTTTTGCTTTTTTACAAAATTTCGAAAAGTTGTGCTTGAATTCTCTAGCTGCCGCAGGATTTAAAGGATCATCAGGGTTTGGATTATCCAATAAAAATCGAAGAACCTCTACAATTTCAACAAGAGTGTTTGCTGGAGTCCAATCCTTCCCAAGCAACCCTACGCAAACTCGGCCATCATCACGAATATTTGGGTGCCAAATCGGAGTTAACATCTGCACCCGTGGAGGAAGAAACGGGTATTCGCGTGGGATTTTAATCATTATTCTGAATACTCCCTCTTCATAACAACCCTGTGGTCCTAAAATATAGCCCTGCCACATTGTTAGGGTCCCCTCGACTGGCTGAAATGTGGGTTCTTCTTTAATTAATTCGTCAGCTTCGATACTCAGCCTATCGTAAAACTCCTCCGTAGTTAGCATTGCAAGCCCTACGTTTATTTTTTAAATGCTGTTCTTTTAATTTTTGGCATCCACTCCAATTCTTTCCAAAAACCTAAGAGGGGTGGATTTATTATTGAAACAGTATTTCTATGGGATTTGATAATATAGTTTTACCTTTTTTGGAAATCTGTTGTTGATAGAATCCTTAGGAACATCACCCTATTATTACTCATCTCAAATATTAACTGGAGATTCCCCTTGTAACTGAGTGGAGGAAAGGATGCTTTCTCATCAAATGATTTGTGAAAACTTAAAAATCAATTAAGCTTTTAAAGGAAGCCTAGAGAAAAACCATTTACATTATGTTTCGAAATTCGGTCGTTTATAATGGTGTCTCGTCTAAGTAGCAGAATTTTCGATATTCCATTTTATTAAGTAAGGAAATAGCACATAATACAGAGTTCGAATTGGTAAACATCTCTAATTTTTAAGATTAAAAGGGGATAGATACAAGTTAATGAAGAAAATATGATGCGAAATTCTAAAAAGGATCTGATCCCTTCAAATATGCGAGGAACTAAGCAAGTTTATTGGTACAGAGTTCTTTGAAGGTGGGCGATCTTATGTCAGACCGGCCTGAAATATCTTCCTTCATGAAGTGGAAAGAAATTTGCGAATTTCTAAAGCAAGAAGCTAAAGATACTAAGGAAGTACGGCGTGAGGAGACCAGAGGACTTATTGCAGCAATTTTAGGTCTCTTAGGATCTACCTCCGATATAGCCACTTGGAAAGCAATGTGTGATCTATTGAGAAAGGAAGGGGGCAAAGAAGCAAGTCAGGAAGAAGAACGGGGACTTATTGCAGCAATTCTACTTCTGGCAGCAAAAAAATAGCTGTGGTCAGATTCTATTCCGTGGGCTGATAAATAAAATCCGTTTAGAACCGTTTGGATCCAAAGGTGTCCGTTTATTGGCGAATTCCCCTAAAAATGACCAAACTACTATTAAAAAAGATTATCCATGAAAGGGTATTGAGATTCTCGTCTTGATTACATTGTTGAAGAGCGGAAGGTTATCTGTATTATCCTTGTATTTTAAAGCGAACATGACGGTATGGTTTTAGATCCTCGCATTCCTTTTAACCCTCTAGAGGATTGTCCTATGTCTTGGGGAAAAGCTATTGATCTATCCAATTGTGAAATGTTCAATCGTGGGTAATGGCAGGGTGGGAAAAACATCGCTTTGTAATCATCTGATGGGAGAACGAATTTCCACAACTTATGATATGACTGTGGGTGTTTCCATTCTAACCCACTGGATGCAAATCAATGGGACAGCGCTGAAGTTACTCTTATACGATTTGGCGGGCCAGCCCCATTTCAAGTGCGTCCGCCCCGCATTTTATGCTGGGACAAAATCAGCTGTGGTTGTATTTAGTTTGACAGATCGCGGATCGTTTTATGATGTGGAACATTGGTTGCGCGAACTTCAAAAGTGTGTAGGGCAAGTATCTCTCGTCCTTGTAGGCAATAAAAACGATCAACAACTGAAAAGAGAAGTTGATCCTTCCGAAACATCAACTCTTGCTCGAAAGATAGGAGTTCCCTATTTTGAAACGTCCGCAAAAACCGGATACAATGTGGAAAAGGTTTTTACGAAAGCTGCATCTTTAGCTATGGATACGACGCCCCCATTGGCGGTCTTTTAGGAGAAGAATTAAAAAGTAATAACCTGTTCTTTAAGGTTTTCTACGTTTCTTTTTCTTCTTAGGTCTCTGGAGCGGTTTTCCCCGTGTCAGAACGGCAGCAAGTACAAAAAAGGTAGTAGGTACTACAATAATAGCCATTATCAGGAGTTGGTGGAGCTCCCTTGTCCCCTTAGGAGGACGAGGTAAAATAGAGGGGGGTGGGTTAACTTCAATGACCAAGGAGTTTATTTCAACGGTTCGAGGTTCAGTTTCAACATGAATAGAATATGTTATCGTCCCATTAGGGATAGTAAAGGTTCCATTCATACTGCTATTCACGATGTATTGGAATCGGACGGTCTCATTAATTGCGAAGGGTGTTGACCATGTATAGTTAATAAACTTCTCTGTAACATTTTCTTTAACGGTTTTCTCTATCACGCCTCCAGAGGCATTAAGGAGCGTTATTCCTTCTTTAGGAAATTTTTGGACATATGACACATTATATAGGCTGAAATTATGAAAGTTCCTCAGAATGAGCTCTATTGTCGCATTTTCGCCGAGAGTTATTGTACTTGCTCCTGAGATAATCACCTGGAACGCTTGCAAGTTCCCCGGGGCAAGTTTTCGAACATGGACTTTCACGGGGTTTGGTACAATCGTCTTTGTCAGATGTTCTCCTATAAGACGATAGGAAATTGTTCCGCTTAATGTAAAGGTTCCTTCATTCGTTCCATTTACAATATACCAGAACTCTAGGGTTTCATTAGTTCCTAGAGTCAACGGTTTGGAGGTTACAGGATCTTTCCAAGTATAATTGATAGTCTTTGTAGTGAAATTGGCTCCACCAAGTGCATCAACAAACCCAAGATCTTCAGGAAGCTCTTGATGGAAGTTTATATGCTCTATAGATGTGACATTATGATTTGTGATTGAGAGGGTTACAGTAGCATTTTGCTTTAAAAAGAGGGTTATAGAATCATTAGATTTTTGCTTTAGATATTTTGGATCGGGAACTGCTTTTAGAGTTACTTCGACTTCTGCTTGGGGGGGCGCTTCCTCTTCCTGTTCCTGATTACCAATAAAAATACTCGAAGCGGTGAGAAGGTTTCCTACAAGCAGAAGTATTATGCCCAAACAGAGGAATATAAGTCGTTTTTTCATGATATGGCCTCAATGTAACGTAAGTTGTTATTTATCTTTGCTTTGTGAGCTATTTTAAGGATCAGTTTCGGGGTATTATATCTAGATAATTAATTTGTGAAAGGATGTTCGATTATACGAAAGATGAATAGATATCCCGTATAGATACAGTTTCACAAGAGTAGGGGTTCTATTAACACTCTTGCAAGTTGTGCTGAGGTATCTTTTTTTACTTTTTTCGATTGATTATTTTTTTTATCTAAAAGATGAATGAATCTTATGACTTTTTAAGTGCTCCCAAAGAATATTCGGCTCCTTTTTTGGGTATTTAGTTATTTAATATGACAAAAATGGGTATACTCTTATTTTCAGGGGTATTTCCTATTCTTGCATTCTAAGGGTAATCTAAAGCATTGGTTACAACGAAATATTCAGATTTGCTATAGTGAACTACTTAATGTATTACTCTGGTGCATTTTCTCAATTCTTTTTATTCATGAAAAAATATTTATAACTCCCCCCAAATGGTCGCGCCAACAAATATAATGGATTGAAAATTGATGGTGAAACTCTATGAAAAACATTATGGTTTCTCTATCCAAACGGCAACCTATCAACCAAATGCCAACGGAAATGGTAGAACGAAAAGGAATTGGACATCCAGATACCATATGCGATGCGGCCTCGGAAGAATTAAGTCGAGCTCTCTCCCACTATTATCTAGAACACTACAGTCGTATTTATCACCATAATGTGGATAAAGCAGTGCTTGTTGGGGGACGTGTCGAAGTAAGATTTGGTGGGGGACGGCTTCTCGAACCAATCTATTTATTGATAGTTGGGCGTGCTGCAATGGAGATCATGAACGGAAAGAAGATAGAACGAATACCTGTTGGCTCATTAGCATTGGATTCGACTCAAAAATGGATCAAAAACCATATGAGATTCCTAGATCCATCCAAACACATAATTATTGATTCAAAAATCCGTCCGGGTAGTATCGATTTGCAGGCAGTCTTTGATGAAGGGAAATCAGCTCCCTTGGCGAATGATACAAGCTTTGGGACAGCATTTGCCCCGTTCACAGAAACTGAACAACTCGTCTTAGAGACAGAGAGGTTGTTAAATAGTAAACAATTCAAACAGAAATTACCTGAAGTCGGGGAAGATATTAAAGTCATGGCTTCACGCCTTGAAAATGAAATCCGATTAACAATCGCAGCAGCTATGATTGCTTCGCTAATCCCAGATAAAGACCATTATCAGAATGTCCACGAGGAAGTTCGTAATCAGATTGCAGACTTAGTTGTAAAAACGACTCCAAAGAATGTCACGATTGATATAAATACCGGTGACAATCCCGAAAAAGACAGTTACTATCTAACATTAACAGGAACTTCAGCCGAACACGGCGATGACGGCCAAGTCGGCCGTGGTAACCGAACTACCGGCTTAATCACTCCCTATCGCCCCCAAAGTCTAGAAGCTGCATGTGGTAAGAATCCCATAAATCACACGGGGAAGCTCCTGAATATTGCCGCCCAAGTCATTGCAAAAAGGATCGATGCAGAAATTCACCCAATCGAGGCAAACGTCTACCTACTTTCGCAGATTGGCCAACCCATCACCGAGCCACAACTTGCCAATGTGGAATTAATCTTGGAAGACGAAGCAAAGTTCAATGTAGCTAAGAACGATGTCGAAGCCATTATTGAAGAGGAACTCGACAGTTTACCTTATCTATGGAAGGGTATTCTGAAAGACTCCTACTCCCTTTTCTAAATTGATGTAAACCGATTTTAATCCTTTCAGTTTGGGAACGATATAACGACTATGGGGGAACCCCCATAAAACTTCATAACTTCAACCTTTCATCTCACATTAGGCAAAACTTATTTGGTTTGCTCTTTTTCTGAACAGAATGAGAAATCCAGGAAGTTAAGAAATGGATATTCCGCTTGATGCCTTTTTATTCAAGCCATCGAAACAAGGAAAAAAAGAAAAGAAAACACCTCAAAAAAGCACTTCCAAAGGAACTGCAAGTTCCAAAGCAAGACCTAAATTGAAGAAGTCTCCCACATCAATCTCCAAAGAAAAAGAACAATTTCATTTAATTGGGGTTCAATATGACGGAAAACTCCAAAAAGCATTAATGCAGTTCTATAACGATAGAACTGCTAGTATTGTCGAGATCTCTGACCCATACAACCATCATTCCTATTGTTTATCAGATCTCCCACCAGAGAGAATTATGGAGTTTAAGGCAATAAAGACTAACGAGAGAGTTTTAAAACCAATCCAAACCATTGAACGATTTGATCTAATCTCTGAACGCAAAAGAACATTTTCAAAAATTGAAGCGAGTGATCCTTTGACTATCGGAGGAACGCGGAATAGTGTTCGGGAGATTCTCCCAAGAGCTTGGGAAGCGAAAATTCGCTATCATCTAAATTACATTTATGATTTTCAACTTATCCCCAGTATGCCATATCGATTAACAAATGGGGAAATTGTGCGTCCTACCCTTGAAACAGATCGTGAGACGCAGGAAAAGATTAATGCAGTATTACAAGGAGAAATTGAAAAGCAGAAAGAACTTTCAGCAATTTTAAATGAATATTTACCACTTTTTGTTACACCTGTCCCAAATATTAAACGGGCTGCAATAGATGTAGAAATAACAAGTCCTTCAGCGGATACCCTGCCAGATCCTAAGCAAGCGGAGCAATCAATTATATCTGTTGCGCTTGTTGGAAGTGACAGCAAGCGATATGTGTTTTTACTCCGAAGAAAAGGAACCTCAGAGGGTACCCGATCCGAGACTCTCCTTAAAGGAGTGCATTGTGTATTTTTTGAGGAAGAAAAAGAAGATGCCCTTTTAAGGCTCCTTTTTGCAAAGATGCATGAATATCCAATACTCTTGACATTTAATGGGGATCGGTTCGATTTCTTGTATCTCTACAATCGAGCAAAGCGATTGGGTTTCCAAGAAAAGGATATTCCTCTCTCCCTCGGTAGGGATCAAGTGTACGTTGACAAAGGGATCCATATTGACTTATACCGCTTCTTCTTTAATGCCTCCATTCGAATCTACGCCTTTAGTACGAAATACAAAGATGTTTCCTTAGATGCTGTCTCGTACGCACTGTTGGGTAAGGGCAAAATCGACTTGGATAGCCTTCCTCATGAACTTAGTCTCTATGACCTCGCCGCATACAACCTCCGTGATGCAGAGCTTACTTTAAATCTTACAACATTTGATAATAATCTAGCTTGGAATCTGATAATACTCCTCTCTCGAATTGTGAAACTCCCTCTAGAAGATTTGATTCGCACTGGTGTGTCCAAATGGATTGAAAACCTCTTCTATTTCGAACACCGGAAAAGGAACTATTTGATACCTTTGCCCGAGGAAGTCCGACGTGAAGGGGAAGCGGTCACAAAAGCCATCATTAAAGGGAAAAAATACAAAGGCGCTCTTGTTGTTCCTCCAAAAGCGGGTATCCACTTTAAGACAGTCGTCCTGGACTTTTCTAGCCTTTACCCGTCTATTATTAAAGTAACAAATCTCAGTTATGAGACCATCAATTGTTCTCACGTCGAGTGCAAAACCAATATCATTCCCGATACCCCTCATTGGGTCTGCACCAAAAAATCAGGCCTAACTTCGCTGTTGGTAGGGTTCCTCCGAGATATTCGAGTCTTATGGTTTAAACAAGAAGCAAAAAACCCAAATCTTCCTCCTGCCCGCCGTAATCTCTTCCAAGTGGTCGAAAAAGCCTTGAAAGTGCTCCTCAATGCGAGCTATGGCGCATTTGGGGCGGCTCATTTTGCTCTCTATTGTCCAGCTGTCGCCGAAAGCACAACAGCCGTTGGCCGCGATGCTATCATGCAAACTATCGACAAAGCGCAAGATATTGGTGTGGAAATCCTTTATGGAGACACTGATAGCGTGTTCCTTAAAGATCCTAACCCAGAACAAATCGAACAGTTGATTCAGTGGAGTATAGATGAACTCAAAATCCCACTCGACGTTGATAAAGTGTATCGATATGTGGCTTTGAGTGATCGTAAGAAGAACTATTTAGGTGTATTCGAAGATGGCAGCGTCGATATTAAAGGTTTGATTGCAAAAAAACGGAATACTCCACAGTTCGTTAAGGAAGCCTTTGCGCGAGTGACTCAAATTCTTGGAAATGTCCAAACCGAAGCGGAATTCCGTGACGCGAAAGAACAAATCCGGGAAGTAGTTAAAGAGAGTTACCAGAAGCTTGAAAAAAGCGAATTATCTCTTGAGGAGCTTGCATTTCGAGTACAATTGAACAAACCGATTTCCAGCTATCACAAAACCACTCCCCAACATGTTAAGGCTGCTATCATGCTAGCTGAACGGCGTCTAAAACGCTTGCGATCGCAAGATGCTCCACTACCTGCTGCAACTGAAAAAGCCTCCCGAGATCTGATCGTTCCCCCTGGTACAATCATCTCCTATGTAAAAACTAGTGGCGGTGAAGGGGTACTCCCCGTGGAAGGGAGTCGTCGGGATGAGATTTCAATCGATGTCCCTCGTTATAAAGATTACGTGGAAACTACGTTCACCCAGATCCTCGACGCCATGGGAATCCCGTTCTCCGAAATGCAACGTATCGTCTCGCTCGATTCATTTTTTTAACTAAGTTTTTGGTGCGCGAAGGCCCCGTAAAGTGTATGAGGTTTTCGCAATTTATTTCCAATATTTTGTTAAAAGTCCTATAATTTCGCTCCTAGTTGACCTAAAAGGAAAGTTATAGTTGTCTCCATCTCCAAGTATGTGTCTTCTCTCATAGATCCTACCACGAAGCGGATAGCTCCTCTTAGTTCGTAGATCTTCCATCTCGATAGGGTTCGGGAGTCCACCTGGTTCTTCTGCCCGTCTAGAGGATTCACAATCATTGGAAGTCAGATTATTGGTGGGCGATGGATTTTCTATCTGACATACAAGAATAAATTAACTACAGGTGAAGATATTTAGAAATCGAAGTTTGTCGGAGGGATTTGTCCAAGTGCAATGAAAACATTCCGACAATCGCGAATATCCTCTAACCAAACGAGTTCGTTGTGACCATGGTATCGTGTATCATCACGTAATGCACCAAAAGTTACCACAGGGATTCCCACATCTGCGAGATACATGCCATCATCAAAGCCCAAATCTCCCCCTAGATAAAATTCTCGGTTCAATGTTTTTTTCGTTGTCTGGTGGAAAAACCTGACCCAGCGGTGCTCAGGGTCTGTGATATAACCATGAGCTTTATTGGTAATTGCGACTTCTACCTGTGTTCCCTGTTTTCCTGCAGTTTTTTCAATGAAATCGACTGCTGCATTTGTTGCTTCGTCGTCCACCTGGTATTTCTTCAGAACCGTATACATTTCACGAAAGAAGCAAATTTATGCCCAGTTTTTTTTGAAACGAAACCCTTTTTTGGCTGAAACTAATGAAAAACTTCAGAACTTTTATTCATGATACATATAAACTTAAGCAGAGTGAACCAATTGGAAAATGAGGATGTTATTCGCCCGTTGCTGATCAAGGGCTGGGTTCTGACTATCGATCCTTATTCTGCAGGAATGCCTGAATCACCAGATGAGTTTATTGCAAAATATGGGGGAAGTACAGACGAAATAGCAATCCCTGCAAAGCATTGGCTTGGGACAACCCTTTATCGGAGTAGTGTTGCCCCAAACGACGAAAAATTCGGGAGTTTCTTCTCCGACTTCGCAAATATTGCTGCAGAAGTCGGTATTAAAGTGTATGCGATCTTTTCTGTCTTTTCAGATAGATATTTTGCACAAGATCCTCGCTATACGATTGTGAAAAGTGGAGGAGTCGAGGTCAAAGAATTTGTTTGTCCATCCCAAACATCATATTGGAAACATCTAGTATCAACCGCTAGAGAGGTTGTTCGGCATCCTATTACTGGAATTGTACTTTCAAAACTGATGTATCCCCGACAAGAGTTCTGTTTTTGTAAGAGGTGCCGCCGAGAATTTGCAGAACTTGCAGGAATCGAGTTTGACTTTGTTTTGGAATCAATCACTCGAGATCCCGATCTTTATGAGAAATTTTTAACCTGGCGTGAAGAAAAAATCACTCAGGTGGTTTCAGAAATCGTTTCTGCAGTCAAAGAGGAAAAAAGCGACGTCGAAACCATAATCTCCATTGATTTTGATTCAAAAACCGATTTTCTCGAAGGAACAAGACCTCATTTTGGGCAAAATATCCCCAAACTTTCTGACCTCACGGGGCACTTGCTTTTCCACTTGATGCCTTTTGATCCCATTTATCCGGAAGAAGGCAGCGCCACCTACCGTAAAGTGGTGAATCAACTAGCATTTGCTAAAGAAATTAAGCGATCCGGTAGGAAATTAAGCCTCTTCATTTGGGGTGTGAAGCAGAGCACTGAAGAGGAAATCTTCTCCATTGAACAATTGGCTCGGGAAATTGGCACCGAAAAAATTTTTGCCCAAGCAGATTTTCCTGCGATTTACAGAGAATGGAGAGAAATTCAGAGTGGAATCTAATGATAAGGGACCCCCCCATAGACCCCCTTTCATTCGTAACCATTATTTAACAACCCTGGTGGATCTTATTAGGTACGAAACCATATCATACATTGCGATGGGCTTGTCATAACGTATTTAATAAATTATACGACAGGATATATTAAGCGTAAACTCAAGTGGAAATAGGAGTCCCTAAGACATGTTCTCAAATTCTTTCGAAGAAGCATTGAACACCGTGGAGGAGTATTACAGACAACTCATGCAAGGTGATCTCACTCCGGAACAAGAAGCTGAGATTCGAGTGATGCTTCTAAGTCTTTTTTCGACTCTTAAAGCACATACAAGTCGAATGGAAAATAGCCAATCTTTTATATCCAAATTAGAAGAGGTACGAGAGAATGTTATTGTATGGAATGCCTTAGGTCCCTGGTTTAGAGAAGTTAAACCCCTTGTTGATGGCGTTTTTAGCCTTATCACTCTGGGTAAAGAACTTCTTCTTTCGGCTATGCCACTACCGGTTGTAAAGGGAGATGAAATAGACACATTAAGAGATGAACTCCGGGAAGTTAAAGATACAGTGAAAACCCTTATTCAAGCACTCGAAGCGTCTAAAAGAGCAATCGTTCAACCAATAGAAGGGATACCAGAACACCTTGAATCTTCTCCCCAAACGGTTAATACCCAAGTAGAAGATATCGGAGCCCCCCAATTTGACGAAATCAAAACTGAAAAGCGTAAACCGATGCTGTCCCCCCAAATCGAAACAGGTGATGCAGAAGAACCGACAGAAGATTCATTTATGGAACTAGTTTCTCTTGAAGCAAGAAAGTATGCAGTTGAAAAAGCGATAACAAACTTAGAGACTGAGTTCTATGAAGACTTACTTCCCAGAGACGAATTTGAAAAGTCCTTGGAAAAGCAAAGACGGGATCTCGCTCAAATTGTGAATCGCATCAGCGCTTTGCGGAAAGAACTAGAAGCGTCATCTTTGTGACAGTCTATCTAAGGATGGACTTCTCGCGTCCTCCTCGATTATTACTACTGATAGCTAATCCGCTGGTAGGGGAGCCACAAACATTACAGAATTTTGCGGTCCTCAGGAGAATATGTCCACACTTCTCGCATTTTTTTTGGGTTCCTAAAAACCCACTACTAGAATTGTTTTCCTCTGGTTCACCAAAGAGGTCAAAAAATTCTCCATTGTCTACTTCTGGGAACGGGACTTGGGGGACAGAGCGTTGACTCGCAGGGGGATTGATATATGTATTTCTTAGATCACGCGAGTTGGTTGCTAAAAATTGGTTACGACTCCTCCCTTCGGTCATTTCGCTTCGTTCCAATTCTCTATTACTTAAATGCATTGTTTTGTTAATTTGTACTATTTCTTGTTTGATTTGGGCGATTTCACGTACTAGATAGGCATACTCTTGCATCTCTGAAATTGGATGATCTCTTGAATTCGAAACGTTTAACGGATAAATACGTTCAATTCCTATAGCCAAGGTTCCATCCCTAATTTCGACTGGGACCGATTCTCGGATGACCGCCCCGAGCACGTCTTTAGCAGAAAAGGTCTTATTTTGAATAATTATGGTTCCAGAAACCTCTTCGAGGTTTATTAATGACATTCCCAGGTGTCCCTCCCATAAAAAAGGATATCCAAAAACTATAAGAATTTATAACATTTGCGTGATATCTGAGTGAACTATTCCCTTCCAAGGGATAGGGCTTCCCTTTATCGCCCCATGTGCCTTCTCTGAACATTTGTTCGTAGCGGGGGATTAGGACTAATTCAATGTGGTCTTATCTCGCAAGAAATACCCGCTTGATCTGCAGAAGATGCCACGCGTCATTCAAGTCCATATGGTGGTCCAAGTCACAGGCACAACAGAATTACCTCTTCGTTCATATGCCCTTGGTCTCACCCGATAGCCCCGGTGGGGGGTGTTGTCCTTGTTCACAAAGAGGATGGGAATACTTTCCTATAGGATTCTATGATAAAAAGATTCCAAAACAAGTCAATCCAGATTGTCATATCCCATAGAACATTGTATTCCAATTGGAATTCATCACCACTCCAAGTAGCTGTGTCTTCTCCCGCAAATATATAAAAGATTTTTACAAAGATCAACTGGATGAAAAACTCTAAATGAGGGATTCAGGTGAAACTTGCGATTACAGGAAAGGGGGGGACAGGTAAAACTCTCTTGGCAGCTACAATCTCGCGGATTCTTGCAAAGCAAAAGACATATTCAGTATTGGCAGTCGATGCAGATAGTAATCCTAGTCTGGCCGGTGCTCTAGGCATTCCAGAAGACATAATCAAAACCATTATTCCTCTTTCAGAAAATCAAGACTTGATTGAAGCACGTACCGGCATGGGTGCTGGAGCATTTGGTGCGGCATTTCGACTAAATCCTCAAGTCAGGGATCTCATCGAAAAGTTGCATATTCCTGCACCCGATGGGGTACGCCTTTTAGTAATGGGAACTGTTCAATCAACTGACGGCTGCATGTGTCCGGCTTTCGCTTTAATCCGGGCCCTAATCCGCTATCTTATTTTGAAAAGGGACGAAATGGTAGTGTTAGACCTTGAAGCCGGGGTTGAGGTGTTTGGTCGCCGGGTCGTTGAAGGGATGGATGCTGTTTTGGCTGTTCTAGAACCCTCAAAGCGCGCTGTAATGACCCTCGAAAGGGTTGTAAAATTAGCTAACAAAATACAAGTGCGACAGATCCTAGCAGTCGCAAATAAAATTGAATCAGAAGGCCAAGCCCAGTTTTTGAAAACAGCAGCTGATCAACTAGGCATCCCCTTACTTGGAAAAATCCCTCGACGGGGCGAAGCCGTTGAAGCGGATCTTCACGGGATCCCTCTCATTGATTATTCCCCCGAATCGCCTGTAATACAGAGTATCGAATCAATAATTGCTAACTTACTTTCACGATCGAGTTGATATCATCATTGTATTAGAAGACCATGAATATTGTTAAACCCTTCTAACTTGATGTTATTCACTCATCTAACCGCGTCTTTCCATTACCCCGGAATGTGGAGAATTATTTTAATACAATGGCAGGGAATAAGAAAACTTGTTTTATTTGGAGGAAAAGGAATGGAGCAACCATTATCTGATATCAAAATTATAGATCTATCTCAAACATTGGCGGGCCCCTTTTGTTCGATGTTGTTGGCGGACATGGGCGCTGAAGTAATTAAAATTGAAGTCCCAAATCACGGCGATGGACTACGAACGTGGGGACCACCTTTCTTGGGGAGAGAGGGAGTTTACTTCCTAGGATTCAATCGCAATAAGAAGAGCCTAACTTTGAATCTGAAAAATGAAATAGGTAGAGAAATCTTTATCAAGCTGATAAATAAAGCTGACATTCTCCTAGAGAATTTTAGACCAGGAACCATGGAGAAACTGGGTTTTAGCTATGAGAATATCAAAAACACAAATCCACAGCTTATCTATTGTCGAATCTCAGGATATGGGCAATCTGGCCCATATCGCAATCGCGCTGGATATGACCTAATCACCCAGGGAGAGAGTGGACTTATGACCATTACAGGAAGCCCAGATCGTCCCCCGGGCGCGAAAGTAGGTGTAGCCATTGTGGACTTAGGGACGGGCATGTATGCCGCACAGGGTATCTTATGTGCTTTATTAGCACGCGAAAAAACGGGGGAAGGCCAAGTGATTGATGTCTCATTATTTGACTCAGCGATTAGTTGGATGTGGCAGCCAATAGGGTCCTATCTAGCTTCAGGTGAACTCCCAAAACGTTTAGGAACCGTACATCCTGTGGCTGCTCCTTATCAAGCTTTTAAAACGAGGGATATCTACATTACTATCGGTTGTCAGACACAGAATCACTGGAAAAAACTTTGTGAATTGTTAGACATTGAAGAACTCAAAGACAACCCTAGATTTGCCACACTTCCAAAAAGGGTTGAAAATAGAGAAGAATTATCATCTATCCTAAGTAAGATATTTGTAACTAAAGAAGGAGAACATTGGTTAAAAATGTTGCAGGATGCCGGCTTACCCTGTGCTCCGGTTAACACGGTAGATCGAATCGTATCTAATCCGCAAGTTCTGCACCGCCAGATGTTAGTCGAAGTCGATCATCCAACTGCTGGGAAAATAAAAGTTCCTGGAATTCCAATTAAACTTACAAAGACTCCTGGCTCAATTAGGCGTCCTCCCCCCTTGTTGGGGGAGCATAGTCGCGAGGTACTCGAAGAGTTGGGATTTGATGAAAGCACAATTGAAAAATTCCAAGAAAAGGGGATCACGACTTTATTCAATGCGTCCTCTATTAAATCCGCGTAGTTGTCTTTGAAGGGTTCTTATTTGGAGTTGACGGTCGGAATTTTCTTTTGCTAGACGTTTGAAGGTTCTCTTCACATCAGGCACTCCGATTTTCGTTGCGGCATCCTTATAAAATTGATAACTATTCTCCTCAAGTTCCAAAGCCTTTTTTAGCAGCTGCTGATCCCCTATATCTTGGAGAAGGCCCACCTTAACTTCATAATTGCTTCGCTTGAGGCCAGTTACGTGGACTAAGATGCTTTCTCTGATAAATTCCTGACGCGTCTTTCCTAACTTTTTCTTACGTTTTTTTACTTCGGTTCCAAGTAATGTTAATAGATTTCTTGCCTCTGGAGATTCTAAAATGCTAGTGACCTCTTCATAGAATTTTGCGGATTTTTCCTCCAAATAGATTGCAAAAGCGAATACCACTCCAAAGGTTCCAAGTTCCATCACCCCATCTCCTTCATGTCACGTATTATTTTGCTTCTATTTTATGACGGACATTGAGCTACAAATGCTTAATGAATCCGCTTTGTCTTTTTATTCCACTCATCAAACACCCTGTCTTCCATAATTAAAACCAGCGGATGACAACTACCTTTTTCTCAGTGAAGAACCGGACAGCATCGAGTCCTTGGCCGTGTAAATCCCCAAAGAACGAGTCTTTCCAGCCAGAAAACGGGAAAAATGCCATGGGCGCTGCAATCCCGACATTGATCCCTACATTCCCACATTGAACACGGTACTGGAATTTTCGCGCTATCTTACCGTTTGAAGTGAAGATGGAGGAGGCATTGCCATACGGGTTGGCGTCAATAATTTCAAAGGCTTTCTCTAGATTTTTTATATGGATTATATTCATTACAGGTCCGAAGATCTCTTCATTGGCGATGCTCATGTTGGGTTTGACTTTATCGAAGATCGTTGGCCCAATGAACCACCCCGAATAGCCCTCTACCTTGATATTTCGCCCATCCAGGAGCAGTTTTGCCCCTTCCTGCAGACCTTTTTCAATATACCCGAGAACACGCTCCATGTGGCGTTTTGACACCACCGGGCCCATCTGGACCCCCTCTTCAAGGCCATAGCCCACCCGGATCTTGGAGGCAGCTTCCACCAGCATAATCCGAAGCGTTTCATAAACCTCCCCCACCGCTAGCACCACCGCCCCGCTTAGACACCGTTCTCCCGCACAGCCAAAAAACGAAGTCATGAGGGCTGCTACCGTGGGTTTGAGCACGGCATCAGGCATCACAACGATGAAGTTCTTTGCCCCGGCTTGGCATTGGGCACGTTTCCCATTCTTGGTGGCTTTCGCATAGATGTATTTCGCCACAGGGGTAGAACCCACAAATGAGACAGCTCGGACATCTTGGCTCTCGAGCAGGTGATCTACTACGCCTTTCGCCCCGTTCACAAGATTGACAACCCCTTCGGGGAACTCTGCTTCGTCTAGTAAGCGAAAGAGTCGGTTTTGGCTCAAGGGCACTTGTTCAGAGGGTTTTACGATGTATGTATTGCCACAAGCCACCGCGTAAGGGAGGAACCACAACGGGACCATTGATGGAAAGTTGAATGGAGGGATCATGCAACAAACCCCTATGGGTTGCCGGATCTCTACCTCATCGATGGAACGCGCGATATCCTCCAGCATCGATCCCTGCATTAAGCTGGGGATCCCCGTGGCCACTTCAACATTTTCTATTCCCCGCCGGATTTCCCCGCGCGCCTCATCAATAGTTTTGCCTTCCTCGACGACGATCGTCCTCGCGAGCTCTTCAAAGTGCTCCTCCATGAGCCCCTTCAACGTGAACAGATACCGCACTCGGGTGAGGGGCGGGGTTTCACGCCACTCCCAAAACGCCTCCTTTGCAGCTCGGATAGCGGTTTCCACCTCTTCTGGTGTTGAGAGGGGCACTTCCGCGATTTTTTCGGCGGTTGCGGGATTAATCACATCAAGGATCTCATTGGACTCCGACTCGACCCATTGACTATTGACATAGTTCTTTAGTTTCTCGACTTTCATTTTATTTAACCACATCATCGATTGTTATTACAAACAAGGAATTCAACTATCTGCTTCGCACTCTTATATCACAAAATACTTTCTTATGGTGAACTTCGGAAACTCACGATCATAATTGACTGAGGAAAAAGGACCAGAGTTCGAATGCTCAGCACTAATAATTTGCCCCTTTTGACGAGAGATGAAACCCTTTAAAACCATTTGTGAGGTAGGATTGTGTTTTCAATACAGAATTCTATTATATCCTCGACATCTTCATAGGATTACTTTTCCACGCAAAGATAAAGTGAATCATTAGTCAAATGAGATGAAATGACCATGCCGCCGTCTCAAAAAATCCCGGGGGTTATTCGCACATATGTGACACAAATAAAACATTTTACCCAAGAAGTTAAACGAATTAAGCTCGTGGAGCGGGTAACCGGGCCCTCCATTTACACTTTTGGGCAAACTTGGTCTGCACTGTTTAATGCTTATCCTATAACTCATGATCTCCTCCCTAAAGTGTTTAATCGACTAATTCAGATCGCAACACAACTTTCGACAATAATTGTTGGGGAAAATGGCGAACTAATTTCTGTAGATGTCGGTAAAGGCGAGATATTCGATATGGGTGAAAAATACTTTGAAATCATAAAAGGCCATCTTTTCGAATGCTACCAATACGAAAAGGAGTCTTTTGCTTATATCAGAGTTTTCCAAGAGAAAAAAACAGATGATAAAGAGGTATGGGTAAGCTTCGATATGGATTTTTTGGAAAAAAGCGCTTGGTTCAAAGAAAAGATTACAATATAAATGGGAAATTCATAAAAAAGGGGGGAAGTTGCCGAGGGTTTGAGTGCTTTAACGCAGGTGAGCCTCTTATTCCTTAGGCTCTTATGACTTTTCAGTGTACGCTTACCGCTTCCATTGTTCGTAGGCAAGTTTGACGTCGTCTTCGACAACGGTTTTTCTCTTGGCGTGCTTTGCAAATTCTACAGAGATTTTACCAATTGAAAGGGCTACATCCTGTAGAATGTCTCGCAAAGCCTCTGCCGCCTCGGCACTAACGCGTCCAGCCCCTGCCCTCCGAACTAAACGATCGATTGGGGCAAGAGGTAATTCTGCCTTAGCCATTTTTCATCTACCTTTTTGGTCTTCTTCCTTCGGGTGTTATAAAATAGCTGATGCCTTATTTAACGATCTCTTAAGCATTTTTTTAGCAATCCCTGCTTTTGCTATTTTAACAAAACCTATTAGGATTTGACCGGTGAATATTGCAAAGCTTCTTCCTTTTAAGGTTTTCTGTTCATAGCCCAGTGTTCATGGACACTGTTAGATGTACAATGGTTCACACAATGTATAAGTTAGTTTCGAACTATTGGAACGCTATTCCCCATTGATCATGTTTCATCATTTACTCGGCTATTTGCTCCCGATCTTTTAAAATACAAACCCAATGGGTTTCTCTCCTAGTTGAACGAAAAGGATAGACGTTCATATCTACAATAAAAGCTATTTATGGATATGTCATCTCCATTGGATGTAGTCGCTGCATCGTTACTTATCTACTTGAAAGAATCTCAGTTATAAAAATGCTAAAATCACTTCAAATCTAATTATGAATCTTATCTATGAACTTTGTTTTTACGTATATAATCATAAGAAGCGGTAAACAAGAATAAGAAAACATTCAAAAATACAGAGGGCGCTAAGTCTTCTTGGGTAAAAAATGAAGCATAATATCCCAACCAAAGCTTAGGTTGGCTCAGGGGTAACTAGAGTGAGTGAAGATTCTATTATCTGTCCTATGTGCTTAGAACGAGTCCCTCCTGAGTACATTGTCTGTCCTTATTGTGGCTATGATATGACTAAGATTGT
This sequence comes from Candidatus Heimdallarchaeota archaeon, assembly GCA_046761065.1. Lineage (GTDB taxonomy): Archaea > Asgardarchaeota > Wukongarchaeia > Wukongarchaeales > JBHIFL01 > JBHIFL01. The sequence continues at coordinate 38,012 of JBHIFL010000033.1, forward strand.
GCATGAAGCAGCCGTAGGGCCTCTCGGTATTAGGGACATTTTCGGGAGGATCCGAAAGGTCATCCAGCAGCCCAGATTAGCTATGAAAGATGTTGCAGACCATCCTGATCGAATGGGTGGAATTCTTATCATGTTAGCGCTCTCTATTTTTCTTATTTTATCCCGTGGACCAGCTTACTTACTCCGCCGAGGTGTGATAGATCCAATAGGAATGATTACAAATCTAGTGCTTCTTTACTTGATTTTGGGTGGAGTCCTTTTTTTCATTGTCCCATTCCTTTTTTGGGTTCTAGGATCAGCAATTTTTTGGATCATTGCCAAGTTAATAGGAGGTAGGGGGGTTAACTTTGCTCAGACACAAGGAGTGGTGGGGTACGGGCTAATTCCGCTTGTGCTATGGGCTTTTATCTCTATTCCAATTTTGCTTATTGGGTTACCGGGTGGTGATATTAATGCAATGGCTAACTCCACTGCTGAATATATTCTTACCCTCCTCATGGTTCCTGCTCTCGTCTGGAGTCTAATTTTAATTGGTATAGGATTGACCCGAGCACATGCCTTTACACACCACGAAGGCATGATTATTGCGGCGCTTCCGATCCTAGGATTTTTGTTAATAATAATCCGTTAGGATTGGTTAGGAGGATGATCAAAAAACATAGATATAGGTACATTAATCAGAGTTTAAAGCTTAAAAACACACCTTTTTCCAGAATCGCTACTTGTAATGATTTACAAGTTGTTGCTACATGAAATTAATATGTAATATGATAAAGATGACATCAAGAGGCATATAACGATCTACCTAACGGATAAGACGGGGTAGGTCGAACCGAGAAATCTCCTTCTATACAAGCTGTATAAGAGTTTTTAAAAAGATCTTAATGGTTGCTTAATATTTACTTGAAAGGTCTAAATGACCAATTAAGTAAGATTTCCACCTTCAGTTCGTGTGACCAAAAAGAGTTTATCTCCCTCTTCTACCCCCGCTTGACTTAACAGGTCGTTATCCGCTAATTGACGTCCACGAAAGATGAAGACGACAGTGGAGGTGGGAATCCTCTTTTGTTCCGCTACAAGTTGTTTAAGCTCCTGAACGGTCGCTTTTGGAGAGGTTTCGATCTCAAGTGAACCACCTCCGATTGTACTTACAATAGTTAATTTGATCATTTCAGCCATTAATTTCGCCTCGAAGTTTATTTTTTAGTCCTAATAAAGATAGGAAAGAGATTCTGCTCCTAGACATTCTCTTTAAGGAATGAGTGAAGGAAAAAGGGTTGAAAATACTTACCCTAATCCCTACTCTAGCTGCCTATCCTCAGGAATTCTGCTTCAATGATAATCTAAATAATAATATATCTAACTATCTTTTTATCGATTTCGATTCTTCGGTGAAAAGGCAATTTGTACAGCATAACGAATGGGCGCGCGATAAACGGAGAATCTTTATGCTTATTAAAAACCAAAAAGAGTTACTATCACATGGCAACAGGTGGGGTCGGGAGGTTGCGCTAGATGTAATAGAACATTCTATTCGGGCTGTAGACGCTTATGAACTTACAAAACAAATAGTTCGTATTAAAAATGATAAATTAATTGTAGGAGAATTGGCCTATAACCTATTAAAATTAGGAAATATTTTCGTTATTGGGGGTGGGAAGGCAACATTTGCTATAGCTCGAGCTCTAGATGAAATCTTAGGATCAAGAATCACAGGAGGGATTATAAATATAAAAAGAGGGGAAAACCGCAGATTGGACCATATCAAAGTCATAGAAGCAGGTCACCCAATACCAGATGAAGCAGGCTTAGAAGGAACGAAAGAAATGCTAGAGGTCGCCAAAAGGGCAAAAGAGGGAGACCTTGTATTTTGCGTCATAACAGGTGGAGCTTCAGCTTTAATGCCGTTACCTTTCGGAGAAATAAGTTTAAAAGACAAAAAGGACGTAACAGAACTGCTTCTAAACTGTGGAGCTACAATAGACGAGATTAATCCTGTTAGAAAACATATATCGTTAATAAAAGGCGGAAGGCTTGCAACGTACATTCACCCCGCAGAAGTAATTAATTTGATAATAATTGATGAGATAGCAGGGCGACCGTGGGGCCCAACGGTTCCGGATGTAAGTACCTTTGAGGATGCTATTAATGTTCTAAGGAAGTACCGTTTATGGGAGAAGGTTCCGAATTCTGTAAGGGGACATCTTGAGAGGGGATTGGTGGATTCACGTTTAGAAACACCAAAATGGAATGATTTCAAAGGAATAAATGTTCATAATATAGTGTTAGCCGATAATGGGATTATGTGTGAAGCTGCGAAAAAAAGAGCTGAAGTTTTAGGGTATAAACCATTCATTTTGTCAACTAGTCTTGAAGGAGAGAGTAGGGTGGTGGGAATTATTTTGGCAAGCATCGCAAAGGAAATTGAGACGCAAAATAGGCCTTTTCGTCCTCCGTGTATTTTAATATCGGGAGGTGAAACCACCGTTACGATCACTGGGCAACATGGGAAGGGTGGACCAAGTCAAGAACTTGTTCTCGGGGCATCTTTAAAGCTTGCTGGAAGTGAGAGAATAGTCATTGCCTCGTTAGATACAGACGGCACAGATGGTCCTACAGATGTAGCTGGAGGTATAGTAGATGGGTATACGCTTAAAAGGGCGAAAGAATCCGGTATAGATGTCTTCGAAAATCTAATGGGGCATGACGCCTCCAGAGTACTAATGACGCTTCACGATGCTATTTTTACTGGGTCAACGGGAACGAATGTAATGGATTTGAATATTGTCGTTATCGCAAGCCAACATTAATAACTATCTCCCACTGTTGAGCTGCTAACGTTAATATACGCACGAATGTGAAAAATTATAATACAAGGTGCATTAAATTGGAGCGATTCGAGATTAAGGAGATTAAAGCAAGAGAGATTCTTGATTGTAGAGGAAATCCAACGGTTGAGGTTGACGTTGTAACAAGGGCTGGAGTCTTAGGGAGGGCAGATGCCCCAAGTGGCCGGTCTACAGGGAAGTACGAGGCAGTTGACCTGAGGGATGGTGGTGTAAGAGCTCATGGAAAAGGGGTTCTTAAGGCTGTGAGGAATGTGAACGAGATCATAGCTCCCGCTCTAAAGGGACGAGACGTAACCAAGCAACGAGAACTTGATGCTGTGCTGATTGAGCTTGATGGGACTGACTCTAAAGCAAATCTAGGCGCCAACGCTCTTGTAAGTGTCTCCCTTGCCATCGCAAAAGCAGCTGCTCAAGCCTTCCAGCAGCCGTTTTATCGCTATGTTGGTGACCACGATGTCTATATTTTACCTGTGCCAATTTTGGATCTGATAGAGGGAGGCTTGCTTGCTGCAACCGAGCTTGATTTTCAAGAACATCAGGTGATCCCGGTTGCTCCAAACAGATTCTCCGAAGCGATCCGAATAGGATTAGAGGTGTATCATGAGTTAGGCAAAATATTAATGGGCACGTGGGGGAAACACTCGTTGAACGTGGGTGTAGAAGGGGGTTATACTCCTCCAGGCATGAAAGATCCTCGAGAAGCGTTTGATGCCGAATTACAAGCGATAGAAGAACTCGGTTATGATGATAACTTTGTACTCGGTTTGGATGCTGCAGCCACACATTTGTATAATAGAAAAACCGAGAAATACACCATAATGGAGAAAGAACTCACCCGGGAGGCGCTTATGGACTTTTATGAGGAGCTGGTTACCACCTATCCACTGCAATCCATTGAAGATCCGTTAGAAGAAGAGGATTTTGAGGGTTTTGCTGTATTAACGCGAACCCTAAATATTCAAATAGTCGGCGACGACATCTTTGTTACAAACCTCAAACGCTTAAGCAAGGGCATTGAGGTAGGAGCGGCAAACGCTCTTCTCCTAAAAGTTAATCAAGTTGGGACCCTCAGCGAAGCCTTAGATGCCGCTCAACTCGCCTTTCGAAATGGGTACGGTGTACAAGTATCTGAACGGTCGGGTCAAACTGAAGACACATGGTTAGCGGATTTGGCCGTTGGGTTAAATGCAGGACAAATCAAGACTGGGGTCTCCCGGGCCGAGCGAACTGCCCAATATAATCAACTCCTTAGAATCGAAGAGGAACTCGGTCCACAAGCGAAATTTGCCGGTAGACACTACAGGCATCCATTTTGATTCGCCTGATAATTCATACTCAGAAAATATAAAGGGGGTGTGTCAAAGATGGAAGAGGTTTATTCAGATCTCTACTGGTTGTCGACAAACGGGACATTTATGTTTCTCTCGAATCCAAGATGCAACATGATCAAAGTGAGCGAGTTTCCCACAGTGAGGGCATTTCCAGATAGAATCTTGCATATCTGGTTTAATTAAACTAAAACAGATGATACAACGCTCATCAATCCAATTCCACTCATTTTGAATCCGTTCTTCGAATTTAACAAGCTTTTCATCTCGAATTCTTTTTGTCTCTCCTTCTTCTGACCTAAGCCGAAACCAGACATTTTTCCCAAATTGGTTAGGGGTTTCCGGAATTGTTACGAGGACATTGGGTCGGAACTGAACAGAATCCCCCAATTTGGTCTACCCTACTCTTTTTTCCAATTCACGGAGCTTAATCTCCAAATTGACTGTATGGCTTTCGATTGTTGACTCCAGTGCAGATATATTAGCAGTAATTTTGCGAAAATTCTCTCGGGAGACGTGTCCAATGCGTGTGATTGTCTCTCGGACTTCTTCCAATTCAGTACGAATCATCTCTAATGAATAGGCTTGATCGGCAAGTAAGCGTCGAAGGGATACATTTTCAGCTTTTAGCTCCTGAAGATCCTGAAAAAATCGTTCGGCTACCTGATGCAGCCCTTCAATGCTCGGGACTAGTCCCATCGGGGTTTTGATTACATCTAATTCGATCTCAATTTTTTCTTTGTTTGCTGTCATGATATCGCTCCCAGAACTCATTTTCTCACATCTATCAATTAGTTAAGGCTGCTTTAATATTTTCTGTAAGAAATCTCGCCCTTATCAGTAACTACTGAATGTATCTATTTTCCGAAACATTTTTCTCTTTTTACTTCTAAATTTTAATGAGACATAGTAGGTTGGCTTCAGACTTCCCCATCATACTGTCGCTCCTACCTTGTGACAGTCTGTAAACAGTGTAAATCCCTCTCAAACGACCCTCTCTAAATATTTAATGTTCCTATTTCGTGTCTGCTCAAGAAAGAGCATTTTCAAATAGGAGAAATATCTCCTCAATTAGCGAAGAGGATGCAATCGAACTGGGGAGAGGGCTTTTCAATGATCCAGACTTTCAGAAGCAAGTGAGTCATTACCTCTGGTGGCTGAGCGAGAACGGTTGTAATACCTGGATCCCCCCAATCAATTTTTAGGGGGTATTTCGTATAATAAATAGCACTCCTTGAAGCCTTCAACAAGCAAGAAGTGGTAATAGTGCGTAGACGAAGTAAACCTGCTGAAATGGACTTCATCCTCGCCCGAGAAGCACAATTGATGTATCAGAGAGCCCCCAACTTCCGACCAGTGGGAAGAGTTGTTACTCGGTGGCGCGGGGTTGTTCCCATTCGAGGAGGCCAATCCTCCACGGTGGTTATTGATTTAATTCTCCCTCCGAACTTCCCACGAGATCCTCCTATCTGCAAGATGATAAGTAATGTCACACATCCCGCCGTCGACCCTCAAGGGAACATCCGGTTAGATATCTTGGCAAAATGGAAGCCAAATTACCATCTTTATCAGGTTGTGAATCAGTTGAGGATCCTTTTGACGCAAAGGCCCCCTGTGATGTCCGTAACAATGCCCCAAGTTGAAAAAGGCCCCGCATTTGACCAAAAACCCGCTCAAGTTTCAAGTACAATATCAATTCCGCCCCAGTTTGAGGAACAGATCAAAGATCTTCAGGACCAACTTCAGCTGGTGCGATCCGAACTAAAAATCAAAGATCAAGAAGTCCATGACCTAACGAAGCTTCCCCCACAAGTTGAGCAGCGAGTGAAAGTGCTTGAGACCGAACTTCAATATGCTCAATCAACCATCCGGGAAAGAGATGAAGAGCTTGCGCGTCTAAAAGCTAAAATTGCAGTTCATAAGGTTCCTGAGATGAAAAAGGTAGAAACGGAAGCTCTAATCCCAACAGACCCAACGGAAGCCGAAATTTGGCGCTTAGAAAGTGAGAAGATTGCAGTCGAAGAACTTTTAACCAGCTTGGAAGACAAGTACCACGATGGTGAGGTATCTCTTGAGGAATATACAAGACTCTTTAAGCGTTACCAGAAAAACCTGTACATCTTTCGCAAGAAGTTGAAAGAACTCAAAGCAAATTAGCTAGACCGAGGGAGTTACAATGTCGAAACAACGTCGAAAAAAGAAAAAAAAGAAACCGCATCCAATTGAGGAAAAACCAGAACCTCTCGCAACGTCAGAGGTGGAGGAGAAAGAAACATTCAGTATGAAAACGGTAGAAGCACTCGAAGAGATTCTGGATGAACTCGAAGCTAACAGTGATTCGACGATTGAAATCGAACCTCCACACGCAATTCCCCCTCCAGCTGATTTTCAAGAATCCACAACTGAAGATATCTCAACGGCTTTAATCAAACCTCCAAAGCCATCAATATCAAGGAAATCTTATAGCTTTCCTGAACCCCCCAAATCTATCAAATCAGTTGATACAGAATCCAAAAAACGGGAAGTCCTCAGAATACCGACCAAAGTTGCAGAAAAACCTGATCCTGCGCGAGTAGAGACAAAACCTAAACCCAAGCTCAAGCCCAAAGTCATAAGCTTGACCGAACTCAGTAAAACGGAACGAGAAAGAATCATAACCTACGAAGGAGATCTCTATGCTTCGATAGCGACTCTTGATTTCCTTACCGTAGAGTTCACGGAACATGCTACCGTTCCTCCTGACAAGTATAGGAGGTATTTACGTACCCTTCTGAGAAGTGCCGATAAAGCACAACATGCTTTGGAAAAACTCGGAGTAGAAGTTCCTAACTTCATTGAACGGGAAAATTTGGCACACCATTTCCCAAAAGGAATAGATATCCTGGATAAACACCTAAAAGGTGTTCTAGTGATCCCTTCCTACGATCTGACCCAGCTCCCAAGGAAATCTGCAACATTTGTTAGCATTTGCATCGAACTCATAGATCTGCTTAGATTGGGAGAATTAGCCCGAGTTGAATTGCTTCTTCCCCTCTTAGATGATCTTGCCCGGGTTCTTGAAAGCATCTCTTTTATTAGAGGAGAATATTGGTCAGTTAAGGAAATCCGAGAATGGATCAAAACTCTAGAACTTGAGCGTCCTGAAACGATTCTAAGTGAAAGTTTGGCTGGGAAATTGGAGCTACAAGCCGATCGATGGTTGCGAGATTTTAAAAATCAATTATCGAATATTTAGAAGTCAATGTCTAAACAAGCCCTAACGCGGTCCTTAAGGGTTCGCGAAGTGCAGTGCTTCAGCTATCTATCCATTGATTTTTTTGGAAAATCTGCTAATCTTTGACAAGAAAATAGATAATTAAGCCACAAAGTGGATAAAGTATACCATACAGAACAAAGGGGCTATCAATCGAAATTAAAGTCCAGAAAGTCGCTCCTGCTATTGGACCTACCATGTCTCCAAGGTCATCTCCCATCTCTATGATCGATCTTGAGGTTGTTCTTTTATTTGCCGGTAAGACTTTGCCCATTAATAGCTTTTTCCGAAATTCACAATTTGCCCAATCCGGCCAGTTCTGGGCTTTAAAACCGGGCCCCCATTTTTCGTCGGATAACTTTTAAATAGTGGCCCCCGGGAAGGG
>JBHIFL010000034.1:0-45561 GCA_046761065.1 Candidatus Heimdallarchaeota archaeon
GAGCATTTCAGGTGGGGGCGCCGCGGGTGGTGGGAGAGCGACGAGTGGGGGCGTGAGTGCAACTGGGCGGGATAGCACAGCTGTTGTGCGCGCTGGCGGCGGTGAAATGGGGGAGGCGGAACAAAATCCGGAGTACAAACTACATCCGAGGCTAGAGGCGCGGTTTCGCCGCCCTGAATTTTGGAAAAAGCTATTAAATGACATCGGTTGTGATAAAAACGTTTTCTTCAAAACGCCACGTCGAACCGTGATCGTCTGCATTCTGCCGTTTACTTCCCTAGTAGTAATTGTGTTATTATTGAGGGGAGGCAGAAACAACCCTAATGCGAACAGACGGAAAGTAGGTTGTTTTTAGGGGATGTTTTGGTTAGCGATGATTTCCTTTGGATTGGAATCGGCTGAGCACAGAGGCTACACAGCGATTCCAAATAGCTAGGGGCTCTCATTGTTGGAGAGACTTTAGAGCTCGACCATTGCATTACATTATGTGAAGATATGTTAAAGTAAGTGGACTTGGGCGTGTTTAAAAAAAAGGAAGAGAGAAAAGAAAGACTATACTTTCGTCTTTGTCGGTTAACAGCAGCGAATAAGTGGATTGCTCCGAGGTAACAAACAGAGGTACCACGCCAATCCAATTCCTAGTTCAATAATGGCCGTACCAAATGTTATAGCAAACACCGTCGTGGCTTTGGAGTGGTCGGCTCATCCTCTAGCGTTATCAATAACCGTAATGGAAAAACCATTGATAGCTGTCAAATCAGTGAATTGTACATCATCAATATTCGTGGCGCCAACAGATTTAGTAACAAGAGCTCGCTTGAATTCGCTTGTCCACGTCCCGTCACTCTACATGGCAGATTGTATCACGTCCCCGCGACTTTCCTCGGGCTCTCTAAGAATTCATTCTGGAACTACCGCGTAAAACGAAGTTATATTTGTTCAATTCGACTCTATTCAGGATGTACAACCTCAGGCGATCACGATTAATGCTCTTATTTCTACGTTCGATCAATATCTTAAGATGAACTAATTGATAAAACCTCGGCTGACTAAAGTTCTCTCAGCCAAAGGCCATGGCTACTTTTTTTTCTTTTTATAGCAAATGCATCTCAAATTGCTGAGATGAGGATCCATCCGTTTTAATAATCTGATAATTTTCCCATTAGTTTTGTTAGAATTTCTTTGTGACTTATCAAGGCTTTAAGAGAATCCTACACACCCCTCCATTACCGTTTTGCACCACAATGAATGGAGGACTACTAATTGAGCTCGCCTTTATTTTCATACAACGTCTCAGCGAATTGGAGAATATCCTTAAATCCCTAAATAGTTTTTGCCCATTCATGAGAATGCAATCACCTTTATCCCCCCTTGAAAAAGGTTACCCTGGGGACGTAAGGGAAAGCATAATAGAAGTGGTCTCTATCATTTAGGACCGCTCTGTGAACACCAAAATCTTTTTAGCTTGGATTTGTTCATGATTGGAGAACAAAGATTAAGATCTATGAGCTTTTCAACCGCAGAGGAAGTGAGGAAAAAGGTTGAACATTAGATCAAAACTTATTATTGTAATTAGTTTAGTTTTATCGGCTATTGTGATCTCAGTTATTGATCGCTATTACATTTTAATGTGTTCGTCCCCGGAGGTACACAGATGATCTATTTGTCCAATCATTATTGCGCTTCAAACGTTTTACATCGAATTATTAATGTTAAATCTATGATCGAAGTGTGATGATCGAAATTGAGCGACATAAAGCTTAAATCATTCATACATAGCTTCTTAGTGGTTTCGGTACTTCTTTTGGGCGGCTGCCTTGGTCAAGAAGAGGCAAATCACCAATCACACACAACTTCTTCAGAAACCCCTTCCTATAAGCGTATATTTGATCCTCCCAAAGAAGCCTACGCTTTCAATCTTACAGATCAGTTCGGCCAGAGGAAAGGATTAAACGACTGGAAAGGCAAAATTGTTGTGTTAGGCGACATTTATACCCGATGTCCTGTCGCGTGCCCAATATTAGCCAGATGCTTTGTAGAAATTCAAGACGAATTAGGAGAGATGTTATTCGACCAGGTTGTGTTAGTATTCGTGACTGTTGATCCGGAATATGATACACCTGAAAAATTAGCCACTTGGACCAACGCATTCAACGGGAAATGGGTTGCGCTCACAGGTACGCTGGAGGAGTGCGAAGAAGTTTGGAATAATTATGGGATCGTGGTTTATGGGGAGAGTGGAGAAATTGGCCACTCGGCTAAGTTCACATTAATTGATCAACAAGGAATGATTAGGTTTGATTATTACTATCCCCCTGAAAGCGAGCAGATACTAAATGACATATATGCTTTGATGGGGACAGTAGCCCGTTTATAGCTCCATTAGTAATCTTGTCCGCTACCCATTTGCAGTCATGTTAAAGAACATGGAGGTGATTCTCTGTTCACCTCTGGGGTGGGTCTCTGAAAGAGTCGTTGACGAGATTTGAAGGAGTTTAGCGAGTTGAACGGTGCTCAATTTGGCACTCAAGCCCCGAATGTAGGGCTGTGGAAGCAGAGCTTAGTCCGATTAAGAGAAGAAATAGGCTGAGGGAATATAAGATAGTTGTTTTGATAACCTCCCCTAGGATTGTGAAGTCTAAAGAGCTTGTTAGCGGCCATAAAAGTGTAGATAAAAGAATCATTATTGGCGGCGTCACACAAGTTGGGCATGCAACCAAAAGACCCGTAGATGCGCCCGCTAGGCTGAGTTTCAAGCTACCCTGCTTTTCCAGTTCCCGTCTTTGCGTGTAAACCCGGGAAAAGACAGCTATGTTTACGCCTGTGAACAACGAAAGACAACCCAACACCGTCAACTGATATGTTGAGACAACAAACCCTACTCCGTTCACAGGGGAGAACATGAAAATGGGCGCATAACCCGGTGGTCCCTCGTTAATTATTTGGAAATAGGGTTCAAATGAGGATTGGATAAGTAAACCTTGAGCCAGAGAGAAAAGTAGAGCATAAGAGAATGCGGCAACTATTGCAATTGCCATGTAGGTTTTTTCTCTCAACGTTTCTTTTATTGCCAAATAAGAAACTTGGAAGAACCGCTTCAACCCGTGTTTTGGGTTTTCAATGGATACAGTACTAAAGTGAGAACATTTCACACGTATCAGAAAAAGAAACGTAACGATAAGTGATACGCTCATGAGAAACAATGGGAAAAACACCAGTTCTCTGCTCATGTAAGTTAAGTGCACCCTTTGGACGTAGACTAATAAGGTTTCCAGCAAAAGAATCAAGAGGACACTTGCAAGCGATAATGTCTTAATAATATTTATGCGTGTCAAATTCTACCCCTATCCCAATAAGTGTTTTATGTCTTGAATAGCGTTGGCTTAATCACATAAGCTCATATATTTGAATCTAATCATACTGGTTCTATTTGTGATACAAACCATTAACTGTGGTTCACAAAAGACGCTGGGAAAATGATGAAACCTAACGCGGCTTTAGCTATCCAATCGCGTCTCAATGTTTGCCCAAAAAAATAATAATGCCGAAATATTTATTGTTTCCTTTACTTACGCGTGTGTTCTACTTACCCAAGGATTTGCAAGACCTAAAAAAGAACTATTGGTGGCTTGTCCCACCAGATCGGCGATGTTTCCGGCTTGGATCACCACCATGGTCTGGTGGCATGGGCCACATTTCGGGAGAATCCGAGTACGATTTCAGAAGGAGATCCAAAATAGTAAACAAAGAGTCGATATTTGTAGCTCGTTCGGCATGCATGTGACGACAAGGCCGCGTTCTTGAAGTTATTAGTGCAGGTCAACTGGATCTTTGGCCTTTGAGTGCACGATTCCACGCCTATTCTCCAACCAAGGCGAAGGCTTGTGTCGGTAGAAGCGAATACTCAACCAACTTGCTAAAGTAATAAAAACACTTATCCAGTCAAAACCCTCAATTGTTCGTAGCTCCGGGCCTATCTCTACCCGCATGACTCCAGATTCACCCACATTCCTGAAGGCATCGTATCCCGTGAAGTGGAATTCTACTAAGATGTCACTAAGGAAGGGACCTATTGCAAGAAAAAGTAAAGGGGGAGAGAGCCTAAGCCACACGGCGTCGTCTAAGAGCCGCTACTAGCAGGGCGCTACCGAGTCCTAGAACAGCCAAAAATCGCAAATCTGCTTCTGCTTCACTCACGGCAGTCGTCTTCAATGCATCTTCGGAGAGTTGGACAACTTCTTGGGCGTTCTCGATAACTTCCTCAATCATCGTTGTACTGCCCTCTGGATCATGGAACCCACGACTACTTCCACTTTCCTCAACCTCGTGCCATAGGTCCTCAACTTCTGTTAATTTGGCCTCAGCTTCAGCTAGTTTTACCGGATCTACTCCAACGGTGGTGTTAGCCGCAGCAAAGGCTTCACGAGCGGCCTCCATCTGAGCTTCGCCTTCAACGAATTTCTCGTCATATGCTGCTTGGATTTCGTCTTTTTTAACCCATGACAACTCGAGATCATCACGGTGACATACCTCTTGGCCACACGCCTCCAGCCATACACCCATTGTGTGATTTGTTACCACGACGGGAGTGCCTCTGTCAAGAGCCTCACCATACATGTGGCACATGTTACAATCTGCTTCCATGCGTGTGACACTCGGTTCATGCGTGTGACATGTGGTGCATAAGTCGTCAACTTCTGCTTCCCGAAGTTGGTGTTCATTGACGGGGGTAGAGTGAGGGTCATGGCAAACCGCACAAGTTATTGAATGCTCCGTTTCAGCAAGGGTATCAACCCCACCCAGAGGCCAAGGTACTGCGCCTTCGGTAGTCATACAATGCACACAACTGGGTTGCTCGAACCCGCGTTCTATGAGGGTTTCCCTTGCATATGCATGTTTACTCTGAGCCCATAGTTCATAGGGATCCCCGTGGCCCATATCATGGAAGGGACTATGGCATTCGCCACACAACTCAGCAGCCATGGTGACTGGCATGTGTCCTTCACCCGCCCCGCCTTGGTATGGGCCGTGGCAGGTCTCACAGGAGATACCCTCGTAGACTGGATCGTTCGTCGCGATAAACCCGTACAGGTCTTGGCCGATGGGGTTGCCCGTCTCATAGTTGGTGCCATTGACGTGGCACGACCAGCAGACGTCGCCCTCTCGGTTCTCATAAACATAAGAAACGGGAGTCGCATGGTTCGTCTCGTTCCACGCGTCGTAAATTTCTGAGTGGCAGGGAGAGGAATCTACTGAGGATGGAGGTTACACAGCGATTCCAAATAGCTGAGGGTCTCATTGCTAGAGAGTCTTTTGTACTCGACTTTTGTATTGTTTCAAAAGATAATATGTTAAAGTAAGAGGACATTGGCTTGTTCAAAAAATGGAAGAGGGGAGGGAAAAAAAAGCCTAAGCCGTTCGTCTTCGTCGGTTAGCGGCAACGATCAATAGGATTACATCGAGCGCAACAAACAGAGTCACTATTTCAAATCCAATTTCTAGTTCACTGACGACTTCACCAAAGGATAGGGCGTATGTCGACGTGGCTTGTGAGTGGTCGGTTCCTCCTCCTTTATTATCCATAACCGCAATGGAAAAACCATAGGGGAGTGTCAAATCAGTGAATTGTACGTCATCGGTATTCGTGGCACCATCAGTTTTTGTGATAAGAGCCCGCTTGAATTCACTTGTCCACGTTCCGTTACTCCATGTGGCAGATTGCATCACATCCCCGCGACTTCCACTGGGCGGTCTTAGTATCCGTTCTGGTACTATCGCATCAAATTGTGCATACTTGTTCCAGGAGGTGGTGATCTGCTCTATCGTGGCGGTGGCGACTTCGAGGGTTTCACCTCCATCGATCTCACTTTGTGTCAGAACCATGGCATCAATGTAATTCGCAGGGGCGACTTCTAAGTAGAGGGGTCCGGTTTTATCTGCATTTCTGTTCCGACTGTAGGTGCTGCTACCACTATCACCGTGGCGACCACCATCTTCCGGCAGATCAGCTGGATCCTCATAAGTGATGTACTTGTCATCTATGTAGCCATTCATCGTTACGGAGCCTGCAGTCACTTCGTGGGTCTCGGGATCAACAGTTAGCGTGCCTGATTGTGACGCGGAGATGACACCCAGACTCCTTGCCGCTTTCATGTGCCAGATGTCACCAGTCTCTTCGGGGTTCTCTAGGAATGCCCCTGCTTCACCGTACTGCAGGTGGCATTTTGCCATGCACCCTGCTGTATAGAAGTTGGACATGTTGATGTTCCAAAGAAACGCGATTCGATCCTCGGATTGATCGGCTTCCGTCGTGGTCCAAGCAGTTCCATCCCAATTCCAGGAGCCACTCCTCGTCATGCTCATAGTCGAGTCGTCCCACTGCGCTAGGACATACAGATCCGTATCTGTGTGGACAGCTTTAAGTGTCACCGAGATGGCGCCACTGCCGCCGACAGTAGCTATCGTGATACTAGTTGCTTTGGCCCAAGCGGAATCTGTGGCGTCTCCATCCATTGTTGGAGTTGTTGTCACTTTTACAGATGTCAGTGTCTCTGCTTGTCTGACTAAGGTAGATGAGGCTGTAGTGGTTAATAATGTACTGATAGACAGCAGAACCAATATTGATAGGGCATAGGTTGCAATTCTTGTTTTGTTCCTACTAGTCTTCATCTTATTCTTAACTCCTTAATTTTTTATCCATATTTAATATTTGACAAGAATATAACTTTTTGCATTATATAGCTTTAATACATAGGATAGATTCTATAAGCCACGGAAAGGATAGTAAAACTATCGTAGGACGGTTCTGGCTTTTTTGATTGATCTTCGACCAAATTAGCCTGGCGGCTCCACGATAAGCTTGCCTGTCATCTCCCAGTGAGATGGAGTGCAGTATATGCCGCAGTAAAAGTCGTATACTCCTATTTGGGTGGGTGTAAATTCCAAGATAATTGGTTTCATTGGATATGCTGGGCCACTGTCAATGCCCAACTTTGGGATGATGAAGCTGTGGATCACGTCTTGGGATAACAGGATAAGACGCACGTTCTGATCAACCGTGACTCGAATTACGTCAGGATCGAACCCCCCATTCTCTTGGATTAACATCGTAACAAATATGTCCTCTGGGTCCTGTTTGGCTAGCGCATTGTTGAGCACTGGTATTATCACTGGAGAGAGTGGGATTACCGAGATAGCTGCTAGAACTGCTAGGAGAGCCACACCCTCCCAGGCGGTTTCTGAGGCACGAGAGTGTTTGACCGTTTGAGAATGTTTGACCATTTTTACTACCCCATCAAAAGCCAAATGAATACCATCGTCGATGCCATATGAAAAATGCTCATGATATAAGTGGCCCGAGTTGCATTCTTGGGGGCCTTGAAAAGTCGAAGAGCAATTCCATGCGTAATCCGAATTGCAACTATAAGGCCGAGGAACACTAATACAGCCTGAACGAATGGGATCAGATCGGGGAATAGCGGTCTCCACGGGATGGTGGCTGTACCGAAGATGTTCCAGCCCCACCCGAACGGATCGGAGAACGCACGAAGAGGATACGCCCAACTCACGAAGAGTAGTGGTAGCGCAAAGGCTACCCACAGGAACAGGGCATATGGAGCCAAAGTATAAGTCATAGCGAGAAAGGTTCGTTTGGTGGCACCATGCTGCCCCCCAGCAACCCGATGGGCTGCCCACGAAAAAGCAAAGAAGATGGCAGGAACGATCACTAGCGGGACTGAGGCAGTAAGTGCTGCCCATTTGAGCCAATTCACAAAACCTTCTGCGGTAGGGACAAGCAGATGGGCCGTATAGAGGTTTGCACCGAATTTAACCCCCATACTTGCCCAGTCTTTTATCCAAAAGTAGGGACCTAATAAAACGAATTCGTAAAAGATCACCAAGGAGAACCTTACGAAACCCATCCATGCTTCACTTGTATTCGTCCTTACTTTCGCGGTTAGATCCTTACCAGGCTTTTGGAGCTTCAACGTCATGTTATCCATTGGGCATGACTTCAAACATTCAAAGTCCAATCCACAGTTAGTGTTCGATTCGTTTCCGCCCGGATATAACTTCCACGGACATCCGTACCCGCGAGGACTTCCTCTCATACATGCTTTTGTGGTGCATTTCTTACAAATCGACTTGTCTTTAGACCTCACGCTTAGGGAGGCATAGGTAGAGTGGTAACCGATGTATGCGCCTGCTGGACAGATGTATCGACAGAAGTTTCGCTCACCTCCAAAGACCAAATGCACCACAAAGGCAATGATGATCAACGTTAGGAAAAGGAGAGCGGAGATAAATGGTTGAGTCACTAACCATGGCGATATGAGCGATATTCCCAAGAACGTTAATGTCGGAATCCAAATGTTACGAAGCCGCTTAGGCCATGTCTTATTCAGAGAGAGCTCATTCCGTGGCTCACGAACCGAATAGGTTCGACGCCTTGTCAACCAAAGGCCATAGGCCGGTAGGGGACAGGTGGCACACCAGATTCTTCCACCCAATAGGATCATGATCTCTACTGCCGCGAACCAAAGGATCCAGACAACGGCTATCGCGAAATTAAATCCCCCCATCGGGTTGCCGAAGAATCCTGTAAGTAGAACTATCATAAATATGAAGAGAGATGGCCATACGAGGAAGAAATAGACACCACGCCACCTTAAAAATCTTCCCAAGGCCTTCCCTATGATGGGAAGGCGTAGCAGGTCTATCCCTTCATCTTGCGTGAGCATTGGCGAACCAGATGAGCTATTCTTTTGTAGTGTTAAAACAGAGCCCACCGTTAAGACCATCGTTGAACCAATGAAGATATAGAACGGATAATTGGGTTCCACAATCAAGTCCGCTACCATAAACGGGTGTAAAGGGCCGCAAGGTAGAGAACATCTGATCTTGAATTTCCCTGGCCTGTCAAACAGTATAGGCTCAGTATCTACGACCTGAAAAGGAAAAACGTCTAGGAAGATGTCCTTGCCATCTATGTAGAAGCCATGGGCTGTATCATTTGCTGTAACTCTAAAAATAATGGTTTCTCCCACTTGAACCGTTATTTTTTCAGGGTCCCAACCGAATTGGTACGCTATTAGCTCAATAATGCGAGGTTCTTGACTTGTGGCTGTTCGAACAGTCGTCACGGCAGCAATGGTCAGAAGGATAGGTGCAATAATAAGAACAATTAATAACGCGGTACGGCGCCATCGCAATTTACTCACCTCTTAAGGATTTCTGAACGGAGTCAAGCACCTTTTCATACATTTCCCATACCTGGGTTGCTAGATCTAAGCCTGCTCGGTATATATCATTCATTTCTTCGACCGAATCAACAGTCCTACGGTTAGTCATGTCCAGTACAGAAAAAAGTAGCTTCAAGGCCGCGTATCTACATTCATCTCTCTTGTTGAGACCTTCGGAACATGCTTTTTCGACATATTTGACTGCTTCCTTCACAGGTGTCATGTCACTATCCGAATCGATGCGTGACCAATAATATTTGCGTAGGACTTTACGCAGTTGTGTGTATATTTGCTCTAGCTTGCTAGGGCCTGAAGTTGCCATAAAATTAAATCTACTAAGGTTTATATAAGAATATAAGATATTTCAGCTATAGTACTAAACATATAACACTAATTTGCATATATAATATATATATCGTCAATAATATATTATAATTTCATATAGGGAGTTTAAGTATATGAGAACAGAGAATCTTAAGAAAATTATCCTACAGATGTTTATGGATAGAGAATTCTACGGGTATGATGTTCATAAAACGCTTATGTCTGAAGATATTAAGATTGAGATTAGTCGTCTTTATCGGGTTCTAAATGAGATGCTGAGGGAGGGGTTGCTTGAAGGCTATTGGGAGAAAAGTCAATTTGGGCCTAGGAAGAGGATCTACAAACTTGGTGGGAAGGGAAGAGAGAAGCTCGATCAAATTCTCTTAGACGCTATTATAACCGTCCATAGCTTCTATGAAAAGTACCTATTGAGTCTTCCTCCTGAATTTAACACTTTTAATATCATTATCAATCAGTTTGTTGATAAGCTGGAGAGAGAGTGTAACATTGGCTACCTTACTAATAAATACTCAGTAATGCATGAGAGGATGATAAACACACTCCACAATAATATACTTAATGGGAAGCTTTACTTCATTAAACCGGACTCGGTACAGGCAGATCTTAACCTCAATAATCTACTCAGTTTAGATGGTGTTTTTGATGATATTCCGATAAAGAATGATTATTTTGACTTTCTAATCGTTATAGGTATTCCCCCAAAGAAATCCCTGGCGGAATCTATAAGGGAGTGGCATAGAGTACTCAACAAAAACGGGAAGCTGGCGATTTTGATACCTACAGTACTCATACACAGTTACAAAGACCCAATGACAATTGGTGAATTCATAGAGAAATACGAACACGACAAAAAAGGAAATCTCGAACAAATTACCCAATTATCTATTCAAGCAATGCTAAAAAACTTTTTCAATAAAGTTGAAGCAAGAGAGATTGTTCACTTTACCGTTTTCCAAGTATCAGAACCATGTATTCTTCGGGAATAGCTGGAAAATTGAAAGGAGGAGTATGTGTATTTGGAAAGAAATTGTAGAAGCATCATATCCTCCCTTGAAATCTATTCATGACGGTAATCGCTGACGAATAGATTGGTTCAAAGAACAGAGGCGATCTTTCTGATCGCTCTAGCATTTCATATGATGATTCTAAGGCGTTTAGCCATAAATACCATTGTAATTGTAAATCAGTTTGTTTCTAAATATATTAGCTTCTCTCAACAGGGTCTCTTTATAATATTTAATAATTTTCATATTTATTGCTTTTTCAATATTAATAATCGCCTTTCAGTGGTATCTTCACGCATTTCAAAGTCATCACTCGGAAGAACTTTGCACTAAGCAATCACCCTTACGAGTCGAATCTTGTTTCGGGATACAGACTCTTATGATCCAGATTGGTAATTTTGTTATCAAAAAATAGATGCTGATAGAACCAGAAGGAACAAAAACGCTTTCTGACCTTCGAGATCGTACATGAAAGTGGTTCATCTAGCTGGACGGGTGCTGAAAAATATTTTGGATAAGTGTTGATTCATAGTCGGTCAGATTGGAACCCCAGATCGTTGAAATTGGTTGATCCGAGCAAGCCATTCGCTCATTAATAGTTCTATGAGTTATTTAGAATAGCTTTCTCAAAATTGAGTGTGTATGTAAAGAATGTTCCAAAACTTGCGTGTGTTTGAAATCCTGCCCTCCCACACCATTTTTTTACTGTGCGGCGAAGGGGGTAATCTGGATCTGGGAGGAATTCACTGATCGAAAGGATACCGTCCTGTTTAAGAACACGGCGTAGCTCATTCAAGGCGCCTATTCTGTTCGAAATTTCCGCCAAAACCGTAACCATGGCAACCCGGTCAAGGCTTTGGGCTCGGATCGGGAGTTCCGAAGCGGATGCTATGATGGGCGTAATATTTGCTAGTCTTTTTTGAGATACTTTTGTTTTCACCACACGTACCATCTTTGGTTGGATATCAACTGCGAGTACAGTGCTATCTGCAGATAGTCGATTTGCAATTTCAAATGTAAAGGTTCCTGGACCACATCCGAGATCCATTACGGTGAAATTGGGCTCAAGCATGAGTCGATCTGCAATAGATGTTGGTTTTTGCAATTTAATTCTAATACGATTATCCAAGATGTATCTTACGAAGTGTGGGGTCGGGAAATGAAGAAACCTCCATCCTATCCAAAAACCTATGAACACGATAAGAATTATTATCCCTAGGAATTCAAATCCAAAACTCAGGGAACTCATTCCAATTCCTCCTTAGATAAGTCTATTTTGAAAAAAGCTAAGTATAATATCAAAATTAGCTTTATATCACCTCATAAAGGGTGTTTTACAATGTCTAGAAACCTTTCGTTGCTCTTAGTACAGGCAATTATCATTATTTTTGTCATGATTTCGTCTCTTCTATTAATTAGTTCAAAGTCTATCAAATGCCCGGTCAAGCGTGAGACCTTGATCAAAGAGGTTACCCTTTTTCAGTCTTGCCAACTATATGGTGTCTTTTCGACAAGTTAGAAAAGGATTTACACAAAGTCTGTATCGATGAAAAAAACTAACAATCCATATTTCCCTAATTCCAGAAATGATCGATTTTATTTCATTCACTCCCCATCATTTCTCCCGCCTTAAGACTTTTGCAGGAAACCATCCTCGAGGGACATCAGTAATGTGGACTCTCTTCAGAGTTATTCTAACAACTGAAGTGGTAACCATTTCGAAGAAAGGCCTATACTCAGGCACTCGTTCTAGCACCAATCTTCTTCCCTTTACTTCCTCATTGCCCTCCACCACCTCAGCCATACCAACAGCCTGAACAAACTTATCTGGAGTCCTGTTATCTATTGACAACGCCACTATCGGATTTTTCTTCAGATTTGACATACCTTGGCCACGATCTTCAATAATACAATAAATATATAATCCCTCCACTGCAAAGAACATTGTTGTAGCCCAAGGCTTTTTATCACTTTCAGTGGCTAATGTGCAAACCTTACAATCTTTGAGAATCTCCTGCATTACCCGATATACTTCTTCCTCGCTTAGATCCCTTTGCGACATCTAAATCCACCTCATACGTAATGTGTTTTCGAGTTGTGTTTTAGGATTCTTCGATGATAATAGGAGTGGAAGTCTAATCTCTGGGTTCTTTGAGATAGGATTATCTTATATATTAATATATACAAATTAAAAATGTTTTGGGTAGTATGAGACTTGGATTCATTGCAGATAAGTTGACCTTCATTAGAGCTACATTACGTAGTTTTACTATAATTTCTTATAGAAATTATTAACTTCTACCTTTTTCGATAGATAGAAGATTGAAGAATCCAAGTAAAAGCAAAGAATACCCAATCAACTTACCAATCATTTCGTAAGCATCCGAGGAACCAGCTCCACATACAAATAGGACTAACCAACCGAACAGAACATATTTCCAAGAATGGGCATGGGTTTTATATGCTGATTTTAGAAAAATCCATCCAAGAGGGAGAACCGCGGCCGGAAATACCACGTAGAATATATAGTTGTACGTCATGGAGAATAAAGGCATATCATAACCGATTGTCCATCTCCACGGCTCAGAAATAATCATTTCGAAAAGCCGAAAGTATTCAAGAGCATTTCGTTGTAAATATAATCCAATAGATACACCTATAGCCACATAGATGAGAGAAGGTAGTAACAGAAACCTTAACTTCTTTCCCTCTTGTTGTGCCAATTGGATAGCCAAGATAAGACTTACTAGAGCAACCACATTGTATAAGAAAGCAACAAGGCTTATTAGGCTGATTTCAAGGATATTTGGTAACCGAAAGGGAAAGAGCGCCGTATGAATGCCCCAACTGAGAAGAAACAAAGCCATACTGAGAAGGTAGATTGTACTACCTCTCTGTCCAGGTTTTTTTTCTGAGAACACCTCATGAAGCATCACAAAAGAAACCATGGGAGTTATTCCTATTGACAATACTGCAATAACTCTCAGATAATGTGTTACATGGGAAAAAAAATTTGCAGAAATCAACAGGAGACTTGTTGTTACTATAATTATGAAAGATACTACTAAAAAGATCTTAAAATGCGGTGTACGTTCTGCAGCAAGGTAAAGAATCCAAGCAGAGACGATTGCAGAGTATATAGTCAGTGTGGTGAAAATTCCTTCAAGAATGACTCCCAAAGATGCCGGAGGTACCCCTACAGGGAAAGAACCAACGTATGAAATCGTGAAGGATAAGATATAGCCTCCCACCAAGAGCTCTAGTAAGAATTGCTTATCAGAATTGACAGTATTATCCAAGAATGAATCCATGGAAATCAACCATAGTTATTGCAGTAAAAGCGCTTTTAATATGTGAGAGGGGGAATTTTCTGATCATTTTACCAAAAATACGGTTACTTGGGAATAATCTTCCATTCTCGTCTCATGAGGACGATAAACGTCCCAATACAAAGTATTGAGACACCCAAAAGTAGCACTATCTCATATGCAGGGAAATCTGCCCGGCTCTCTATTCTGAAAATCTGGAATTCAGCAGTCACCCCACCACCGGTTCCATGGTATCCCCGATCTGTTCCTGTTATAAACGCAAATGCAATACCGTAAGAGACCCCGGAAACCATTGTGATATCTTCATCTTGAGGATCACTGACCAATGGCATCTTCATCTCAATTACCACATTTCCGGTAGATCGCCCCACTTTTATTTTACCATCTTCTTGGATATCTTTTACAAAGCTGATTTGTCCTGATTGACTTTTCGCTCCCTTACCATCTTCAAAAGTTATACTATTCCCATTAACCCTAATAATCTTGATATCAGACTCTTCGGGCATACAGACATCTTTTACACGGCTGGGTACGATTTGAGTGGATACATAAAAGATTGAGGCATTCTCAATACTCGCTTTTGCATCCCAAGCAATATACAGCGAAACACCATCGTGTGCTAAAAACACATCGTCATCCTGAAGAGTGAGTGGGGAACTAAAGGGATGTAACGGGGAAAAAACTCTCCCATATTCTTCTTCTGTGATCTGACCGTCTATTAACGGGAGTTTCAGAAGTTTGGGGACAATATTAGTAGGTACCGTTTCCTGCGCCTTTGTGTAAGCGGTTCCAAATATTCCCAACAGTATAATAATAATTAGAAAACTTTTCTGCTTTATTTTCATGTCACTTCCTCCGAATATGTTTCACGGTATCGTGGTTCATCAATGTAGCTTTTCGCTAGTAAGGAAATCAATATACTTGCTGATGTTAGAAAGCAGAAAATAGCCAATAAGAGAATAAGTTCTTCCGCGCGCGCCGCATAATATCCGGGACCAAGCATAAACCGTAATTGATAGAGTATGTGCACTATTAAGCTAAGCTGTGCTAGAAAGAGTACCCAATCAAGGACGGTGAGAATTGTAGGTATTTCTCGCCCTCTAGTCATCATGGTTTCTCACCTTCTCCAACAAGTCGTTCGAATAATCTGTTGGGTTTTTTAATCCGGCCAGCATCCCTATCAATCTGGTAAAAAAAGGCTCCTACAATTATTAAACTAAAGAATAGACCAATAGTCGCAAATAAGATCTGCATTACTAAATTTAGATTGAATTGAGTGGTAAGTTTTGTATCGAAGATCCCCCAGAGAACATTGATACATACAATACCCAGAACAATACAGCTGAGAATGAAAAGATAACCGATGCTTTTTGACACTACCATAAATACCACCGTGCCTAAGGAATAAAGGGAATTATTGTCAATACAATCCAACTGATAATGGCAAATATTGCAACTGCTACGATAACTTTCCGGTCTCGAACGCGAAGGCTTTCTTTTCTGTCGATGAACGGAACAATTAGCAATATCACCCCAAGCACCACAAAAAGGATGGGAACTCCGACTTTTACTAAATCTGCGGGAAGATAACGGGGAAGGAACCTCAAGGTAATATACATCCAGTTAAAATACCATGCGGGCCCAATTTCTTCGGCTACGATGGCAGGAGAGGATGGTGGTGTTAACTCATAAGGGAGCAGTACAGAAACCGATAAAAGGGCCCCTATCACAAGAAAAATGCAGGCCACTTCCTTTAAAAGGTGATTGGGGAAAAATGGAATAATAAATTCGGATTCTTCTGCTGCGAATTCACTTAATTCGGTATCTGTTCGTTCATTGCTTCGTTCCATCGATTACGACCTCTAATTACGATTAAAGTGGACGAGCAATGCCATGCTTCTTGACTAAGTAGAAGTGGACAACCAGTAAAGCAACCGTCGCGATAGGAAATACAACGAGATGGAATGCATAGAATCTAGCCAAGGTAGGGCCTGCTATTCTTTCTCCTGCCATGAGGAATCTTGCGATAGTGGGCCCAATATATGGGATGGTAGCAGCGATTGTGATCCCGATATTTGACGCAAGAAATGCTTCCTCATCCCAAGGCAGTAAATACCCGGAAAACCCAAATCCAAGTGTTATAAAAAGCAAAAGGGTGCCAGCAATCCAGTTAAGCTCCCGTGGCGACTTATATGCCCCGGAGAAAAAGACTCGAATCATATGAAGAATACAGAAGAAGATCATGGCATTAGCAGACCAACGATGCAAGTTTCTGATAACCGAGCCAAATGGTACTTCACTCATAATGAACCCGATGCTGTTATATGCTTGCTCGGGATTTGGTTGATAGTGGACTGCAAGAGTTACGCCTGTGACCCCAGACACGATGAAACACAGAAATGTGATACCTCCCAAACAATAGGCGGGATTAATACTTGAATGCTTTGGAATTGTCTTGGGGAAGAACGTTCCTAATTTGGTTCTTTTATCGATCCAGTTCCAGATCTTTTGGCTCATGTTTTGGGTTCTTTCGCTCTCGGTCATTGTGATGCGCTCCCGGGCTTTACTCCAACAGCATAGATGTTTCCGTCAACCATTTCCAGCTCGATTTGAGCTAGAGGTATCGTTACAGGTCCACCTAGGACACTTCCATCATATGGTGAAAAGCCGGCCTTATGGCATGGGCAAAACATCGCTCCAGGTAGATCTTCCGACCACCCTGGCCAGTTAAGGAGAGTTCCTGCAGCAATTGTATCGATTTCAGTCCGTGTTTTATAAGTGGTTACACAGGCAAAGTGGGTGCACCGAGTAATAAATGCTAAATACCCCTCAATGCCAATATTAGGGTCACCGAGATTCAAAAGCTCTGCAGGCTC
The DNA here is from genome assembly GCA_046761065.1 of Candidatus Heimdallarchaeota archaeon. GTDB lineage: Archaea > Asgardarchaeota > Wukongarchaeia > Wukongarchaeales > JBHIFL01 > JBHIFL01. The sequence goes on from JBHIFL010000034.1 coordinate 16,797, forward strand.
ACCCACATATGCTTTGGTAGCATGATAAATGAAAAAAGTCACTTGATCTTTTTCTGGAAGCGGACTAATCACATGGCGCTCGATCCGGTATTCCTGAACAGTACGTGGTTCTGCAAATAGAGCTGCGGCGAATGGCGTCAGTGCGAGCCCACCCACAACCGCTTTGAGCATCATTCTACGGGTAATCTTTGCTCCTTGCTCTTCAGCGAGATCAGAAAGGGATGCATTTTCATCACTAGATGGATCTATTCGTTTGGGTTCACTTGGATTAAATTTAAACGCATTTTCCTTATCAGCATCTCGTTCTTTTGCCATATTTAAGCCTCAATAGTATGTATCAGAATTATTTTTGTGAGAATAAATATTGTTTATTTTTTATAGGATAGATTTTATTGTTTGAGTCTTATTCTTTTAGTAAAAAAATTGCAATATAACTATTTTTCGCTTGTATAATTATTTGGTCTAAAATATATACATATTTAAAGTATATACATTTCACCTATCTATGTACATATTCAAACAAAAAGCTCCTCATTCCTTTGTTTAAAGATTATAGTTTATCATTATAACTATAATCATCCTAAATTAATTTAAAAATATTAGTTACAAAAAGATGAACAATATAATATCATTTTTCATCTTTGATCAATCGACGAAACACGAGTTCTCACAGAGCCAAAATAAACAATTGTTGATAAATGATGTTGTAAATTGTATTCTCTGTGATTATTTCGATACCTCTTGTCCAATCGTGAACTACATTAAGGGTTTCTTGGCCTTGTGCCCCTATTAAAGGCGTATCGGTTCATATTCGAATCACTAGACGAAGTTTTCAAAGCCAGAATTGAGAAGGTGAATACTGCAATGGTGTCTGGGATTGTCGGACTATTGTTTGTTGTACAGATGTCTGTTCGAAAGAAGTTGCCCCCAGTCGGTGCATAAGCACCTTCAAGAGAAAATGTATGACTATGTTCCTCAGATAATAAGAACTAGAATCACTTGAACGATTTATTAAAGAGCATTACATTTTTGTTCATCATACTTTTTGAAAGCATTGTATGATCAATAACCCACTTTTCTTAACAAATACTAACAACAGAAAGAGATTTAAGCTCAGTTATTTTCCTTGAGCACTTTATAAATTATTTTAAGATTGAATTCATTAGAATTAACATGTTTAAGCCTAGGAAAGTTCGGTTGATAAAACTCTACCGGATTATTTCGTATTTACTGGTTATTTCTGCCAAAGTTATGCTCGTCTCAGGATATAACACTAGGTGATGTTACTCTAATCGCTATACAATTTAAGGATCTATTTGTGATTTGTGTGGATCTTCAGTGCTATTTTGGCATTTCAAATTTTTTAACTACTTTCTTATAGAGATTCCTGTGGAAGATGTCCCTTTGTCCTATAAACACAACGTCGTATTGTTATTCCATTTTTAAATAAAAATTAGTTGTTACTCCATAGATCTTAGGACATCTTTTTTGTGGTAATATTCCCTTCACCATGTGTTGCCCCCGCTCGGTGGTGGCCAGCTATCGAGATATTTCCTAAGCAACATAAGTTGACCTAGATGATAGGAATTATGAATTGTGAGAACTAAGAGAGCTTTAGCTGCTGTGGCTTTAGGCCATTCCTTAAGCGGTTTTATCAGTTTCCCTTTTTGGCTTAATTTTTCTGCTTCTTAGAGTCCATTTCTAAAGAGTATGATTAAATGATTCCAATCCGAGTCATCACCGTTATTAACCGTAGATGACCATCCCTCAGTAGCGTGTTCAGGCCACGCTACGGTTTCGCCTTGAAGAGAAGTTAAGACCAGTTCCTACCAGTAATTCATGTGTTACAAGATCTCCCAACATGAAAGAATACCTTCTGCTATCATGTGGTAAGCTAGTTCCGCATCTAGTCCCTCAAGAGCTTGGAGTGGCTCTTCATGAGCATTATTCCCTCTTAGAGTTTCTACTAACATTGATTTCATATCGTTCATACTAGACACCTCATAATTTCTGTGAGCATTTGTTGACTTCTAAAATCCTAGAGCTTTAAATAAGAATTGTTTGAAGCCTAATGCATATTTAATTTGATTTAATAATTTTAATTTCACAGGAACTGTTGTTATAGCTGGATAAGATAGTTCATTAAGTAACTGTCCCCCTTAAGGGGTAGCTATACCTTTTATTGATCTTAGAACAGCATAGCATTTGGCAAAAATAAGTTGTAAGATCAAGATACTAACCCTCAAAGACCTTTTAGGTTGATAAGAAATTGACACATAAAATGGAGATTCCTAATTGCAGTTGCGGAAATATAGCCCATTATAGATGTTCAATTGATGGAGAATATGTCTACTGCGAATGTACTCGATTTTTATTGATAAACAAGAAACATATTAAGCGATTTGATCAGAAAAACGTAATGATAGAAGTTTGCGATAAGATGGAACAAGATCCTAAAGAAAGATCAATGTTTAAGCTGTTAGAAATCATGACAAGCTGCCCTCATCCAGAACGGCTTTATCTAGATTATGAAAGGGACCTGTCTCCAGTTTATGTTTATAGTCACCCTGAGTACAAGGTTAAGACTCTTTGTGTCTACATCAATAAAGAGCAGGCAGGTTATCTCGATTTTGTATTTACCATTGATAAGATGGAAGAAATGGCGATTCAGTTTTGAGAAATGGCTATCCATCCTAAATTTCTGGGAAAAGGGGTATTTTCAACAATGATCCGGAAACTTAAGGAAATTGCGAAGGAGAACAATGTTAAGAAGCTCTATATAACGCATGAGAATGATAACTTACCAGCAATTATCACCCACTTCGCTTTGGGAGCCAAAATCCTCTATACCTTGGAAACAAAAGAAGATGAGATAGAAAGGTTCGCAATCCCTTGAAAAAAATGAATTGGTACTCGCTTATGAATTGTGAGAGGTGATCTCAGAAAGCGTAAAGGAAGATATAAAAAACACTTCTTTGGCGGATAGACATGTTCCTTTGTTTAGTTAATCCCAGCAATGAAATAATCTGATAAACGAGGTATGTGGTTTTGAATGAGAAGGATTCCCCTCAACCAAAAAGTAATGATGAAGAGGGGACAATAGAGGAATACTCCTCTGACTTGGACGAATTACCAGACACCGTCTATGTTCCCTTGGGGCGTCGAGGAATGGAATCCGTCCCACTCAAGATATGCTCGGATTGTTCAAAGGAGAACCTTACCTTAATTCAAAAAAAAATAACTAGAACGGCAGCAAAGCAAGGTATTCCAAGAAAGGACATGTCTCTTGCGGAGAGAGAAATTGTCGATTATAAAGTCCGCTGTCAAGAGTGTGGCAACCAATTCATAATCCGTCTGACGCGTCTATATTTCAAGGAAGAGCCAGTTCAGACCATCGTGTCTATTCAGTCTAAAGTGGGGAAACCTGAACTGTGGTTGGGAACTCTACCCTTATAGGATAGATGGGATAATAATGATCAGGAGCAAGTTGAGCAAGATCTCCGGCTTTATAATGAAGTTCGGATTGATTCGGCAAATTATTTTATATTTGATAAACTAGTTATAGAGCACCAATGACTAATGATCCAAAAAGACCCAATCCAATTAAGATAGAGGCTTAATCATGTCCTTTAAAGAAATTGGCAAATCTGTTAAGATTGATTCGGATCTTATTTATAAAACGTTTCCTAAACACGTTTTAGAAGCCTGTAAAGTATTACATAAAACGATTAAAGCTTTTGTTGCAGGTAACGCAGAGAAAGTAAGACAATACGCTAATGATGTCATTAAACGCGAGGTAGAGATCGATGAACTCAAGGATCATATTATGATGTCACTCGCTACAGTTCGGTCGCTACCATATATGGCTATAGACCAATATTCGTTAATTAACAATATAGACGACATTGTTGATCGAGCAGAAATTTCAGCACGTCTTATGCGGACTCATATGCCTCCTGTACCAGCAGAACTTCAAAACAAATTCCTTCAGCTCTCAGAACACATGATTGAAACGACAGAATTACTTGCTGAAGCAATAGAAGAGCTTCTTGAGGATTATGATGAGGCGTGGGAAAAAGCAAGAGCCTGCGAAAAGGCAAGAACGGCGGCAGTCCATCTACATTATGAGATAATTGAAGATGCCTATCAAGAAGAGCTAAGAGGCCGTGATGTGAACTTCATTGTGAAATTAACACGTAGAATTGCGCTGATTGCTGATAAAGCGGAGGAAACGGCAGACCTTGTTCGTCTTCTTGTAATCAAATATCGCGTCTAATACCACGCCTAATTAAATAAAGGAGGGTTCTATTATGGTTTTATTGATTTGGCTCGTTATTCTCATTGCGTTTATTGTTGCATTCGCGATCGGAGCGAATGATGAATCGCAAGCTCCAACAGTAGGCTGTGGTGCACTATCACTGACGACTGCGGTAATGTTAGGGGCGATGCTCAGTGCATTTGGTGCCATCTTCTTTGGCGGATCAGTTGCAACAACAATAGGGAAGAACATGGTTGAGGAGGAATTTCACAGTAGTTTTACAATGGAACTAGTTTTAATCGTACTAATTTCGATTTCAGTGTGGCTGATCTTAGCTAGTTGGTTTGGTACTCCTTTGAGCACGACGCAAGCTGTTGTTGGAGCGATGCTAGGTATTGGGATTTGGCAGCTTGGGGGATTACACACTATCAACTGGCCTACTCTGTTTCGGATTTTACTTTCTTGGGCGATTTCACCCATTATTGGGTTTGTAATTGCCTTTCTCTCGTATAAAGGGATATCTCGTTACCTTTTATCGAGAGCTAAGGGACTTCGGGAGCGAGAACGGTTTGAAGGATGGCTTGCAAAGGGAACATTTGTCGTGGTTATAGTGACTTCTATTTCTCGTGGTGGGAATGATGTAGCTAATGCAACAGCGCCACTATTCCAGGCTGGTCCCGAGCTTGCGGGAACTGCATTAATACTTGGGGGGATAGGAATGGGCACTGGTTTACTCGTAGTGGGAAGGAGGGTTGTACGAGAATTGGGGCAAAATCTCACGAACCTGTCTCCCTCTACTGCATTTTCGTCATCTGTTTCAACCGCGTTAATTATGTTTTTCGGCACGAGAGCCGGCTTGCCACTCTCAGGAACCCATGTATTGGTATTGTCGTTTGTGGGAGTCAGTGTTGCAGCACGAGAAAAAATTAAACTAGAAACATTACGCGCAATTCTCTTATCTTGGGGGTTAACTGTCCCGGCATGTGCAATTCTTGCAGGACTTTTCGCAAAGGCTTATTTTCTGTTGGTTTAAGCAGGTTTTCAGTTTTTATGAACATTTGTACTTATATTACATTAATTGAATGAAAATTGTTGAAGCGTATATTTCCATAAAGGTTGTTCATTAAAGAGATAAAGTGTCACAAAGACAATAAAGAAGTCGAGAGAATTTTGACATCCAGAGAGTGAGCTTTTTATGAAGTTAATAGACTCTCATGCTCATTTAACTCCGAAATGGTTCAAAGACCCATTGAAGATTATTGAGGAATCTAAGAAGTCTTTAGCTGGAATTGTTGTGATTGGGCTGGACCCAGATGAGTATCAATATCTTATTGATCTTGTTGCAGCGGAACCAACATTTATCAGGATTGCCCTTGGAATTTCTCCTACGTACGTTCATAAAATAAAAGTAGAGAAGGCTTTTCAAGAAATAGAAGAAAAAATTCAGAAAGTTCATGCGGTAGGAGAAATAGGTCTAGATTACTACCGTGTAAGAGATAAAGCATTACATGAACAACAAGAACAGCTCTTCCTCCGAGGGATTCAACTAGCCAATGCGCAGAATCAACCACTCGTGATCCACTCAAGAGGCGCTGAAGCCAAGGTGGTGCAACTCCTCTCGCGATATGCCGAAACGATGGTCGTATTACATTGTTTTGGGGGAGTAAATCAAGTCTCCCTCGCTTGTGCAAACGGCTTTTTTATTTCCATTCCAACTGCTGTTACTTATCGTCAGGAGTTTAGAGAGGTAGCGATGAAAGTTTCTCTTGACCATCTTCTAATCGAAACCGATAGTCCTTTTCTTTCACCTATCCGAGGGCGGAAGAAAAACACCCCAAAGAATGTCAAGTATGCTGCAAGAGAGATTGCAAGACTACGGGAGCTTTCACTGGCAGACATCGCGAATGTCACAACGAAAAATGCTCAAACTCTCTTTTGGAGGACATTCTAGTAAGAGATGACACAATTTTATCTTATTAGACCTTTAAAAACTCATTTTTAAATCCTTTATCAATACTCCAAACTATTTGAATTCGCCCATTCCGGTCCGGATTCGCCTGAAACACCGGTGTTTCTGGATTTTTTAGCAAGGTTTAAAGATTTTCCATCACTGAATTTGCGAAGGAATCCCCGTCTCACGAAAGTTCCTCACCCCTTTTTAAACTCCTCGTGAGTTGGGGAAGGGTCGCGCCTTCGGGTGCGACCCAAGGAGGTCGGAACGGACTTCCTAATCCTACAAGTGAACGAGCTCCATTTTCGGCACCCTCTATTTTGGAGGGATTAAAAAATTGTTCCACGGGCTCTCCGAGCGAATTCGTATTTTAACCGGAGTTTATAAAGAGTTTTTATATTTGGTGTCAAACAACTTTTATAATCGCTACCTCAATGCGATACTATAAAATTATCTAGTAAATGAGGGAAGCAACTGATTCAATTTCAATAGAGGTGTGAAAATAATAGGCAATTCCACAGCAATTTCTAAGGTTAAAGCAATTTACTTTCTAACAGCGATGTTTTATATTGGTCTACCGACAGAAATGATATAGAGTGGTTTTTCCTTACCCGGTAACTTCAGCAATCGTTGAATCCAATCGTCATAGAATGCGCCTATAACTACAGCTCCTAGTTCCAGACTCTCCGCTTGAAGGTAAATATTTTCTCCCACGTGGCCAACTTCCATATGGACGTATTGTTTTCCCCTCTCCCCGTATCTCTCGGTTGTCCTTTCGTATATGGCGGTTAAGATGATGTTTATTGAAGCTTTTCTGACCCATTCTTGACTCACCGCTGCGGAACTAAGTTCTTCTGATAAATCACCCTCAATGTACTTCTCTAAGACGTGTTCATAGAGATTGTAATGATACAACCCCTCACTCAATTCCTCAACTCCACCTTTTCTTATGACAACGTAAACTTCTAGGGGATAAGTTGCACCTGCTGATGGAGCGGTTCTAAACTTATTTACAGGCTCGGTGATCCCCTGAGCTGCCCAAAGCAGGTTGGACAGTTCTTCGAGTTTGATGGGTTCGTTCAGATAATCTCTTCGCGACCTCCGCCTAGCAATCGCCTCTTCGACGCTCAGCTCACCCTTAAGCTTCGGTGACGGTAACTTAACCCTATCTATAATCACCTTGACTCCACCTCTCAGCTTGATTTCAGAAACAAATCTTTCTAACTGTGGTTCCCCAAATAGAATTGCGGCAATGGATACCAATCCGGCAAATGCTGTTAGGAGTGCAAACTTAAGAAAATCCCGTCTTCCACTTTTCAACGTGCTTTCCTCCAATTAAAGAAATGGGATTTAACCTCTATCGCTGATGGTCCGCATGCATGAGCACAATCTAGACACCTAATGCAATCCACGCTCTTCAAACCATTCCGTAGGGGTTCTAGATCCATTTGGCATACCAAGGAACACCGTTTGTGCCCTTCACATTTATCTCGGTTAACTCTCAATCCAATCAGGCTTACCTTGTTGAAAGGGCCTAAAATGGTCCCAAGTGGGCAGATCTTGCACCAAGATCTCCGCATAAATATGGATAGACCCAAGAAAAATGTGAAGGTAAATACTCTGAGAACCCAGAAGATCCACGGAACTGTTAAGATAGTTGAAGTCAGAGTTACACCGACAATGTAGATTGGGTCAAGAATAAAGGATAGGTCAAATAGCGGTGAGAAAAATCCCAATAAGATCGGATAAGCAAGGCCATAGGCAATTAAGAAAGCGAAGAACCCAAAGAAAACCTTAATGATCCTTAAATCTTTCCGAAGTGGATTGATCCCTTCTAGCTTTCTGGCACAAGTGGAACCAATTTCTTGAAGTGCGCCGTAAGGACAAGTCCATGAACAAAAGGCTTTTCCAACCAGAAGTCCACTTACCAGAAAATTAACTAAGAGAATTCTTCTAATCGGCGTTGTTTTGGGGTTCATTAAGCAGGAGAATATCGGGCATTCGCCGCAAACAATCCAAGGCAAGGGGAAGGGACAAAGGTACAATGATTGAAGGAATGGGAAAAGTAAGATGCTAGGCGCGATAAATCGGCCTAGTTTTTGTTTAGAATTCATCTTACTTAGCTCACTTTCAAAATTAAATATATCCTATTTTTACATTAAAAGGTACCCCCTCTTATCACAAAACTTTTTCTAATGATCTGACTATTTTTGATTTTATTACTCCGAACACCAGATCAGTAGGAGAAATTCATGGGATTCCACCTCACAAAAAGATAAATCTGAATAAGGGACAAGCTGATGACGAGGCTCTATCATGTTTAAAAGTAGATTATTTGCTGAAAATCGGAAGAAACTCACAAATTTATTGAGGGAGGAAAATATTTCCTCCTTGATATTGATTCCAGGGCCCAATTTATATTATGCGACCGGTCTCCAAGTGGATCCCAGCGAACGGCTCATCACTGCCATCATCCCTATTGAGCAGGACCCCATTGTTGTCTGCCCGAGCTTTGAAGAAGAACGTATTCGAAGATCCACCTCTATTACAGATATCCGAACGTGGGAAGAAGATGATGATCCGTTCGAACTTGCGGGAAAATGTTTAGCAGATCTTGAACTGACCTCTTCTCCCATTGGCCTCGACCCAAAGTTTTGGTTTGAATTCTATTCTCGACTCGCAGCCGTCTTACCTCAAACCCAATTCGTTAACGGCAGCTCAATAATGGAAAAGGCCCGTATCACCAAATCTCAAGATGAACTCACTTTCATGCGGCAAGCGAGCTCTCTCACGGCTGAAGGAATTGTTAAAAGTATTGATCAGGTTTCAGTTGGAATGACAGAGTCAGAAGTGGGACGAATCATTTCAGAAAATCTGTTTAAGCTATCCAGAGAGCCAGTACCAGCCTTCTGTTTAGTGCAATCAGGGCCAAATTCTGCCATCCCTCATGGCTCCGCCTCAGATCGCACCATAGAAAAAAATGATATCCTACTTATCGATGCTGGAACAACCGTCGCGGGTTATCATGGAGATATTACAATTACAACCGTAATCGGTGACCCTTCTGAGAAGTTTAAACAGATCTATGACCTCGTTCTTCAAGCTAATCGCGCAGCTTTCGAAAAGCTGCGTGAGGGGGTACCTTGTGAAGACCTTGACAAAATGGCGCGAGATCTGATTACATCGGAAGGCTTTGGCGAATATTTCACACATCGTCTCGGGCACGGACTTGGATTAGAAGTTCATGAGCACCCTTACATTGTTAACGGGAATAAAAGGAAGCTCAAAGCGGGTATGACCCATACTATTGAACCAGGAATCTATCTACTCGGTAAATTTGGGGTAAGAATTGAGGACAATGTGGTTGTAACCAAAGATGGTGCCCAGTGGCTTTCCAGTGTTCCCAGAGAGATCTAAATAGAAAGAATAATATTTGAAAAGGAAGAGTTAGCGATTCTTCGACGTGTAAAGGATATTTTGTGGTATCTGAATTTGATGGTGTGGAAACGCAGCAGAGTGTTACAGATAGGGATAAGGAATGGATCCTCAGTGAATCATTGTGTAATGCGCATGTTTAAATATATATTGTGAGAGTTAGTCTGTTGTCGCCCGCAGGATGCGGGTGCAACAAGGAGAAATATAGTAGATGTCTTATAGAGACGTAAGAGAAATGCATAAAGTAACATGTGCCGATTGTGGCAAAGAAACCGAAGTTCCATTCAAGCCGGATGGCCGGCGACCTGTCTATTGTCGGGATTGTTATCAAAAGCATCGACCAAGACGATTTTAGTTCGCAAGAATTAAAATTCCTATGAGGTGGAGTTCTCCACCTGATCTTTTCTTTTTTTAAACTAAAGGGGATAGAGTCAAAATGGTAGAACAACATCATAAAATTAGTGGAATTTTTTTAACCACTTTTAAAAACTAACTCCACTGAAACCTTACGCTCGTTCTTGTTGGGGATCGCCAATTGGGGCTGATTCCTGCTTCGTGCTCAGTCGTCAATAGGTTCAAACTGTTTTGGTATTACTCACAAAACAAAACAAGTGCTACTTTTAGTTCTGTCGAAATGGCAAATGATTGGTAGTGAATTTATTGTTTACGAACTTTCTCGCACTCCGGATCCTGACCGTAGAATGAAAGTATTAATCCTGTCAAGACTTACAACCGAAATAACTAAGATTATTTACAGATAATTAACCGCGCTAAAACCTTTCAGGAATATGGAATTAAGTCTATTAATACTTTACATTTAACTTATGCAGAGCAAGGGAAGGTAGATGTATTTCTTACTACCGATGATCTATTGCTCATAAAATGCCAGCAAAAGCGAGACGCGATTCATGTAAAAGTAACTAACCCTTTAACATGGCTAATGGAGGTTCTGTAATGACAGTGTTGAGCCCGTATGAAATTCGGATGAAAGGCTTTGAGGCCTTAGCCACCGCCTAAGGTTCTGTAGGGATGATCCAGTTTCTCCAACAATTTGACTTGGGAGAAGGCGATTACACAAAAGATAGAGGGAAATGGTTAGATCACCTAACCATAAATGATGTCGTTGAACAAATTCAGGAAAACTGAAAAGACTCAGTGTCAGATTATGCAGTGTTCTTTAGACAAAACGATTCCCTCCCAAGGGAAATCCCTAATAAAAAGACTCTTCCAAGCAAGAGACCCGTATGAAATTCCTTACCCTGTCGAGAAGGATGATCCCCGGACTCTGGATGAGCCATCCGCTTCGTGGTTAGGTTCGGGCGAAGGACACATCTTCGGCGGGTTGGACACAACCCCCCCTTTAAAGGACATTTATTCATCAAGGAACTAATCACACTAGCTGGTCGAGGAGCTCAAATAGGTCCATAACTTGGATATCGGACCCCGCCTTCTGCACGGCATCCCACAAGTTGTAGTAGCAGAATGAGCAGGTCGTCAGTAGGATATCGGCCCCGGTGGCCTCGGCCTCGTGGACGCGCTCCACCGCCGTGTCCACAGCAAATTGGGCGTAGCCAGCCTTAACACCGCCACCAGCGCCACAACAATACGAATTCTCTTTGATACGGTACATCTCGCGGAAGTCCAGCCCTGGGATCTTTGCAATGATATTGCGGGGATGGTTAAACCATTCAGCCATCGCCTTTTTGATCTTCCGTTGATCTGTCATCCAGTTCTGCGATTCAGTGAGCATATCTTGTTCCATGTCGGTCACAATGTGTCGGCCCAAATGGCAGGGGTCATGCCACGTTGCGACTTTATTGAACGGTTTCTCAACCTCGAGTTTCCCAGCTCCCATCAACTCGTCAAAAAACTCTACCATATGTTTCACTTCAAATGGGAGGGGTTTTCCAGTGATTTTGGGATAATCAACTTTGAACGTTCGATAACAACCTGCACAACTAAATACAAGAGTTTTGAAGCGGCTAAACAATTCCATATTTGTAGCAATGAGTTCATGCGCTCGATCCATTTGGCCAGTCCTTAATAAAGGTGAAGCACAACAGATTTCATCCGATAACACGGTAAAATCGATTCCAGCTTTTTTCATAAGGCTTACTGCTGATTGAGAGACCTTAAATTGTCTGTAGGATGCCGTACAACCAACAAAATAGCCGATTTCTGCATCTGCATTATCTTTACATGCATCGATAGGGAGCCACTCAGTTCGCTTTTCATGGGGTTCATTATAAGGATTGTGCTTTTCGAGCGCCGCATTGCCAAAGAACTCGTGTTTTTCCAGCAGGGGAATACCAGCATCTACAAGGTCGGCTCTGAGGGCCTCAATGATCTCCACAGTAGGGATCTTATTTTCGCATTGGATTTGGCAGTTTCCACACACAATGCATGGCATCAGCAGATCTCGGATCTGAATGCCTTCTTGATCTTCTAGCTTCAAATCGCCCTCTAATACGCCACGTGCGATCCACATTTTACCAGCATTAGCATAAGCATTCCATTCAAAGGTATGTTGAGCAGGGCAGCCATCAACTATACCTTCATAAAGCTCGCCTTTGTATTCCCCGATTCCTTTCCGATCGGGTTCGCCCGAGTACGCAAAATAGCACGAGCGGCACTGAATACATTGATATATTTCTTTCTTATACTTAGCAACTCGACTCATCGCATACACCTCTAAAAACCCAACCGCCCCGGATGGAGGATCCCATTAGGATCCAAGAGATTTTTCATAGCTTTCAAGTATTTGAAATACGTTGGAGCCCTTTCCCACATAAGTGGTGCATGAATTTTCGGGTTGGGGCGATAGTTGAGCCAACCTTGGTTGTAACAATATTCGGAGGTGACCCGATCCAGTTCCCGGACTTTTTCAACACTGATAGGATTGGTGGAATCGAAACAGACTATTGGCATGACGATTGCTTGGCGACCATGGTCGATCGATGCGATCCAAATAACTGGGGGGATGTCAAACTCTTCCATCTTGCTAACGTAATACTTACTCATCTCGGCACTCTCATTCCAGGGAGTGTACCAAGTGATGAACAAGAAACCGCCACGATAGAGTGCATACGGGATTGCAATGAGATTCGGTTTCTTCAATCGACTAGCAATTTGTTTGGGATGAAGTTGCTGCTGAACAGGGTGGTTGCCAGTCTCTTCGCCGTATCGTTCCATTTCCTCTGCAATTCGTTTTTTGATAAATTCGAGCTCTTCGTCCGAATGGGCCCAAATCTCAAAGTTCTGCCACCATTCTGGAATTCCTAATTTTTGGTAGAACTGATACCCCTTTGGTATCTTTTTTTCAGGCCAACGGGTCATGACAAGGGGCCAGTTTCCGCCTTGAACCATTACCAAGTTATCGGCAATCCCCAATTCATATTTCATAACGCGTAACGCGGCATCTTGCACTGCTTCGACAGATGAATGACCGTAAACAACAATTGTTTTCACATGAGGATGAGGAACGATTCGAATAGCTGCTTTTGTGATAATACCCATTGTTCCTTGACTGCCAAGAAAGAGTCCATCAAAGTTGGGACCAGCTCCCCATCGGTAGAATGGTTTGAATCCATTTCCCCCCTCAGAAAGAGCCCATGAACCGGTACGAAAGAGGTCTCCATTAGGAAGGACGACTTCTAAACCCATGATAAGATCAGCTTGAGGTCCAAAGGCGCCCGTCACGAGGCTGAAGCCACGTTCAATAGCATCGCCAAGAATAGTAGCCGAAGGAGGAGCTCCATCTGGAACAGGAGGGGCCCATTCAGGGTAGTACTTCCGAAAATATGCCCAAATTGCACCTGTTCGTACTCCTGGTTCGACAATCACATATCGATTGTTTGTATCAACCTCCATTACTTGATCCATGCGGGAAAGATCAAGAAGAATTCCTGCGGGTTCAATTTGTGGTAATGCAAAGCCCCCACTTAGCCCGCCTGCCGCTGGAGTAACTGGAATTCGATTTTCATTAGCGATTTGCAGGATTGCTTGGACTTCCGAAACTTTTTTCGGGCGGATAACAGCCTCTGGGGGAATCGCATCGAGACCCATGATACCTTTTGAAAGGTAACTATACCGAATAGCTTTGTTCGTTGTGATGTATTTACTCCCAACGGTCTTTTCGAGCTTCTCCACGACACTTGTAGATAATTCATTGAAATTCAACTGGATGCCTCCACTTTGCCTGATTATTCCATCAAAATACGCACACACACGTTCCGGGAACCGGGTGCCTTTAACGCGCTCGCCTTTAATCTTTTTGCTAAGCGATGCGTCTGGTACAATATTCCTCTGAAAAATAGAGGCTAATTTCGATGTGATGGAGGAAATATCGATGTGATTTCATTTAAAGCTTAGGTGAACGGCAAAGAAGAGTATTTGCCTCATTCCAGATATATATCATGAGCTATTTTATTATTTATCCCTTGTGGGAACTTACATGAAGGACGAATCAGGAAAAGAGCTGGATCAAAAGCTAAAAAGTGCCTTACGGAAATCTGCGGCCATCCAAGTGGGGAAGAAAGGAATTACTCCGTCGTTGATTCAAGAAATTGCGAATCAACTTGAAATGAAAGATGTTATTAAGATTAAAGTCCTCAAACCCTTAGAAAACCCAGAGATTATCCTTCAAGAGCTTGCAACGTCGTGTAATGCGGTTATTTGGAAACAGATTGGCAGAACAGGTATTTTAACCTCAAAATAGAACTATTTACAGCTGGATCACATATGATATGATGGAAAAACCAAGATGTGCATTTGTAATAAATAGAATATGTAAAATTATTTCTTAAGAAGCTGTAAAACACCTTCTTAGTAAGTTTTCTAGTCTCAAAAGTTGGACGATCTCTGGAAAAACTGGAAAACTTTCACATTCTATATCATTCGCGTTACACAATAGGGCACATATGTTTGCATATTCTTCAGAATATATTAACAAATAAAGAGGATAAGGTCTTCGTGTTCATAATAGAAGTAAGTGGAAGTGGATGCAAATAAATTTATTTCTATGCAACTCGGATGCGGGTTTCATACTCCGGTCGGATTACATTTTCATGGGTCACATCGGAGGCATGAATAGGCGAATGCACCATTATTTTCTGGCCAGATAGTTGATCAATAAACCACCCAAGTTTATCTGAAGAGGAGTGAGCGCTGATCCTCGCGTAGCCAACCTGACATTGATGGCTAATCTTCCCATGCAGCAAATCCCATCCGAGACTTTTCTTTGCCATCCACCCACACAAGACAACTCCCGTAGACGGATCACGGCGAATTTCTCGGAGCAGGATCCCCGCGACGCTTCTACCAGATAACATCCCTGAACCGGAAATAATAACGGTGTCTTTTTCAAAGGGAGGAGTGCCTCTTTCATGTAATTCGTAGTTGCCATTCAGCCCAACTAATCGGGCAATGCGTGCACTCATACCAACAAGGATCACACGTTTTTCTTGAGTGAGTCCCGCATTTTCTAATCTCTGCAAGATTTCTTGGCTTCTTCCAAGGGAGAATGCAGGAATGAGAGTTCGATCCGTCTTCTGCACAATCTCACTCAGGATTTGATCGGCAGAGGTGTAATCAAAGGGGGGGGTTCCATAATATGTGCCGTCAAAGATGGTGAAATCGGCATCTATAGGTAATTCGTGTTCGATAGCATCTGGGAAAAGGCTAGTAGGATTTAGATTGAAATCGCCTGTGTAGTAAATTGTATTCCCTACGATATCTATTAAGTAGCCAAGTGAGCCGTAGACATGGGCAGCAGGAACTGGAGTCACTAACACATCGGGAGCGATTTCGATTTGTTTGCCAGGTTGTAGTGGGATAAAGTTTTGGTGCACTCGTGACAAGTTATTTGGCCTGGTTACATGTTTAAAGATTGAATGGGTATATAGAAGAGAGTTACTGAATGTAGATTTTAGTATCTCCGAACTATTTGCGAGCAAGAGTCTTGTAAGTTCATGCGCGAGGGGGGCTCCATACCAAGGTCCTTGATACCCAGTTGCGCGATAGAGGATAGGCAGCCCACCAGAATGATCTAAGTGTGCATGTGTAATCAAAACAGCATCAAGGAACCGCAATTCTGGAACAAATCGAGGGATTTGCGAATTCGTTAAAGCATAGCCAAAATCGAGGAGCACAGAGCCATTGGAAGTGATAATGAGGATGCCACTGCGACCAATGGCTCCACCCCCAAGAAATACAAGCTCCACCTTTTTTATCGGTGTAGCAAAGGATATTCGGCCCAATAAGTGATTAAGCGCGCCTTTCGGGATGGATTCGAATCGAGATGGGCTAAGAGGTTTCGATGGTTTGACAATAGGGCCCAATTTTTGAAAGATCGTCTCAAAGGTTATCGGTAATGGCTCATGCGCCACGTCTGTTAATCCTATCTCTCTAAAAACGGATTCAGCATCCTTTAGGACTTGTTCAAATGAAATTTGATCCTCATCGATCTTTACTTTAAGAAGAGTTAAAGCCCGGTTTAAGAATTCATTTAAAATTCGGGTTGCCTTCGAGTGGGATAACCATAAATGTGCCTCTGAGATGATTTCTTGAAAGTTTCGCCCTACAATTAATTCAGGTAAGAAGTGAAAACGATTTTCAAGAAGTCGGAGAAATTGACAACATCTATCCTCCTCTATAAGTCGATCTAACGAGTTTATACCAAGCTGAATCGCATCAGACGCGATTTCTATTGGAGTAGGAATCGGAATCCCAGTGAACTCATAATTATCACGTATAAAATGCATCAGCTCCTCCCCTTGAAGCCCAGTTTGATCCGCTTTGTAAAGAAATGTTTGCGTAATATTATGTTGTTTCTCCTCCCGTTCCTCACTCATGTGGTAGTAGAACCGGGCTATAGGGCGAAAGTCTTCTAAGTCGAAAATTCCCCATAAATAAAGTAATTTCGCGATCTCAAATAGCTTGGCAATGCGAGAATCCTGTTCTTCAACCCATGAAAGGTCATTCCAGTAAACACATGCCATTTTTTCTATTAATTCGTCTTCTTCTGAAAAAACATTAGGTTTAATGCCCTCTTTCTTACAAAGGCTTTGAAGGATGGCAGATATCACATCAACTTCTGAAAATCCTGCTACTTTTATTGCATCATATAAAGTTTTTTTGGATTCAATTTGTGCATTGGCTATTTTCTGTAATAGTTCTCTGCATTTTTTTTCCACAACATTGTAATTAAGATCCATATTCAACTCCTTCGACTTCCGCATAACATCCCTAGTTGATTAACAATATGGTTGTTCTCTAGATGGTTTTTTGTCCCAAGGAAATTAGGACACCCTTATATTTATTATTTTCTCGAGAGAAACATTTACAAAAACAGTTATGACCGATATAACATATGTTCAAGGTTGGTTTGCAATTTACAATTTTAATGATTGGTTTCATTACTCATTCAATATTTTGTCATCATCGATGAAGCTTCAATCATCATAAATTCATCATTAGTGGATCTCACTCATTAATAGGAATACCAGGAGAAATCCAAGATGCGGTTTGTTCCAGAGATTCTCTTACGGAAAATCGATGAAATTGGATCATGTGATATAGTTGTGGGCATACCATCGAAAAATAACGCAGATACGATAGAATTTGTACTGCAGCAGGTAACAGACGGCCTAAAAGCTTATTTTTCAGATTTCGATGCAATCATTATTAATAGTGATGGATTCTCGGAGGATGGAACCAGGAGAATCGTCGAGAACTTCGCTAAAGTATGTTCTATTCCAACGTTTACCAGCGTCTATAAGGGTCCAAGCGGAAAAGGAACTGCTATCGGCTTACTCTTTGAAGTTATCGATCTCTTGAAAGCCAAAGTTGGAATAATGCTCGATGCAGATCTGCGAAGTATTCGTCCAGATTGGATTGATGCCTTTGTGTCACTCATATTAGAGAGAGACTTTGATTTCGTTACTCCTTACTACTATCGTTACAAATATGATGCAACGATCACGAATAACATTGCATATCCTCTAACACGAGCGCTATATGGAAAAAACATAAGACAACCTATTGGAGGAGACTTCAGTTGGTCAAAAAAAGCTAATTCAACGTATTTATCTCAAGAAGAATTTCCATACAAGTTTGGAATCGACATTTGGATGACAACGACAGTCCTTGCAGAAAAAATGAAGCCATGCCAAGCCGTCTTGGGAGCAAAGATCCACGATCCGCGAGATCCTGCAGCCGAACTGTCCCCCATGTTCAAACAGGTGGTTGGAACGCTTTTTCGAATGGTCAATATCTATCGGGCTGTTTGGAAGGGAGTTTCAAGTGTTGAAGATGTACCAACCTTCAAATATTCAGAGCCACGCGAACCAGAATCTTTTGACGTTGATCTCACTGCTCTCCTAGAAAAATTTAGATCAAAATACACAAAAAATCAAGATGTGATAACTAGGGTTCTACCAGAGCAATTAATAACGAAAATTGAAAAGGAATTACCTGCAGATGGGATTAGTTGCAAAACTTGGATCGAAACAGTCTACAATTATTGTTACCGCTATAATATAGCGGCGTTCTCTGAGAAAGAAAGAATTCTCGATTCGTTAATTCCATTCTGGAACGGGAGAACAGCACAATTTATTGTGGCAACCCAAGATTTGAACACAGAACAAGCTGAGCAAGAAATCTTGGAACAAGCTAATGCCTTTCTTGAAATGAAAAGTATATTGACTGCTCTTTATGAACACTCCATCTGAAAAGATATTGGATAGAATACGAATATACTAATCCTTCGTACATGCCCAGTATTTAAAACGTACCAACACTTCGATTGTTAAACAATGGTTTTTGTTGTTTTTTTATCAAAGATGTAAACCCTATTCACATCAAAGAACACATCGATATCTTCTCCCATGGTCACCTTGGACTCGGGTGGGAAGACTGCTACGAATGTTGCTGATCCAATTCGGAAATGGACATGAATCTGATCACCCATTGGTTCGACAACATATGCATGAGCTTTAAATATATTTTCTAGGGTAGCTTCCTTGTGCAAAGTCCGATCATAGATAGCAGAAGGGCGGATCCCCATGGTGACGGTAGATCCCACGCGATCTCGAATCATATCACCGATATGTTGAGGTAATGGTAACTCAAAATCCGATAAATCTAAAGCAATTTTCCCGTTACGTTCAATAATCGTCGTCTCATTAAAATTCATGGGTGGTGAGCCAATGAAACCAGCAACAAATTCATTAATCGGTTTATTGAATACTTCTGTCGGATCTCCTAGCTGTTGGAGTAGCCCGTCCCTCAGAATTGCAATCCGGTCACCCATTGTCATCGCTTCGACTTGGTCATGTGTTACATAGATAGTAGTGATTTTCAGCTCTTTTTGTAACTGCTTCAATTCAGCTCGCATTCGCACTCGAAGCTTTGCGTCAAGATTCGATAGTGGCTCGTCCATGAGCCATACTTTCGGTTCTCTTATGAGTGATCGGCCTAGGGCAACCCGTTGCCTTTGCCCGCCTGAAAGTTCTTTTGGTTTCCTATTAAGCAGGTCCCCAATTCCCAGTAGCTTAGCAGTTTCCTTTGCTTTCTCAACCATCTCATTTTTGGGAACCTTCCGTGCCATAAGGGGAAATGCGAGGTTCTGGGCGACAGTTAAGTGAGGATATAACGCATATGACTGAAATACCATAGCTATATCTCGATGTTTTGGAAGTAAGTTATTCACTAGTCTTTTACCGATGTAGATTTCCCCTTCAGTTGGAGTTTCAAGTCCTGCGACCATACGAAGGGCGGTGGACTTGCCACAGCCCGATGGACCCACCAGTACCAAAAACTCTTGGTCAGCAATGTCAAGATTTAGGTTATTTACCGCAACAATATCTCCGAATTTTTTCGTCACATTCTTCAGTCTGACATTTGCCATAGTATCACCCCTTGACTCCTCCACCTGTAAGACCCTGAACTAGATACTTCTCGAATGTCAGGAACAACACAATGACAGGCACCGTCAATATGACTGAACCCGCCATCAGTTGCCCCCAAACACCCGCATGGGTCATTTGATGGAGATGAGCAAGCCCGATAGGTAATGTGTACTTGTCGGAGTCTCTCAGAATTATGAATGCAAAAAGAAATTCATTCCACGTGATCATAAACACATAAAGTGCAACAGTAGCTATCGCTGGAAGTGATAGAGGGATTGTAACCCGCCAAATGACTCCTAGGCGACTGTAGCCATCCACAAGAGCGGCTTCTTCAATTTCTACAGGGATTGTTTTGAAGTATCCAGCAAGCATATAAAGAGCTACAGGGATTGTCTGAGCCATATATGTTATCACAAGCCCACCCAGAGAGTTCACAAGGCCAGCACGGGTGATCAAAACATACAAAGGGATAATCAAAAGAATTCCAGGAACGGTATAGATTGCTAAGATCGCATTCGACACAAATCCCTTTCCTTTGAAAGTGAGCCTTGCGACAGCGTATGCTCCGAGTGTTCCAAAGGCGACAGTCAGTACTACGGAAATTCCTGACACTATCAGGCTATTGACGGCGTATCTCGCGAAATGAAGCTCAATAAGAGCCCGACGATATGTATTTTCAAAATCAAACCGGGTAGGGAAAAACACGGGATGCACTCCTTCCGCCGGGTTGGGCACCATGAAGAGGTCTGCAAAGACTTTAACTGATGAGATAAACATCCAGTAGAAAGGAAATACCACAACCAATAAGAATCCCCAAAGCACGAGGAGAAATACCAGTTTAGACAGTACCCTTTTCCACTCAATCCCTAACCAAACAGAATCAATCTTTAAGGTTTTAGAGTCTTCAACTACCATTTTAACACCGTCCTAGTATAGCTAACTAGGAAAACCACCAAGATAATAAAGATGAACATCGCTGTCGCCGCTGCAACACCCAAAGTTAACCGAATCGTTCCGAAACTATATCTGTAAACTAAAATTGGTAAGGTTGTTGTCTCAGGAATATCACCTGTCAAGAGGAAAATGTCATCAAACTTATTGAAATTCCACATAAGTCGGAGCAGGAAAACAACCGCGATCACATATTTGAGTTCGGGTAATGTTATATAGCGAAATTTCAGATAGTTACTTGCCCCATCGACATCCGCCGCTTCGTACAGCTCAGGATTAATGGCTTGTAGCTGTGCAAGGATCATAAGCATGGCAAATGGAAAATATCTCCATGCTTCGAATATTATTAGAATGATAAAGTTCCAAGGAAAGACTGAAAGCCAAGCTCCTTGTGCTGGTGGTTCACGTCCTATAACTCGTAAAGACCAGTTACTAACTCCATAAACAGGATGCAACAGCCAAGTCCAAACTAAGGTGAGGGCTACCACGGGGGCAATGTAGGGAAACAGGAACAACGCACGTGCAAGCCCCCGTCCTTTGAACTTCCGATTCATCAACAAAGCCGCCACAAGCCCTATGATAACCGCAAGCACTGTACTCGAGAGCGCATACACCACAGTTCTTACAACTACTCGGATGAACTCCGGATCTCTCAAAACATATCGATAATTGGAGAGCCCAATAAAAGGCGCACCCCCAGCCAAGTTTCTAAGATTGACATTTTGAAAGCTAATTATCTGATTGTAAACAAGAGGAAAAACAATGATTATTCCTACGATAGAAAAAGTAGGCACAATTAAAGCGTAAGCAAGCCGCGCTTCCTTCGCTTCAATTGTCATGGTGGCTTCAAACTTTTCCTTCGTTTGATAGAGAATGAAAATTGAGATGGCAACTAAAATGATTAATAAGAACCCTAAGAGATGTTGAGTTGTTACAAAAAGCAGGAAAAAGCCAATAATAAAGATATATGGTTGAAGGAGCCCTGAAGTGAGCCAAGCATTAGGATTCACTTTCAACGCTTTTATCATTGCATAGAAACAGAGTATTGCCATGCCTAAAGTGCCCAATCCCCCTAAAAAAACAAGAAGGTCTTCAATAGATACTCTTAGCAAGTTGATACTGATGAAGAGCAGAATCCCTCCAAGTGATGCACTTAATCCGCTCATGATTTTCTCTCTAGTTATAGGACCCAAGAAGCGCTCTTTGCTCTTAGCCACAGCCACTTTTCACACCTCATACGTGTTAAATATCAAAGCAAGCTATCCCAAAAGTATTCAAGTACAATAAATTATGACATTATTAGACCTATGCCTCGCTTTTGTACCGAAAGTTCGCTTCACAGGCGAAATCTCACTATAAATGTATGTATACACTCTGTTCCCCATATAAATTCCATTTAAACTATTATTAATTCAGTATTAACATGGAATCACTTGGAATTCTTCTTAAGAGTTGCGATTACTCTATTTATATCAAAAGTTCGATTCAACATACACATTTCTTCAAGTCTTTTATTTATTTTAAACTCAAGCGAGAAATTACTATGAATTATTTGGACAAGTATTTGATTTTTATATGCGTAAACTAGTATACTTTAACTATTAAAAAAGGAAAAAGGAGGGAAGAGACACAAGTGTTATGTATTATTATGACTATGACTACTTGTTGCGCTTTCTGATCATTAAAGGTATGTAAAATGCAGCTGCTAGCATAAAAAGGAGTCCCAGCTTTGGATCCATTTCAGCCACTGTTTCTGTGATTACTGATGTCTTGACCACTGTTTCAGGCGCGACCGGTTTGTAAGGAGGTGTGTCTCGTTCACCTAAGACATACTCCATCCGTTCTTGCGCCCAGGTAGCAGCTTGAGCTGCTGTCATTCGTCCTGCAATCACATCCGAAATAGCTTCTGGGACCACTAGTTCACCATAAATGTCAGCTACCGCAGGGAACACCTTGCCCTCGACGAGCCCCCACCGGTCTATCGCATTGAACCCGCTGATTATTTGATCGCCAAATCCCTCTGAATATTGTTGGAACATCTCGTTATTCTTCCACTCTGCTTGGATCGTGGTTCGGACAGGCATCTTGCCTACCAGGGCCATATTCACCCAGTCAAAGTAGCCATCGCCAAGGACGTACTTTACCCAGTCTTTTGTCCCTGCGACTGCATCTTTACAGATAGCCATAGTGTTCAGCTGCCCGTATGTTCCTTTGTCCCCATGTGCGCCCTCCATGACAGGTGCGAAAGCGGTCTTTTCCCCTAAACCCTCAATGGGGGTCCAATCTCTCGCTTGAAGCCCCAAGATATCATCGATGATATAGGTGCTATAGAACATCATTGCAGCGGCACCCGTTAGATATAATTGATTGGCCTCTTTCCAGTCATTATATCCTGGAGGTGCATATGCAGCCAAGTCGGCATAGAACTGGATGGCTTCAACCTGACGAGGAGTATCGATGATGAGATTTCCTGCGGAATCAAAAGCTCTGGCACCATTGGCTAGCGCGAAGTGTTCGTAAACTTGCTGGGTATAGACCCTGCGGGGATGCGTTCCAATAACGATCCCATACATGCTTGGTGGGTTGTGTAACGCTTTTGCTGCAGCCTCTATATTGACCCACGAGTCAGGAGGGTTAAGGCCATTTGCATCAAAGAGGTCTTTTCGATACCAAATACCTTGAACCCAGCCGTCCAATGGAACTGCTGCTTCACCGGCACCAAGAACATTTGTCACCATGTTCAGAGCACCTTCACCAAAGGTGGCGCGTCCTAGCTCATCGATTACTGCAGTTGCTGTAACAGGATCTAGGATCTCTTGCTCTGTATAACCCGCGACAAAGTCATAGCTAATCTCTATTACATCGGGAAGATCATTTGCAGCCACACGAGCTGCCATGGTTTCGGGGATATCATTCTCGTCAACGCCTACAACGTCCACTTTGATGCCTGTCTGTCCTTCGAAAACCCCAGCCATCTTATTGATTATTTACATACGGTCTGTCTCTGTTTCTGTTGTCCAAAATTCAACAGCTTCTGCGGGTGCTGATTTCACTGGAGTCAGCGCAAGAAATCCACTCGCCATCATTAGTAAGAGTACACTAAGTGTCAAAAGTCTTCCTGTTTTATTTTTCATTATTTCTTTTCTCCTTTCCATAATTATAGGATTAATCCAAATAATTATAATCTGTTTATATATTCTTATGGATGTTAGATGAAGTATTAAGGCATTATATAATTAATATATATTCCTTGTAACCCGAGGGGATCTCTTTTTTTATGCGTTGTTTATAACTCCTACCATCATGTTAGTAAGCATCACATCCCACCATAGCTCGATAGTTTCATCAAGAAATCCCGGAAGATGGTTCCATGGATAATATCATTGTTGTGCCATCCTATTGGTCAAAGGAAGGATTTCCAGAGATCTACGATCACCCTACTCTGTTAGAGGCAAAGAATAACGAGACCCTCTCAAGACTACTTGCAAGTCTTCGAAGACTCAACGGCTCATTCAAAGTCATAATAATAGGCGTAGTAACTAATGAAGAACTAGAACAAGAGGTTTGGCATGAAATCAAAGAAATTGTTGAATCATTTCCTGATCTTAATGTATCTCATTTCCATAACTTGCACCTTAGAGAATTACGAAGACAGCTAGAAAAGATGGGTATCGCGAAGAAACTGACGAAAAGGCTTTCTATGGAGGGTTATGGGAATGTTAGGAATATTTGCCTATTAATTCCTTATATAATGGGAGCTGAGATTATAATTCTACTTGACGATGATGAGATAGTGATGGATAAAAATTTCATAAAAAGAGCCAGAGAATACGTTGGAAACCAACTCCAAGGGAAAATGGTGGGAGGGATTGCAGGTGTTTACATTGAGAAACCCGTTCAAAAAACGTTCAAGAGGCGGGAATGGTGGGAGAGGTTTTGGGAAAAAAGAAAATGCATGCAACAGGTTCTCAATAATTTGAATTCGGGAAAACGATTAAAACGAACCCCTTTGGCACTTGGCGGAAACATGGTTATCCATCGAGCCCTTGCCACGGAGGTGCCTTTCGACCCATTCATCTATCGAGGGGAGGATACAGACTATCTCTGGAATGCAAAGCACTTTGGATTTGAATTTCTTTATGATACTCGTCTTAGAATTGTCCACAGGCCGCCAGTTCATCGTACACCCCGTTGGGAACAAATCAGGCGTGATTTGAAAAGATTCATATACCAAAGAGAAAAGGTGAAGCTTTTAAAGATTCCTCAGAGCTCTTTGAGTCAGTATCCGGGATATTTCTTAAGAAAAGATCTGAGAGTACGGGGTTTCTTGACGTGTTTATTGCTCGCACTGGATTGTTTGATCAGGAAACATCCAGATGATTCTAAAAATGCCTTATACACCGCAATCAAAGTTTTATTCTGGGGTCGAGATGCAAAGAACAAAGTTAAGAGTTATTTAAAGTTTCAACTTGATTGGGTTTGCTTAATGGAAACGCTCGCTCAAAAAGAGATTGAAATAGTTAAGTTAATAAGTTGAATGGACGATTATTTCTCTTTAAAAACGTTTTAAACCTTGTAAATATTGGAATTTGTATTAACACCAATTTTAGGATTGGTTTTTGGATAAGTTCTATTAAGGATGGAACACAGGATGACGATTGCATTACTCCACTACACCTCCCCTCCAGTTGTAGGAGGCGTTGAAACGGTCATTTTGCAACAAGCACGATATCTTTCAGAAGAAGGGAAGAGGATAGTAATCATATCGGGAAAAGGAGAACAATTTGATAAAAATATTCCCGTATTAATCCTCCCTGAGTTGTCATTAGAAAATAAGCCCCTTCAAGCGCTTCAGGACCAAATCATAACTTCTGGTATAGTTGATCAAGAGAAATATGACGTATTTTCTAGGGTAATCCAAGAAAAATTGGAGCAGTTAATTTTAGAATATGACATAGAAGTAATGGTAGTTCATAATATAATGACTATGCATTTTCATTTTCCACTTGTAAGTGCCATTCACACCCTCACAGAGCGGTTGGAGAACGTTCGATTCTTTTTTTGGTGTCATGATGGGATCTTGCTAAGGAGCGGGTATGAACATCTTCGCACAACATTTCCATGGTCGGAACTGAAGCGCGCGAATCCTCGAGCTACCTATGTGACAATCACAGCATATCGTCGAGATCAATTCTCCGACCTCTTATCGATTAAGAAGGATATATTCCAAATTATCCCTAATGGGATGGAACCACCCTATGACGAGTTTATTGAGAAGCTGATGAGAAAAATTGGCGTCGATTGGGATGATTTTATTATTGTAAGTCCCGTCAGGATCGTCCCGCGGAAAAATTTGGAGTTCGCTATTAAAATATTTGAAGAGATCAAGAAGAAAATTCCAAATGCTAAGTATATTATTCCAGGAAACGTAGAGCGAAGAGGGAAATCTGAAGACCCATATTTTAAATTTTTGCTAGATTTAATTCGATCTTTAAACATTGAAGAATCTGTTCTGTTTATTTATCCCTGTATTTCTCTAAAAAGACGATTTTCCAAGACAGCGATCGAGAAATGGAGTATATTTGACGTTTATGCATTCACGGATCTTGTCTTGCTAACATCAACCGAGGAAGGTTTTGGGCTACCAGTACTGGAAGCAGCGGTTCGGCGGATTCCTGTTGCAGCTAGTGATATTCCACCATTCAAGGAGATTGCTCAGGATAATGCTCTCATCTTTGACCTCGCAAGTGCGCCTCAAGAAGTCGCAAATCGAATTGTGACATTCTGTTCCGCGCACAAAGGGATCAAGCTTTATGATCATGTGATGAAACAATATCAGTGGCTTAGAATTATTAGAGAGAAAATCTTACCTCTGCTATTTCCGAATGAATGCTGTTAATTGTGGAGCCTAAATTCATTCGTATTTCAATTACCTATTATTGGCGATAACCCAAAATTCCATTTTTTATGACAGTACTTCAACCCCTCACAATCTTTCTAGTCATGTAGAGGCTTGATTTCCAATTTTTATCTGCAATATGCTTCCGTTTACCCTTCGAGCCGGAAGTTTTTTATGAAGAGCTATATTTTATTTTCAATCTTGGGTGATGTAGATGTCCAAGACAGACACACGAACCTCCGGACTAGTCCTGATCGTGCTTGGTGGAATGTTGCTGATTTATGCTGGTTCCACAGGCTCTATCGGTGTATTCGAGACGATCGTTGAGTATGCCAAAAATTATTTGGGAGAAACTGAAACCACGATGCTTGAGATATTGCTAATTGGTCTTGGGGTAATCGCATCACTTGGTGGGATATCGGTTCTTGCTGGAGCGTATTTGATCAGAAAAGATCGAGAAGGGACTGGAAAATTTATCGTTGGAATCGGTGCCGGAATGGGACTGATTGGCTTGATTCTATTGATTGTAACAACTGTTATGGGACGTGAGGGACTCCGTGGTACCTACCAGTTAATTGCTGGAATGGCGACTGGGACGAGTGGACTGGGGGTCCTTCTGACCATCTTTGGTAGAATGCGGGTCTGAAACTCCAATATTCAGGGCATGCTATCCCTACCCGATTATTTCCCTTCTTTTTCTCCTAGTCCTTATATTAAAAACCCAGCCATTTAATGACCTACTTGCCTATTCTTTTTCAATCATTGCACTTACATAGCACGGAGTTTGGCCTTATGTATAGATTCCCCTCAAGGGGTTTATAACCAAGCAGCCCAACAAATATCTGAGGTAGATGGAAGATTGTTAACTACTCGTGCCCCCTTTGCTAGTGGGTCAAGTCAGGTAAACGTCAATTCAAGCGATTTTCAGGATGGATCCAAAAAACGCGCCCTTATTTTTCCTAACTGGACGAAAAAATTCCCAACCGACGAGGAGTGTACCCATTGTCATGTGTCGCTTTCCCTAGCCTTCCGCGATCTGGACCACCACCCAGTCCTTGCCTGCCCGTTATGCCGACGCGTGTATTTATCCAAGGGAACAGCGAAAATTCTTTCTCAAGTCCGAAAAGCGTTCCAAACCAATAGTTGCGAAGTTATGAGTGACGATGAAAGGCTGCAGGACCCGCAAGGCGGTTCTCAATCTTCGAACCTACCAAAGAATATGTCTTGGCAGGATTCAAACCATATCGGTTTATTGCAACCTTTACAAACCCCTCTGAAATCGAATGGGGATAAGGAGGAAAAAGTGGAATTCAAGAAAAATAACTCCCGATGGCAACCCGGACCCCATTTCCTTGCTTTGCAAACAGGACCTGCAAACTCAAGCGGGAAAACCAAGAACATTGAAAGAGAAGAATTAGACTCCATGGAACTAACTTCAGGTATTCAAAATGATGAAGTTGACCTAGGAGAATCAGAACAGGGGTATCGCAGGAGGTACCAATTGAAGTTTCACATTGCCATTGCCGAGATCCGACGCCAAGTCCTAGATGTGCTTGGCATCGTTGGTGAGTTATATCCAAACTTGTGTCAGTGCTTACAACACGGATCCACCCTTATTTTTGAAGCAGATTCGGCGATAAGCAAAGACCTGGTCAAGACCCTCTTGGAGATAGTAGGAGATCTTTGTCACTTTCATTTGACCTTTAAACAACCCCCAAACTATGAGATATTAAGTTCACGGGATGTGAAAATCCTCCTCACCGCACTGCATCAGCTTGGACAAAAATGGGAGACACCCAAACCCTCTTCCAAAACACATGACGTTCCATGTCATATAGACCACTTGCGTACCTTGATATAACCATCTCTTGACGCCTGAGGGAGTCAAGACTCGGAGAAGACGGGGGCAAGAAGCAATTGCCTTTCAAAATCAGATAATAATTCCTGCCAAAAAAAAATAGAAAGTATTGTGCAATCACTTATTTATAGTGATAAAAGAAAGTGTTATCAACTTCGCCTTGAGGGAAATAGAATAATCATCTCCCACGACCCACTGTTTTTTTGGATATTCGTAGTATTTAGCAAGAACTGTGTTCTATAGCCCCCTCAGGACATGCATCAACACACGCACAACATTCAATGCATTCGTCAATATTTACTACTTTTGCCTTGCCATCTACCAGCTCATAGACAACGGGTTCGGCGGGACACTCCTCGATGCACTTCCCATGTCCTTTACATAATTCATAGTCTACCGTTATTGTAATTCCAAGCTCATCAGATTCCCATTTTCTTAGGTCCGGCATGACTGTTATCACCACGGAGCGGCACCGACGCTCTCTTCCATATATAGTTTTCGGTCA
>JBHIFL010000035.1:0-45111 GCA_046761065.1 Candidatus Heimdallarchaeota archaeon
AAGAATGTCATGGAGGCCTTCTTGCATTTCAATTTTTAGGGCAACAAGCTAATAACAAACGACATCGAGGTTGGCCTCTGGACTGGGCTTTGGCTCTTCAATGGTTCTTCACACAACAACATCTCAGGTAACACCATAACATCAAAAGGGACTGGCATCCAACTTGAGGCTTCTTCAAACTATAATAGCATTTATAGAAACACCATAATTGCAAACAACGAGACTGGGCTCTGGCTCTTCGATGGTTCTTCACACAACATCATTTATCATAATAACATCATAGACAACGGAAGGCAAGTAATTGACACAAACCCTACGACCAACAACTGGCATCATCCAGAGCTGCTCGAGGGCAATTACTGGTCAGATTACCCGGGTTCGGATGATGGTAGCGGCGCAGGAAAGCATGCGATCGCGGATGACGGTATTGGAGACACTAGCATCCCATGGCCCGACCCTAACTTTGATTTCTATCCCTTTGTGCAGGAAAACGGTTGGTTAGGCGTGACTACTTACATTACCTTTACCGAAGACCGCTATGAACCTATAGTAGTAACAACAGACAACCTAGTGATAGATGGGAACGGCTATACGCTACAAGGCCCAGGATCTGGTCTTGGCATCTCCTTAATAAGTAGAAACAATGTGACAATCAAGAACCTCATGATCACAGGGTGGAAAGATGGAGTTTATATGGATTCCTGCCAAAAAGTTTCGCTAGGCAATAATATCATAGCTGACAATGATGTTGGCGTTAACATGGGGGAGGAATCCAGTCAAATCACACTTACAGGCAATACTTTCTCCAAAAATCATCTAGGGGTTTACATGCGGATGTTTTGCAGCGAAATAACTATCTTCAACAATACAATCTCCAACGATGATGGTGTGCACATGGAGTACTGCAGCCGTGTCCGCATCGCAAACAATACCATCTCACATAATCACCTTGGAGTGCGCTTGTGGCCCCAAGTAACTCCCACTTATGTCACCGTTGTCAACAATATCATATACAAAAATTATGATGGTATTCATATAGTATATGCCAGTAACATCAATATCACTAACAATCTTATCTTTTGGAACGACATTTATGGCGTTTACTTGGAGAATTGTAGCGATATTACGATCTTCCTGAACACCGTTATCGATAATATGAATCAAGTGAATGACAATATGGCGAACCACTTTGACAACGGCACCATTGGGAACTACTGGAGTGACTATGCTGGTACGGATGCAAATGGAGACGGGATTGGAGATACATTGTATCTGATCGATGCTGATTCGATAGATAATTATCCGCTTATGCACTCCCTTAAAACGCTCCCAGTAGCCCCTCCATCCGCGGACTTCACATTTTCCCCCACTGATCCCTCTATAGAAGATGCCATAACCTTTATGGACACCTCAACAGATCCTGATGGAACTATCACGGCGTGGGATTGGGACTTTGGAGATGGGAAGACTTCAATGGAACAAAATCCCTCTCATCAATATACTGATAAGGGAGAATACATTGTACAGTTGACCGTTACAGACAATGAAGGACTCACAAACACTGTAGAGCAAACCATCACACTTCGAAACCTTCCTCCCACCGCGAGTTTCTCCTATTCTCCTAGCAGCCCCACCGTAGGGGAAGAAATCCTATTTACTGATGCATCTTTTGATCCAGATGGAACAATCTCAGCGTGGGCGTGGGATTTTGGCGATGGGATGACCTCAACTGATATAAATCCAACACACGCCTATGATACTTCTGGTTCGTATTCGGTAACCCTCACAGTGACAGATGATGAAGGGTTAGAAGACGCATACTACACAACTGTTGAGGTTAAACCATCCGAGGAAGAAGGGGCCTTCATTCCTGGTTTCTCCCTCGAAATAGGGATCTTAGCAGCTATAGCTTTGCTAGGGTTGAGAAAGCGACGGCGGGTCTAAAAAGTGCTTTCTGGCGCTTTTCGATCCGTGTAAGTGGAGAAACATTGGTAGGGTGCCATTATCAGTAAGTGTTCTCAGACCATATATTTGATGAACTTCCGCTTTATCCACAGATCATTATAGATTACCGTGGATAAAGGTAAAATATATCCCCTCCAACTCAATAACATATTATCGCAATCATCCATAAACAAGAACCGTCGATTATGAACTTTGGGATTTAATGACAAATCTTTAAGTAGAAAGTTATATTAAGGCATCAGTAAAAATTTAATTGAATAGAAATACTTAATGACGGTATTAGAATGCAAATCCGTAAATAACTTAATTCTTCTCAAAAGAAGTTCTTTCGCATCTCATACGTTATTTCTTTTTCTCCATTCAAAAAACATCTTTAGGGAAAAAGGTGCAATAAAATGAAGAAATCTCTTAATATAGTAGTTGTTATCGCATTTCTATCCTCAGCCGTATTTGGCGCGCATGCTCCAACATCAGTAAGTACACAAGCTCCCCTACAAATTTCAACAGACTTCACTTTTACTGAAGACATCCATGTCACAATCGAGGTGATAGCGGATAACCTTGTAATCGACGGTAACGGTTATACACTACAAGGTCCAGGTCCTGAGTTTTCTCCTCATTTTGGTATATACGTAAAGGGGAGAAGTGGAGTAACCATAAAGAACATCAAGATTAAAGATTGGAGGTGTGGTATCTTCTTCAACCCAGCGTCAAACAGCAGTATATCTGGGAACATTTTCACAAACAACCAGCGATGCATCTGGTTATTAAGAGCTACAAACAATAACATCTCAGGCAATACCCTAACAACCAACGATTGGGGCATCATGATTGATGAAGGCTCTTCGAACAATCATATATTTGGTAATGTTATAACTGAAATCGCTGGAGATGGTATCTTAATCCAGAATAATTCAAACAACCGTTTCTCGGGCAATACCATTACAAACACTGAGAATGGCATCTATTTCCAGTATACTTCAAATAACCGCATCACAGGTAACACTATCACAGACAATGAATGGGGTTTACGAGCCTATGATGTTTCAAACAACTACATTTCAGGCAATACCATCGCAAACAACATAGAAGATGGAATTGGGATCGAAGGTCGAAAAATGAACAACACCATTTCTAGTAACACAATCACAAATAACGGGGATGGCATAGGGATCGGTTCACCAAACAACACCATCTCGGGCAACACCATTATAGCAAATAGGGATGGCATCGTGATCGCATATTCAGACAACTGTATAGTTGGTAACAATATATCGGCAAGCACCTATCGAGGTATTGTTCTCATCTATTCTTATGATAACCTCATTTACCACAATAACATCATTGACAACAAAGTACAAGCTGCAGACGATAATCCTACTGGCAACTACTGGTATCATCCGGAGTTATTAGAAGGCAACTATTGGTCGGATTATCAGGGCGTAGATGATGGCAGCGGCACGAACAAGCACGCGATTGCGGGTGATGGCATTGGTGACACGGCCATCCCGTGGCCTAGACCCGACTTTGATGCCTACCCCTATGTTCAGGAAAGTGGCTGGCTAAGCGCGCCTACGTTCGTTACCTTCCATGAAGATCGTTTTGAACCAATGGTTGTAACAGCAGACAATACCATAATAGATGGAAATGGATATACACTAGAAGGTCCTGGTTCTGGCACTGGTATCTACATAAAAAATAGAAGCGACGTAATCATCAAGAATCTCACGATCACAGGATGGAAAGATGGTATTTACATTGATCCCTGTACCAATATCATAATAATGAACAATATCATAACTGAGAATGAGTTTGGTGTGAATATGGGGGAGGACTCCAGTCTCATCAAACTCTCCAATAATACTATCTCCAATAACCAACTAGGGATTTACATGCGGATGTTCTGCAGTGATATCACCGTCTTCAACAATGCCATTTCCCACAATCAGGATGGCATTCACATGGAGTATAGCAGCCATGTCACTATCGTTTTCAACACGATCTCGCACAATCACCTTGGGGTTCGCATGTGGCCTCCCACCCATGTCACTCTTACCGATAATGACATCTTCAAAAATTATGATGGCATTCACATGGTGTACTCTAGCAATGTCACAATATTCAACAATCTCTTCTCTATGAATGACAATTACGGCATTTACATGGAGAACTGTAGCGACAATACAATCTTTATGAACACCCTTATCGAGAATACCAATCACGTGTTTGACAATAGAGCGAACCAATTTGACAACGGTACCCATGGAAACTATTGGAGTGGCTATACCGGGAGCGATACAAACGAGGACGGGGTTGGAGAAACACCGTATCTAATTGATACCGACTCGATAGATAATTATCCGCTAATACACCCCCTAAAAACGCTCCCAGTCGTTCCTCCAACTGCAAACTTTACATATTCCCCAACTGATCCCTCAATAAGAGATTTCATCGACTTTATAGACACCTCCACCGATGCAGACGGAAAGATCACGTCTTGGGAATGGGACTTTGGCGATGGAGCGACTTCTATGGACCAAAATTCCTCACATCAATATACAAACAAGGGAGAATACATGGTCAAATTGACTGTCACCGATAACGATGGGCTCTCAGCCACTGTAGAGCAAACCATCACGCTTCGTAACCTTCCTCCCACCGCGAGTTTCTCCTATTCTCTTAGCAGCCCCACCGTAGGGGAAGAAATCCTATTTACTGATGCATCTTTTGATCCAGATGGAACAATCTCAGCGTGGGCGTGGGATTTTGGCGATGGGATGACCTCAACTGAGGTGAATCCAACGCACACCTACGAAACACCTAGGTCGTACCCAGTAACTCTTAGAGTGACAGATGATGAAGGGCTAGAAGGCATCTTCTCCGTAACTATTGAGGTTAAACCAAAACCCACCGAGGAAGAAGCGGCTTTCATTCCCGGCTTTTCCCTCGAGATGGGGATCTTAGCAGCCATAGCTTTACTTGGGTTGAGAAAACGACGGCAGGTCTAAAAAAGTGCCTGCCGGCTTTCTTCGACCCGTGTTAGTGTAGGAAGTATTCCAAAACCATATGTTTGATGAGCTTCTGTATAGTCTAAATTTATCGTCTCTCATGTTTTAGTTGATGCCCACAACACACACATAATTTTTAGAGAGGAGAAATAAGCACCCTCTTCCACATCCTTACATTCTGTCCGAGTAATCAATTAAAAAATAAAAATATTTCTCCTCAATTCGAAAAGAATGGATACTATAATCATACACGTTACCCTGACAATTCACAAGGCAATTAAGGAATTTTCTCAGGAGATAAGAAATTGGCTATTTTTCGATTGAAAGAAAAAATCCCAAACATTGATCCATCCACCTATGTATTCCCCTCTGCTACGCTGATTGGGAATATTGTAGTTGATAAGCAATGTTTCATTGGGCCAGGTGTTATCCTTCGAGGAGATAAGAATAAGATTACGATTGGTGAGGAAACAATCATCCAAGATCAAGTTGTTATCCATACAGAGGAAGAATTCTCCACAACAATCGGTAAGCGAGTCCTTATTGGGACAGGTTCGATTCTTCATTGCGAATGTATCGAAGATGATGCCTCGATTGGACTGGGTGTTGTCCTCGGAATGGGCGCCAAAATAAGAACAGGAGCTACCGTAATTAACGGGAGCTTAGTTCCACAGATGAAAGAAATTGCAGCTCGAACAACTGTCGCAGGGATTCCTGCAAAAGAAGTTGAAAATGCCAATGTAATAAATATGGCTGTAAATCAATTCAGTATCCTGCGAGTTGACTTGAGAGAGATCTATAGAACTCAGTTAGAGCGCCTACTGTAAGAGGAGAGAAAATTGGGGATCTATAGATTAAAGGGTAAATCTCCACTTATCGCTCCTGAGGCATTTATTCACCCTAATGCTACGATCATTGGAGATGTGCATGTTGGAAGGCACTGCTTTGTTGCACCAGGGGCAGTACTCAGAGGAGATCTAGGAAAAATCAGTCTCGGAGATCGGAGCAACGTTCAAGATTATGTCACGATCCAAAGCAATGCGCAAGATGAGTTTAAGATCGGCACAAACGTAAATTTAGGTCATGGTGCGATTATTTGCTCAGCAAAGATCGATGATCACGCTTCAGTTGGTATGCGGGCGATTCTTAGTCACGGGTCGATAATAGGTAGGGGAGCAATAGTCGGGGATGGGTGTCTTGTGCTTCCAAGACAAGCGATTCCTCCGGAAACTTTGGTTATTGGCAGACCGGCAAAGAAAATTCGTCGAATTAAAAAAGGCGATCCTATCAGAGAATTGATTGATCGTTTCGTCAATTGGTACGCACAAGCACCTAATCTGTACCATTCAAAATAAGTTCAGGAATAGAATACATTTTGGAAGGAAGAAATTAATCTCAGATGTTCAGCATGTATCCTTGATCACGAGCCAGATTAGTTTTTTATTAGGCGATCTCATGCCAATAAAAAATTTGACGAAATTCTTTTAAATATCAAACTCTAAACTTAATATGAAAGTGGGTGTTTTTCGTTGGGAATGGAAAACAAGTGGAGAATTCATTTCAAGCGGCGATGGTTAGCTGTATTAAGTATTATTTTCATTCTGATAATGGTTCAAGAAAATCCTTTCTCTTGGAAACCTGCCACTCTCGTTTATGGACATTTTCCTGGGAGTACTAGGCTGACAAATACCTTAACGAAGGGGAGGAACCCCATGGCTGCCCCTGGTGACATACAATGGTGGGTAACTTATGGCGGTCCAGATAGGGATGTAGCCTATACAGCGATCCAGACTACTGACGGGGGGTATGCCCTTGCTGGGGAGACTTGGTCCTACGCAACACGCGGTTCAGACTTCTGGCTATTGAAGTTCGATGCTGAGGGAGCAAAGGAATGGTCGAGGAGCGTTGAAGATTCTTCTGGAAATGCCCAAGCAGTCATCCAAACCGCTGATGGCGGGTATGCCATGATTGGTAAGTCTTGGTTTTATGGCACTGGGGTCTTCTTATTGCTAAAACTCGATATTAATTTGGAATATCAGTGGGGATGGACCTATGGTGGCTCTTCTTCCTATTATCGAGCCGTCTCAGGCGTTCAAACGGCCGATGGTGGGTTTGCTCTCGCGGGCTCAACCAAGTTCCCCGGGGCGGATAATGAGGACTTCTATCTAGTAAAGACCGATGGGAGCGGAAAAGTCCAGTGGGAGCGAAGCTATGGCGGCTCAGAGGATGAAATGGCTTTCTCAATCATCGAAACGACAGATGGGGGCTTTGTCCTCGTTGGTCGGACTGATTCAATCGGAGCAGGGGGGACTGACGCTTGGTTAGTTAAGACCGATGCCGAAGGGGAGCCACAATGGATGAAAACTTATGGCGGCTCAGCTGCTGATATAGCACGTGTTGTCATCCAGACTCCTGATGGTGGGTATGCCCTTGCTGGAGAAACTAGGTCCTATGGGGCGAATCAAGCAAATTTCTGGTTGGTGAAGACCGATGCTAGTGGGACGGTAGAGTGGCAGCGGGCATATGGCGGTAATGAAGATGAGACAGCATACGCATTAACCCAGACGACCGACGGGGGATATGCCCTTGCGGGAGTTATTTGGTTTGTCCCCCCGATAGATACAAAGGACGCTTGGTTGGTGAAGACCGACTCTCATGGGATGGTCCAATGGGATCGAACCTATGGCGGTTTGGAGGATGATGGAGCATACTCAATTATCGAGACGGTAGATGGAGGACTCGCGCTGGCTGGCTATACCGAGTCCTATGGAGCGGGTGGGGCTGATTTCTGGCTGTTGAAAATAGCAACAGAACCGATAACAACATCTGTTACAACCACAGTCACGATCCCAACTACTATACCTGTCACAACTCCTCCCCTCGAAGGTGACTTTTGGCACCTCAAAACGCCCATGCCGACCCCGCGGGCTGATCTGGCAGCGGTGGTGGTGAATGGACATATTTATGCGATCGGTGGTTATAACGGAACGCATATTCTGGCGACTATGGAGGAGTATGATCCCACAACTGATACATGGCGTACTCGAGCCCCTATGCTTACTGCTCGGGGATATCTAGCGGCAACGGCAGTAAATGGAAAGATTTACGCGATTGGAGGCTGGAATGGTACTAATTACCTACCGACCGTGGAAGAATACGATCCAGTGACTAATACATGGCGCTCCCGGACCGATATGCCGACCCATCGGTATGGCTTGGCTGTGGTGGCTATTGGTGGACGAATTTACGCTATTGGCGGTCAGAACGAAGTTGGGCTGGGATACCTGCAAACTGTGGAAGAGCATGATCCTACAACCAACACATGGCGTAGTCGAGCCAATATGGCGACCCGTCGGTATGGTTTAGCCGCAGGAACGATCCGAAGCCGGATCTATGCGCTTGGTGGATTTAATGCAATAGATGGAGCTTTGGCGACGGTTGAGGAATATAACCCCATTCTCAACACATGGCGCGGTGTGTTCGACAAACCAACTGCCCAGATCAGCTTAGCGGCAGCCGCCATTGGTGGGCGCCTTTACGCGATTGGAGGCTTAGAAACTTACCCTTCTCCTATGGAGGAATATGATCCGCTCACTAACACATGGGAGAGCCGTACTCCCCTACCTACTCCGCGTTCTGGACTGGCTGCCGCGATGGTGCAGGGACGGATCTATGCGATTGGGGGGAATGACGGGAATAGATGGTTGGGGACGATAGAGGAGTACGATCCGCCCTTTTTTGACACTGATGGGGATGGGTTCGCGGATGATGACGAGTTACGCTATGGAAGAGATCCTTTGGTGCCCGAATCGGCTACGGAAACGGATACGGATGGCGATGGGCTCCTGGATACGGAGGAAGTTACAAAATATAGGACCAACCCTTGGATCCCAGACACTGAGGCTGACACCGATGGGGATGGACTTGCCAATGTTGTGGAAGTCGATGAATATGGGACTAACCCCTCAGTAACGGATACAGATGAGGATGGGCTGGCAGATGGGGCGGAGGTACTCACTTACGAGACCAACCCTTTGGTCACAGATACAGATAGTGATGGGTTAGGAGATGGAGAGGAGGTGTTCACATACGAGACCGATCCCTTAGTCAAAGACACCGATGGGGATAAATATTCAGATAAAGAAGAAGTTATCGCGGGAACGAATCCTCAGGACCCTGAAGATTATCCTAGAACGACTACCAGCATTGTGACAGGCATTACAACGGGGAAAACCTCCGCTGTTTTCATTCCAGGGTTTACCTTAGTCGAGTTGCTGCTTGCTCTTGCGTGCCTTGTTGTTATGACACGAAGGACAACAAAGCGGTAGGACGACTGTCACTGGAAGTGGTATAATCCTGTCCGAAAAGGAATCAACTCGATGCTTTTAGATGGAGCATTTTTAATACTAAGTACTAAAGTTTTTGTACAAATGTTCGTATCTAATACAGGGTTAAATTCTTATGGGACTCGCATTGCTTTATTGGAACGGAGTCGTAGCCCCTCTACGACCTGTCGGAGACCACCTAACAAATAAAAGTACCTTAGTTCTGTTAAAACCTTAAAAAACTTACCAATCTTTCCGAGGAGCCGGATATTTCCCACAAGTGAGGCACCATCATCTCTCCCCAGGGATATCGCGACCCCACGTCGATGTGGTCGATATTTTTGTTTTGCAATTTTACGTGTCTTAGCTAGTAGATGCTCAACAACATAGTTTGCTTCATTAATAGCCATCTGTGCTGATGGAATTACGGATTGACCTGTTTCAGGATCGATAACATCTGAAGCGTCCCCTATTACATACACTCCCTCATGCCCCTCTGCTTCTAGGAACCCGTTCACAATAGCTCGCCCTTGGTGATTTACTCGGAGATTGGATTTTTCAAGCAGATCATTCCCACTTATACCGCCTGTCCAGATAAGGGTTTGTGTAGGAATTTTTTTGCCATTACTTAAGTATATCATCTGATTGTCAATAGACGTGATCGCAGCACCGAGGATTAGTTTAATTTCTTTTTCTCTAAGTATTTTATATGCATAACGCGCTAATGGCCAGTCGATGCCCATGGACTCCTTTGCTTCCACCGCGACAACTTGAATGTCGTCTTGGTCGATACCATAATGAATTCTAAGTTCTCCTATCCAGTCTGCCAGTTCAGTGACAAATTGTGTGCCTGCTGCTCCAACACCCCCTACAACAAATGTCAAGAATTCCTTTTTCTTCTTTGCGTCTTGTATCAAGGCAGCTAACTCAAACATCTTTAAAACATGATTTCGGATTAACTTTGCATCCACAAGAGTTCTTAAAGGGTACGCGTGTTCAACTAGATTAGGTATACCATAGAAGTTGGCCTTTGCTCCTAATGCGATGATCAGAAAGTCATAAGGGAGTTTTCTCCCGTTTGCAATGACAATCTTTTCTTCTATATCGATCTTAGAGACGGTTGCACAATAAAATTCTATATTCTTATCTTGAAAAATTTCATTTAGTGGGACTTGAACCGCATCCGCACTGATTCGATCAGTGGCTGCCTCATGAAGATTTGGAATTAATAAGTGATAGTTTTTCTTATCGATGACTTCTATTTCGAACTCTCCCTCCTTACTCAATTTTTCTAAATGTAGAGCGGCCCTAATCCCAGCTACGCCCGCTCCTAGAACTAATACCGTGGGTACGCGCTTTCCTGAGGTAAGTTTGTTTGATCCTTGAAGAGAATTCATATTCTATCAAGTATTCTTTTACTATCTAATTTAATATATATATTTGATGGGGAAAGGATATCATTCATAACAGATATAGATTTTAAATTAAAAAAGATTTAAAGTGCAATCAATGTTTGGTGAAATCTCTTTCAGTCGATTTGGTTTGAGTATTGCCTTAAACGGAACAGGTGTACTGCTTGCTTACTTGAAAAATCATTTAAAATTCCCTACCGGCACTTTAGCTGCATATTTAATTGGTTTTATCCTGTTTATTTTTAATCCCTTTGCTTGGCTATTCCTTGCAGCATTCTTCATTTCTTCTTCGCTCCTTACTAGATTTCGGGCGCAAGCCAAGTTAGAAGTGCAGGATAAATTTGAGAAAGGAGGGCAACGAGATGCGGCACAAGTATTTACAAATAGTCTCCCTCCTGTGTTTTATGTCATTCTACTCGCATTTTTTTCCCCTACTAACCCGTTATCACCATTATTTGTCGCAATTGCAACGTATTTTGCTTCAGTAAATGCGGACACCTTTTCTACAGAAATAGGAACTCTTGCTAAATCCCTGCCCCGATGGATTTTAGATCCTCGACGAACAATAGAAAAGGGGACTTCTGGCGGTGTAACCATTCTTGGGTCGCTTGCAGGCGCTTTTGGCTCCTTAGAAATCGCGTTATTGTATTTAACAGGTGTTTATCTCATCTCAAGTTCGAGTAGATTGTATTCTGATATTGTTATAGTTACTTTTTTCGTTTTTTTGGGTGGTATTCTAGGAAACAGTATCGATAGTTTATTGGGAGCAAGCATCCAAGGCTTCTATTATTGCCCGTATTGTCAGATTGGAACCGAAAAACGTATCCATTTAAAATGTGGTGGAACAATAACGTGCTTAATAAGAGGCTGGAAGATTATTTCAAACGATTGGGTAAACTTACTCTCTCCAACAATAGCAAGTCTTCTCTTTGGCGCGATATTTTATTACTTGATTTAAAATAAAAAGTCATTACAGTGGGTAAATAAATATTTTATTCGTCTACATGCATCTTTAACAATTTACAAAGCATCGAATACAATAACTGACTAATCAAAAAACCAAGATGAAGAAAGATGATTCGTTCAAAAGTTGATTGGTCCTCTTTGCTTTTTGCACTTACATTTGGGATTAACATTATAATCGGCTTTTTCGATCCGATAAAACTAACCTTTCCAAAGGAAATCGGGGTCATTCTTTTTATTTTGAGTTGGCTGTTATTCATCTATGTTCTCTTCTACTTGCGAACCGGGTTCTTTGGAGACACTAAGCCAAAGTTGGATATTCTTATTACAAAGGGGCCATACCGATTCTGTAGACATCCCCTATATCTAAGCTTTATTCTAATGATTTTAAGCATTGGTCTAATGTTGAGAAGTATACTCAGCCTTGTGTTTACCGTTCTACTATCGATTCCAACCATGGTCTACCGAGCAAATATTGAAGACAAACTGTTAAAAGATAAATTCGGTGAAGAATGGGAAAATTATGCGAAAAACATTGGGATCTTGGGTCCAAAGCTTAGACGATAATATCGAACGGGGATATTTAGATAAATTCGGCAACTATAATTAAATACTAGTACTCTGTTACACCAATATTAAGGGGAGATATCTAAAGATATGATGAACTCACTTCAAACATTCCTTTGCTGCCAGTTAAACGTATCTGGTTACCTTAACCGAGGTGAACGCACCTCATTCAACTAGCATTAGGAAAGAGAAGTAAGAAGGTGGAGCTGACAACGGAATGAGCAGTGGAAAAGAGTGGATTGGCCGTTTATGACGGTTGTTGCTCGAGTTCGTCTTAAGCGACTTTACCCACCACATTCAGAGTAACTGAGTGCTAGATTTGCATTTAATTTAACAACCGAATCAAAATTTAAGTTGTATTACTATAGATATAGATAAACTATGTATAAGTTTCTGCATAAGTAAAATCGCTCATAGAGAAAGGATTAAATATTTCTAAAGAATCTAGTTCTAAGAGATCTGTGTATACAATTCCGTTGCTGACAAACTTTATAGAGATCTCCTCAAAGTTTGAAATTTTGAGATCAAAAAAAGCCCAATCCGTGTCGTTTGGGGGGTTGCAATCAAACACAAACCCCGCGAAAACAATTGTGAGTCCATTTTTGGCTTCTTCGAGTTTAAAAGCATGTATAATTCGATAATTCGGTAGCAACTTGTAGTGCGAACTGTTTTGGCATTGCTTGATATTTGTATTAAGAAGTACAGCAAATCGTGAAAGCGAAAAATGCACCCTATTATGAGAAATGGATGGGATCAAGGCATTCCTAAAGTTATCTGCTATATTGTTCTTAATTACTCTCAAAAACTTTGTAAACTTCCTGTTCACGCCATCTTGGTGCTTCTGTGCGAATCTCTTTCGCATTTCCTGCACAAAAATTTTTGTAAAACAGACTAAACCTTGTATAATAACATTATCTTCTCGAACAAAACTTAATTCTTCAATTAATGAAAGAGTATGACCTGTTAATTTTGGGATTTGTTGTTTAAAATGATCAAACCAAATAGTGGTCATAAGCTTGCCTCATTGAATATCTCTGATAATGACTCTACATTTTTAATCGGGCGATGAGTATATCCTGATAGCTCATTCGGGATTACTGATTTTGATACAATAAACTTTGGATCTAGCTACCTTTTTAGTCGATTTTTGCTTATTTAAAGGCCAAGAATTTTAATTGAGTGGGTGATTACGATTCATTGTGATTTTAAATCAGTGGATATCTACGATACGACAAAGTATTTTTAAGCCTTTAACAAAGTAGAATCCCGATTTTTCCAAAGTAATTTGCAAAAAAACAGAAAAATATGGCTTGAGAAGATTAAAAGGGTATTTTAACTGATAACCAAATTCATATTCTGGGTGAGAAGTATTTCTCCCTTGTTAAATAGTTTCGAATGGAAAGAAAAGCATTTAAAGGACATACCTAATTCTTCGAAATAATTTAATATCAGGTGAGAATGAATGCTTTCTTCTTTATTATATAGTTTGCTTGTTGTTGGTTTAGTTAGTGTAATTTCCTTAATTGGAGTTTTTGCACTTTCATTGAATGAAGCGACGCTCGATCGCATTCTCTTTTTCCTAGTAAGTTTTGCATCTGGTGCGATCCTTGGTGCAGCTTTTTTTGATTTATTACCA
Organism: Candidatus Heimdallarchaeota archaeon; assembly: GCA_046761065.1. GTDB lineage: Archaea > Asgardarchaeota > Wukongarchaeia > Wukongarchaeales > JBHIFL01 > JBHIFL01. The sequence continues at coordinate 13,877 of JBHIFL010000035.1, forward strand.
GAGGCTATCGAATTAGGGAAAGGATTTGGCTGGGAATCACAAACCATTGGATATATTGTCCTTGGATTTGTCCTCTTTTATCTTCTAGAAAGATTCATTTATTTTTTCCATGGCGATCCCCATAAAGCACACTGCCCTCCCCCAGAGGAAACTAGTGGAATTAGCGAATTTGCGATTTTAAACTTGGTTGGTGATGGGGCTCATAACTTTCTCGATGGGATGCTCATCGCTGTTAGTTTTGGAGTTTCCGTTTCGCTTGGAATCGCCGCAAGTATTGCAATCATCTTTCACGAACTCCCTCAAGAAATTGGGGACTTTTCGGTTCTCTTGTATGGAGGTTTTTCTCGAACAAAAGCCCTAGTCTTCAACTTCATAAGTGCTCTTACTGCTATAGTAGGAGTGATTTTTGCGCATTTTTACACAAATCGAGTCCCCGGATTTAATCCTTTTCTGATCGCGCTCACAGCAGGGGGCTTTATTTATATTGCTGCGGTTGAATTAATTCCCCAGATCCAAAAAGAACCTCATGTAAAACGATCGGCTCTTCAATTTGTTATTTTTCTACTAGGATTACTCTTAATCTGGTCCTTAGGGATCGTGTTTCCAGAAGTCGAATGACTCCTATTAAAAAAAAGATAGATTCAACCTGTAAAAAGCTCTAAAATGCTACCATTTTAAAATTAAACACGTGTTTTAAGGGCGTTCTAATGTAGTTTAAGGAATATGGCATAAAAAGGGAAGACTCGTCAAATCTGCGGGGCATTTCTCCCCGGGTAGTTTAATTCGAATCCCGTGGCTTCTGGCGCCTCCTTCAGGATAACATTCCCTGCGACCAATCGTTGGATTTCGTTAGTCCCTTCATAGATCTGCAATAACTTTGCATCCCGCATGAGCTTCTCGACTGGATATTCCTCCATGTACCCATAACCGCCGAAGATTTGAATTGCCTGGATAGCGGCTTCCATTGCAGTGTCAGAGGCATAAAACTTTGCACAGGCAGATTCCATCGTGTTCCGCATTCCTTGATCTGCCAACCAAGCGGCGTAGCGCGTCAACTGACGGGAAGCTAAGACTTTTGCTTGTAAATCAGAAAGTTTAAAGAGAACTCCCTGGAAGCGGCCAATTGGTTGTCCGAACTGTTTCCGAATATTAGCGAACCGTGCGGCTTCATCGAGAGCGCGTTGGGCAACTCCTGTGGCGATAGCAGCGATACCGGTTCGTGTCATATCGAGGGTCTGCATGGCTAAATGGAATCCTTGGCCTTCTTTCCCTACCAAGCAGTCTGCAGGGACACGCACATCCTCAAAAATAACCTCACTTTGCACACTATTACGCTGACCAACCTTTTGTTCAATATGCCCAATAGAAATGCCAGGTAAATCTCCAGGAACCATGAAGACACAGATATTCCGATGTGGCTTCTCGTCAATTGCAGGCTCGATCTTGGCGAATACGCTGTGTAAAGCCGCTAAAGGCGCGGATGTGATGAAACATTTTTCCCCATTGAGGATATATTCATCACCATCCTTGGTTGCCCGCGTTGTAATAGCTGCTGCATCACTTGCAGCCATGCGCTCTGTAAGGCAAAAAGAGAAAAATTTCACCTCTTTACCTGTAATGAGGGGGGTTATGTATTTCCTGAGCTGCACCTCCGTAGCAGCGAGCAGAATGGGCGCTAGGCCTAAGTTATTTACACCAATAGAGGTGGCAATGCCAGCACATCCATATCCTATCTCTTCTGCCACCAAGGCTTCCTCGATAAGCCCTAACCCCAATCCCTCTACGGAAGTAGGGACGTGCAGGTTCATCAATCCTAGTTCATAGGCTTTTTGCACGATGTCGATTGGAACTTCATCGCGTTTCTCCAGGTCATTCGCAACAGGGGTGATATATTCCTGTGTGAAATTACGCGCACGCTCTTGGAGTTCTTTTTGTTCTAGAGTCAGTTGGAAATCCATTTAACTCAACTCTTACCGGTTCATTTATCAATGTTTTTGGGCTATGATTGAAATAAAACCTTGTCCATATGTTCGAAATAATACCTTGTTACATGAGATATTTTGTGCTTCGATAAAATATTCAAGAAAGCATGAACGTGGTTTTCAGAGGGATCTAGCTAGCTTTAGGCATAAAGAGGTGCTTTATCAAGCTGATTGATTCTTAAGAAGCCGGTAATGATGATAAATGCAATGATATTTAGCAATGCACATGTTAGGAACGCCCCTTCCAAGCTGAAATATTCGATCACAACGCCCACCAAAATTGGGGCAATAAAAAAGGTCGAATCAATTGCTGAGTCAAACAAGGCAAGGGAAATCCCTTTTCGTTCCGGCGGCACGAGATCTGAGGCAAACGCCGTAGCCTGCGTGAAGGAACCCCCCAGAAAGATGCCTAAAGCACAACTCACTAACAATATTCCCCCAAATGATCCAACACGAGTTGCTATGTAGAATATTATCGTTGTAATTCCAGTCATCAGGCATAAAACGATTCTCCGATCTCCAATTTTTCCGCTCAAAATCCCTATCGGGGTCTGGGTTATGCTGAATATAACCATATAACAAGCAAATAGGATACCTATTTGTTTGAAAGATATTCCCAATTGTGCTCCTCTCAATGGAAATAGAAGATCCAGGGCAACAAATGTCAATTCTGCTAGAAATATGGCACCAATTAAAAAGTGGAGTTTTCGGTGTTGTGATAAGATTTTCAATGCCTTACGGAATGGTATACCCTTTTCCATCTTGCCTCTTGTTTCAATCAAGAAAATCCCCCCCATTAAGGCAGCAAAAAGCCCCATGAGCCCATTTGCATAGAATGGGACGTGGAGACCATAGGAATCCGAAAGAAATCCTCCGATAAATGGGCCAGCTGCAAGTCCAACTCCTTGGCAGGATCGAAAGAAGCCGAAATTCTTGCTACTTTCTCCAGGGAGTTCTCCAACCAGCGCAATTGCTGGGGAGCCAAACAAAGAGACTCCCGTTCCTTGTAGTGTTCTAAAGAGTAGGAGTTCTGCCATTGTTCGGGCGTTGCCTACTAAAAGCCCGAAAACTCCATAGACGATCAATCCAAGGACGATGAATCGTTTACGCCCCCACTTGTCAGATAGATACCCAGTGAACACTTGCAAAAATACCCAACTGGCAGAATAAGCGCTAAAGAGAGTGCCAATCATTACTGGAGAGGCTCCAAACAGTTTAGCATAAGCAGGAAGAACTGGAGCAGGAATAGACATACCTAATGCAGATAGGAACCCTATGAGTCCAATGAAATACAACACAGTTTGATATTTTCCAACCAAATAAATCCCTTCTGCATTATTCTGTCTTTTCTCTTGCACAAATCTACTTGGTTGTATTCTCACGCATAACACAAGTCAAGACAAGAGCTATGAAGTCAATGGTGCATAGCCATCACTTCAACGAATCGCCTAAGATTAGTCATTGTTTGCGTTTCAGAAAACGCTCTAGGATCGTTCATATCACAAGTAAGAACTAATGTGGGTAAGTTGAGTTGATTTTGTAGCTCAATCTTAAGATCGAGCATCCCCAGTGAATTTGGTCTACAAGAGAGGTTATTATGGAGAATAACTCCATCAAGGGAATATTCTTGAGCAATATGGACCATTTCACGCGTGCGTCGCTCCAAATTGAAGTTGTAGCTATTTTCCAGAAGAGCTTGTGCCATACTTCCCAGCGGATTAGCTAGATCTTTCCTAACCGCCCAGGAATAAGTATAGGGCTCATAAACACTCACAGCTCCTAAATCTTCGAGTAGATTGAACATGCTCAAATTATACCAGGGAGGAATGCCGTCAAACAGCAAACGATACCGTTCCTCAGGAACTACCCCCATTCCTGTCTCGGCGCGCTGTTTTACTTCCGCATGTAACCGTTCATAGAATTCTATACCTCGGTCTAAGCCGGGAAGGATAACCATAGGAAAAATATCTCCTGATGTGTCAGCCAACCCAATCGGACAGGGGATCTTCTTTCGATATTCATAGATTTCAAGCCATAGTTCCGCAAGTCGATCCGATTTCGCAAGCACCTCATGAAACTTTTTCTCATCGATGGGGGAATCAATCTGTTTCTCTATGAATTCAATATAATCATAACTTTGGTTAATTAGATACTCGTAGTAACGCTCACGCCTGCACTCGTCTCCAGAGACCAAATGGGGGACATCGAAGATAAAGATCGGGGCTTTCCAATACCGACTCATCGTCACAAACCATTGCACGTGTGTGTCACATATGGTACCTGTACTGACTAAGAAGTCGGGACGGGGCAACTCCCCTCGTTTGACTGTAGCAATGTTCGTTTTCATGTAGGAACAACAATCTGGAGAGTAGCCAAGCGCCTCGGCCTCCTCAATATATTCTTTAGCCAATCTTCTTGCGGCTGTGACTGTCGCGGCATTTTCAGGATGCACCGGTTGCACTCCCATTGCGTATAGTGGTTCAATGGGAGTTCCTGCAGTGACCCATGCGATCGGTTTGGCTGCCATCACTGCTCGTAGAACATCTTTATAGTGAGATTTAACTAAGTCACGTAACTCTTGGGAGGTCTTGAGACTTTTTCTAAGGCGGTCCTGTGACATAACCTATGAACTCCTTGGAAAGGTAATCCTATGATTTAACTTTAAAATTTAGGTGATTACTTGAATTTTGGTTTTCACAGGTTTAGAATATAATCTTCGAATGCTTTTGAAAGACATTCGTCCGAAATCCTAGGACAAAATGTAGGATGATCTTCGCTTAACGTCGCTTTAACTCAAGTTAAAAGAATTAAAATTGATAAAGGGCTTGAAAAAGGGTTTCAAAGAGTGGAAAGCCCTTATACAGAATAGATTAATAGAATATTTTATACAGGTAAAACTTAATAGAAGAAATACTATTTCATTTTTTATTGCCTGCTTTTTGAATCTCGAATAAAGGAGAATATGAAATTGGTGTCTCATCTACATCCACCCAAAAAAAGAGAGCTTGCTGCGTGGACTCAACTAATCCCTGAGTCTGTAATCCGAAGGTTACTCTCCTATAAGGTGAGTTATTATTTTGGCGGGGGGAAGCCCGGAGCGCTCCCCACTGGCATCTTTTCCATGATCTTAGAGGAATTGAGCCAGCGGTATCGACTCCCTCCAGATGGAGCTAAGTCCGCTTTAGCGGATTTGAACTATGGGCCAACCGGCGGCGAGCCGTGGTTCAGACAAACGTTGGTAACACGCCTTCGAGAACGGGATAAGTTAGACTTTTTGGATACCGATGAGGGCTGGCAGGATGTCGTCATCACAAATGGCTCGCAACAGTGTCTTTATGCCTTGTTAGATTCAATCATCAATCCTGGAGATATCATTCTAGCCGCACGACCAGCCTATCTCGGGTTCTTGGTCCCGGTGGTTAAATTAGGCGGTGAGATTGTTACCGTCCGAACCGACCTTGAGGGGATTATTCCAGAGGGAGTAGAAGCAGCGATCCGCGCCTGCCAACGGGAACTTCACAAAACGCCTGAGCTTATTTATGTGGTGGCTGATTCGGACAATCCAAAAGGAACCACCCTGCCCGAAAAAAGGCGAAAACAGTTGTTTGATCTTGCCGAAGAGCATAATATCTTAATCCTCGAGGATGCTGCCTATAGGGAGATACAATTTCAGGAACAAGTTCCACCCATCAAGAAGTTGGATACCGATAATGAGCGGGTATGTTACTTACGCACTACTTCTAAAGAAGCGGCCGTGCTTCGAGTGGGCTATTCGGTTCTCCCGTCTGAAATACGAAAGGAAGTGATTAAGGATAAAGGTTACCTTGACCTCTGTACTTCAACCTTGATCCAAAGGATCCTTGACATCTATTACCGCGCGTACATCGATCAAGCCTTATCGGAAACGATAGCTGTCTACAAGAAACGACGGGATGCGATGTGCTCCGCGATTGATGAGTCCTTCCCTGCAGGCGTGAGAACAGATCCCCACGGGGGCTTCTTTGTGTGGTGGGAGGCGGATAATCCCGATTTTGATGCGACAGTTTTCCTCGAACAAATGGCCATTCCAAATGACATCCTGTACGTCCCCGGACGAGCCTTTTACCCGTTGAAAGGGCGCGCATTCCACATGACAACGGATAAACTCGGAGAAAACATTGTACATTTCAATTCTATGCGGTTGGGTTACTCTTGGTCAGAACCAGAGGAGATCATCACTGGAATTCATCGCCTTGGGAAGTTACTAACTAAAGAACTGGATTAATGCTTCATATAAGAAATGAGATTCTATTTTTCATTGTTAAATTTCAAGCGTTTATGTAGGAGAAATTGAAATGGTGTCTCATTTGCAGCCATCTCGAAAATATACGCTAGCCGCTTGGACGGAAATGATCCCGGAATCCGAAATCCGAAGATTGCTAGCATTTAAAGTGCGTTTCTTTTTTGGTGGGGGGAAGCCCGGAGCGCTCCCCACTGGCATCTTTTCCATGATCTTAGAGGAATTGAGCCAGCGGTATCGACTCCCTCCAGATGGAGCTAAGTCCGCTTTAGCGGATTTGAACTATGGGCCAACCGGCGGCGAGCCGTGGTTCAGACAAACGTTGGCAACACGCCTTCGAGAACGGGATCAATTGAGTCTTGATGCCGACGAGGGCTGGCAAGATGTCGTCATCACAAATGGCTCGCAGCAATGCCTCTATACCTTGTTAGATTCAATCATCAATCCTGGAGATATCATTCTAACCGCACGACCAGCCTATCTCGGGTTCTTGGTCCCGGTGGTTAAGTTAGGTGGCGAGATTGTTACCGTCCGAACCGACCTTGAGGGGATTATTCCGGAATGTGTGGAAGCAGCGATCCGCGCCTGCCAGAGGGAACTCCACAAAACGCCCGAACTCCTTTACGTTGTCGCTGATAGCGATAATCCAAAGGGGACCACTCTCCCCGAAAAACGGCGAAAACAGTTGTATGATCTTGCGGAAACTTACAACATAATTATTCTTGAGGATGCAGCTTATAAGGAGATTCAATTTCAGGAGCGTGTACCGCCGATCAAAAGATTAGATACCGAAAATGAGCGGGTGTGTTACTTATCCACCACTTCTAAAGAGGCGGCCGTGCTTCGAGTGGGCTATTCGGTTCTACCTCCAAAATTACGAGATGAAGTGATTAAGGACAAAGGTTACATCGATGCATGTTCATCCACCCTGATCCAGAGGATCCTTGACATCTATTACCGCGCGTACATCGATCAAGCCTTATCGGAAACGGTAGCTGTCTACAAGAAACGACGGGATGCGATGTGCTCCGCGATGGATGAGTCCTTCCCTGCAGGCGTGAGAACGGATCCCCACGGGGGCTTCTTTGTGTGGTGGGAGAGTGAGAAACCCTTTGATGCGACAGTCTTCCTCGAACAAGTCGCCATTCCGAATGACATCCTGTACGTTCCTGGAAAAGCCTTTTACCCGTTGAAAGGGTGCGCATTCCACATGACAACGGATAAACTTGGAGAAAACATTGTGCATACCAACTCCATGCGGTTGAGCTATAGTTACATGGAACCCGAAAAGATCACTACTGGAATATATCATCTTGGGGAGTTATTGACTAAAGAACTGAGTTAAGTGACTAAGATTCTGTCTTCTGAAGGAGTTCAATGAAGGCCTCCACCCGTGTTCGCAGTTGCCCCCTACCTGTCAGGGTATAACTGGTCTCGAAGACCAACACAGGGACATCAGCCGCTTGCAAGACCTTGTGAACTGTTACATTATCGATATGATAGGAGTCACAAAACTTCAGCTGATGCAACATCACCCCTTCTACTTGGTATTTTTTAATCAATGTACGAAGATACTCGAGTCGTTTCTCCCGAGGTACTTTCGCGGAAAGAATCGGTTTCGTTAGATACCGGGTTGCTATGTCATGCAGGGGATCCCGTGTTACGTCAATTGAAGTCCAATAATAACGAGAGCCCACACATAGATCATCTGCGACCACGCTAATTCCGAGATCCTCAATAAACCGAATCAATGCTGAATCGTCGATTATTGATCCCGAAAGGAGAATTCTAGGTTTTCGATCTCCTATGAGGTCACGGTGGGATAATTCGTTGTATTTTCGCCTCAGAATTTCGTTAACTTCTTCTTTTGCAGTAGTCTGGCTCATTCGAACGAGTTTGTGCAATTCAGTTCCCGATACAAGCGGTGGGTCCTTCTTTCGTAGCTCGGAGATCTTTCGAAGCCATTCTCTGGTCTCATTACAGAGCTCTATACTCCTCTGTAGGTCATCCTGAGTGATTTCTTTTCCCACAAGTTCTTCGAGAGAGGATTTAAAATGAGTAAGTTCATTTATGAAGAATTTTTTTGCCGTCTCTCCTTCGGTAGTAAGTGGGACATGGAGATAATATAGATACCCTAGGTTCACATGTTTTTTCCAAAGATCGTAGAATTGGTTGGTAATGTCACATCCATGGGAAATCACGACACCCGCAAAATCCGCATAAAACCCTTTGAGGGCTAAATCTAGGCAACTTCGTGCGAATGGGCAGAAATGGCTTTGTACATAAGTATCTACGAGGGTAGAAGCCTTTGCTTGGCTCCCAAAAAGCCGCACAGGAATTAGATCTGCGGCTAAAATGAGTTCTTCTGGTGTATAAGTACAACTATCGAAATACCCGAGCTTTATACTCCCTGACATGATAGTTTCTCCTTCTTTTTATTTCTTCATTTCAAGGTGAGTAATGGATCGTTGGATAGTGCCAATATGTTCTTTTTCGTGTTCGATGAAGCGGCGGAGGACTTTATGAAGGGTCCAAGGCTCATCGGGGTGGCTGGTATACTCAGCTCGTGTGAAGGTGCCACGTTTCATTTTAGGGTAGATTATTTTGAGAGTTTGGACTGCAACTTGTCTGACTGTGGTAAGGCGATTGAGGGTAGGAAGAGTATCAAGCTGAGCCTTAGAGACACCAGTGGCTTGTCTATAAATGGCGTCAGCGTTACGACCAAAACGGGAGATATACCACTCTTCTGTATTGGCAATATGCTGGATGTCGCTGTCAATAGGGCGTTTATTAGGTATATTTCGCTGATTCCAAGTGGCAACAGGAAGGGTAGTTACAAGTTGAAGAAGATCCTGGCGGGTCCATGACATGAGTGTAAGGCAATTGTCGAAAGTTTGCCGGGTGACTGGAATGTTGTCAGTCTTGAAAAGAGCGACAGTGCCACCGCTTTTTCCCAGTTGAGTAACGCCACGGATTTCCTCAGCGATATTGAAGATAATCGTCGTCTGGGATGAGATGGGACGTTGGCCTTTAGCAACAAGCCAGTTAAGGTGATTTTGAATAACTGTGGGAATTTCTTGTAGAATAACGTCTTGGTTGTGGCTACGAGTGAAGCAGCCGAGAAGTTCAGCAACATGAACATACCAGATGCCACCTCCTTCCTCGAAATTGAGTGAGTATTGAGCCATTGATTGATCACCTTTTTATGGGAGTTAGTCTGGTTTCTTAAAAAATACTCTGTTTAAAGGTTCAAAGGTTCAATAAGCCGAATCTGAGGATGAATTGGTTTGGTAAGTTTTTGGATTCATTTGAGAAAACCCAAATACGCAATTTGAAAATAATAACTCCTTTTGATAATTAGAATGTTGCGGATTTTAAGTAGAAGGAACATGAATCTTGTTAGGTACTTCTTAGAGAAGAATTTAATGAACTTTGATCAGTTGTTATTGTTAAAGAAAGAATAAAGCCATTGATCATTTAAATATAAAATCACGTTTACCAAACTGATTATTTTCCTAGTCACTACGTGGATAGGTGTCGAAAAAAATTATAATTTTGATCGAAAAATATATATATAATAAAAAAAATGTCTTGTTAGATAATAATCTTAATAGATTGAAAGATGCATTTCAAAGGTGGCATATAAGATGATCAGGAGAGGAAAAAAATTAAGATTTCGTTCTCCCTCCTTTGTTAATCGCATGGGCGCCGTTCTTTTAGATTCAGAATCGGCTTTCAGAGCAATGATCCATGAACGGGCGAGTTTGTTTCAAGCAATTCTCATCATGTTCTCTATCGCATTCCTGACCGGAGGGATCCAGATCATCCATCTGGATCGAATTTTGCGATGGCTTGTGGTCATCCTTCAGCCACCTTACTCAAATCTAGATTCAATAGCTCCAGGGTTTGTGGAATTCCTCCAAGAAATTGAAATAGATTATCCAGAGCCCCCATTAATAAGTTGGATTATCCTAGGAGCTGCTTTCGTGTCATCAATTATTTATTTCTTTTTTTGGTTCTTATGGGCTACTATTTCATTTATTCTAGCTCGCCTATTTTTCAATGGAACTGGATCATGGAGTAATGATCTATGCTTGTTTGCATATTGCTCTGTAGTTGATGTGTTTGTTCTAGTTGTAGGGCTTATAATGTTAGTTGCCCATCCAATAGTTGCACTAGGAGCGAGCCTTTTAACACCGATTATTCTATTAACGTGGAAGGTTGTTATGGCTGTACAAGCCCTCAAAGAAAATCACGGACTTCCCACTGCTCATGCATTCTATTGTGTTTTTTTGATTCCACTAGGGATTCCATTATTGCTCATTTTTCTCGTGGGAGCGATGTACACGGTTCCCTCATTGAGTTTGATGTTGGGGGTGATTTGATTGCAAAAAGAAGCCATAATTGGTTGGATGATCGTACTCGTTATGCTATGCTCATTAGTTGTCATTTCTTATTACATTCAAAGTCATGGAGGCTTGTCCTCACAGGCTGCATCCTTTACCTTTCCAGAAATTAATACCTTAATCAGTAAGATTTCTACTAATTCTAATTGGTGGTGTGATCATGGTAAATCAAATTGGGAAAAATGAGCCCTTGAAGGCAAAGCGTGTGATGGAAGCTGTTAGTGATGAGAAACGCCTTGAAATCATTCATGTGCTACTTAAGAACGGGCAAATGACGGCCAGTCAAATCTCACAAGCCGTTCAAATCACTGTCCCAACCGTCTTGCATCATCTAGCTCTTCTCGCTGGAGCAGAGATCATCCAGTTCAAATATGTAAAGCTCGATAGCGTCGGTCGGGAAGTAAAACATTGGTATGTAGTCGATCCTCTCATATACCTCCAACTTGACCTTGAAACGTTCTCACTCATAAGATCATGGGAGAACATTCAAGATCTTGCACTTCAATACATCAATGCCGAACGGACAAAACAACTCCTACCCCCTCCTGGAGGGTTTCGGATAGGCGATATCAAGGAAGCCCTACGTGCCGATTCTCGAGTAGCTGAAGTAGTGTTTGATTGGCTTATGGAGAACACCGAAGAAATTGCCATGCATCTTGCATTAATTGCTCGAAAACTCTTTGAGGGCCTCCCATTGATAAGTATTGATGATCTCATGAAGAAGCTTCATATAGAGCAGGAATGGGCAATCGCTGTGTTAAATCAGCTGGTGAGATCTGGAGATTTCAAGCTCGTGGATATGACAACGATTGCCCCAACTCGGGAATAGGCACCGTGGCTCAACTCAGTATCACAAATAGTTTTGAAGAAACAAGGAATGGGTATATTTTCTAAAGGAACATTGGAGGAAGAAACGGTTCCCGTGGTTCTTGTTATTTGTTGAGGCTTTAAAAACAAGTAAAGCTACGCCATGTCAATAGCGTTCCCTATGGATAAGGTCTCGTAGTTCCTTCCTAAACGGTTTTGAGGGAGATTCTTCTGGAAAGCCCAATGGTGTTACCGTAATAATGTAGAGCTCATTGGGAACCCCTAAGATCCGTTTTGTCTCTTTAGTATTGAGGTTAGCAATCCAACATGTTCCAAGACCCAATTCCCATGCTGTAAGCATTATGTTGTGCGCGGCGCATGCACCATCAATAATATGGGTACTTGATTTGTGGGGATCAGTCACGATGGCAATTGCCACCGGTGCTTGGGCTAGAAAGCGTCCCCAAAATGAGAGTTCCGATAAGTGATTTCGTGTGTTCTGATCTTTTATCACAATGAACTCCCACGGTTGTGAGTTATCAGAACTCGGTGCCCACCGGCCTGCTTCTAGAACTCGCATGATCAACTCATCTGAAACCGGTTTTGTACTGTATTTCCTAATGCTCCTTCGTTCAATAATAGCTGCCTGAACTTTCATGAACGACCAAACCTCACATTCAGACTTTCTGGCAGTATACATCCTCTTTTTTTATTGATTCTATTCTTCCAATATGAAAAAATGTCAATGTTCTAATAGGTCTACACATAGCGTTATTTGCGTTTGAGTGTTTGTTCTTTTTAGAGTTCTAGAGTTTCATGGGATTACATAGGTTTTCGGCTTTTGCTGCGACACGCCCACAGTCCTGACATACGTAATTCGCTGGAGATACAAGCTGCTTAACTCTGTTTAAGTCGATTTTTGTCAACAGGTTTTCACGGACAACCATAAAACACAAATGATTCTTATGTTCCGGGGGGAAATGGGACCCGGCGGGTAAGTCAACCAACAGATATCACCTCAAATATGGAAATCTAGAGTTTTATGGGATGGCACAAGTTCTCGGCCCTTTTTGCGGCCCGTCCACAAGTAGAACAAACAAAATTTGCTTTTGAAACGAGATCTACAAGGGTTTTTAAATCCTTTTCCATAAGTATTCCTTCTCTTGCGACCAGATAGCAGAGATGTCGTTTATGATCATCAGAATAGAACGGTTCAGACATGTTATCACCTTAGTTTGAATATTATTGAATAAAGTAATTATTTTTAGTATCTTAAGAGTCACTTCTAAAAATGGGTTTTCCCTTTTGTCTAAAAATTATGCTCCCATCGGAAGGAGAATAATGTCGGGGCCTTATGTGGATATTGAGCAACGATGACAATTTCCACAAGATCCCTATTTGAAGAGGAGCGCCAGCTCCTATTTGAATTTCTCGACTCCGACAGCTTCGTGGCCAAGAGAGCCCAGCTCCTGCTCTTGTCCACGGAAGACCTTTCTCCCCCCAAAATCCAATCATTGGTCGATCTCCATGTCAAAACGGTGCGGAAGTGGATCAAACGGTTCAACACCGAAGGCTTCCCAAGGCTCCTGAAGAAAGGTGGGAGCAGGCCCCTCACCTTTGCCCCCGCTGTCAGGAAGCGCATTGTTGAGGTGGCTCTGACCCAACCGGAGGAGCTCGCCTTCCCGTTCTCCACCTGGAGCCTGTACTCATTACGAACTTACCTGATCCAGGAGAAGGTCAGTGGGGATATCTGTCCAGAAACCCTCCGAACCATTTTTGTGGAAGTGGGCCTCCGGTGGAGGCCGCACAAGACGTGGCTTTGGATCTCCGACCCACACTACGAAGTGAAGAAGCAGCAGGTCCTAGCTCTGTATAAAACCCCGACAGAGGACGTCATGGTCTTGTATGTGGACGAGAAGGGATCGATTGCCGCCAAAACTTATGGAGGGAGGAACTGGGCCGCGAAGAAGGAGGTGGTTGCGAGGAATCAAAAGATCAAAGGTAAAGTAATGTTGTTCGGCGCGTACAACCCGCACACCAAGGAGTTGCTGGGTCGGACTGCCGAACGGAAAGATGCGGAAGCCTTCCTTGCATTCCTCGCCGCCTTCGAAAAGGAGATCTCTGGGAAAAAACAGGTGATTTTGGACAATTGTAGCGCCGATCATGCCAAGAAAGTGAAGGAATGGCTCAACGCGCATCCCACTCTTGAGCTTGTGTTTCTACCTACTAGTTCGCCCCACTTAAACAGGATTGAGCAGGTGTTCGGAGATCTCCAGCGGGAATGTCTCAACAACCGCTCCTTCGAGGCACCGGACAAGGTGGAGGCGGCCCTGACGACCTACATCGCCTATTTCAACACCCAGAGAAGAGCCCTGCTGAAAGGAGCCACAAATTATAAGTTAAAAAGGAATACCTATTTTTAGAAATGACTCTTAAGGAAGAATCATTTGATATATTCAATCTCTTTATTGAATTTAATGTATCGAAACAGTTGTGATTAGTCCATATTGGAAATTGAAAGCAGAAGATACTCGTTATAACGCTTTACTAACACTACAGGGGATTCTGCTCAATATAGTTAAGGCCTTCTCCTTGTTGTAGAAACCACTGTCTGTCAAGAGGTCAATATTTGCACTTTTCTACCCGTATAAAGTATTTACTTCTTGTTTCGGAAATAACCACCCATAATTGACATAGATTACACGTGTATTAGTCATTTTCGCTTTTTGTCGGATCTCACCCTTCGTTGTCTTGATGTTAATCCATTCATTACCTTCGATATTGTATTTACGTGCTGTTTCAGGATGTATCTCTACATAGGGAGTTGATTCGCGATTTCTTAATGCGTGAATTTACCTGTGAGCGGAATGGAAATAGTTGGGGCTTTTTAAGGATGTCATAATCAATGGAAATTGATCACCCATATTAGAGATATTCTCATAAGTGGGTTACGGGTCATATCCCATCTCTTTAAGTTTAGAGGAGTAGAGTTCAACTTTTTTGGAAGGAGTTCGAAATCCCAAGTGTACATATTTTCTATAGCCTAAAGGACTGGATAACATACCACGTTCTTTTAAGTCTTGATAAGTAAGCCCATTTATAGCTACAAGCTTTTTTTAACGCTCTCATTCCCGATGGTGTTCTTGAATCTTTAATCGTTTATTTTGGCATCATGGGGTTAATTGTTGGTGTCACGATGAAATCATGTTAGATATAGGTGATGAAGTGGGAGTCAAAATGCTTGGCATTGAAACGTCCTCTACATGATTTGAGCTGAAACCATCTACAAAAGCACCTGTGATTCTCTACGGAATAATACAAATTACGGATCCTTTACCATTCTTCGTATGATCGATTCTTGCCTCTATCTGGATTATCTCGTCCTCTTACTCATCCTCATTCCAATTGTATCCTATTTTTTTATCTCTAAATCATTGTTGAGGAATTAATCACAAAAGAATATATTCAGATTGAAGGAAAGAATCGTTTTGATCATACATAACGGTAGTATAGCTTATTAATCGGGGTTTTGCTTTGATTATGGAAGTCTTTGTCAACTATGATATTTGTAGAATACGGCAAAGCGAGCATTCCTGAGTCGGTAAATTGAAAAAGTTACCCTCATGGAAATCAAAGAATAAATATAGATTGAAGTCCTCTGTAAGTGAGAAGCAGCTTAATACCAATGAGGGGCGCTATTATGGATATAGGAGTTTACATTTTAGGTGCAGGTTTTGCGGCAGGTTTTGTTGAATTATTTGTACTGGTATGGTTCAGTAGCCGAGAAAAAGAGAAATGGCAGCGCTTTAGTGAAATCTTTGCTGGTTTATCAACGTTATTCCTTGCTGTCGCCTTGGTTCTCTTGATGCGGTACTTCCTAACGGATAATTTCTCGTTCACATATGTAGTTGAACACAGTCAGGCGGACTCACCCGCTTTAATCAAACTATCAGGAGTCTGGTCTGGACAAGAGGGAAGTCTTTTGTTGTGGGCAGTTTTAATTTCCTTTTTTGCGTTCCTTTATAAATCGGGGCAAAAAAAAGTAGATGAACCGAGGGATGTACAGTTATCATACATAGTTCTTGCAATAGTCAATCTTGTTTTCATCCTTTTTATCTTAATGGACAGCCCATTCAAGACACAACGGGCAGTTTTGGATGGATACGGTTTGAATCCACTGTTACGAACGAAATGGAACGTTATACATCCAGTCATAGTTTTTGGGGGTTATGCAGCCACTACCGTTCCTTTTGCCATTGCTCTCTCGCAGTTGTTTTCACGCACTCCTATTAATCGACATCAAAAGATGCATCAAGACTTCCATATGGCTATTGCTTGGCTATTTCTCAGCCTTGGTATCATATTAGGAGGATATTGGGCTTATATAACCCTTGGCTGGGGTGGCTATTGGGCCTGGGATCCTGTTGAAACCGCTTCGTTGATCCCTTGGATTCTTTGTACTGCATATTTTCACACTAAACCAATCTACAAATCAGAAAGTAGGATACCTAGTACACTGGCCGCTGTTCCGTTTATTACAGTTCTCTATGCAGCATATATCACCCGTGGGGGATCTATTCAGAGTGTGCATGCTTTTGCAGAATCGCCTGTAATATTAGGGATCATAATGCTTCTAGTTGGTTCCTTTGTCGTTATGATAATTCCATTTGCCCTGCGGCCGCTTCGTATTAGGTTTAGCCTCGTAGAATTCCAGAAGATGTCGCTCTATAAAAAGTCAATGGAGATCGCTTTCCTTTGTCTCATCGCTTTAGCCATTGTTTGTTTTTTGGGAATTTTTATTCCTTTGCTCCTTTTCATAGCAACGGGAGTGCAATATTCTGTTGAACCCGCGTTTTATACCTATGGCTGTTCTCCTTTTACATTAATACTGATTATTTCGCTGATATCGTGCCATATAACACGTTTCAAAAAAGCATATGACTTAAAGAGTCTCGGACGAATCATAATCCCCCCAATAGTGCTCGGAGTTCTTCTATTCTTTTTAAATATCCCTACTTACCATGGAATTGCCAACTTTGGGATACCAATACTGGCTGTTGCAGTCGGGATCTCCCTCTACCGAATGCTGCAAAGTTCTTTTTCGATTGAAGCCTTTGATCGAGCCATACGAGAATCTTCACGATCAGCCATTCATGCAGGTCTTGCAATAATCCTTTTGGGGGCATTTATCAGTTCAACAACACAACTCCATGAAAATGATGGGCAGACCTTTGAAGTTATCCTTGGGAGGACAACATTATTGGAGACCACAGGGATTTCAATACGAGTCTTTGATACACAATACCTTCGATTCACTTCAGAACTTGATTTTGAGATGTTAGTGACCATTGGTGTCATAGAAGGAGGAAGTATCTCTCTGAAGTCTGCCCATCTACTTGTTGATCCGAATTATTTGACAGCAAGTGGTGAGCCTAGACTTTACGCATTCCCCGCCATCTTTCACAGTTTGTGGCGAGATATTTATGTCTCTGTTGTTGGTATCTCTCAGAATAACTTTCTATTGCGGGTTTCGGTCATGCCATTCGTTTCATTGGTATGGATTGGTTCAATTTTACTCTGTGTTGGAATTGTACCATTATTAGGTTACCGAGGAAAGACTCTCTTAGCATCCTCTCCTCCTACGGCTCATACAAGCTAGTGAAGGATAATTAGCTCACATCTGGTTATAAAATTTGTTCAAGAATATGTGAAGAAGAATTTTTTCCTGTTTAAGCTTTAGTAGCTCCTAATATGCTCGTATCATCACAAAATCCTTGTAGTTTTATGATTAGTAGTGAGTATTAGAATTAATTTTCGTAGCTCGTTAATTTATTGATTGGAATTTTAATTGGTATTCGTATCTGGTTAAATAGAGATTTGACCATTCAGATTACGCTGTGATAGTCTGGTGAGAGGAACCATGTGTAAACAAATATAAAACAAGTCAAATCAGGAATCAATGAATCAACGGATAGAAAAAAGGCGGTTAGACTCTTTATTTTTTGGTTTTTGGATTTTGGCGGGATGATACAAAGTGTCGACCATAAAGCCAACTTACTAAGGCAATGATTGCAATGAATCCTTCAAAACTTCCAATTGTCCGCTGCTCTTGTGGAATTTCGAAAGTCATGACATCCGTTACACCTGAATTGCCGAAAAAATCGTAGGCTGTGAAGTAGAATTCTACTGTGGAATCACCGGGGAAAGGACCTATTGTGATGTTGAATAGGTTCCCGTTGATTTGGGAGAGCGCCAGCATTTCCCATTTACCTCCATTTATACGGTAATGAATTGTGACATTCCTTACGTCGATTTGGGGTCGATCATCCACTACATGCACTGTAATCTCTACAGGCTCTAAAGCCTGTGGTGTGGGCGGTTTAACTTCGGAAATATGGATTGAAGGGCCCATTTGATCTTCGGTAACTATGAATTCATAGAATTTTCTGGAGAATTCCTCTCCCATTGAGTTGTTGGCCCACACTACAATTCTTACTAGAGTTCCATTTAAGAATGGTCCAATCTCCGCTTCATATGTATAAGCGGCTTGGGTTGGTTCCATTAGAATCGATTGCGTTGCCATATTATCATTGAGATTGTATCTGAGAATTACACACTCAATAGGACTTAGACCAAAAGCAGAAACTGAAATCGTGATTTTATCGAGTGGTGTTGGGGTGATTGGATGCCATTGGAGATTGGTTACAACTGAGTTGCCCGTATTAAGTGTTTTGAGTAAAATTTCTACCCCTAACGCTTGAGGAATTGCAAATTTATTCGTGTTTTGGATCTCCCCCATCATATCATGAGCTATGTAGAATCCTTTGTATTCCACATCCCAGAAGTGCTTAATAACAAATTCAAGGGTTTCTAAAATGATGCGAAATAAGTAGTTGGCGTATTCGAAAGCCCCTGGTACCTCTGTGTTATGCGATAATTCTCGATAGACTTTAAACGCTTCTAAAAGTGCCAGGATCATATAAAACTGTTTACTTGATGCCTTTGACATGGTTTCATCGACAATCAAGCCATCTTCTGAGGTGTGTGCAAAGAATCCACCATTATTGGGATCCCTGAGATGGGATAGCGAGAAGGAGATCGTTTTGTTGATGTAATCTAAGTAGCGTTTATCATTAATCTTGTGGTACATCTCACTTAAGGCGCGTATCATTAAGGCTTGGGTGACAGTACGTTTCAGTCGACCATCAATCGGGACAGTTCCGTTAGCTGTTGAATATACATAAAACCCAGTGTTGTTCTTATCCCAAAGATATGTTAAAGCGAACTCTACTGTCTGATGTGCGCGCTCGAGGTATATTTCCGCTCCAAATTGGTCAAACGCAGCAATTAGCGCACTAATCACGAAAGCTTGGGATTGGGCATCTTTGTACATATCTAAGGTCCCATTGAAATCCGCAAAAAAAAAACCCTCTATTAATATCATCCCAAAGTTGTTGGAGCATGAATTTGATTGTCCTATTCGCTTGAGACAGATAGAGGGCTGTTCTCGATTCATTATAGGCGGCAATCAGTGCGGATGTAACTATTGCCTGATAGAGGGCATACTTTATCTCAGCTTGAGGATTATTTACATGCGGGTAAGCACTAAGAACGGCTCCATCTTCTGCCCAAAAATCACGTATCAATGCGTCCGCAGCACTCGTAAGTCGATTCAATATTATTGCGCGCAACGTCTGGTTCTCAACCTGTGGATACGTGTAAGCCAATGCATTAATACACATCGCTTGCTCAAACGTAATATATTCGGATCGTATCGTAGGGGTTCCATCACGTCCTACTTCTTTTAAGAAATGGCTTGTTTCCGCGTTCCAAAGGTAATTCAATAATTGTTCAAGTGTTTCCTGTGCATACTTTGCAAAAGGAGTTGTAGTTCCCCCATATAGAAACTTGCTCGAGTTCACCATCTCAAGAGAGTTTTGTAACGTATGAGTGGTTCCCACTGTGATTCCGAAAATAAAGAGTTGATTGCAGGTTAGAAGTAAAAGTAGGAAGCAACTGACACAAAAAGATTGAGATCTATGCGTAATCATAAGGGTATCATCCTTTCAAGAAATATGGTGCCTTTTTTATGTTTTTTAAAATCGGTCCACTGTTTTAATAATGAACTTAAAAACATTGCTTTCAGACCTAGTGATATTTGAGTAGCAAGCAAACATAACGATTTAGAATAAATAAAAAAGAAAAAGGAGGTGAGAGTTTAGGTAGCGCGTCGTCTTCGAAGAGCCGCAGCTAGTAAGGCGATGCCAAGACCTAACACTGTCAACAACTGTAAACCGGTTTCGCTCACGGTAACTGTTTTTGATGGTTCCATTGCTTCCTCTGAGTATCGGATAACTTCATGGGCTTCCATAGTGGCTTCATCAAGCATTTCCTCAAGGTGCCAAGGATCATGGAATGCTAGAGTTTCTGAATGTCCAATTTCACCCCAAACCTCATCGAGGGTTTCGTAGTGTTCCGCAGCTTTCGCTAGCTTACTGGGATCAACTCCTGTGGTCGTGTTTGCCGTCTCAAATACTTCTTCAGCTTGTACCACTGATTCATTGACCTTAGCGAGTTTCTCTTCATATTGCTCTATGAGTGCGTCTTTTGCTGCCCAAGCCGCTTCGGGATCAGTATGGCAACCCGTTTCGTTTGTGTTAAGGTTTTTTTGGCCACAAGATGCTAACGTGGGAGACATGGTGTGGTTTGTATTTTTGTCCCAAGACTCAGTACGAGTGGAGTAATCTGTGCCATACATATGGCAGGTAGCACAGGTCACATCTTCATACTCTTCTTCTTCCCAATTGTAGACTTGTCTTTGCAAGTGTGGACCAGTATCCGTTTCGTGCGAGTGGCAAACTACACACAAATCAAACACGGTTTCCTCTCGGAGGATGTCATGTTCTTTAACTGCGTGAGGGTCATGGCACACCGCACAGGTGATCCCATTCTCAATTTCAGCGAAGGTATTAACTTCCCACACGGCTCCTTCAGCGGACATACAATGGATACACCGTGGAACTTCAACACCTGATTCAATGATTGTTACGTTCGAATGCGCATGCCCACTCATCGACCATCGTTCATAGTGTTTACCATGGGTACTGTGAAATGGGGAGTGACATTCACCACACAGCTCGGCAGCGAGGGTGACTGGCATGTGACCCGGGCCACCGGGTCCTTGGAAGGGTCCATGGCAGGTCTCACAGGACACCCCATCAACTACTGGGTCGTTTGTTGCGGTGAACCCGTACAAGTCTTCACCGATGAACTTCCCTGTTTCAAAGTTGGTTCCATTGACGTGGCACGTATAGCACTCGCGTTCAGGTGTTATATGAGTCGAAGCATTCCATGCAAGTTGATGCATCGATCCTTCCCATGCTGCTTTTTGATCTGGGTGGCACCCACCACAAAAATCAGGTCCCATGTATGTACCTTCTTGCATTGTTTCACTAGTCTCGGTAGCAACGTATGTGGTAGACGCTGAGAACGTTTCACCGATAAGAAGGACTGATGTAAGAAGGATTGAACTCCAGAAGAGTAGTAACAATCGCCGTCGTTTGATAATTTGTTTACTTGTTTTCAATTATGTTCTCACCTTTTCTATAGTACTATATTGTTCATTGAACAATATGCAAAAAAGGTCATTCGAGTTCTTAATAAATATTTCTCATGGAAATTATAATGTCATAAAGTGTTTTATTTTAAGACATATAGCCTTGAGAGTGGAGTCTTATTTTCTACAAAAGTATATATTATTTATGTTATATAATGGATATAATAACAGAAAAGTTAAGTCTCAAAAAGATTTCCAATAAGAAACAAAGATAAAATAAGTATTATGAGAAAATGAGACCCAACGAATACAAGTTCAGGGGCAATTTCGTGGAAATTGGCCCCAGCGAGTGTTTTTTCGGTTCCTACCACTACAGGAAGCAAAGCCGGAATGATTATTGGAAACATCAGAATGGGGATCAGAATGGATTTAGCTTCGGTGTGCATTGTTAAGGCGCCAACGATGCAGCCAGCAAAAGCAAGATCTAAGGAACCAATTATCAATAAACCAATAGCTGGAACCACAGCTAATTCATAGTTAAAGAGAATAATACTCAAAGGAACTAATATGATCTCCACACAGGCAACCACAACAATGCTGAAAAACATTTTCGCTGCTAAGATTGCTTGGGGCGATATGGGGGTTGATTTCAGTCCGTCAAGTGTTCCTTTGTCAATTTCTCGGGCAAAAGAGGTAGGAACATTTAACATAATCGTAAAGAATAGTATGACCCAAAGGAGAGCAGGAATCACTTCATCCACATAGAGAAAGAAAGGACCTAACGAATAAGAAAATGCCAAAAGAGCTATGGCTGAAAAAAGTATTAAAGAGATCATTTCATGTTTCCGTCGAAATAATAGTCGTATATCTTTCACGGTAAGAGTTTTTATTCTCTGGAATTCAGATATTGAAGCACCCATAGAGATCTCTCATCGTTTTGGTGCATGTACGTCTTGGATTTTGCCTTTTTTTAGAAGGCAAATCCAATCAGAAAAGGCATAGGCAAGATCTTTATTGTGAGTTGTTAGAATGATCGTTTTTCTATTTTTCACCTGTCGTAGAAATTTTTGTACTATATCCGTACTTTTTTCATCCAATCCTGCAAAAATTTCATCAAGAACCAAGAGTTCTGGATTGTGTGCTAGTGTTCGGATTAAATCAACGCGTTTACGCTGTCCACTAGACAATTGAGAAACGGGTTCATGTAATAAGGACTCAATGCCGAAAAGTCTTATGAATTTGTCAAGTTGTTGGTTCGGATTTGGTCCCGGTCCCTCTTTTTCTGGCTTACCCATCATCTTAAGATAGAAAACTAAATTTTCCAAAGAGGTAAATTCGTCATATAGAAGTGATTGATGAGCAAGATATCCAATTCTTTTCTTAACTTGATAAGATGCCTTTGTTACGTCTTTTTGGAAGATATAGAGTCGTCCCGAAGAGGCAGTAAGGATTGTAGCTATCATCTTGATCAGGGTACTCTTTCCCGCCCCATTGGGTCCCAGGATACTGAATATCGTTCCTCTTGGTACCTGAAGGTTAACCTTATTGACTGCGACCTTATAGCCAAACCGTTTAGTGAGATTTTCTGTCAGAACTGCAACGGATTGATCGGAATCAATTGATCCCTGTTGATGCTGATTTCTTTGTTCCATTTTTGTCATCTTTACTGCCAGTTGACCTAGGTCGTGGTATTGTCATCACTATTCATACTTTGAGGGGCATTGCATCAACAGCTTTTGGGCTTCAAATTCCCCAGCACTTATCAGTTGACCGATCGCCACAATTTTTTGGTTTTCTTGTAAACCAGTCGGCGGAACATCGTGATAAGTTATCTGAATTGCATCGTTTGAGTGTTTGATGTCTTGGAGAATGAAGTTTGTAATAAGACCTGAGTAAGTTAAAGAACCACTTGCGACAACTCCGACTAATTGGATGTTTTTACTTAGATACGCAGAGGGATTCTGCTGCAACTCTGAAACTGTTATATAAGGATTCACAAATGATGACATGGATAGATAGATTGCAACAGATGCTACTACTAGAAAGATTCCTCCAATAACCAGCTTTATTGATTTTTTAGGCATTTGAAAATTCCACTCCTACGTGTCTATTCCTCCGTTACATCTATTCAGGACGGTTCTTGCATGTCTTTCGATGAGATCTTTTTATATTTTAAGAAACACGCCAACACTTGAAGATTGGTGTTTTGGGAATTAATGTTTGAACCTGTATTAATTAGGTGAGACGGAGAACTCAGCCCTGAAAGCACTATCTTACTGGTTAGTTGTCTTTGATGGTATTGGTATTGAGAGCAGAAAGGTCTTTTTCCATTTTCTGCAAGCGAATGGTTAGAAAGAATAGGTATGCAGCAATGAACCCCCAAAACACAATTGCAACGATCAGCAAATTGACAAATATACTCATGTTAGTACGACTCCTCATATTTTCTGATTTTTAAATGGATTTCGGTACGCTCAATTCTGAGGGTTATACGAAGTAAGTATATAAACAAGAACGTGACAGCCACGACAGAGGCAAGAAGTGTGATCCCCATTTCCGGAACCATTGCGATACCACCCTCCTGGCCGGCAATTACTATCGGGTGTAGGGAATAATATATCCGTGTGGATAAATAACTCAATGGCACAGTGGGAAAGATAAGAACCCCGAGAACTGCCGAAATGCGTGCACGCTGTTCTGGATCCTTCGTTGCAAATCGAAGGGATAAATAAGCGGCGTAGCCGAACCAAAGAATCAAGGTTGTAGTTTGTCGGGGATCCCAATTCCAATATGTCCCCCATGTCGCGTTCGAAAAGATGGACCCCGTAATGATCGCAATGGTACAAAAGAGAACCCCCAGCTCCACAGAAGATACCGACAAAAGATCATAATGATCCGATTTTTCTCTCAAATATAGCAGACTACTTACGAATGTAATTCCAAAGGCGAGATAGCTGACCCAAGCAGCGGGAATGTGTAAATAGATGATACGTATATTGTCACCCAAATTGACTTCAGGTGGAGAAAAAACATAAACCATGTATTCGGCCAATAGAAAGATTATAATTGTCGTGATCAAGAGGATTCTGTCGGATCTATCGATTTCCGAGAATTTTTGTTGAATACGCGGCTTCTCTGGTTTTTCTTCTAGGTTACGAGTTTTTGTTCTAGGTCTAGTATCGATCTTCATACCTTTCGCCATTTTTTTGTTTTCACGATCTGTCAAATACATGACATAAAAAGATTAGGTAGTGGACGCATGGATCTCTATAAATCTTTCAAGAAACAATGAGGAATCAAAACCTTCATGTCTGAAGGAACTGAGCACCCATTATGAAACGACTGATATTGAGGCCAATTAGGACGTAAAGTAATGTAATTCATTTGGGTTCCTTGCAAATACTTATGAGTATTATCTTCCATTCCCTGCGAGATGTCGGAAGTCGGTACAACTCGGTACAAAAAGTAATAAGAAGTCCAATCCAATCGATAGTCAATTTCCTCAAGCACGAATTAAATTAAGTTGATTCCACATTTAGATCAAGGTTTTATTCTGAATTGTTATTGAGTTAAGTAATACATCTGTATGCTCTCAAAACCCGGTTTTTTAATGTATTTGGATCTCTGAAAGTAAAACAATTCAGCATAGTCAGAAAAAAGTTAGGAGAGTCAGAAATCATACCTCTTCCAATGGCTTTTGAAGATTGGTAACAAGGTTGTCAGGATCTTCAATCCACACCAAAAGGGAACAAGCCCACCCGTGTTCCCGCAAGCGAGCTGGACTTCTCACGGAACCGAAACATGGGTCATGCTTGCGGAATGTGTGATCATGGACTCTACTACTCCTAACGACTCGACAAGACTCCACAACTTCACCGGATTCATCAATTTCCAGCTGACTGTCAGCCCTCCTTCAAGTTCGAAGGAGATTATGCCCCCAAATCCTGTTATTTGCCATTTGGCAATGGTATAATTTCCGTTAAATTCTGGCCTTTTCCTTTTTTTCACCTTATGAGGTAGCGACGCCTAAAAGGCGAATCCGCAGCACCAATTAGTCGATCCAGAATTAATGCGCGCTAAGTTTGGTTCTTGGCTTAGGAGTATGTAAATGCCAGTGTATTGATTGCTATACGCCATTTAGTGGAGCTTGATAAATTTAGAGGGAAGGAAACAATTAATCAAAGCGGTGACGTCTAAGAACAGCTACTAGTAAAATTGTTATACCAAATCCTAGTACGGTCAAAAGAAGGAAATTTGGTTCGCTCACTGATGCCTCTGAGAGCTGGATAACTTCATCACAGTCTATAATGAGTTGGTCTATGGCAGCTGTCATTTCGTCAGGATTATGGAATCCTTGGCTACCCATAAGGCCAATATCATGCCAGAATTTGTCAATTTCTTCTATCTTGGCTTCAGCTTGAGCTATTATCGTTGGATCCGCTCCAGCGGTATATTTTGCTTTCTCAAAGGCTTCGTGTGCTTCTGCCACCTTTTCATCAGCCAACGCATAAATATCAGAATATTCCGCTTGGATGTTATTTTTACCATCCCATGCTGCTTCGGGGTCACGGTGACAACCCTCCTGACCGCACGCCCCCACCCAAGTGAACATTGTATGATTCGTCACTTGGATCCATTTCCCCTCGGGATCTTGAGCCCACCCATACATATGACAAGTTGTACATTCAGCGCCTTGTAGATCATGGTGGCTGCCTTTATACATCGCTGTTTGGTGTTCGTGACAAACCGCACACAATTCAGTAGATTCTGCTTCTCGAAGATTGTATGCGTACTCGGCAGAATGTACATTATGACAAACTGGGCAAGAAATCGAGTTTTCAGTCTCAGTTAAGGTATCGACTCCACCCAGTGGCCAAGGTAGTGCACCTTCGGCAGTATGGCAATGTACACATTGCGGTTGCTCGAAACCACCTTCCAAAAGATTTTCTCGTGCACGTACGTGATTGGATTGGCTCCATGCTTCGAATGCATTTCCATGACCCCACGAGTGAAACGGGCTATGACAAGCCCCACACAACTCCGCACTCAAGGTAACTGGCATGTGGCCAGCACCTGCGGTTCCGTCGTATGGGCCATGACAGGTCTCGCAGGACACCCCATCGTAGACTGGGTCGTTCGTAGCGGTGATCCCGAAATAGTCGGCTCCGATGGTACTGTTGATGTGGCACGAATAGCACTCTATATCACTATTAGCACCCAAAGCATCAAATGCCGTAGCATGACCCGTCTCGCTCCACGCTTCATACTTCTCCGCGTGGCACGTCTTGCAAGTGTCGGGACCCACGTACTCAAAGTCTTGAGATGTTTCAACAGTTTCGGTGGTGGCAAGGTGTGTGATAGACATTGAAAACGCTTCGCTGACAATCAGGGCGGAGGAAAGAAGAATTAAGCTCCAGAAAAGTAATAGTATTCGTCGTCGCTTGACAAATCGATTTATGGGTTTCAAAACATATTCTCCCCTTTACTATGAGTTTCTTTTGTTCTTTCTGCATTTACACTAAAAATATTTCTATTAGATCCAGTAAACCTAAAGTAGAAAGTCAATTAAATGAAGTAACTTCAAAAAAGGAGGTAAGAGATTAGGTAACAATTCATTTTCTAATAGCC
This sequence comes from Candidatus Heimdallarchaeota archaeon, assembly GCA_046761065.1. Lineage (GTDB taxonomy): Archaea > Asgardarchaeota > Wukongarchaeia > Wukongarchaeales > JBHIFL01 > JBHIFL01. The sequence continues at coordinate 40,535 of JBHIFL010000035.1, forward strand.
ACAACTAGTAGGGCTATTCCAATACCTAGCACCACCATAAGCTGCATGCCTAGTTCACTCACGGTTGATGTTAATGTCACTGTTTTTGGTGTCGCCTTCGGATCCTAAGAAAATCAGATAACTTTTTCAGCTACGCTAATGGCTTCAGTGATCATGTCATTGATATGTCATGAATCATAAACCTTATTTTTCTTTGCCCAGTCAACTCGATCATGAGCTATCGGTCTTCAATTTCCTGGATTTTTACTATACTTCGTTAATTTAGCTGAATCATTGCGAGTGGTCGTGTTTACTTTCTCGAAGGCTTTTTGTACCATATACAATATATATTATACACTTTTCCATAATAGAACTTATTCCAAGGATTCTAAAGTGGTTAAAAGAAGTTCTGCGTTCAAGATACTCAAAAACAAGATTAGAAGTATTATATGTTTTTGACTACATTAAAGCCAAAGAGGTGTATTGTAGCTTTTCTAATTAAGGAAATTCAAATTTATCCAAGATTATAATCTCTCTAAAAGTAACTTTATTTCTATGATTATTTTGGATCCCTCACTATCATCCTATCTGAATAATGAGTGACGAGGACGTTATAAAAAAGCATTCATGCAATAGAAATCTCCTCTGAACTGGTGATTTCCAAAAAAAAAGTAGTTTTCAAAGCATTGGTCCCAGTATAATCACAACATACCGAAGCACGAATCCACCGACCAGTATGAGAAGAGTTGAGAGGTAGAGTGTTAATGAGCCACTGATTCTCATTCCGAGCAAAGGTAGTCCAATCTTTCCTAATAAAACTCCCCCACCAAGGAAGATTAGTGTGAACAGTGTCCCATATATCGATCCTATATTCAAAAGTGCTGTCCTTGCATCTATAGGCAGAAAAACCATGTATGCAAGAACTATCAATAATTCGAGCACTCCCAAGATCACCATCAGCTTAGGCAGATGTTGCCACAGCCTTGTCTGCTCTATCTCTCGTGTGGATTTCGCGATAAACAAAAAAAGTGCATAGCCCATGCCTAGTGTAGAGACGAGGAATAATAGAGGCACTGTGGGATTATTCCAAAGCGAGTGGCTTGTGTAAGTTAGGAGGACTCCCGAGTAAGTTCCGATCATAAAGGCGATCATTCCACCTAAGGTAACTATTACAGTTCTGTGTCTCTGTAGCATTTCCCATAAAGACGGTACTCGGTTTTTGATTAGAATACCGGTCTGAGCGAACCAGTAGATAAGGCCAAGTACCATAAGAGTTATTATTAAAATAGTACCCCAGCTTATTGGAGAAGTAAGGTGCGGATAGAAAATCATCTTATATGCTCGTTCTGGGTGCCCTAGACTTAAAGCCAACATTATTATTCCAAGAGTGATGAGGATCAAAGACCAACTGACTCCACGTACGAAGGTTCTCTTGAATGTATTGCTTGGATTGAAGGATTCTAGTCCTGCTATTGCGGCAAATAGCCCTGCACCGAGTCCACTTAAAAAGAGATAGAGTGTGATTAATCCACCCCAACTGTCCAACTCATGCCCCACACGCTTAATGATGTTCTGTGCTTCTTCATTGTAAATGTTTAATCAATTTCTTATATAGTATCTATAAGAAGTTTTGGTGAATTGTTTGATTATAAAAATCATTTCGATTATCTCATAATTTGACATTCACTTTTAGCACGAGTTTGAACCTACTCAAGCCTTATAGTCTCATAGCACAATGCCTAATTTTAATAAATTCCTCCGTTGCCATTAATATCACGGAGGATGAAAAACTAGCAAAGAAGAATGGAAACGGGGGGATTCAGAGCGATTGGCCCAGGAAAACAATTACATATCGGAGTATAAATCCGCCAAACACCACAAGGACAGTTGAGAGGTAAACTATCTCGGAGCCACCTATTTTCGTCCCAAGCAAAGGTAGTCCAATCTTTCCTAATAATACCCCTCCAACAAGAAAGATCAGTGTAAACAACGTTCCATATATGGTTTTTAGACTAAGGAGTGCTGCCTGTGTCCCAGCAGTTAGCAAGCTCAAGTATGTGAGAACTAGCAATAACTCAACTACTCCTAGGATCATCAACAGACGAGGCAAGTGTCGCCATAACCCCGTCTGTTCCACCTCTCCCGCAAGTTTTGCAAGGAACAGAAAGAGCCCATAACCCGTACCTAGCGCGGATACGAGGAATAGTAGAGGCAATACTGGACTATTCCAAAGGCTGAACCTAGCGTAGGTTAGGAGAATTCCTGTGTAAGTTCCAGTCATAAAAGCGAAAATGCCACCAAAAATAACTATTATTATCTTAAATCTATTTAAAAGCCTCCATAAGGGTGGCATCAGTTTTCTAATTAGAAAACCTGTATGAGCGAGCCAGTATGCAAGACTAAAGATCAAAAACGTTGCGATCGTTATCGAACCCCAACTCATAGGAGAATTAAGTTGTGGGTGGAGCATTGTATTAACGGCTCTTTCTGGATGTCCTAAGTCTAAAATAAGTGTTATCAATCCAAAAGTTAGAATAATCCAAGAACAAGTAGCCCCCCATGTTAAGGTCTTTTCATACATTACACTTGGACTGAAGGCTTCTAACCCTGCAACTGAAATGAATAACCCAGCACTTAACCCCCCTAGAAAGAGATCGAATGTGATAAACCAGCCCCAAACGACCAATGCATTCACACTCTGTTTACTGAATTTATTATAGCTTCGATCTTAGTTTGATTTTGAGTTAGACTTTATCTTCGTTAGTTTCAATAGATTCTGTTACTTCTTTGATTCTTCTCATTCTCAAGGCACCTAACGTAAGAAGACCACCTATTCCAGCCGCAACAAGCATCGGTGGTCCCCTACCGACAGCTGATACATAGCCTTCAGTTTCTACTTTTGGAAACACACTGTTCTTTACAGGGTCAAATGTCTTCGGGAAGAGATATAATACTCCAAGTCCCCCAAGTTCTTTAAGACCATATATCCAGAGATTTTGGTTTTGAGAGACGGCATTTTGAGCCCTTGCAACAATGTCATCTCTAGGGCCAAATCTAAGAGCACCTGTAGGACAGGCGTTCGCGCAAGCAGGTAACTTACCATCCTGAACACGCCAATAACAACCGTCGCATTTTCGACTTACGCCATGAGGCGCATACACCCCTACACTTGGCCCCTCATTTTTATGAGGACGACCATAGGGACATGCATTCACACAATAGCCGCAACCGATGCAGCGATCTGGATCTATGTAGACTAGACCTTTCCACTTTCTTACCGCCTCGACAGGACAAACTAATTGGCACATTGCCTTTTCACAATGCATGCAAGAATATCTGACATATGGGTTCTCTTGAGTCCCCACCTTACTTGGCAAAGCTGATTGTGCTTTCGAGACATATAACCAATTTGTTGGGGTGAGTTCTAGTTCAACTCTTCCTTTGGGAAAATTGTGTTTATTTTTACAGGCGAAGTGGCAGAGATTACAACCGATGCAGGTCTCAGAATCGTACAAGAATGTATATCTCTGATTTTGAGCCGTAGCTGGGTTGAGTGACTGTTCCATTCCAAAAACAGAGGCTGTTGCGAGCCCTAAAAGTGCTGTCTTGAGGAATGTCCTCCGATCAATTAGCATAGACTCAGTTTCTTCCGCTTCCAATTTTAAACCTCCAACTTTTTTGCGAGATGTTATTTCCATGTATCCGGTATAGACTTGACCTATAAATATATTATGATGTATATACTTTATATTTTTTTGGTATTTGAAATTAGATTTTTTTATATATTGTATATAGCATATTATATGCAAATAGATGATTATTGTTAATCACTATTATAAATTTGCCTTATATATTAGAAGTATTTGGAACCGAATTATATCATAAAAAAAATAAGTATAATTAAATTAATATTATTATTTAGTCATTTTTATTTATAATTAAATAAGCAAATAGAATAATTTTTCTTTGAAATCTTAGTGAAATAGAATACATAACAATAGCAACCACTAAAGTCCTATTAACCATTCTTTATTCCCAGGAATGCACAGCCATCTTTTAAAAGGGATTTTTCCTATATTTCGTGAGCATATATAACTTCATAATTCTATAGAGGACTAGGAATCGGTCATCATTCGGTTTTTGCTACCACCTGATCCATTTCCCCTCGGTCTTCTTTGACTTCCCAAACAGAACTATCGGGAAAAAAATTCGATAAGATTACGTATAAGAGTATATATGCCCAAATCCTCCTGTAGTGATTGCCTATTTGATTCGATTAGGAGTATAGACCCCCAATTCCATTCTTACCACTGGACGGGCAAGAACGAAAAAGATTATGATAACTCACTTGATCCACATGCATATATTCATTAGAATAGTGGCAAAAGACAATCCCCTTTATCATATGTGTCCTCGGAATAGCCAATAGAAAGGCGGGGATAATGAGTCCAATGATTATTACAATATAAAGTAGGAAAGTAAATGATTCCTACCAAATAAAGTTTTAATTTGACAAGAGTTCTTATTACCGTAGTGAAGCTTTTTAATAAAAAAATGTAATCAGAAATAGTAGTTTATTAATACCTTATATGAACTGG
>JBHIFL010000036.1:0-44397 GCA_046761065.1 Candidatus Heimdallarchaeota archaeon
CGGGACAAGAAGATCCTCCAGCGGCTCTCCGAGTGGTGATCTTTCGAGCACCCTAAATATAAGGTAAATCCCAAAAAGAACCAATCAAGTATATTAAACCAACATCCCTATTATGGGGATTAACGAAGAAGGAACAAGTTATCTTCTTTTTTTTATAAATTGGAGGAGGTTTTTCTTCCGCCGCTCAGGAATGGGAATACCAATATTATAGCCTAAAAAGTCCACATACATTTGAAGTCTGCTCTGATACTCGTACTTCCTCGATAAAAGACGCGTAATCCCATTTTTCGCTGCCAAAACATCTAGGGCTTTGTGAGTTCCAGCGCCAAACTGAGTGGCAAGTTTCGGACGCTTATAGATTTGAGCGGGGAGGCCTAGATCCTTTGCTACAAGCCGCAAGATATGTTTCCGGATGTAATTTGAATTCTCTTTGAAGATTTTATACTCTGTTGGAAGCTGCAATAGAAATTGCAACACAATACGATCCAAATATGGAAACCCGAATTCAACACGAGTTGCTGTTGAGATCGCATACTCTCTTTGTAATCCTATTGAAAGACCAAAGACGTCGTTTTGCAAAGATGAATGTAATTCGATGTATCCTTCTGTTTCCAAAATACTTATATATCTCCTGTAGCCTCCTAAACTTTCATCTGCACCCTGACCACAAAGAACTATGACCTTTCCTTCGCGTTTCGCAAGTTGTGTGGCAAAAAAGAGGGGGATAGCGATTGCCAGGTTCATGGGATGCGGTTCTTCTAAAGCCATAAGAATTTGTGGGAGAGCAGATTCTACCGTATCCAGGTCTAACTGAACGATATGGAGTGGGAGGTCGAGGATCGCTGCAGCGTGCCTGGCGTGAACCAAGTCCTTAGAATTCGAAACCCCTGCACAGTAGAGCACAATATCTGCTTCAAGATCTTTCCCAATTTTTGCGAGGATTGAGCTATCCAATCCCCCTGAAAAAAGAATTCCGAGCTCTCCAATCCCAATTAGTTTCTTTATTGCGGTGTACAGGAGTTCTCGAAGGTTTTTCCGCGCGTCATCTAGGGGAATCGTGGAGGGTGGTGTTCTTTTTAATTCTAAACCGCTGCTATGTTGTTGCATACTTTTCGGGTCAAGAATAACGATTTGGCGTGGATTCACCAATATTGGATGTTGTATTCTTAAGGACCACAAGGCTTTTCGTTCAGATGCAAACGCGAATGCATCCTCTGTTTTTCCTAAATAAAGAGCTTTCACACCTACGGGGTCTCTTGCAATTAGAATTTTTCCTCGAGTCAAAATAGCAATGGCGTAGATCCCATCCAGCTTTGCAAGGGTTTGTTTCATGGCTTGGATCAGGGTTGCTTGCTTAATGTGTGCTTCAAATAAATTGAGGATTGCTTTAACAGCCATCCCTCCATTCATATGGCTGCATGGAACTTGATTAGTTATTTCGTGCTGATTATAGATCTGACCATTAAATACTATAGCCGATCCCTTGTCTCCTATCACAGGTTGTTCTTGTTGTAGCGATTCATGACAATCTTTAAGCCACATCCCCCCGATTCCTATCTTTCCTTCAAGATTAGAAAGGTTAAGATCTTCAATTCTATTTGCATATGAACAAGCTTTCTCAACACAAATACCGACATGCTGCTCCCTCCCTTGGGCGAGAACCTGCATCATCTTGATAAGCAGATTACCCGTCGCCTTCTTATCTTCAGATAGGATCCCGGCTATTGAGAACATGCCCATTTCCCTTACTATTTCACATATTCGTCTGTTTGATGAAATATCTTGTTAAAAATAAAAGATTCCCCAAATTACTATTATACGTTGTATGCTCCTAGGACCGATTCCCCAAGGTTAGATAGGTGACATACGATCCAGTCCTTTTTGTACTTCATAGGATGATGTTAGTTCGTTCAAGATGGAAAGATGATAGGAATGTTTTAAATCAGCTTCTCCCGCTATACTTTTAATCATGAAAATACACATCAATTGTTAGCGTGAGATGTGAAGTATTTAGAGGTGTTGTGTACCTGTAAAGGCTCTAAAAATCCGACTTAGGTGTCCGTACTACTTTAAATTTGGATGATTTGACAGGATTTTCGTCTTACCACCTTCTAATTTGATCTCATATTGAAATGATTTGCTTGTTGTTCTTCACTGTTCACCTTCTTGTTCCAAGCGTTTGAGTAGCTCCAAAGGAACTTCATAAACAACTTCTCTTGCCATTTTATCCGCTAAACCGGCACCTTTAGCAACTTTTAACGCTTTATCGGCATCAATTAATTCAATGGAATGGCAATCTGTATTAACAAGTAGTTTCGCTTCCACATCACGTGCTAAGCGAGCTATGTGACCATTTGTCAGGCAATGGCCTTGACGATAGGTCAATTCAAGGAACTTTTCCTGATCCCTCGCAAGTTCAGCTTGGTTTTTTGTGATGAGCCCAGGATGCGCCAGAATATCCACGTCCTCAGCTTTGAGCACTGCATCATTAGTCCCAGGAATCCCGGGTTCTACGAGCGTTTCGCCATGAACTAATACAAGCTGGGCTCCTAATTTCTTTGCGTGAGTTGCTAACTCGGCAATCTTTACTGGGCGTACATAGGATATCTCTACTCCGACAATGATTGAGATCTCCTCTAGCCAAGGATCAACCGCCTTCTTCAGCGAATGGATCACCTGTTCCAGATTTGAGTGATCAACATGATCTGTAATTGCAATAGCAGGTAGTCCTATTACGACTGCTCTTCTTGCAAGCTCACTTGGGAGCAACTCTCCATCAGAAAAAATACTATGGATATGAAAATCACACCACACTTGTTCCACGCCTCTATTTAACCAAAACATACTTGATTACCCACGAACCGAACAGATACTATGCTTTTAGTTTTTTTTCACCTATATGAAAATCTGAAAATGCTATAAAACCATTATTAAGATGGTTGCTTTATTGACATTTCCCCGAGCAGGCTTATGACTCAGGATCTCAACTTGAGGGGTGGAACGCTTGTACGACATGATTGATAATGCGAAAATTTACATGAGTATGCCACTTCTAAATGGCTTCATGAATTACTTTTAAAAAGAAAAAAACAAAGGGGAGGGATTTGTGCCTGTATCCCACATTTAATGGTGAGTTGACGATTTCTGACGATTCTTCAAGCCGAATTGTTGTGCTGATATGCTCTAGATTGGCATCTCTGGCAGGATTGCATAAAGGAATAGCAATGTCAGGCCTGATCCAAGGAAAACGACGAAGACCCACCCAAGTTCGATGAGAAACGCTGAGATTGATGCAAAGAAAATGACGGCAAGGATAACAGAAACGATGTACCCCGTTGGGTCACGACGAAGCTGCAATGGTGACATATGTTGGTAAGTTTCTACAGAAAAGATTTCAAGACTTGCAATGAGAAGGCCAATAGTAGGGCGATTAAAAGCAGTTTCACCCAGATGTAGGAGAATAAAGCCAATCACAGGTAAAAGAAGTGCAAAGAATAGGCCATTGGTTGTGGCGTAAGTGAGGGGGTTCCGTTCTTTAACGATGATAGGAAATGGGAGTGTTAAGGCAAATAAGAAGATGAGGAAAAGGACTTCATTCCTGTAATCCACTGTAATATTGGGACTGTAAAGACTAATCGCAAAGGCGACTAGAAGTAAGAAGAGGAGATATATCATTATCTGTGCGGGAAAGCGTAGGCGATACGCTTCTTCCAAACGATCAGTTACTTCGATTTCTTCATCAGCCATGAAACCACCTCGACTCATCTGACTGTCTGAGCGATATTTTGAGCGCGCCACATCATCAGGGTACGCGCGTGGCGCTTGCGCCAGCTCAAGGCTTGGAGTTGGATGCTACGGATGACGTAGAAGAGCTCACGGGGAAACGGCATATTGCGAAACATGATAAATTGCTTTTTCCCCGTAAAGATTCGGATATTGCCCCGGGGGATCTTGGCAAAGAAATTCCAGATCTTCTGTACGCGAGTGATATCCAAATCCGCTTCGCGGATGCTGCCTCGGGAGACCCGTCCACTCATTTCGTCTGCAAAGGAGGTGTCGTAGGTGACACCGCTCCGAGCACCGACTACCAAAGCGTAACGCTCACGCGCCCAAGCTTTTACTAGATTGTCTATTGCATCCACAAGGATTATGCTCATCACTAGGAGGAAAAGGAGGAAAATCTGCCAGTTGATTTCCGGTGGGAGGCGGGCCTCAAGTGAACTCCGCAGAGGGCCAATATTGAATATCGTCAGGGCACTGATAATTAAAGCAATGATGAAGATGCCATAAACTGTGAAGAACTCCATGTGCGTCAAGAAGGGATGCTGATAGCCACCGTAGAGGAGATCATCATTTTTCGTAATCCTTGAAGCGCGATCAATGTCGTGTTCGGTCAAGAATAGGAGAGGGTCAAGCAAGACATAGTAACCCCCCTTCTTCGAGAGCAAGATACCGCGATCTACCAGCGCATCGAGAGCATTTTCAAGTTCTTCCTCGGACATATTAAGTTCGGGCGATTTCTTGAGCAATTCGTTTACTCGGAAATGGCGTTCATCCAGATAGTGTGTTGTTATTGCGGTAACAACGCCTGCAAGTTGTTTTCTGATAGGATCAAAAGAGTAACGAAGACCGAATCCAAAAGCAAAGCCTATGACAGCAAGTGCAAGTAATAATGGAAATGACATTTTGAATACCCAATTTTGTTTTTCTTATTGAAAACCTGCGTTTTAATTTGTATCGCAGGATATAAACATTATTGTTTTTTCGGTTATAATAAGGTCCAACACTTGTTGATCAGAAAACCAGATAAGCATTATTGAGATCCCTTTAATTTCAAGTATTATATTTCTTTCTTATGAATAATAAGGAAAAGTATTGTATTGAGTTGAAAAGAGATTAACATGCCTTATATATTGTCCAGATATGGTGTATTTACTTACGAGAAAATGGAATCGAAGCGATTATTAGCTAGTTACTTCGGACGAGAGAGAGAAAGCGCGGGGAAGAAGCTCACTAAGCTTCTTTATATGGCAAGAATCATAGGATCCATGTTTATCCCCAATGATTACTAGTAAATCTTTGTTTTTTCCTTTAACAAATTGCCAAAGGACTTGGCGACAGGCGCCACAGGGAGGAAATAGAATATCTTGATTACTGACTACTGCAACGGCCTTGAACTCTTGTTCACCTCTTGAAACGGCATTGAACACTGCGACACGTTCAGCACAAATGCCTAAATTCGCGACATCATTCTCGATATTACAGCCAGTATAAATCGTGCCATTTCTCCCAAGTAGGACCGCCCCTACTTGTATGCCAGTTAAAGTGTAGGCTTTATTCCTAACTTCAAGTGCTTTTTGAAGTAAGCGCTTAATTTCTGCATCTGAGAGTTCTTTTGACTCCATGGCTTATCGCCTCATTTTTAACTACAGAATCAAGTTAAAAAATCTGAATTTGAACTGGAAAAAGCGAATCTTTTTTCATGATGAATCCAACATATGGAAACTTTGGACCATGGGATATGGTCGAGAAAACCAACCATACCACTCCTTTCCAGCTATCCATATAGTGGAGGTCACTTCTAGACAGGCTTGGAGGTGCCTGATGAGAGTGATAAATAGCCACCATCTGCATTTCTTTTTCCTCATAGATAGAAAGTGCTTTGTACAGTTTTTCAGGATCTATAACAAAAGAAACTTCTGGATGTTCAGAAATGTTTTCAAATTTAAGCACCTCATGGGAAATATACCTGTTGGCCGATTCTTGGATTGTTCCGAAGAGTAACCCACAAGCTTCATTAGGAAAAACCTCTTCGATATGATCAATTATTTCTTTAAACACTGTCGTAGGTACCTCTAACTTCATCAATTCGCCTTCGTTTACTTCTGAAGATCAATATTTCATTATGAGATTGAATTCAAAGGGTATAATTATTATTGTAGGATATAATTGAAATGAATTTATCATGGGAGGCGTTTCTTAGTGACTGCCGAGGAGGCCGGTGTAAACCTCAAAGTACAGCTAATGAAACTAAATAGCGAACTAAGGATAGTGAATAATGAGAATTTGAACTTGAAGAAACGGTTGAGTGCTATTTGGGAAGAAAAACAAGCCCTGGAACAAGCATTACAAGAAAAAGATGCGGAGATAAAACAAATAAAGGACTTAAATGAGCCCGGAGGATTAACTAAAACGACGAACGTTCCTTCCCAGAGCCAAGAATTAATTAGCCTAAAACAAATCCTCAAAGAACAAACGCATTTCTTAGAAAGGCTCTCCAGTGCATTGACTGAACTGCTCATATTAACTCATTCAACTCAATCAATCGCTGAACCTCTGACCCAAACTATCAGTGAAATAGAACGGTTACTATGGACAGAAGGATTTCCGGAACAGAAAGTACTAGTAGCACTGATCCGACACGGGGGACAGGTACCCCGCTCAGAATTACAAGCCAAGTGTGCTCTAAGTAGTACAAAATTCGAACGAACTCTTAATTCGTTACGAAGAGCCAGAATCCTGACTGAAACAGGAACAGATCTTGTGGAATTAACCGCAATAAAACCAATAACAGTTCCTAGCAGCCAATGGGGGCAATTAACGATCCCGGAAATATTCCAGCAGGTACGGACGATAATAGAAACGACAAAGGATGCTGGATCAATCACCAAAGCATTGATTGGATTGCGTGATGTGCTCTTTTTAAAAGGAGTTTCTCCAAGGTTAGGTTATAACATTGAAGCTGAATCAAGGGAGTGGCGTTCTGGTAGTATAACAAAGCAGGAATTGTTAACCACCCTGTCAGAATGGGAAGCTCAAGTCCATAGCTGAAAAAATCCGAAAAAACTATCTTACATAAAGCTATGCAATTCGATGTTACCCAAACCGAGGAACTAAGAATCTTTACTCTTATGAGTAAATCGAGATATTATTGAAAACCGGGGGCTATTAATTCGCTCGTTCCGACAGTTTGGGCATTTACTGGGTTTTTTAGGTTTTTTGACATCAAAAACGAAACCACATACTCGACAAATAGGGGGAATCATCCCTAACCGTTCTCGTCGGTTCTTCGCTTTGATTGATTTAGCTAAACTCGTAAGATCCTCATAAATGACTTTCAGGTCTCTGATATTTAAGATTCTCGCGATCTCCTCCGGGGTGATCCCTTCTTGGGACTCTCGAAGAATTCGATAAATCCTTTCTCGGCGTGATAAAAACTCAGGCTCCATCTTTGATCACATAGGGAACCCAACGATTATCTAGATTAAATTTACTATTAAATAATCATTATGGAACGTTACTCAGACACTTATTCATTAGGAAAGATTCTTATCGTTCTCTCTCACGCTGCAAATGTAAACTCTTTTAAATCAATCTACTCGTTAATCAATTAGAATTAATTAAATCGACTTGAAAACTCTTCTCTCAAAGGGATTTAATCTTGCGGTAATACCCGTTGTACCCCATTAGATGCCCCACGATAGGATCCTTTCGAGAGATCTGGGTATTGAATACGTCTTTAAACGAAATGGCCCCTTAACCTGATGGAGGAATATCTGCATGAGCTCAACGCGCTTTCGGGACATAGAAGAGGTGCTTCACCGGCTGGAAGGCCGTATTGCAGATATCGAAGGATTGGCGGTGGTAACGAAGGATGGTCTACCTGTGGCGGCAGCCCTACCTGAACGTATTGAGGAAGATCGGGTAGGAGCCATGACTGCAGCCATGCTCTCCCTTGGAGAACGGGTAGTCGAAGAACTTGAAAGAGGAACAATTAAACAAGTACTGATTGAAGGGGATAATGGCCTTGTTCTTATTATAGAGGCAGGTCCTCATGCTGTATTAGCGGGGGTTTGCAGGCCAGAAGCAAAGCTTGGGCTCGTTTTGTTAGACATGCGTCGCGCAGCAGCACGGTTGGCAGAAATAGTCTAGTGATAAGAATCTAACATGCATTACTTGTATAGAACAAGTGATCTGCTCAAAGGAGCCTCAAGTTTAAAATTGAAGTGCTCGATATTTTGCTCTGAGCGGCTCAATTTTTGCCCGATTTTTCATGTATCGCGAACCACTGGCAATAATCCAGCCATGTAAATGCTCACTAAATTCATCTCTTGCGAATCGACTTCGTTCAACAGAATCAAAGGTAATTGAGACGTTTCCCGGTGTAAATTTCCCATTTAGACCGCAAATTGCGCATGTTATTCCTTTCTCACTAATTCGAATAAGATCACTATGACATGCGGGACAGAACCCTTGTTCCCCATCTACATGAAACTCCCTCTCATTCTCGTTTCTTCGGAGTGCTTCTACAATATTACTGCCAATTTGATTGGCGCGTATGACGAAAGCTTCATTGAGGAGCACTTCACCAGGTCCTGGACTATCTGCAAGCATAGCATCAACTAATTTGAGACCCCAACTAAGAACAAATAGGTTCAAGGTTGGTAAAGTCATAGGTGCCCAGTCCCGACGCCCCGCTACTGCAATTGAAGCTCCAACCTTGTTATCAAATAAGCCAGCTTCTAGACGAAGTGCCACTTGGAGAATTCGATCCAGAATCAATTTGATAATGGCTGTAGAGCTGTAAATATATGTGGGCGCGCCTACAATGATGCCATCCGCTTCTAAAATTTTTTCTACAAGAAATTCGAAGTCATCTTCAATTCGACATGCTTCTCCTTTGATAACGCATGCCATACAACCTTTACACGATTTCAGAGATAGATCCGTTAAACGAATCAACTCAAGTTCAGAAGCTCCAGCTTGTTTTGCCCCCAAGAGGGCTTCTTTTACAAGACATTCCGTATTTCCTGCCTTTCTCCATGAACCGATCAAACCTAATACTTTCAACTCAAGTCTCCAATCATTTACAAATTTGAAGATGCTTCATAAGTTCTACGTTTAGTGTTGAAGGTTATGATGATAAGGACTTACTAGGTCACCAATTCTCTGAACGGTAACCTATTAAGTTATGAGAAGGCATCGAGGTTCGTGTGATTAAATTTATAAATAACAAAGGATTATTAGCAAGAACACGTTCTTAAATAATCAAGAGGTAGTTCTTTGACATCTATTGAGATAAAACGCCGTAAAGCTAGAAAAAAGAGAAGAGAGGTACAACCACCCCATAAGAGACGTTATGGCAATTTGATTGTAGCGGTGCCCTTCATTGCGTTTATCGGAATTCTTATCGTAATCTACGGACCGTTTGGTGGTGAAGGAACGGCTACTGACTTCACTTTAACTGATGTTCATGGACGTGGCACGTTTACTCTGAGTGCTCATCGGGGAGAGGTGGTTGTCATTGAATTTTTTTCAACAGATTGTTCTAGCTGCCATCGTTACCTCTTTACTCTTAAGCAAATCAGAACTTTGTATAGCAATGAGGAACTAACCATGATCTCCATTTCAGTCCCAAGGTCTCATGATACTGAAAGCTCCTTGCGAGTTTATGCCATTGAAAATGGAATAACATGGTATATTGCTTTAGATACAAGTTTTGTAACTGATGAATATCAAGTTCGATTTACTCCAACAACGGTAATCGTCGATAAAAATGGAGATATTGCATTACAACAGTCTGGTATTCTCTCAAGTACTTTTTTACAATCAAAGATCGATTCGCTCCTATGACTGCTGTATAAGTGAGAAAATTTATATTGAAGGAATATCCCAAGGATATATTCCGTTAAGATGATTCTCTTTTCTCGTTGATTTGATTTCTTGAAGGAAAACCACATATTTATGGATCTCCTTTTAGTTTCATACTTTAACAGTTCTAGTAGACTCCCTTATCATTTTTATCTACTGTTTTTAAATTAAGTGTAGATAAGTGTATTACAATCTTTAAAAGGCCTTGTGAGCTTGTGATTGTGATCATAATGCAATTGTAACCAGATAATTCGATGGTAAGGTTTTATTAATGATTAAAAGGCCTGAATTTTTTCAACATGTGCCTTGTATTAAGGCGCAATTGGAAGCCCCAATCGCAAAAATGCAACTTGAGAATATCCCAAAGTTATTCGAATCTCTAGGCTATTCAGTCGAAGTTCAGACAAATATTGAAGAGGACAAAACAACCCATAAAATCTGCATCTATAGGGGAGGATCAGTTAACCCTACCTTCCGCCAAACAATTTATATCGAAGAGATTGGGCGATGAGTAGTTAAGAATTTGTAGAAACGCATTAAGCCGTTTCCATCGAAGGAAGGGAGCACATTCGCCTGTTTAGGTGAAATGCAAAGGTTGGGAAACATGGTTATCAAACCATAAAGGGGGGGTTTCAAAGGGAATAAAATTATTAATACAAACCTAATTGTAAAAGATAGGAAGTGCAACCAAAACTGAAGGTGTTATGCATGATGAAAACATGGACTGTTGTCCTTGAAGGCACAACCAAGGACATTGCAACTGAAAAGCTCACCTTTGAGATGATCGATCACAAAGAATTTTCCCACGCCCCTATTATTTTAAAAGAAGACTGGTTGGTTGCCGTCCTCAATATTGCAGCAAAAATAGAGGAATATCGCGTGAAAACAGTACTGACCACGGTGCTTGGACCACAACAAGAGAATTTTAAAGACCAGAAGGTTCTCTTTGTTTATGCACTTCTGAAAAAGAACGAAATTCCCCTCACA
Organism: Candidatus Heimdallarchaeota archaeon; assembly: GCA_046761065.1. GTDB lineage: Archaea > Asgardarchaeota > Wukongarchaeia > Wukongarchaeales > JBHIFL01 > JBHIFL01. The sequence goes on from JBHIFL010000036.1 coordinate 10,639, forward strand.
TTTCTTCTCGGCGCCTTAAAAGAGGGAAGCCATATGGTTCTGGCTATCTGGCCACGTCAATTTGTTGAAATTGCCAAACAATACCCCGAGAAAGAGCTTGTGCTATCCAGTTTGATTCAGATCGCTAAAAATTCTGAGCTCTTTAAGTTCGTCAATATTTGTGGTTGGTTTTCGAAGGAAAACAAAACTTTTCCTTCACCTTATGCTTCCTAATATCATTACAAAACCACAAGTAGGAAACGTTTAGATTCTTTTGGAGCCGGATAAACAGTGGAGGCTTCCTGCTGACGGATCAAGAGTCAGCTCGAATGCTATCTTTTTAGTAAAAGCATATATTCAACATCTGCGCGACATAGAAGAAAGCAAGACGACCGAACCGTCGTAGTTCATTATTATAAAGGTCAGTTAAAAAAGGTGAAGCTAAATAAAACGGAAGAAACAAACCCGTCCTTCCCCCTTTTTTCCGAACCATCCTAGGCTTCATGCACTCCTCGAAGGGAGTCCCGAACCAAGAGTCACAGCCCAGATGGGCTCCCTCCCACCTCTTAACTGCATTTTCAGCTGTTATAGTTGACCAATCAACTGTTCACAAGAGCCCTCGCAAACGAAGAATAGTTTAGCTTCTCGTCGGCATTCTTCACCACATTACCTGCTCTTTGAGGACAGTGCTATTTTCACGGACGTAAGAAACCTCTTTATTGTTCCCAAAAGACCGTCGACAAACAAAGGTTTGAGCTTGTCAGGGGAGAGGATGCGCGCTTTCGAGGAGGCTCGACTTCTTTACTATGGCCTTTGCGTGTGTCTCCGGGTTAACAAATAGCTGAGCCCATACGTTGCCCCCAAACTCGCATAAGCAGCGATCAAGAGACTACTGATGAGATCGTAATTAGCCCACAGGGCCAGCCTAAGTCCTAAAAGAAAGATCGTTATGCTAAACATCCACTTGGTAATCTCACGTGGGTTTTCATCTGGCATAAGAGCCATACGCTCGCGCCGTGGGGCTTGGTTCAAGCCAGGGAGCTCTAATTTAGGGGCTTGACCTTCACAAGTGAGGCTGCAAGGCAATTCGGTGTTTTCAGTCCCACCTGATTCCACTAGGTGGCCTGTAGTGATTACCGATTTCCCCCGATTTCCAAACGCCATTCGCGCGGGAAGCCGCTCTGGTCCCTCACCGTTCCCCACCAGCTCGTGTTCGGGGATGAGGACGCTTCCTGGGTGATCATCCGCTTCGTCTGCAACCACCAGGCCTTCTAGGAGAGCGAACTCAGCGGCTTCTCTCTTTCCCTTAAACCTAGAACCTCTCGATAAGTCTAGATCAGAGTTTTCCGCAGCTTCGCTCGAGGACTCTTTGCCTTCGCTTTTCAGTGCTAAGGGATCGAGAGCCTCGTGCTCTGAGGTAGGGGCTTCTGGCGCCCCTTCACCTCCGATATCAAGCCTAGTACCACTCGAGACGCTTCCCCGCGCCTCCGGACCTCCGGTCTCAAGCTCATCTCGCTTCCTTGCCGGATCAGAGAGGACTAAGCCTTTAAACTTCTGTTTGGCATACCGGCTCCGCCCATACTTGCGGGCAATTCGCTTATGAGAATCCGGCACCACCCGACCCGGATCGGAGAACCCGGCCTCCCACGAGGTTCCGGAAAAGATGGCCACATCTATAAGAATCACCTGCGTATCGGCATCCTTAAATCGCCACGTGGTCTTTGTCGCAAGCCCCCGCCCCGTCTTCGGGGAGTATCCGGTCCATGTGAGGATTGTTAACGTGTCCTCCTCCAGCTGGACCGCGGTGCCGTTAGGTTTTGGCTTCGGAACCTCCAACCTTTCACCTATCATGGAGCTCTCTCCCCTCTCCTGCTTGGTTGATTGTTGTGGGCGTTCTCCGTCATGGAAACCACTCTTCTGTCTCCCCGGAAGACCCTCGGCGTTTCTCTAGGCAACTTCCCATTCCCAACTTCATTTCCCGTTATTATAGCCTTCCACAGTACCGTATTGCAGCCCTACAGTACCGTATTATAGACCTCTACAATATCCCATACTCACTATTGTAGCCCTACAGTAACTCAGACCCACCTATTGTAGACCTCTACAGGACGGTTTGTAGACCTCCACATTATCTTACCTACGCGTATTGTAGACCTCTACATTATCTCATTACTCACCACTTTGACTATGATTGCCCCGTTCCAAATGACATGAGTCGGGGATTACTCCTCACCCCGTAATGGGGCTTCCTCTAATGTCACCTGACGCTCGAGGGTAGCTGCCTGTGGGTCGATGATCGCATACCGCCGCTTCAGGGCACTCCGCGGCTCCCCGGTCCAGTCACTCACCCCACACACCTGCCGGTGCGGATCGCTTACGGGGACCTGGAAATGGGCGGTCACCAACCAGTCGTCTCGGCTCAATGGGGGGAGGGTGTCGGGGCGTTCCTCCCGCAGTTGCGCCTTCAGGCGGCGCAGGGCATGGCGAGTCCTTCGCCCCTGGTTGGCCGCAATCGCACGTTCCAGCCCGATCCCGTCGCCATGCACCACCAGGACGTAGTTGTCCCTGCACCAGAGCCAGGCGTGCGGCTTGAGGATCAGGCCCGATTGCCAGAACTTGGTCATGATGCTGGCGTCGTGATTCCCCGGGAGGAGGAGGGTCCGTTTCAACAGGCCCAGCTCCTGTAACTCATCCCGCAGCGCGTAGAAGAGGGCGAACACCTCCTCCACCTGCCCGTACTTCAACTCCAACGTGTCTCCGGCTAGGATCAGCGTGTCAATCTCCTCGCACCGCCGCCGGATCTCCGCCACCCCGAGCTCGTAGTGGGATCGCGGGTTGCCAAGATGGAAATCCCCGAACATAAAGATCTTTTTGGACATTTCGCAAACCACCTCTTTTACACCACCCGGCGGAGGACCTGGCGGAGAGTCCCATGGGCCCGCGGGGAGTACCCGCGCACTAGGGCCCGCAACCACACACACGCCTCGCAGTACATGCGACACCGGCAGGTGGTGAGGTTGTTTCGGGTCACCTCCAGGATCGCCTTGAGGTGCTCAAAGAGCTGTTTGCTCGCCCCGGTGGGCCCGCCCCGGTCGAAGATCAGCAATTCATAGCCCCGCCGGCGCTCATCGCCGAGGGGAAGGACGTCCAACTCCCCGGGGTCGAGGGCTAACTCCTCCTTCGCCGCGCGGAGCACGGCCGCGCCGAGGTGGAGGGCCTCGTGGAGGGTGAATCGATGGCCCTTGAGCCGGATCGTGAGCCCTTCCGTCCGATACAGCGCATACCGCCCCCCGCTCTCACTCTGCTTCTTCTCCACGAGTTCATGGGTCTGGAGATTTCGGGTAATTAGGGTCTTCACCACTAGCAGCATCTCGAGTTCCCCAAACCACGCGACCACCCGTCCTCGTGGATGGGCCGCCCATGTCCCCCACCCCTTCCGGATCTCTCGTTCAACCGGATTCTTAGAGTAATATCGTTTGGTCGTTTCTTCCACAATGACCTCCTCTCTCGTGACCTCGACCACTTTCCAGACTCGCTTCCCCAGCAGTAAATAGTTCCCCGGCAGACCAGTTTGCGCTACCTTCTCGAGGTCAATGTACCCCACTAGCTTCCCGCTCCGGGTTCGCACCCGTAGCTCTGGCAAGGCAGTCATTAGCCCCAACGTGAAAAACACCTCCTCACTCTTCTTGAGATGCGTCTGGAACTCCCCCTCCGTCCGCTGGACGAGCCCCTCAGCCAAGTAGTCCGTCAGGACTTCAGTGACCTTCTCGTCCAGGTACTCCGGTTGGGTGAAGGGGAAGAGCCAGGTAAAGTCCTGCTGCGTGAGCCCCAGCGCCCCACACAGGAACAGGGCACTCCGAAGGAGCTTCTCGCTGAAGTATGTGTAGTCGACTGGTTCAGGCTCAAGCCGCTCCACCAACTCCTGTAACTTGTCCCGGTGTTCCAGATAGTAGCTGTCCATCCGTCCCTTGATCGTGAGAAACCAGTACACCTCCCCGGTCTGCTCGGGATGCCGGGCAACCCGCATGATCTCTTGGTGCAGCCCTCGTTTGCCTCCACTTGGGAATCCGAGGATAATCAAGAGTTCCAGGTGACCAAAATTGAGCCCGGCTTCCACCGCCCGCGTGACTAATAAGCCCCGCACCTGCCCTGCTCGGAACCGCTGCAGCATCTGCCGCTTCTCAGCCCAGGGTAAGTCCCCGTGGATGATCCCAAAATTACAGGCTATCAGCTCTTTCAGGACCGCCGCCCGTTCCAGCAGGAATTTGTTATCCGCATAGATCACTACCTGCTTGCCGGCATAGATCGTCCCCCTTTTTAAGTGATCCAGAAACCGATCGAACACCGTGATTCTCCCCTCCGTCCTGTCCACCCGCCCCGTGTCCAACCCGTACGTATAGAGCCGGATGGTCCCATGCCGGGCCTTCCCCCGCACCACCGCCGCGTTATCCAAGAGCTGCTGGGCTAACTCCTCCGCATTGGGGATGGTCGCACTGTTGAACACCACCCGGAGCGGCTGCTGCGTCACCTCGGCATTGTATTTCTTGAGGATCCGATATACGGCGAGCAGGTACGCTAGGCTGTACCCGCTATAATAGTCCACTTCATCACAGACCAGCATCCAGGGGCTGGTTAGTGTCCGCACCCACCCCTCCTCTCCCCAAACAAGGGCCCGGTACAACGTGTCCTTCCACATGTACAGGGTCATCAGGAGAATGTCGAGCTCCCCCCGACTTGCCGCCTCCCGGATCTTCCGGCGCTCCTTCCGATTCAGGTCGGTCGTGTACCGCGCGATGCGTAACTGCCCGTCCATCAGGGCCGCATTGTGCTCCCGGAACCGGGCCTCTTGATCGAACAGCAGAGCGTTGTTCGGAAACAGGTATAAGGCGACCCGCCCTGCCGCCGCAAACCCCTCGCCATCTGGGTCCCCCGTCCCCCGCTCGCGTTTGAGGTTCTCTTCGCAGACCACGGTGTACGTCACCTCGGTCTTCCCTGTCGCGGTCCCCGACGCATTCACAACGTCCCGCTCCTCTACTACCCGCAAGAAAGCCTCCTGGCTCTTGAACACGCTCCACCCATAGATCGCCTCGATTCGAGGACCTACATGGGGGAGGAGCTTAGCCCACGGGGTGACGCTATCCTCCCCATCCGAGCGGGGATACACCGCCTCCGCCAATAGGTTCTTCAATATCAATTCTTCAGTCATCCTCTTCACCTCTTCCTAGAACGTCCTTGGATCACCGGGGGTTCCGCTTTATCATATTCCCACCCCCGTTTGAGCCGCTCTTCTATGGGGCTCAGGACCTCACTCAACTCCTCTAACACCTCCCCCACTGATAACCATGGTATGTCCACCACCCTCTTGTACCACAATCCGATTTGCTTCGGAGTTTCGATGAGGAGCGTCCGGAGTTTCTTCACCGGCTCAAGATCCTTCAGCTGTGTCGGAATCGGAATAAACGGCTGATACGGCCCTGGCTGGTTCTTCTGAAGACATTCGAGCAGGTGCACCACATGCGCCGCGTGGGCTTCCGCCAGAGGTCGGACTTCTCCTCGGTACCAGACTGCCTCCTCCAGAAAGGCCGTGACCAGGGTCTCCAGCACCCGGCTCCCCCACGGCGTCGGCGCGCACCGGGGGAACCCTTTTGGAGACAGATGCTCCTGAAAGTGCTCCGCCGTCAGGTCCTGGCCCAACAAGGCAAAGATTATCCGGTTCCCGAGGAGCCGCTGACTGGGTTCTTCCAGATCCAGATGGGCTGCGAGCGCGGGGTTGTCATGGACCTTGTGGGTGAACAGTTCCACCGTCTTGTACCCCAAGCACAGGTCTTCATACTCGGTTTCGGCATTGCTCGCCCGGAGGGTGTTCCGCAAAATCTTGCTGCCTCGGTTTTGGGCCGCATCCAGCTTCGTTTTCCCGGCCGCCGCGTGGGTGGGCTGGTAGTACAACCGGTCGCCTTTCCGCCCAAATGTCCGCCCAATTCCTTCCCGCACGATCTGTTCCCCCGGCCGGGTCCTATACAAGGTCTCCCGGACATATTTCTCCACTTCCTGGGCAAGGCGCCCCTCACACGCCATAAATGCCGCAGGACTGAACTTCCGGTGCTTCACAAACTGCTGTAAGATCCGCAGTTGAGCCTTCAGTACCGCCTTCGCCCCCTCCTGCAACTCTGCCGACCCCTCCAGTAACTCCAGCGTCGCCACCACATAGCTGACGAGGAGCCCCCAACCATACTTCCGCCGGAACGTTTCGAACCATGGACATTCTTTCAGAACTTTGACCAACGCCTTACTCACCTCGGGGTGGCGGGGCGGGCTGAGCCCCAGAAAGCGTACCGGGATCCCCCGCGCTTCTAAGGCCGCGACCAGGGCCGCATCGGTTTGGACCATGACATATACATTGGGGAGGGGGAACTCCTCCGTATAGTTGGAGGGGTACATGACCACCAGCCGGTCCCCTTCAATGTGACCCTGACAGTCCCAGGTCACATACACGAAATCGGTCGTCTGTGGGGCGTGTTCCGGCAGGTCGGGGTCCAGACTCGAATAGTGACGAACCAGCCGGCAGATCTCCACCCGATAATCCATCTGCTCGGCCGCTCTCCCATCTATGCGCCCCTTGTACCGCGCCCCACAGCCCTGACAGACAGCGACCCGGCCAACTTTCGGCTCGCGGTCCAGCCACCCATCACACTCCGGCCGCCGACAGGGCCACCCCTCGATCCGCCCTACGGGCCCAAGCTTGGCGACTTTCTCGAACCCCTCCAACGGGAGGAGCCGCCCCTGTTCCCGGGGGACATACCACTCACACGCCACCGAGTTCGGTGTCACCACCCCATAGGTCGCCCGCATCTCCACGCGGAGGATCGCGGCCGGGAGGAAATTTCCCCCTTTCTTCTGCAAGTTGTACCATCCCGAACAGCTCCGGTCGTTCCGTTCATACATCCCGCATTCCCCGCAGACTGATTCTTCACTCTCCAGCAACTTGAGCACCCCTCGAGCTTGGAGTCGACACACCAAGACCAAGAGGGGTCTCCCCCGCCCTATCGCCTGGGTGGTCAGCCGACAGGCTTGCAGCACTTGGAGCAGGCCTCGCGGCAGCGGGTCAAGCCGCTCCAGCAGTAGCCGTAGCAACTCTCCGAGCTCCAAGCCATTCCCTGTCGGGAAGTACAGATTGAGGAGATGGTTGACACTCCGGCTCGGAACCGCGATTTCCTGTCCCAGATCTTGGTACCACACGATCCGGCTCGGTTTGACTTGGGTGGCCTTGTCATGGAGCGGCGAGGTCAGGATTCCGTACAGATGGTCGGTGATTCGGACCAACGCGCTCTTGAAGCGGACTTTCTTCCTCGCTTGCCAATATTTGGCCTGCCCCTCGTCCTCCTGCAGGGCAGCGCCAAACCGCTCCTCGAAGGTCGGGATCTTGCAGTCCGGATTGATCCGACAGATCTTATAGACCTGCACCATGGCGCGGAGGGAATGTTGGGCTTGTTGGCCAAACGACACGCCTTTTTTGCCCCGGCTGGGTGCGGAGGTGGGCCATGGATCCTCTTCTTCCAACCCACCTTCAGCCATCCGCTCTACAAGCTTAATCTTCTGCTCTTCGGTCAATTCCGGGGATTTGAGGCTGGTGAAGAGCTTCATGTAATCCTTCGCCCGGCGATAATCTTTTGCAATCAGCGTCCCAACCTCCGTACATTGGAAATACCCTGAAGCTCGGACCTTCTCTTGCTTCTTCTTTACCCCACCCTTGCATGCCCGTTCGTCCTTCCCTCTACCCTCTTTGGCCCTGCACGCCCGCTTGTACTCGTCCCGCTCCTTGGACGCCACCGCACCTTGCTGGGGGGCGCGCTCTCCCTTTGCCGCCCCCAGGAGTGGCTCTTCATCCGCCACTTCCGAGGGGCTCTCGCCTTCTGCTCCGGCTTGTTGCGTCATATCCTTCGCGCATATCCCCACAAAGGGGGCTTTCACACGGGAAGTACAACGCCGGACTAGCCCCACCTCATCAGCCTTGGCCCACTCAAACTGAGCGGCCGCCCGCTCCCAAAACTCCGCCAGCTCATCAATATAAGGGCCATCCGGCTCTTCTTTCGCTTTCCGAGCAAGCACAAAATACGGGTAAGCCTTCTTCACATTCCGTTCGAACTGCTTCTTCGTCTGCGGCCAGCGTAGGATCCCTAACACAAAATCCAAGTCGCGGTGCATATACCAAGGGTCGATCCGGGGGCAGAGTTCGAATTGCCGCTTCATCAACGCTTTCGGTTTCTTGCCCCCTTTGAAATTCACCTGCACCAGCTGACCCCCAGGTTTCAGGAACGCTGCTACTCGCGCCAGCTCCACTCCACTGACGAACCGCTGACTGTCGACATAAATCACGTCCAGCTCGCTTTCCGGGGACTCGTTGAAGTCTAATTGCTCCTCAACCACGAGAAAGGGCTTCCCACCCTCCCACCACGTCTTCCCATCTTTGGAGTACCTCCCTCTCTGCCTCCATCGAGTCAGGGAGGGCACCCCAATATGAATCCCGGAGCCGGGCTCTGCCAGCTGGATGTCCGCCCCTTTCACTAACACGGCATAGGTCACCCCCGGCTCCAACATGATTTCATGGACGGAAAAGTCCACCCGACACTTCGTGAACGTCTCCGCATCCCTCCAGTACTTCGGATCGTCCTTGTCCAGCAGTACGGACGGGGTAAGGCGTTCCAGATGCCTCTCTTTGCCTACTTTATAGACGGAACACTCTAAAGCTCCAGTCTTCAGGACGCCGTGCGTTCTCACATAGACCCCGAAGTGTCCGAGGCGGGTTGGCCTCTCCACCTGGAACTGTTGTATCATCCGGTACTCACTCGATCGGAATATGAACTCCGCCTCCTCTGGCGGGTGGCTATAGATACAGAAGCTCTCGGTTCCCAGCGCCTTGGCATGCTCCCAGAGCTCATCTAGTGTGCGGAAGGTGGCCTTCTTCGTTTCTTGCAGCTCATAATGCAACCGGCGGTGCTGCACCATGGTCGGCTCCAGCCCTAACGACTCCAACCACTTCCACAAACGCGTGGGTTCGGGATGGCTCACCAGGAATACCAGAGGGGGGCGTAATCGGGCGTATTTGGCGAGCCGCGTCACCACGTTTGAGGTTTGATCCCATTCTTGCCTCATGAGCTCCGCCTCCAGCCCCACTAGGAAAATCCGTTGAAGGCCGAGCCCCTGCCGCCCCATCTTCTTGATCCAGTTGGATAACGCCAGGGGGCCACTAAAATACACCTTCGTCTTCTCCACATCTTCCGTCTTGGTTTTCCCGAGCTCCGTCGCTTCATAAGCCTCTTTGAGGGCGAATTGGCTCGTGCTCAGGCGCGCCAGCGCCGCCCAGAGCCGCCGCTTCAGGTAGCCCGGACTAACGATCAGGTAGCTGTTCCCTTTCCGCACCCGTTTTACCCCTCCCTCGTCCGTTGCAATTTCCACATACGTACGCTTGTCCTCAATCGCGAAAAATCGGATCAACCCTTTAAGGATATCGCCAAAGCGATCCTTCCTCGGGTCACTGTACACCATACACCTCGATTTGTCGAGTAACCCATAAGCCAAGCTTGGAAACCCTTGTTCCGTCAGGTCTTCAAGGGGGTCGTCGATCTTTTCCGTCATGTGTTCTGACCTCTATAAAGGGTATCGTGTTTTATTTAAGGCATTTAACACCCCAAACCCACTTCTTCAATCCCTCTCAAAAACGCCGGAACGACCCCCATGGGCTCAACGGACTTGCTAAAAAGCTTTAAACATTTAAATACCATATATATGATCTATTATTTGGCGATACAAATCGTTGTGTGAGGGACTGCCATGAAGTCGATGAAAAACTCCCAGTTGGAGGGAGCTTATAATCCTTCAAATCCCACCTTTTTCGCCCACCACAAAAATGCTGGAACGACCCCCGGGGAGTTAGCGGGCTTGCTAAAAAGCTTCAAACATTTAAATACCATATATATCCCAATTATTGTGTGCTGGAAATCCATGGGTTAGGGAAATACCATGAACCCCAGCCTATTGCTTCCCTCGTCTGCTTCGGCAGCGCTCACAGGAGAGCCAGGTGCAACTCCTGGCCCTGTCGAGATGGAAGATCCGCGGAACAGCGATGAGCCTCCCGCTTCGTGGTGAGTTCCGCGCGAAATGATACATACTCGGCGGTGTGGACGCAAACTCCTTGGAAAGGGGTTTTTGTGCATCAAGGAGCGATAAACCGTGAATTCCAATAAATTAAAAACATCGGGTGGTTTCTCCTCCCCGCTAAGCCTCTTTGCCGAAGAATGGCGGCGCCAGGAGGCAATACCGCCTGAAACTGAGGATCTTGTCCAACGAACTGCCCACCACCAGCATCCAACGGTCCAAGAGTCCGTGGTGGAGAAGCTTCTCACCACCTTACAGGTGCAATACCTCCCCCGGTGGGTCTTTCGCACTGGCGCCGAAACCTTCATCTTTGATTTCTTGATCGAACCGAACCTGGTGCTGGAGTGCACCTTGACTGCTCGGAAAGGGTGTGCGGAGTCTAAAGCGTGGTTAAAGGATCGCTCTACCATCTTTGAACGCAAATTCAAGGAGCTCAAACACCACAAGCCCCACTGCTTCACCGTGATTTTCCTCGAAGCGACGAGCTGCCGCCCCGAAGATCTGAGAGAAGGCATCCCCACCTTGCAATATACAGATCGGCTGATTACGTGCCTGGAGGAGTTCGAAGCGTTCTTGACTCAATGGAACCGCGCGCATGCAACTGAAAAACGCCGTTCCCCTCAGAAAACCCTCCTACCCCACCACAGCCCCAAAAACCGTCTTCTAGAGAAAGCACCCCTGCAACTGACACCGGTAACGGGCTTTCGGCTCCGCGCACAGTTTTATACGCCGATGACCAAGCCCCTCGGGGTCAATGTTCCCGGCAGCCCCACCAGTTACATGGTCGGCACGGCCCCCTTCCTCATTGAGACCTCCTCCGAGAACAAACTGGCCAGCCTCGCCAAAGAAATTACGGAAGAGACCTTGATGCGGCTCACGGTTAAGGAACTTCGAGATCTGCTGGCTTGCCTTCACGCCGCCAGTGGGGACAAACTGCCCAAATCGGGGACGAAACCGGTACTGGTCCAGCGCATCCTCGCTTCCCCCCACAAGACGACCGCTGTCCAGCGGTTCCTCGCCGACAAAGAGGTGACGGCCCAGCGAAAACGGGAACGCCTCGATGTGAAGCTCTTTACCAGCCTCCGGGGCGCGCTAAGACACGCAGGGAGAGAGATCCTGCACGCTCTCCGCCTCCCCTACAGTATGCCCGCCCTGTCCGAGGATAAGCTGCCCGAAGGCGCCCACCGCCCGGGAGAGTGCGTCGAGGCAGAACAGGAATGTTTGCTGTGCCGGGTCTTTGGCTCCCTGTCCCACCCCTCCCTCTTCCGGACCTACATTCCCCCGCTGGTGAATGACCCCGAGCACAAGTTAGCCACCCCGCAGGAAGTGAATCATGTGTTTATCCGCACCCATGCCCGCAACGTCCACCGCCCTGATGGAAATACCCTCAACTTCAACCAGCAGTATTTCGCAGGCACATTCGTCGCCTACCTTACGTTTCTTAACGGGCTCCCAGACCCGGTGGAGCTGGGGTTCCTCCTGAATTGCCTCGAACGCTGTGATGACGTGGGCGCCGCCAAGGCCTGGGGCGCGGGCAAACTGTTCCTCCAGTCCTACACCTTGGAGAAGGTCGAACGCACCTATCAGCGGGTATGGAACGGCAACGCCTACCAGATGACCCCAAAAACCACGGTGACGCCCCTCAAAGCGGAACTCGACCAGGCGTGCGCTGCCTACACCCAGTGGCTGGCCCAGCTTCTGGCGACCCAGCGCGGAACTGAGGAAGGAGCGGTGCCTGCATGATCACCCGGCTCATTGCCGAGACCCTGACCCCGATTGTCGCCAAATCCCGGTTCTTGAACCTGCGTGGCGCCCGGGGGGTGGTCTCGAATCGCCCCTATCTGGACCTCCCCGCCCCCACCCGCCATCGGTGTCGCACGACTCTGGTCGTGAAACAGGGGGAACACGGCCTTCTGGTCCACCTCCGCGCTCATATGGGCTACCTCCACGTGGATTTCAAGACCCGCACCCAAAAACAGGCCCGCCGCAACCTCAAGGCCTTCCTCACTCTCCAATCCGTTGGCCAGCTCACTACCTGGGGCTACGGGGCAATTTGCTGGATCCTGCAAAAAGATTACCATGGCCAAGCGTCGGCTCGTCCGTTTGGCCCGCGGTTCCGGATTCTCAAGGGGTTACCTCCCAATCTGTCACCCCGTGAGCGCCAACTGGTTATGGCCGCGCTGCTCCATGACCTGGTGGACACGGCCCTCCACTCCTCCAAGTTGGGGTGTTCCGTCACGATCCCCGACCCCTACGTGCAGTGGTTGTGTGTCCACCATCATGCCTTAAAAGAGCATCCGGACAATTCGGATCTCCAGCTCATCCAAGAAGCCGACGTCCGCACCTCCCGGTATGCTCGGCTCCTCTCCCGACCAACCTCCCGCCGCAAGATGGCGCCCGTCAATACCCAGCAACTCACCCGCCAGCTGGAGCAGGCGGCCAAGGGCTCCATCTATAAACTTTATTCGGTCATCTATCATTCCCAAGAGTTAAATAGTCTGACTGCCTCTAAAGTCCATCCCACTGAAAGTCTCCGGAATCACTTGATTAGCACAGCCAACTGGACCCTCTTCCTCCTGCGCACCCGGCCCTCCCCCCTCTCCTGCTTCGGCAGCGCTCGCAGGTCAGCCAGGCGCAACTCCTGGCCCTGTCGAGACGGAAGATCCCCGGGCCCCAGATGAGCCATCCGCTTCGTGGTGAGGCCCCCGCGAAATGACACGTACTCGGCGGTGTGGATGCGAACTCCTCTTGGAGGGGCTTTCGTGCAACAAGGAGCGGAAAACCTCTTTCCTTATAGGCCGTATCCCGAACAAGTTCAGTTTATGAGCGACGTAGAGCTACTAGCGCAGAAGGGGGGGGTCGGCTTATTTGAAGCTCCAACTGGGTTTGGGAAGACCGCGGCTACCCTGAGTGCCTTATTAGGGTATGTAGATAAGCCAATTGTCTATCTGACACGTACACATAACCAGATGCGGCAAGTTGCCAAAGAGTTGCGAGAAGTCAATCGGCGGGGATGTGATTTCAAAGGGGTAGTCCGGGGATCCCGGCGATTTCTTTGTCTGATCTCAGAGGTGCGAGCCTGTGCAACAAATGCGGAAATGATTGAAAGTTGTCTTTCGCGGCTACAAAGTTCCGAAGGCGTGACTTTATTGGATTTTGTCGAAACAGGCTCAGCATCGGTTACTGGAAGTGACCTGCATCTACGAGTACGAGCAGATATGACCTGTTCATTTCAAGGACGTACCATAGAGGTGCCGATAGATATTCCACAGGGGATTCCGGCAGTAGCAGATGTCGAGACGTTAGTTCGATATGGTCGAGAATTCCATATTTGTCCCTATTTCCTTGCACGGCTCTTAGCCCAGAGTCGACGTGTAGTGGTTGGCTCGTATAAATACCTGTTCATTGGAGATCTGTCCATTAAAGGCGCATTTCTGGTTCTTGATGAGGCGCACAACATTGATGCGTTATGTCGAGAGGCGTATTCGCTACAGCTTAGTCAAAGGAGTGTGGAGCAAGCAATTGCGGAAACCCAAGAAGGCGAAGACTTTGGGGCCATCAACTGGGAGGAGCTCTCTATCGAGGTGCACGAGTTCTTCAAACGGGTGACCCTACCAAAGACAGAGACCGCGATATTAACGCAACAGCAAACACTAGATCTCCTCGAAGAGTATGGGCTCGGGGACAATTTTTTGAAAAGCGTGAAAGCTGCTTGGACGGATCTTTGTCAACTACATGCCGAGTTAATGCAAATCCGAGGACGTGTCTTCCCCCTCGAGTCGCTTCGAACGCATTCCATCTTTACTTTTTTCCACCGGCTGATGGAGGACCCTCCCGAGCAATTTGTGGCGATTTTGGAGACACAAGCACTGAAAAGACTCGCATGGACATGTCTTGATCCGGCGCTTGCCTTTCGAGAGATTCGCGAGAAAAACCCCCATGCTATCATTTTAATGAGTGGAACATTGTCGCCGATGGTAAATCTAGGGCGTATGTTTGAAGTTGAGACGATCATACATGATTATCCTTCGATTGTCCCTTTAAGGAATGTTCAAGTGCTCGTATTGAGGACAGGACCGTATGATGACCCCTTAACCTCCGAGTATAAACATCGAAATAACCCTGCGATTGGAGAAGCGTATGGGGAGACGATTCAGCAGATTGTTACTCAAGTACCTAACGGATCACTTGTCTTTTTTCCCAGTTATGGGTTTATGCGGCAATTGCTACGAGTTTGGAGTCAACAAGGGATCTTAGAGCGAATGAAAGACACGGGGTATGATCTCTTCTTTGAGACCCCGGAGGCAGGAAAATCCCTGATTGACAAATATAAAGAACAGGCCCGCTCAGGCAACGCGGTGTTGTTTGCGGTGTGTCGAGGGAAACTTAGTGAAGGAGCCGATTTTCCAGATGCGACAGGGAGAGCGGCAATCCTTGTGGGGGTTCCTTTTCCCGATCTAAGTGATCCGAAGGTCAAGGCACAGCGACAATACTATGAAAACAAAAGTCAAGGGCTCGGTGCAACATGGTACTTGGATGAAGCGATTCGAACGGTGAACCAGACGCTTGGTCGTGTGTGGCGGCACCACCAAGACTACGCCCTTGGATGTCTTCTTGATGGGCGCTATTACTGGCGATCAAATTTTGAAAAGATAAGTCCATGGCTGAGGTCACGAATGCGTTTCCAAACACGAGAAGACTCGTTTTCCTCTATTTTACATCGAATCAAGGCGTTTTTTAACAGAGCGGAGCGTCGCTATCACCATATTAGTTCCTCGAAGACCACTTAACACCAGACCAAGGAAAATTCAGAAACTAACGAATTTTCGTCCCAGGAGGAGTCTCCGTCTCAGGGTGTAACAAGATAGGCCGCCCCTTAATGTCTGCTGCAAGGATCATCACCTCACTTGTGATCCCATGGATGGTTACAGGCTGCAGATTTGTGACTACTGGGACAAGCTTCCCTTCTAGATCGTGGGGGGATTTGTATGCGGCCATTCCTGCCACAGACGCACAGGGTTCCGCCTTCCCTATATCAATTTTTAATTTCAATAAGCGATCTGTTCCCTCAACACGGTCTGCGGAGATAATCTTGCCAATTCGCAAATCCAATTTTTTAAATGTGTGAAAAGGGAAATGCTCGACCATCAAAGTGTCACCTCTGTCTTATTGAAAGGGAGGCCTAAAATTTAACGGGTTTAGCGATCGAAACGAATTCACTTAACATAATCTTTTGGAGGAGTTGAACCAATAATTCACTCTCTGTCAAAATCGTAACAAACTCCTCCTCAGGAGTTTCAAGAGCGATAAAGACCTCTTCCGCATCGCGTAGACACATATTCATATCTTTTTTCGCATAATGGCGGAGTTGGACGTTACCTTGATCCAGCAATTGGCCCAGTTCGCGTTCATATTGATCAATATCAATTTCTGAGACGAGGGTAATCTTCCGTGTTCGGGGTAAATCGGCAATGCGTTTCAAGAGGTCTCCACTTAATTCGGGGACAATTATAGTAATGCTCGACTTTGTTCGCTCCAACATGTCATTGACAAGTGGTCTTATGTTTTGCTTACCAAGAATTGCCCATGTTTTTGCTGTCTCAACTGGCTTAATTTTCTCACTGGCTTCTTGTATCTGTGAAAGCGCGTTCTCAGCCGCCTCGGTCCGCATCACGGCAGCAATAATTTTTTCGCCTACTGCGCGTTCAACGTTATTTGCCGAATCTTTGATCTGTGTTATAACTGGTTCGATTGCTTTTTGAATCGCCTCCCCAGCTTTCTCAAGCGTGTCGGTTTGTGTCTCAAAATAGGTTTTCAGCTGTTCCATGATTTGTTGGTTGAGGTTATCAGTTTTAGTATGAAATACCTCGATATCGGCGCCTAAGCTTTCAGCGACTATATTCTCTTTTTCCTTAAAGAACGCTTGGATGGCCTTTCCGTGCTCATCTAAGATCGCTTCAATCGCTTTCCTTGTCTTAGAAAGGCCAATTTCGGCTTGGTTCGCAGCATCAGTGTGGAGATGAGCGGCTTTGGGCGTGAATTGCTCGATACGTTCTGTTTGGGTCTTAAGCCATTCAGTTGTTTGCGATTCAACGCCTTCCTTAGTTGTGATCACTCCTTTTTTGACTTTTGAACAATAGTCCTCTACCGGTTCTCGATTATCCTGCATAAGATCGGCTTTAAAGTCGCGGAGTGTGGCCCCAATTCTTTTATCAG
The DNA here is from genome assembly GCA_046761065.1 of Candidatus Heimdallarchaeota archaeon. Taxonomy (GTDB): domain Archaea; phylum Asgardarchaeota; class Wukongarchaeia; order Wukongarchaeales; family JBHIFL01; genus JBHIFL01. The sequence continues at coordinate 26,986 of JBHIFL010000036.1, forward strand.
CCGCTTGTTTTAGATTCTCAAGTTCCGTTTGAACCGTAGTTGTGACTCCAGAAATAATTTCTCGGGTTTCCTGAGCCATTGTTTGGGATCCAGCAAATGCAGTTTGAATTGGGGCATTCAAGTTCTCTAGAAGAGTTTTCGTGTCATTTACGAGCGTCTCCATTTCAGTCGCAAGGGTTTCTGTTTTTGCTGCAATCTCCTCTTGTGGAAATGGTTTTCGGAACCCGACTTTAATTGTTCTTATCTCCTCGCCTAAGGCGTGTAATCGTCGTCCCAACTCGGTGATCACTTTATTAACTGTATCTAATTTAGGTTGAACTTTACTGCTAGTTTTGTCCCATTCTTGGGCAATGTCATCATACACGTTCTGAAGGGATAACTTGAGGTCGTCATTTGCCTTAGTGATCTTTTCAGACTGCTTGTCTACGAGTCTGAAAAAATCTTCTTTAAGAAAATCTGAAGAGCGAGCAAATTCTGTTTGGTACTTATCAACGGTATTTCCCACTTTCTGGAGGATTTCTTGTGTCAGTTGGTCATGGAAGGCCACATGTTGATCTAAAGTGGTAAATAGATTGGATTTGAGGGTTTCCGTTTCATGTTGTAGCTCTAAAGAGAGATCTGAACCTAATGACGAGAGCATATGGCGTGATGTTTCAAGGGAGGTCTTTATGGTATCAATTGTCCCGAGGGTGAGTTGGCCAACTAAACCTTGACGTTCTCCCACCTGCCTCATTATCCGCTCAGCCAAAGCAGTGATTGTGTTTTTCAGATCTTCTGTCCCTTTTTCTTGAACAGCGACATAATTGTTTTTCTGTTCATTAAAGAGCGCATTCAAGTTTTTTTCAGTAGTTGAGAGGATATCGGGAGCTTTGAACCGACCCTGAGTAAGATCTAGAAGGTGAGTCAATTGCCCATAAGTTTCATCGATTTTACTAACAAATTCATTGACATTATTAGTAAAGACATCTCTTATTTGGGCTATGTCGATTCGAAACCGTTTATCAATATCCACAAAGGCCCGAAGGAAGGGTTCCATAGGGATGAACCGATGTAGGATCCCGGGGAGCTTTTTAATATATCCTAAGCTTTCTAAATTGGGGATCCGTTCAGAGATCTCGAAAACATCCAGACTTGTAAGTTGAGCTATCTGCCCGATAGTCGCATTTCCAAGTCCTAAAATCGCTAGATAAATTTGAGTTTCCTTTTCACTTAGTCCCGCATCCGCAAGAAGCTCGGGGGAGACTTCTTTTACTGACACAAAGTTCAACTCCACTACCTAGAAGTTAACACCATTTACCGACTACATGATAAAAAATTATGGGAATTTAGCAGAAACTATAACGACTTGAGGTCCCATCTGAATCAAGTCTACAAAAGGCAATTCAGATAAATTTTATGAATAACTACTTCTTAATCTTCCACAATTGTTTAAAGTGTAGTGGAAGAATTTGTAGATTATACGCTTATTTTAATTAGATAAATCTTTTTGAGGCATTTTTCTTTCTGCTTTCTAAGATTTTTAAAGTGTATAATGACGCTATTCGTAGTGAATCCTTTTTAACGTTTCGTAGGTAATGGAAATAGGGTGTTAGAATACTTATTATATGTCCTGACATTAAAATTCAAGTTTTTGAACAACAAAAATAGCAAGGAGCACTGAAGCCACAATTGTAAGAGAAACTATACCAAGTGCAGAGTAAAACACGGACAAACTGGTTTGTTCTGCATTTAAAAAAAAGAAATATCGTTGAATTTCTATAAACTGTTGTAAGAAAGTGTATTTCAGCATCGTGCTATCTATGAACCCGAACCTAATGCTTGATTCGATAATAAAACTGAGAACAAAAAAGATGAAAATCGGAATAAGGGCTCCGACTGCTGTGCCTTTTTCTTGAGCGATGAGGAAAGAAGTGGTACAGAGGGTAATAGAGGCTGCCAGAAGCGAAGCCAACAAAACGATCGTGAAAGCCAACAGTTGAGAACTTAGAGCCGGAAGAGGAGCGCCCCACATAATGAGGAGGAGATCAAAAGCTACCAACGAGGAAAAGACACCGATGGTGGTGAGTAACATCGCCGCAGCAAATTTTGCTAAAAGGGTAATCAGTCGAGATGAACTGGTACTGAATAAAACCATGAGCGCGCTTCGTTTTTCACCCCCCAACAGGTCTGCTACAAGCAATATCGCAATCACTTCTGAGAGAAACGGAGTGAAAAATACAAAAACTTGGAGTGATCGTATTTTGAACCAGGTTTCGCCAAAAAGGGCGATGGCAACGCTCTGTTGACGGGCAAAAAGATCTAAATATAAAAACATAGGAAGAATGGATGCCAAAAATATTACCAGAAAACGAGAACTTCGGAAAATTCGGTAAATTTCGAGTTTTATTATATAAAAAAACGCTTTGGTGTTTCCCACCGCTTATTGCCCCCTCGCTATACACTTATTTTCAACGAGTCTTCCATTCTCAAGTAATACAAAATTATCTGCAATATTGCGGAGAAATTCGTCTCGATGCGTTGAAATAATAATTGTTTTTCCCTTTTCCCGCAAAATTTGCAGCTCTTCCAAAACCAAATCGCGCCCAGAGGCATCAAGGGAAGAGAGGGGCTCATCTAAAAGGTAAAGATCAGGATCCGAAACCATTGCTTGAGCAAACCCCAACCTTTGTTGCATTCCACTACTAAAGAGTTGAACAGGAACATCCCGCCACCGTAAAAGCCGTACTTTTTGTAAAAGTTCATCAACTCTAATGGAAAGGTTATCGGTAACATTTCGGAGGCGGCCAAGCAATTTTAAATACTCAGAAGCAGTGACATCGGATGGAGGGAATAGATTCTCAGGGAGGAATCCTGTCAGGACTCGAACCTGTCTTGGATTGCGGGCGACATTAACGCCAAAAATAAAAGCTTTTCCGGAGGTAGGTCGGGTGAGTGTGGCTAAAATTTTTAAAATGGTACTTTTTCCCGATCCATTTGGGCCGTGAAAGATTGTTAAGGTTTCGGGAAGAATCTGAAGGGAGATATCCTGAAGGGCTCTAATTTGAAAACGCATCCATCGTGAAAAATAGGTTTTAGACAAAGAATCCAGCTCAACTGCGGATTTCATTGTAATTATCACCCCGCTTTGCAATCAAGGGTTTGTTCCAAAAGAATTTACCTTTAATTGATTGATAAAACAATGCACTTTTGATCCTCAAATACATCAAATATCTTGTGTGGAAGTATTGATCAAAACAGCCAAACCATTCCTATTAACCCTTGCAATCTGCAGTGGGCTTTTTAATGCCCCCCTAAATAATCGAGGGACCGATTCTATTCCTTTTGTGGGAATGGAAGTCCGGTATGGGTTTGAACTCCAAGTGAGTGGATGGGCTCTCCCCGGTGGAGGATTTTTATACCTGAAATACCAAGATTCCACCGAACAAGCTTTCTTTGCGAACGTCTCATTCAGATTATACCTAGATCCCTTTACAGGAACTGAGAATGCAACGATGATTGAGGATGCCCGGACAAGAAGGATCTTTGTTAACACCACTGGAACTCGCTACGTGGCTGGAGCCTTCTTTCTCTTATTTGATCCGAAGGAAAATGCAACCAATCGAACCCCAATATGGGTCTTTCCAGATGAACTAAGGGAAGGGAACATGATCACCATAGGCGCCTATAATTTTACAGTCCAAAATGCTCAAAATATCGAAGCTGTAGAAAAAAACCTCCAATGTTTCCGTGTACATTTTGAAAAGGCGGGAGAGATCTTCAGAAACTATACTGCCCTTTATGAAAGCAACACAGGACTTTTGATTAGCGGTGATTTTATTGTGTCAGAGGATTCGTCGAGGAATCACGGGACTCTCCGACTAGAAGAAACAAATATAGCCTTTGAACAGATCTCATTTCTGAGACGCAATCTCCGTATAATTTTGCCTGTGCTTTTTGGAGCGGGTATTATTGGAACAGCCTTCATCTACATTCGTCGTCGCAGGATCGAGATCGAGGGTGGCCTAGATGCGGATTAGCGAGGCATTCCTCAAATCCCATGTCCTTGCTAACATGTTAACATACATCAGATTATTTTCAAAGCTTCAGGAGGGAAATTTTAAAAATGTGCCGCAAAATCGAGAAAAAAAGACTAAGAGACTACTTCTCAGTTTATATCATAAAAATACGAAAGGTTAAATAATGCTGTAGAAACGGTAATAAGAGTGATATTCCAAGTGAAGAGCCCTATGAAACAGATTATCTTGCTTAAAAGCTGTGAACTGTTTGGATCCACAATGTTCTGACCTAAAGAGCGAATCTTACTGAAATACGACACTTTATGAAGCCATTCGTGAATCTTTGGTGTCATAACGGGGTATTAATCGAATTTATAGTAAAAAACTGAACAAGATCCATTTTCAGAATAACTAGAAATCCGATCACAATAAGGAATCAAATGAGCTATTTGGAACAGAAATTGAGATCGTCTGAGGACCTAAAAAAAATGACTGAAGAAGAAGAACAAGTCCATAAAGAAATCCAGAAGCTCCGCGAGGAAAAACGCCTTTTAGGAGGACTAAAAACATACTATACACGCGAAATAACATTCCAAGAGCTGGAAGAACTAACAGGATTCAATATGCGAGAGATCACCGGTTACATGGAAGCCCATTATTATCCACGAAAATCGTTGGGAGAACCCTTTGACAAAAATCGCGAGTTGACAGCGATCCAGAAACGCTTTACCGAAATAGATGAAGAAATCCTCAATGTTAAATCCCGATTAGTTAAAGAACTCACTTCCATTCTGTTAATTCCAAGCTGGTCAGAACTTATTAATGCTAAATTCAAAGGAATTTACGCAGGGAAAGCGGTTTCAAGCCTAAAAAAAGACGCAATTATCATGTTAACCGATTTACGGGCCGGTTTCAGTGAAATCACAGGTGAAGAACTCGTCTTAATCACGGGACCAGGGATCTACTATACGGAGTTCACCATTGAGACCCGTTTGCTTGTCCGTGATCACCGTGAACTGTCCGCGATTCTCCTCCCAAAATCCATTGTTGATCGCATGTGGGATGCCCCTTCGATCTTCAGGGGAGAAAATATGAACATAACCCTCAATGAACTTGTCGCCACGATTCCCTTCGATATTATCCTTCGAACAACCTCAGAACAAGCGTTTCTCAGGGGAATACTAGCCCGCAACATTTTCCTCCCCTATCGTGAAATCTTCGATCTCCTCTATGAAACCTGTAGCTCGATAAGCTCCTATCCCCCAGAAGAAGGGCTGAAATGCCTTTCAGCGTCCCCACTTTGGTTTAATCGTCTCTTAGTTCAAGAAAATTTTACTCGTTCTCCGCGATATTCCTCTTATAAACAACTTACAGCGGGTCTTAGTAATATTCAGCCGGTACTAGATCGATTCCTATCCGATATCTTTGAGGAAGATGAAATCGTTCAACTCTTTGAGCGTATTACCACCCTAAAACAGAACTACACAGAAATAGGCAAACGAATTCTGCAAGAATGGATTCCCGATTAATTTTAAACAAATTAAGACAAATATCAACGCTTGTTGAAAAGTAGACATTTGGTAAGAATTTAACCCAGGGATTTTTCAAAAATGGAATTAGCAAATATTCCACTATTCTATAATAATAGAGGTATAAACCAGTCAATTAATTTGAATCAACTCTCCCACTTGTACCACTAACCGATTAATCGCCTTTGCATTCTTAAGCGAAATTTCTAAAGTGTTTGAACTACCTTCGATCAAGAAAAGCATATTTTCTGGAGCTGCTTCATAAGTTTTATAAAACGATAGCTGTTGCATGAACTTCCCATAAGTTACTGTGTATGATTGCTTACCAATATGAGGAAGGTTTGTTACAATATTCCCAAAAGTATCGATCCGTACGATTTCCCCAATTCGATTTTTAAGATCCAGTTGGAACTCAAACTTACAAGCGATTTCAACAGCTTCCCCTAAGAGTTCAAGTTCGGTGCCTTTTTCGAGTTCAGCTGCTGCTCTTGCAAATACGTCACGCCCATGAAATGTCCGCGATGCGCCTTCTTCGGAGAGCCGCACCACGAATCGTAGCCCATCTTCCTGCACTGTGGGATACACCAATCCATTATCAGGTCCTACAAAGATATAGTGCTGGGTTTCGACCCCTAACGCGTTCCGGCCACTTCCGACTCCAGGATCAACCACACAGAGAAAAATTGTGTTGTAGGGGAAGAATTTATAGTTTTGGAGGAGAATCCAAGCCCCTTCCCGAATATTTTGAGGGCTCACTTGATTATATAAATCTACGACCTTTGCTTGAGGCACGATACTATAAATGACTCCTTTCATGACCCCTACATATTCAGTATCACCAAAATCGGTTAAAAGTACAATCATTGCTATACCAAACTCTGATTTTTGAAATATGTTTATTATATACTACATATTAATGAGAGTCTTGCTTTCGGAAGAAATGCGTCAAAGGGCTCTTTGGAGGTCAAGCAAAGCCTTCGTTGTAGGATGTGTGACAAACAAAAAACCCAAAGGTTTGCATATCATATAAATGATTGAGGAAAAATATAATGGAATTTTATGAACAACATATCAAACAGATGATCCGAACGCGCCTCTGGACGCTTGCAACTGAAAAACCAAACAAACTTCATTTGATCATCTCAAGTGGAACACCAGAACCCTTGTATCAGGTGTTAATTCATTATTTTCAAGATAATTCCACAGATTGGGAGTGGTTCTTACAAAATCAGGAGTTTCTCATCAAACATCGTAATGAGTATCTAGATGCCGACCATTATGAGTTGGTCGACCGAATTTTCCAGTGGTATCTCAGAACAAGAAAAAGAAAGGTTTTAAAAAAGAACACATTGAAAGAAGCAATTGAAAGGATCGATAAGCAGATATACGGCGATATTTATTGATCCTAGGTCTATAGAAAATGGTAGTGAGAGAACGCCTGAGATACCCTCCATTTTACCATATTTCCTATCGTATCTGCCCAAGAGTCATACGATAGGCTTATCAATAATTTGATTCTACGAATTAAAACATGAGGGAACAATACTTATGCCCTTAACTGGACTCCATCTTTTGCTCTCCTATCAGTGTAACTACGAATGTGATCACTGTTTTGTGTGGGGGAGCCCTTTCAACGAAGGGACAATGACGCTTACTTTCATCCGAAGAGCCCTAAAAGATGCGCAAGATTTAGGAACCATAAGAAAAATCTACTTCGAAGGAGGCGAACCCTTTCTCTACTATCCTATTATGGTGCAAGGGATTCGAGAAGCAGTTGACGCAGGATTCGAAGTTGGCATTGTGACGAATGCATATTGGGCGACATCTGTTGAAGATGCAGAAGTATGGTTGCGTCCTATTGCTGAAATTGGTATTAGTGATTTGAGTTTGAGCAGTGATTTATATCATGGAGACCGAATGGAGACTTCAGAGGCAATGCGAGGAAGGAAGGCCGCGACAAACCTGGAGATTCCTGTCGACCTGCTCCAAACCTATGGTCCAGTCTTGGAAACGAATAATCTGATGGCAACGGAGATCTCCGACAAGAATTATGGGCGGGTAATGTTCAAGGGGAGAGCAGCGGAAAAGCTTGCTCATCTTGCTACCCAGCACAAGTGGACAGAATTCATCGAGTGTGATTCAGAAGAGTTGGAAGATCCTGGGCGTGTTCATATAGATCCCTTCGGGTTCATTCACGTGTGCCAAGGCATCAGTATAGGCAACCTCCTAAAAGAATCCCTCTCACAAATTGTTGACTCCTTCAAACCTAACAAACATCCTATCATCGGTCCGTTAATTGAGGAGGGGCCAGTTGCGCTCGTGAAAAGGTATCACGCCCCTCACGAGTCCACTTATGCCGATGCCTGCCATCTCTGCTACCAGGTACGGAAACGGCTCCGAGCCCAGTTCCCAAACACTCTTTCCCCCAATCAGATGTATAATGCGACTGCTAACTCCACGAAAGCTCTGTAGGACAAAGTCATACCTATATCGTGGAGAACATTTTAATTTACCCCTACTAGTATCAACAATGTTGCATTGCAACCAATTAAAAAAAGAGAAGGGAGGATCGAAGTGCAAGGGACTCATAGATTACTATTTTACTATCAAGACGGGACATGTTGCTCCATCTGCAACGCGATGACTAACACTTCCTAAGATGAATTCTTGAATACCGCCTAGGCCCCTGTCACCCACTATTATTAAGTCAGATTTTTTTAATTTAGCTGTTTCAAGTATCTTGTTCGCAGGTCGCCCTTCAGCTAACTTTGTCAAGATGTTCAAATTAGGTTGTAGGTTTTTAGCTTTTTTGAGAGTGTCTTGCAGTACTTGTTCGTGTCTAGCTTTTGATGCAGCATAGTACTTGTCGCTACCTGGATATACAGCGCTGATTATAGAAGGAATTAGAGGGACGACACTAAATATTAAAATTTCAGCCGAATATTTCTCAGCTAAATCTAGTGCGAAATCGAATGCCCGATCTGATTTTTGAGAACCATCAAGAGCGACTAAAATCTTTTTAAACACATGATACGCCCCAATACAATTTTTCAGCTTTTCAAATTAAAATTGTGCGTTGCCTGATAGAAAAATCCATTAAGCAGGTTAGCTTTATCTCACCTACAATATAGGAAGTCAGGATGAACGTCATCGATGTTACTGGAACTTGAAAAAACAATCGTTAGTGTCGTAGAAAAAGTCGTCCCAAGCGTAGTCAGCGTATCGACAACAAGATTGGCACGAATAGACCTATCCAGGGTTGTACCGCTTCAAGGACAGGGTTCTGGCGTGATTTTGGCCGATGACGGCCATGTTGTAACAAACTTCCATGTTGTGAGAGGGGCGCGACATGTCGATGTAACACTCAACGATGGTCACTCACTTCACGCCAAAGTCGTTGGCGGGTCTACTATCAGAGACCTAGCAGTTCTGAAGATTGACGTAGCAACAGACCTTACTCCCATCAAGCTTGGCGATTCCAAATCACTTAAAGTAGGGCAATTCGCCATCGCAGTTGGAAACCCATTGGCACTTGGAACCACAGTCACATTTGGGATGGTTAGTGCTATTGACCGAACAATAAAGTCACGCGAAGCATTCTTGGAAGGATTGATTCAGACTACGGCTCAGATAAATCCTGGAAACTCTGGGGGCGCACTTGTAGATACAGAGGCCAATCTCATTGGAATTCCCACAGCAATGATCCCGTGGAGTCAGGGAATTGGATTTGCTATTGCAATTGATAGCGTCAAAAGCGTCTTTGACGAGTTAGTAGAGACCGGCACCATCAGAACTCCATGGATGGGTGTTGTTGGTGTCACTCTGAATCGAGGCATAGCAGCACACTATCGGCTGCCAGTAGACAAAGGGGCCCTGATAGTCCAAGTACCGCGAGGTCCTGCATTAAGGGCAGGGCTTAAGCCGGGAGATGTTATTGTAGCAGTGGATGGCAAGAAAGTGACCACCATGGAAGCATTACGTAGTCGAATCATGCGTAAGAAAGTAGGAGCCAACATAAATTTAAAATTTAATCGGGGTCAAAAGGTCTTGGAGGTGGATCTAAAACTTCAAGAAGCCCCAAGTTAACGATAGGATAGTGAATAAACGCTCTTAATTAGGAAAAAGGATAATCAAGGGAACTCATTACGAATGAAAAAATGAGAAATGTTTCTGTGTCTGAAGATGAAAAATTAGTAATGAAAGGCCTTTAACTGATTCGAAAAAACCGTTTTACCGTCTTTGTCGTTGTCCTGGCAATCAATTCCTTTGAAACTTGTTTAATCTGAGCAATTTCTGAAGCTACAAGTGAAACAATGCTTGGTTCACCAAGTAGATTGTTGTACCGGACTGGTCCGTCTGATTCAAGCATCAACCGGTTAAGAGGAGTTAGTTCCACTACTTTCCTCATCTTTTTTTGGAAAAGGACAGCTGGTGTAATGGAAAAGTAATACCCTGCCTTTAAAGCGGATTTGATGGCCGTTTCACTCCCCCCAAACCAGTGAAGTACCACATCCTCTGCTTCGTGACTTATGAGGTATTCAACAAGTCCAGTTTCATAGCCTTTCCCATGAGTAATGAGGGGAAGGTTAAACTCTTTAGACATGGCGATCAGTTGGTTAAGAGTGGATTCTTGGGCAATCCATAGTTGTGTATCTTTGATAAAGGTATGATCGAACCCCACCTCGCCAATGGCTGTTATCGCATCAAGGTTTTCTTGAAGGAGGAGAGTAATTGCTTTCACTTGTGATGGAGTCTTTACGTTCCAAGGATGAAGCCCTACTGCTGAATACACATTGTCATATTGCCGCGCGATGTCAAGGGTGTACTTAGATGAGGTTAGGTCCATGCTGACCGCAATGACCTTTACTTTTTGAGCTGTTGCCCTCATTAACACCACTTCAAGGTCTTGAAACAATTCTTCTGCATGCAAATGACAATGCACATCAAAATATTTCGCTTCTTGCTGCATAAATAGTGCCTCTAGGATTTTTCGCGAGTGTTTTGAAGTTAAAAAAGGTTAGTAAAAACTCAATCTTATAATTTTTACAGATTTATCTTAATTGTCGCAATTCTCAGCTAAAAAAACATTATTTCATATTAGGTGTGAAGAAACCTCGAGGATCATTTGTATTAGATATCCTAGAATCGATATTAACTTGTCCTATAGTAAATTAAAAGAGCTGAGGAAGGTTTTGTGATTGTACCTTCGATGAAGGTATCTTGGAAGACCCCATGGAAAAGCAGAAAAAGCCGTTTATAGACTCTGTGAATAGCAAAGAATCTTGCATTTACAGCCTCTACATAACTTCTGACAGCAATAAGTGTTGATATAGATCCCGAGAGTACATTTTTGGGATTTCAATTTGGGACAAGCATGCTTGTCATCATTAGAATTATTGGTACTGGGTGGATTCATGGCGCAATCTTTTATGTGTTGTTAGTGAATTAGAATATTTTTGATAAAGAATCGGCAGTGGCCATCCTGTTTGTAGATCTTTCCATAACACTTTTGTTCGATATCTTATTAGTATTGCTTCCAAAAGATTTTTCCAATATTGTATTTACCTGGAGTGGTCTTTTTTAGTCGGATTGTCTTTACTTCGACACTCAAGGTGGTTCTGGAGATAAAGAGACCAAATATATTTTTGGGGATTCTGTAACTTGGGATTGGATTTGTTCTGATCTTTAGGAAGATATTATTCGGCATTCAAGTGTATGATATCTTGAGAGCGATCCTTACTTCTACAGAGTTTATCACTATATTATAAGAGTGGGATGCAAATTCGAATAAACGATCTATGAGAAAGGTTTGTGGAGTTATAGAGTGACATCAAAAGCATAAATTCAAGTTTAACGTCATTAATGAAATCAAATTTCGTATTTAACAAGGTTTTAAAAGACATAATAGAGAGAAGTTGTTAAAATTCACTATTGAGCAAGAATCTATCCACAGAGTTAGTTTCTAGAATTTTCCAAAAACAAATAAAAAACAACATAAATTATTTGATAAAGTTACAAGGTGCTAGGATTTGGAAAAAGAATCATTAATTGAGTATTTAGAAACTGCATCGCTCTCAAGATTCCACTATGGCATATTGACAATTTGTTCTCTGGCATATGCCCTTACAGGAATGGGTGTGATGCTGATATCGATTCTATTGACACCCATTAAGAATGAATGGGGTCTTAGTCTCATAACAACTGGACTGTTGGCAAGTGTTGGATACGTTGGTATGTTTTTTGGGGCCATCGGGTGTGGATTCCTTGCAGATCTTATAGGACGTAAGAAGACCCTCCTCTTTACAATTATAATTTCTTCCATTTTTACTGGTCTTTGCGCTGTGGCATGGGATGTGCCTTCCTTGGCGGTTTTACGTTTTTTTGCAGGAATAGGTTTAGGAGGGGCTTTACCTCAACCCGGGGTATACATCTCAGAATATACTCCTGCAAATTATAGGGGGAGATTTTTAGGAATTACTGAAACATCATGGGTTTATGGAGTTTTACTCGGTTTGTTTTCTGGTTGGTTGCTTGTTGAACCATTTGGATGGCGTGCAGTCTTCTTAATAGGTTTTGTTGCTCTTGCACTCGTCCCATTAATTGTGTGGCTTATTCCAGAATCGATTCGTTACTTGGAGGACAAAGGAAAGATTGGAGCGGCGGTAGAAATTCTTCAAATGCATGGACTTGTAACTATTCCAGATGCCGACAAAAAATTGAGGAAAAGAGCGGTTGAAAAAGAAAAAAGTAGATTGGTGGTCAAGGATGCTTTGAAAGAACTTTGGTCATCCCTCTACTGGAAGAGGACAGCTGTACTTTGGATTCTTTGGGTTGCCTTGGTTTACACATATCATGGGATCTTCATTTGGTTGCCTTCGATATATGTAAAGTTGGGGTTTGCAGAAGTGCGAGCAATATGGTTTACTTTGGTAGTGACATTACTCCAAATACCAGGATACTACAGCGCCACCTTCTTTCTTGATCGTTTTGGAAGAAAACCGGTTTTAATAAGTTATCTTATCTTAGCAGGAGTTGGCAGCTATTTACTTGGATATGCCGGAGACATATCCTCTATTCTTATTTGGAGTTGCGTAATCTCCTTCTTCAACCTCGGTGCATGGGCTGGTCTCTATACATATACTCCAGAACTCTATCCTACATGGATGAGGGGTTCCGGTTCAGGGATAGCCGCTAGCCTTGGTCGGTTTGCAGGCATATTTGCTCCAACAGTCACACCATTTCTGTGGGAGCGTGTGGGACTCTGGTTACCTTTTCTAGTCTTCGCATTGGTTCATGGTATAGCTGCGTTGTCTGTTGCTATTCTAGGAATAGAAACGAAGGGTAAAACTCTAGAAGAAATAACTAAGTAGTATATTATAAAAAAATTCCGAGCGTAGAAGTTATAATGTTACCGCATCATGTTCTTAAAAATGATGCTTTTTACTTAATTTAAAGCGATAGAGACCCACGATTAATATCAAACAATAAACAATTACGAACAAAGTGTTCTGGAACTCTAGAAGAGATATTGGGTTGGGAATTTCAATTAATATGATTATCCCACCATTTATAGTGATATTAAACGTGAGAGTGGACCCCATTAGTTGAAAGTCTAGAGGTTTGGAGCCGGAGGGTTCGATGAGGGAAACTGACACCACACCTGGTGCTTGAAGCGTAAGCGTGATATTACCAAGAACCCACTCTGTATCGGTTCCATTCCAATAATAATCATGATTAGCAAGAAACAAAACCGTCTGGTTACCTCTTTTGGCATAGGCGGCTTCGATCTTTTCATCTATTGGAAAGATGTGTATATCATTCTCTCGTCCCATAAGAACGGGAGCCACCTGTGAAATCCGACGAAGAACCCGACCCAGAGCGTCCCATGAAGTCGGAAATTTATACGCCCCGAAACCCATCTGTTCAATTTGCCCAAAGGCGAACCAGAGAAGCCCTTCAACACCCCGTTGTAAAGCCAGAACACTATCCATCATATATTCTGGTTCGCTAGGGATATCGAAACTATACCCTTTCTGCGATTGAGAGAAGTCTTGGGCAGTCAGGACGGCCCACACTTTTGCCCGTCCTGCATTGTACTGGAGAATAGTATCCACCCAGTCAGTGACAATACTATGATTAGTAGAGGGCATGTTGGGGTAGGGATCCACACTTATAATATCAACAAAATCTGGCACCGAAGCATATGATTTCTCCCACAAGGATTCATTAATCGTTTGGAGGGAGAATTGAACAAAAGTTGGCCGATCATCTATTTTGCGAATCGTTTCTACTGCATCCCGAATCATATTTTCATCAATGAGTGTTCCATTAGTACTGAGACCGGGTTCATCCACAATATACCAAGCGTAAATAGACGGATGATCTACAACCCTTAAAACAAGATCCATAAGCTCATCCATTGCATTCTCTCGGAGAAAAAAGGATGTTTCAAAGAGCACCTTCATTCCCAGAACATCACAGGTATACAGCATTTCTTCAATGTTTAACTCTTCAAAATCTTCTGGCTCTGCATACCCAAATATGACTGTATTGAACCGATTCATCCAGCTTTCCCAGATTTCTGTCGAGTTATGGACTCCATAGATCCCAAGAGGGAAGAATGGATAGAAAGGAGGAGAATAATTCGTTTCACGTTTCGTTTCTAGTGAATCACCTTTAGGATTATTGAATTGCGAGTCTGTTTTACTATTCGTTGGAAAAAGGAGGAGTATAAAAAGAATACAAATGATAAAGCTCTCTTGAAATGTATATTCCTTTTTCATTATATAGTTCCTGCACATGTAACCCATATTTTGATAATAATTGGCAAGTGCTTTCTTCTACTAGTAATAAAATTGGTAGCAGGCTTAACTAAGTTAGAAAGAAGGGTGATATAAAAGGGAAGTATTTCCAACAATTTAGGATCTCAGTGTTTGTAGAAGAACCTCTAACTCACTCAAAGTATTGGACAGGGCCTGTTGGAGATTTTCTAACGTTTTTGAGAGGTTTTGACAGATTTGTTTTAACTGTTCAGGATCTATAGGCATATTATCACCTTTGAAAAGAAATATGACAATTTTTGATCAATTTATCATTTTTCTCATCATATGATGTTGCTTATGAGGTATATCGAATTGCAGAGTTTGAATAATATATATTTTGTAGATCTGTAACATTATACTTTTCTGACGTTTGTTCCTTAAACAATTCTACATTTGAATATAGCGTTTTGAAGAGCAGCTTTAAAACCGATTGTGAAAAAGTGAATAGGCATCCAGATAAAGAATCCATAGAAAAGCCTTTTAGATACGCAGAAGAAAATAAATGACATGAATAAAAAGAATGGGAGAAGATTTGTAATATGAAATATGTTCAATGGAGCCATATAGAGTGGATTCATCTTTTGTATAACTTATAGAATTCAGGAACGAAAAGGCATGTGTGTTCTATTAATAATCCAATCTTTTATCGCTTTCATCAACAGAGTGGTTTGAGCAGATATGCGATACTAAAAAAATGAAATATTAGATCAAGATAAATCGAATACTTTTTGTAGCCAACACCCCCAAAATAAATCAATAAAAATTACTGGATTTTATACATACTGGATGCAAGAAAACATTGGTGGCAAGTATGGCACTTAAAAAAGATCATGCAGGTGTTATAACTGTAAAAGTCGTTTTTTGGGGTCCAACCCTTGCAGGAAAAACTACCGCATTGACGATCTATAAAGTCCTTAAAAGTCTAGAAGACCCAGCCAACGTGTATAAATTCCTAAAACTTGAGGATCCCACTGGACGAACGCTTTTTTTCGATCAAGCAATCTTTGGATTAGGCAGAAATCCTACTTCCGGAATGCCATTTCTCAAGTATCATGTCTTTACCGTGCCAGGGCAAATGCGACATAAAGCCCAACGCAAAGTTGTTTTGGAAGGTGTTCAAGGATTAGTAATTGTCATTGACTCCGACCGTGACCGGTGGGAGGAGAACAAGGAAGCCCTTATTGAGTTAAATGATTTAATTGGTGAAAAGATTGCTCAAAATATGCTTCCTTACGTATTAATGCTAAATAAAATGGATCTCCCCGAATCTGAACGGATTAGCCCCCAAGAGGTAAGTAAACTGCTGGTAGAAGCAGGAATGCATGGGACATTACGTGATGCGCATGCTCGTATTATCACGACAAGCTGTCTAAAAGCCAGAGATGAGCTTAAAGATTTGTTTCAAAACAAATCTGAAGATGAACTCAAAGATAAAGATGGACGTTTAAAAAGAGAACTTCGTCCTCAAAGCGTGCAACGAATTGTGAAACCTGTAGAACAAGTTGTTCGAGAAATCGTGGTAAAACATCTTACATGAATTGTCGAATTTTGTGATCGCTTCGATTTTACCTCTCTCTACCCTCGACTCATGTCGAAAAGAGAAAAGCTGCTCGAACAAGTCGTCCACCGCCTCGTCTATCAGCTCTATGCCGTCATTTACCATTCAAAAGAATTACTACTTCACCTTCCCTGCTTCAGCACTCCCTCACAGACCAGTTAAGTGCGTATCTTGGTCCTATCGAAACAGAAGATCAGCGGAATATATATGAACTATTTGTTGTGAGTCCCGTACGACATGACATGTACTCGACGGTGTAGACGCTAACCCTGCTCCCCGGGACTTTCGTGCACAAAAAAGCGAATTACTTGCCCAACATCATACGTGAAAGAGTCAAAAACATCTGGTCGACACCTACTCCTGTCTTAGCAGATGTCTCGATGTATTGATGGTTTTTTTCCTTTGCATAGGTTTCAGCTTGTTCTCGAAGGACTTCCCTTTGATCGGTTAAATCAATTTTATTCCCTACAAGAATGAGAGGAATTGCACCAACATGGATGTAAATTTCATTAAGCCAGCCATCTAATGCCTCGAAGCTGGCCTTAGAGGTGATATCATAGCAAACAATTGCGCCATTGGCCCCGCGATAATAGTATGGACGCAAACGGCCAAGGAGTTCTTGACCTCCGGTGTCGAACAGTACTAATTTAATGGTTTGCTCTTGAATCTTGATAACTTTTGTTGCAAAGTCGACTCCCAAGGTAGGAATATAGGTTTCACGAAATGTTCCTTCAGCAAAACGCTTGATAAGAGATGTTTTCCCGACACTTCCTGAACCAACGGATATCGTTTTAAATAAGTATTCAACACTCAATTTTGAACCACTCGGATAAGATTTGTTAGGGTTGGAGCTCTTGAATCTCTTTTCGCATAGCATGCAATAGATTATTTCGTCCTTCTTCATTTCCTATGGA
The DNA here is from genome assembly GCA_046761065.1 of Candidatus Heimdallarchaeota archaeon. Taxonomy (GTDB): domain Archaea; phylum Asgardarchaeota; class Wukongarchaeia; order Wukongarchaeales; family JBHIFL01; genus JBHIFL01. The sequence goes on from JBHIFL010000036.1 coordinate 43,804, forward strand.
AGTTTTATCATCCTTTATGTTATGTTGACTACCTTTTCTTAAAAATTCAACTGCTTGTATTTTACCGTTTTTTACCAGTAAGCGAACCAGATAACCTTCAACAGGATGAGAACCGTCTGACAACTCTTTCTGGAGTTCAAGTCTTTCTTCCTTGACACCTAAAAGTTGTACTTCTTTTCTCACAATCGTGTAAAGCATATTCTCGGATATAATAAATTCACGTATATAGCCAAATGGAACGCTGAATTCTTTTAGTACCTCCTCAAGAGTTTTGTTAATAACCGTTGTGATTTTCTCAGTGGCTTTATCCTTTATTTTTTCCTTTTTAGCTTCGATATATTCATTAGGAGGCATTTCGGGCATAATATGTGGTTCTTGTGGGGTTTTGGGTGTTTCAATTACAGGTTCGCTTTCAATAACTTCGGCTTCGGTGATTTGATGATGTTCTACCTCTGTGAAAGGTGGAAATTTCATGGCAGATAGAAGTTCTTCTGCTTCTTCAAATGAAAGCCCATGTTGAGTTTTTGATTCTGGCGTTACTACCTCCTCCTCCCCAACCGCTACCTCCTCCTCCTCAACCGCTACCTCCTCCTC
>JBHIFL010000037.1:0-42059 GCA_046761065.1 Candidatus Heimdallarchaeota archaeon
CCGTAAAAAAATTTCCTTACGAAAATTAGGCGGACGCCTGTTTCGCGTCTCTTTTCCCGATAGGACAAGAAGTAATACACTTGAAACAGTAGTAGAAAGTCCCTAACATCGATGTTTGCCAAAGTTCCCAGAATACTGGATCCTTTGTCATTTCGCCGACCTTGTCTTCTCCTGTTTTAAACCATTGTCTAGTGAACTTAATCATCCCAGGAAGCCCATATTTCAAGATCTCTGGGGCGCATTTCCTTACATCGACCTTGCCATTCTCAGTTATAGCGCCAACAGGACAAGCTTTTAAGCATAAGCCGCACTTATCACAAATCTCCTCTTCCAATTTCTTATTGGGTTTAAGGGGGGCATCTGTTATTACACCAGTTATTCGAACACGTGGACCAAACTTCTTCGTGATTAGTAGCCGGTTTAAACCAATCCTTCCGAGTCCTGCCTCCTCTGCTGCGTGTCGCAACGATACATCAGCGATCATCCCTCGTGTCTCCCAGCTCATCTTAATAGGCAGAAATGGAGGGATTGAAATGGCCTTGTATCCTGAGTCATCAAGAAATCTTGAAATTTCGAAAGCGACTTTATCCAAAACTCCGTAGAGACAGTAGGTTTCGTATTGCGCCGGTCGAATATTTCGATCTGAGCACTCTAATGGTGATGTGAACATCCGCACAGCAGCAACAACTATGGATTTTGCGTCGTTCATCATCTCTTTAATCGTGGATTTATGCCCTTGTAAGTAGTATAAAGACTTGGAAGGGCAGACAGCTACGAGGTCTGCGCCCCACTTCCGAGCTACACTACTTACATTTCTATCTATCGTATCGTCAGAGTTATGAGACATAACACTCACCTTTTTGGAGTAGAATTCATCAACCGCATCAATTAGAAATTTATCAAAAGACATTCAAATTTTCTGCCATAATGCTTGAACCCTTGCACTTGTTTCTGCGATAACAGGAGCCAAGGCTTGTGGGGAGGCAAATCTCAATTCGGAAGCGAGTTTCATTATCGAGACATGAGCGACAACAGCTTTTCCTTCTAAATGTTCCTCCTCAAATACTACAAAAGAACAGTGGAAAAAAGTGCCCACATTTTTAGAGGCGTCAAGTGCCATTTTTGCTAAATCGGGCCCACACACTAAAATAATAGTATACCTAGGGTAATCATCTAAACCCAATTTATTCTTAATTACTTCATCTATGGCTTTAGTCATGAGAATAGTGAATCCTGCTTCTACAACTAATTTTTCTACATGCTGAACTGCATCGTCAAAAGCCATGGAAATCTGTTTCCGTAAAATGTTAACCATATTTTCTACCTCAATGGAATTAGTGAAGGAAGGTAATGTTAAGACATGATAATACTCCTAAAACATTTTAATTGTAAAAATATTTTTTGAAGCTTTTTTACAACTATCTCGCGTTTGTACGAATTCTATACTCCATATACAGATTAATTATGGGATAAAGGAATGATAGAAAATGGAAACAAAGATATCTCTCTACCATTGGAACTAAAATACTATTTGTTGTTCTGGCAATCTTAAATGGAACGATTTGAAACACCTGGTACGCTCCGAAAGTGGGAGAGCCAAGGGAACGTCATATTAGTTCAATTATAGGAATCATGTATATTCTCGTTATCACCTATTTGTTCGTCAGTAAGATCGAACTAAACATCACAAAGACCGATCTGCTATTGATCGGGGTGTTTTGGTTGATCATTTCCATTATCTTCGAATTTGGCTTTGGACACTATATCATTGGGCATCCTTGGAGCAAGGCTATTAGCTGATTATAATATTCTTGAAGGGAGACTATGGAGGATTGTCCTATTAACTACATTCATATCACCCTTATTTTGGGGATTTTTTAAGGAAGTATAGTGGTGTTTAACAATTTTTCTTATTGTAAGGATAAAGAAAAGTGCTGTAATGGGAAGAAACGAGACGAGAGGTGTATTCTGATCCAATATCCACTGATTTAACGAGTAGCGAATAATATAGGGTTTTAGCTTTTCATGAAATGATTCACAGAGAGTGACTAATGAAGTCGATGCGGCCGCCATCTACTGTAAGCACCTGACCTGTGATAAAGCTGGCTTTATCAGATGCAAGGAATATGGCAGCGTTAGCAACCTCCTCTGGTTCACCAATCCGCTGTAGGATGCTCTTCTCTTCAAAGTATTTCAGAAATTCTTCTTGTTCCGCAGTACTCCGGTTTCCCAAACCCATATCGGTTCGGATGAGACCCGGTGCTATAGCATTCACATTAATCCCATACTTTCCAAACTCCAGAGCCAAGCGTTTCGTCAGAATCACAACTGCCGCTTTGGTGGAACTATACAGCATATTACCTGGTAATCGGGATGTACCTAGTCCTGCAATTGAAGCGATGTTCACAATCTTACCGTAATGGTTCTCTATCATTTGCGGGACAATCGCTTGACTGCAGTATAGAATTCCTTTCACATTCACTTGCCACATTAGGGTGAATTCATTATCGTTGAAATCAAATAGAGAGCCGCTTCCCATAAGAACGCCGGCATTGTTTATAAGAATATCAACTCTGCCAAACTCCCTTAACGACTTGTCAACCATCTTCTTAACCGCATCACGGTCCCCGACATTCGCTTGAATTGCAACTGCAATTCCACTTTCCCCTCTGATCTCTTCAACAATCTCTTCAGCCAAAGATTTACTTCGATGATAATTAATAATCACTTTTGCTCCCTCACGAGCGAATGCTAATGCTGTAGCCCTGCCTATCCCACGTGATGCACCAGTTACTAAAACAATTTTATCCTTTAACAAACACATCACCATTCAATCAATGAAATTCTTTTTAACACGTTATCAAGCACATATATCTATAAACCCATAACCTATGAATTTATTTCATGAGAATTTTATCCCATTGCTGAGGCTATAAATAAAAGACCTTATGTGGAAGATCCGCCTTAAAAAATAATGATGGGTATAAGGGTCAACATAATGCCTAATGAACCATTTGGGGCATATAATTAGAGAACATCAAACCCAGATCAATCTGCAAGATAATTTATTATGCAAAGCTAAATTTAATAACCTGCGCAATATTATACAAAGGTGCGAGTATTGCCTCGCTTTTTGACGGTCATTCGAAACAAGAATATACAGATTCTACTTGTGTATCGAGGACTTCGAAGCGTAATATACGCGGGTCCTACGCTTTTCCAATATTACGTTCTATTTGTTCTATTGGTATCTCCTAAGATTCTCGGAGTCATAATTTTTGTAGGATACTTCACCTCGATGTTTGGGTCGTTGCTAGGAGGATACTTCACTGATAAGGTGGGAAGAAAACTTACTCTTATTGTGTCATCCTTTCTAGCAGGATGTGGCTGGATAGCACTTTCACTCAGTCAAAATTGGATACAGACAGCATTGTCATTTGGATTGACAAACGGATTGATGGTTTGTGCCTATCCTGCATACACCGCATTGGTTTCGGATAGTATACCTGAAGATGTCGGTAGTGGTCTTGGAATTCTAAACACCATCACCGGCATTATATGGGCGATTGGAGCGCTTTTGGCAGCCACTACTGCTGAGTATCTAGGATTTAGATATTTATTTATGATCATAGCCATTCCCTATTTTGTCTCGTTAGCTCCAACTTTAAGGATCGAGGAGCGGAAATCCAAAGAAACTAATAAACCCTTCAAGTTCGCACGTTTTAATCACTTTAACATACTTAAAGAAAGTCCCAATCTATTCTTTCTATCATTATCCGTGTTACTCGTCACTTTTGGATTATACTCTGTTAATTTTTATGCAGACTACGTTGAAAAAGAATTTAATATTAGCAAGTTACAAGTGGGGATATTTGATTCCATCTACCAATTTACATGGGCTCTGACCAATTACCCTTTGGGATCATTATCCGACAGGATAGGGAGAAAGAAAGTCATTATTTTTGGCTACACTCTTGAGGGGATAGCTTGGCTCCTTTTTTTCAACCATTCCCTTTTTTGGCTTTTCATCCTTTATGCGGTTTATGCTTTGGGAAGCTCGATGGGATACTTTGCTACAGCACTAGCTATGGATATTACTTCAAAGCAAAAGAAAGGCACGGCTGTTGGCGTCTTCAATAGTTTCATGTATATAGGCATTTTATTGAGCGGGATTGTAGGAGGTATTCTCTGGGAATACTTTGGTGCTTTAACATCATTCCGGATCACGTTTATAACAGCTATTGTGGCCACTCTGATCATATATTTCTTTGTAAAGGGTACAGAACAGAATTCGAGCTGAAAAAATCCCAAGATATATTGAAGTTATAAATAGACAAATCTTGTTGAATATGTAAAAATTTCTAAACAGCTATTATGCAAATTTTAACGATTTATCATATATTATCTTAGAATATTTAGCATATTATTCTTTGAGGATGCCTCCGATGGTTATGAGAGTCACAATCGCGTAGTTTCATCCAAAATGCTTGTTCCTAGTATAGAAGGTTGCATTAAGCACTTTCGGTTATAAAAAAGGTTATAAAGATGCCTTAAATAACTGTGAGACCTGTATGAGATGAAACTTACATGGAATGATAAGCATGAAAACGACTGAGCCCATCAAAAAACGATTAATTGTCGCAATAGTTGTGGGAGGTGTTATTATTTTATTAACAGGATTGTTATCAAATCAATCGGGTCTACTTGGTGTGAACTATTGGGGATACCCTCTCCCATGGCTAAAACAAGTTGTTTATCCTGATACCCCTAGAGTCATTCGTTGGGATTATTTTTTTCTTGATTGGCCTTTTTTGGGCAGGTATAGTTTTTTGCGTGCGTTATGTAATTGATCGCTTGTTGAAATCTACCCCGTGATTCATAGGGTAAGTTGCTTTACGTTTCCTTCGGCATCAATGGATTCGAAAAGGAGTGGGGACCCTTCACCCCCAATTTTATCAAATTTAAGAGCGTCTTGCATAATGGTAAGGAACTCAAGTGGATTGACACATGCCTCTGGGGGCAACACACCTTTGTCCTGAATTCTACCGCGTTGCATTAGGGTTGCTCCAAGAGCGGCTGGAATGCCAGTGCCCTCGCCCATTGATTGTCCCTTTGAAGCCATGGAAAACACATATTGGTGTGGTTTTCCAGCTTTTTGCCCCTTGATTACAATTTTCAAACATCCACGTTGCTCCCCAAACTCAGTTTGTCGAAGAATTTTTTCTCTCTGATCGAGAACATATGCTATTGTAAAATCTAGGGGAGCGATCTTCAACCCTTTCACATCAATCGGTTGGTCGCTTACTAGACCAAGGTTAACAATTTCCATGATTAAGCGATAATATACAGGCGGTAAGACACACCCCATATTCGTAACTCGCTTACAAGGGATATATCTCGGGAGTGTAATTGTCTCTGGATGGGGGTAGGGATAAACTCTATACCTACCAAGGAGATGAAAGTCCACGTCTTCCTGTAGAGCCTTTCCATCCTCTTTGAAAAATCGAACGGTTGTGAGCTTCCCATCCAGAAACATAGGTATTGGTATTAACATACTATGGATTCTGTGTGCTATAACTGCAGCTCCCTCGGTTGGTTCACCACCATGGGCGTGGTAAATGTCAATCGAGTCAATTGCTTCCAACAGTTGATCCGCGCAGAGTCTTACTAACAAATTCGCGACGCCTGGTGAACTTCCCATTCCAATTAGCGCCGAAATGTTGGCGTGTTTAGCCATATCATTCATCTTTAGGAGTTCTTGGGTAGCATCAATATCATCGCAAACATCAACATAATCGATTCCAGATTCAATGACGGCGTTCAGAATGATTGGGGCAAACCGGTAAAACGGACCAATACAGTTCAGCACCACATCGGATTCCTTGATGGCGTTCTTGATACTCTGGGGTTCGAGAGCATCAACTCTAACAGTGGAGACCCCTTCATGTTCGAGTTCGGTGCAAAATTTCTTGGCTTTTTCCGTAGCAATATCAGCGATAACGATCTCTGAAAAATCCTCAAGATTCGAAAGGGTCCTCACTGCTATACTTCCAACAGTCCCACACCCACCAAGAATAGTTATTCGAGACATGCTTGATCCTTAAGTTGCTTGCCTATATATGTGTACCGAGGTTGAATCATTGTACTCAAAGAGTATTTGTTTTGTATTTATTGAGTATGTGTGGACCACTCCGTTACTGACGACGGAGTTTCCCCCTATCGCGCTCTGAGATCCTTTCTGTGCGACGTTCGTTGTGGAGAATCGGGACAGGACACAGCCCCCCATCTCGTAGGATATACCCTAGAGACCTGTTTAGAATATTCCGTATGCATTTCAGGTCCTCTTTGGACTCCAGGAGAGGTATCAACTTTTAGGACGGATCTGGATAAATAGGTCCCTGACGAACAATTTTATGGGTCGTTCTTTTATATTTTCTCTGAGAAGATAAGGAACTCTCATATGAGATCCTTATTGGGCTTGTGTTCTTATAATTAAAGCTCTATTCATCTCTTGTTCTCGATGAAATGTAAAGGGTTTCAGGATCTATTTAAGAAGTTCCCCAAGGTCCAAACTGAGGTCCGAAAAGGATGGTTCCGATCCTGCAGGTATTTTGTGAGTATTACCGGAGAGGTGAGTTGTGACGTGATCCAAAAGACTATCGAGTGTGTGGAGCAGGGGTGAACGGTATTCATTACCACTACAAGGGAACGGGGACTTCCGCCTTAACATCTATCAAATTCTGAGGGTGATAAGATTAGAAAATAAACAAATGATTTGAAGAGTCAATCCAAAATGATGGTTGTGAAATGTTGCCCTTATCTGGCAATGTTACTAATTTGTTTTTTCAAACAAGAAATTCTTAAAAGGGTATGGGCGACTTGATCCCTGAGGAAATTATAATGGGCGTAGTTAGGACACACGTTAATGAGACTGAGACAGTAGAGCTACTTAAAAGGCTTGTTAGTATCAACTCAGTCAATCCTTCACTAGTAAAGGGAGCGCCTGGAGAGGCTGAAATTGCAGAATTCGTCGCTGATTTCTTACAGGGACTTGGCCTTGAAATGCAAGTAGATGAGATAGAGCCAGGACGCCCAAATGTCATCGGGATCCTGAAAGGAGCAGATCAGGGGCCCAAATTAATGTTGAATGGGCACTTGGACACCGTGGGAATCGATTACATGGAGATCGACCCACTTGATCCTGTGGTGAAAAAGGGTAAACTCTTTGGTCGAGGTGCCAATGATATGAAGAGTGGATTAGCCGCTATTTTAGCAGCCACCAAAGCAGTTGCAGATTCCAATGTGATCCTTCGAGGCGATCTCATAGTTGCGGCGGTGTGTGATGAAGAGTATGCGAGTATTGGCACTGATCGATTGATGGAGCAGGTAACGGCGGATGCAGCGATTGTTGGGGAGCCAACAAGACTACAGATCCTCATTGCACACAAAGGGTTCGCGTGGATTGATGTTGAGACCCGAGGGGTGGCGGCGCATGGAAGTCGGTGGCAGATCGGCGTAGATGCTATTGCAAAGATGGGAAAAGTTCTTGTGGAACTCGAAACACTTCAAAATGACATGTCTCAGCGGAAAGGGCATACCCTCGTAGGGCCTCCCTCAGTTCACGCGTCAGTTATTCAAGGTGGCCTCGAACTGAGTACCTATCCCGATTATTGTAAGTTGCAGGTCGAAAGGCGGTTGATTCCGGGGGAGGACTCGAGGATTGTGGATGCAGAGATGAAGAGCATCTTAACATCCCTCTCAAAGACAGATTCCAAATTTAATGGAAGATACCAGATCAAATTTGTCCGCGGCCCAATGGAAGTCTCACCAGACGAAAAAATTTGCCAGGTATTACACAGGAACATCTTAGAGGCTACGGGCAACAAACCCCAATTTATTGGGAGTGCTGGTTGGCTCGATTCCGAGATTATCTGTAAACGAGGAATCCCAGTTGTCGCTTTCGGACCCCGAGGAATTGGATCTCATGCTGCTGTGGAGTACGTTGAGCTAGACTCGGTGATCGATGCAGCTAAGATCCTCGAACGAGTCATAACCCAATTTTGTGAATCAGTAGGTTGATGTAACCCACTTGAATTGCAAGTTCCAAAAATAAAGTAAAAGAAGTTTCCCCAATTAATTTGCTCAACATGGTTTCGAAATTTTCTACAATGCGAGAAATCTTCGATTTATATTTTACAGTTAAAAATTATCAATTTCAGGTATTTTAGGGCTCATCAAAGATTGAACCCTTAGATACAAGCCCTAAAACAGAACGACTGCCTCTTGTGGGGAATTATTGGTCACCCAGCTTCAATTTAAGATGTTTCAATAAACAACTGATAACAGAACGCATCTAGGATCTATTGTAAATTTTACCATTTTATGTAGCAGAAGGGTTTCTCTTATGAGAGTTGGTTTAGTTAACCCAAAGTCTTAAGACCTTTTCCCTTCTAGTATAGAGCAATAACTTCGTCCTTGGGGTTGAAACCTTAATCTTTTTGAGTTTCAGGAGGAATCATAATTTTACTGGCTTGGATGATACCTTCTCAACTGTAAATCCATTTTTCACTTTTGACGTATCAACAATTTAAGTAACCGTTCTAATACGGCTTGGGGAATATAACCATGATCTTTCGATAAAACCTAATAAATAACCTTCTTTCAGAGGATTGCCCTCTTTCCATTATACCTTTTAGTGTCGTAATGCTTGTCCACATCCACGAGTCTTAATTTTCCGATAATCTCCTTGAGGGGAATAGAAGTAATCTTCCCAAGTGAGTAGCTTACCATTCTTCCAAAATCTTCATTTAGAATCATATCAACTGCCGCAATACCAAACCATCTTGCCATAAGTCGATCTCGGGCAGATGGTTTTCCTCCTCTCTGTAAGTGACTCAATATGACGTAACGTGTCTCAATATTTGTTTTGTTTTCGATTTGTTTTGCAATGTAAGCAGCTATCCCTCCAAGAGATCGATGCCCAAAATCATCAACCTTCTCATCTTTGAAAATTTCTTTCTCTCCTTCGAGTTTTGCCCCTTCAGCAACAATTGCAATGCTATACCGGATCCCTCGCCTTTTTCGTTCAAGGAGAATGTCACATACACGATCCATGTTAAAGGGATGCTCAGGGATAAGGATAATTGAAGTCCCACTACATTCACCCCCCCGCAAAGCCAACCAGCCCGCATGACGTCCCATTGTTTCAACTACAAATATTCGACTGTGAGAGCCTGCTGTGGTGCGTAAACGGTCCACCTCTTCCATAATCACATTCAAAGCAGAATCAAACCCGAGTGAATAATCGGTACCTACTAGATCGCCATCGATGGTCTTAGGAATTCCGATCGTCTTGATTCCACGTTTATGCAATTTATAGGCAACACCAAGGGTGTCATCGCCTCCAATAGCCACGATCACATCGATACCAAGTTTTGTAATATTCTCAAGTAATATCTCCGATCGATCATTCTGAGGATTAAAGGGGTTTGTTCGAGATGTGCCAAGATTTGTTCCGCCATAGCGATCCCATGTTCGGACTAAATCTTCATCCAAAGGCATGAGACGCTTGATACGGCTCTTAGGATCTTCAGGATCAACTTCAACTAAACCCCTCCAACCTTCTCGAATTCCGAAGACTTCAAATTTTTCCAAACGGTTTTTTTCAAGATGAGGATCCAATGCTGTTTTTGTTACCCATTTAACTGCTCCATTTAGGCCGGGACAATCCCCTCCGCCAGTTAATACTGCAATCTTCATCATAATAATTTCCTCCCATTTCTGAATACCAAACACTCTAAATTAAAAGAATTAGACTATAAATATTTTAATCAATTTGCTTATTATGGCAAGAGGTTGCGTTTCCTCATACAATTAGAGATTTATTTTTTTAAAAGGAAAATATTAGTTCGATACATATAATAAAGAGGATGAAACGGATACTTACTCGGCGGTATGGACACAAACACTTATTTCAAGGGCTTTTATCTTAGTAAGAAGTGAAAATCAAATTACATAATATCAGATTTGATATTGAAGTGATTGGAGCGTGTGTCTTTTGAGCTGCCAGAAGCTCGGATTGGTTACAGCGGGGGGGGATGCGCCAGGAATGAACGCTGCTATTCGATCAGTCGTACGAGCCGCGGTATTCAATGAGTTAGAAGTAGTAGGGATTGAAAAAGGTTATTTAGGTTTGTTGAAAAAGGAATATCGATCACTTGATTCAAGGGACGTGAGTGGGATTGTACACTTAGGGGGGACTATATTAAAGACGAAACGGAGTAAAAAAATCAAAACTCCAGATGGCATTGAGAAAGCAGTCGAAAATTTGAAAGAAGCAAAATTTGATGGATTGATCGTAATTGGTGGCGATGGATCCTTCCATGCTGCGAAAACACTGCAAGAGGGAAGCGGTATCCCAATCATTGGGATACCTGCTACCATTGATAATGACATACCGGGAACAGACGAAACGATTGGGTTCGATACAGCAATAAATACAGCATTAGGGGAAATCGACAAGATACGTGATACTGCAACGTCACATGAGCGATTATTTGTGGTTGAAGTGATGGGGCGACATTCCGGTTTCATTGCTCTACATGTTGGTATTGGAGCAGGAGCAGAAATGATACTAGTTCCAGAAGTTGATTACACCTTTGAAATGGTATCCCAACGATTAGAAAAGGCACGGAAAATCGGAAAAACCTCGAGTATAATCGTGATGGCTGAGGGAGCAGGAGATTGCCATGTTTTCGTTAAACAATTACGTGAACTGGCGCTGTATGAAACTCGTTTAAGCATCTTGGGTTATGCTCAACGTGGCGGTGCGCCTTCCGCTCGGTCACGGTTATTGGCAGGGCTATTTGGAGTATCAGCTATTGAATATTTCCTAAAAGGAAAGAAAAAGAACTTTGTAGGGCTTAAGAATGGTAATGTTGTCGCTCCGAATTTGGATGTGATCACACAAGGGCCAAAACAGTTGAACCCTCAACTTTTAAGAACTGCAGAGATAATTTCCCATTAGGACTTTCAAGGGATGACATTCTTAGAAATCACTGTAAATTTTCTTTCTAATACCATTTTGAAGTGTTTTTGAAAGGCCTAGTTTTAAATTAATAAATGAGTGTATTGATTGATTTAGGAGGGGTCATTGGGATCTCAATAGGCGTTATTGTTTCTGAAACCAACTTCTTTGTTCCAGTAACACGTAATTGTTTGAATAAGAATCGAAATTTTGCTTCCAATTCTTCCCCGATTCTTTCCTTTGCTTCAATTGGCAAATTCCATATCTCTTCCTTGAACGGACCGAGAGCTCGTTTTCTGATTTTATACAAGAATTGTTCATCTGTTTGCTCCGTTTTGCGTTCATGCTTGAAATTTTCTTTTAAAAATGCATAGATTTGATTTCGAAGGTCAATAGGAAAGTGTTTACTGTCGTAAATGATGTTTTGGAACCCAGTGGCAAGGTGAATCTCCGCAGTTTCGGTTTCTGGAAATTTATGGAACGCTTCATCAGGTAAGGTAGAAGCTCCGTGTTGAACAACTCCACAGAGGTTAAATTCTTCTCGTGCCACCTTAGAAAGTTGTTCTAAGGTGCCAAAATCGATCTTCACTTGGGCCAGCGTTCCATCTGGTAGAACAACCCCTCCATGGTGGGTTCCAGTTTGAACACTAATTTTCGACACACTTGGCAGTTTTTTATTTTTAATATCCAATGTCTGCTGGAGTCCGGTTAAATAGGCGCGAAGTTCCGTAGAGGTACTGTTTTGTCCTCCGATCTCCCCTATTTCCCCTCCAACTGAGATTGTAATTGCATCGGGTTCTAAAGCTCGTGTGAATTGAAGTAATTCCGCAGTTGCTGTAAAATTGGGACGTTGTTGGTCTAAAATTGTATTTCGTTGCAAATCTACAAGGGTGGAGGCATCAATGTCAATATTATAGAATTGCGCTTCAATGGCTTCTTGGATCAAGTGTTTGAGGGCATCAAACTCCGTTTGAGGTGTCTCAATGAAGTTCTGTCGATTGAATTGGAAATGATCGCCTTGAAGAAAAAGCGGACCAGAGAATCTCTCCTTGATTGCAGCTGCGATCACTGCAGAAGCGTATTCGGAGGGACTTTGGGCGGTATACCCCATTTCCGAGCGTGCAAGTTCGAAGATTAAAGCCCCAACATGAAGATGAATTGCTACCCGTAATACGGCTCGTGCGACATCATATGTTAGTGTCCTTATATTAATTGCAGGAACTGTAAAGCCTTCGATTTCGCCTTTTCCGCGTGCTTCGTATAATTCCTGAATGGAAGAAGGAATGATACCTAGTTTACGCCCTGCTTCCTTTATTATCCATTTTGTTGCTTGAACAATTTCGTTGTTTTTGTGAAAGATAGCTGAAAAAATAATATCGTCTACTAGACTCGTTCTAAGAGTGTTTTCGTCAAGAATCTGTAGTTCCTGTTCTTTTATTTTCACTATTCCTTGTAAAGAATCTTTTAGTTCCATTAGAGTAGTATACATCAATAAATTCTCCCTTTATTAAGTACATTTTAATCAATTCATAAAATTGTTTTGTTCTAACTCGATTACGACAAACATGAGAAATTAAACCGCATAAATCGGAGTTAGAGGAGGTGAACCTAGGAAATAAGTGTCAATGTGAGTAGAAAGTAAAGTTGATGTTAGGTTAGATTGCGAAATATTTAAGCAGTTATTTAGGCTATGCTTAGTAATCATTTGTGGAAATACTGGATTCATAATCTGAAATTACGGAATAAGTATGAGATATCCTCCTATTAAAATAAAGTTTTAAAATTAAAATGGACATATTAAAATGAGGGGAAATGCAGGAAAACAAGATTTATGAGGAAAAGATATTTTTAAAACCGTTTAAGGGAATTTTTGCTATAATTCCTACTATATTTCTTGTTTTGATTATTTATCAAGCATTAATAGGACCAATTGGTACCCGTCCCGCCCCAAATTGGTTTTTACTGCTTATGTTCCTTTTTTTGTAGGAATCACACTGAATTTCAGCAGGTTAACCATCAGAGCGACTTCAAACTCTATCAATGTAAGGTATGGAATTTCGAAGCACTCAATCCTCTGGAATAATGTTACAGACTGTAATTTAGATAAGACCCCGATCCGAAGCTATGGCGGTTGGGGTATCCGGGTAGGAAATGTTAAAGGCCGGCGGAGATTAGTCTATAATGTAGTAGGGTACCCACGCGTCCTTCTGGCATTGAATAAAGGGAAATTTCGAGAGTTTGTATTTTCAACAACGAATCCTGATGTAGTAATAAAAGTGATCAGACAACAAATCGAAAAAGTAGACTGAGACTTCCACACAAATGCATTATTGTTGAAGCCCAAGAATCTCTCGCGCTTCATCGGGCGTGGCAATAGCTCGACCAAATACTTTAGTAATACGGATAATCCGCTCTACAAGTTGGGCGTTGCTTTTTGCGAACACGCCACGCTCATAGTAGATATTATCTTCTAGGCCAACACGGATATGCCCCCCCAAGATTAACCCCATCATTGACATGGGCAGATGGCTCTTCCCAATCCCAATGATCGACCATGTAGAATTCTTGGGGATAAGATCTATCATATGAATAAGAGCTTTAGGAGTGGCAGGACTCCCATGAGGAGTTCCTAAAACGAATTGAAAGTGGAGCGGCTCCTGTAAAAGCCCTTGATCCCGCATGTGTAAACAGTGTATGATCATTCCTATATCGAAAATCTCTAACTCAGGCTTGATATCTAACTCTTTCATTCGTTTGGCAGCCGTCTCAAGGAATTCTGGAGTGTTGATGAAAACATATCTGCCTAAGTTAATTGAGCCCGCATCAAATGACGCCATTTCTGGTTTCAGTTGCAACGGGGCCAAGCGTTGTTCTGGAGGAAGATTTATGCCAGGAATACCACTTGTAGTCAGGTTGAGGATAAGATCGGTCTGTTCCCGAAGTTTTTCTACTACTGGGCGAAAAAGAGTTACATCTGGGGTCCCCAGTCCAGTTTTTGGATCTCGCATATGTAAGTGAACAATTGCGGCGCCAGCCTCCCAAGCTTCGATAGATGATTGAGTGATCTCCTCGGGTGTAATAGGGATATAAGGGGTTTGTTGCCGGTTAATCCTACTTCCAGTAATTGCAGCTGTAATAATTAATTTGTCCAATTATTGATCACCTTTAATGTACTCTCGTTTGATCGCTGCTTTTGGAATGGTGACAATGTTCAGAAGCATAAATTCCTTGCTTCAATATCTGCATTGTAGTTCGATAGCGGTTCGTAATTCAGGCCTTGTATACAAACAAATTCGCATTCATCCCCACGACAAGCCATGGAGTCTTCTGTGATTCAATGGATAAATATGTTTATGAGCATTCTCGATTATTTATTCTCCCTTATCGAACTTGTTATAGGAGCTGCAGAACTTTGTTAAAATATCAATGAACAATTCTTTCTTTGAAGCTTTCATTTCCCAGTATAGAATTAATATTCCAAAGAAAGAGATATGAGAAGTTAATTGAGGTCTTCTTTCACCTTCTCCTTTTCTTACGTTTTCTTTTAGCTTCCTTTTGTTTCTTCTTCTTAGTCTTTTTAGTCATAGCACGATGTCTAGGCAAGATTAATCCCTATTCTTCTTTTAATACCTCTATAGCTCCCCGTATCTTCATATCTCTCTTATTAATTGTGGTATGGAAAGATCTTTTCATAGACTTTGTGATAAATAAAGAGGAAGAAACATGATTATAGAATCATTTGTTGTATGATAATCAGAATTTAGTTGTTTGATTCTGTGTATTGGACCTGTTTTAATAGATATTTTCCATCGAAAAATAAATTACAACGCTTCTGACTAATAACAAAATGAAAACGCGATGTAAACTGACCCTAAAGACCAAAACATCTAGGAATCAAGTTTATTGTTCCATTCACAATGTATATTGTCCATTTATGCTAGGATAGGAATATTGGTTAATCCCCTTCCCTTATAGAAGGGATTTTAGCCGATAGGTTGCGAATAGAAGTCCGACTCGGGAATCATTTAGTTAGTAATTATGTAAAGTGAGTTGCAAATGTCTGTTGAAATAATGCCCGACATCTTTTGGATTGGCGTAAATGATCGGACCACCGACCTGTTTGAAGGGATGTGGCCCATCGAGCAAGGGGTCAGTTATAATAGTTATCTCATCCGGGATAAAAAGAAAGTCCTTGTAGATCTTGTGAAAGGCAATCAATTAGAAGAGTTCCTTGGGAAAGTTGAGGAGCTAATTGACCCCTCAGAGCTTGATTATGCCATTATCAATCATATGGAGCCGGACCACTCTGGAATCTTAAAGGCAATCCGACGTTGTGCCCCTAATGTCCAATTAATTGGTACAAAAAGAATGATTCCAATGGTGGAAGCCTTTTATGGGATTACTAAGGGAGTCGTAGAAGTGGGAGATGGAAGCACTCTTAATCTGGGAAAAAGAACCCTGGAGTTTTTCCGAACGCCCTTTGTGCATTGGCCAGAGACAATGATGACTTTTGAAAGATCAAATGGGACTTTATTCTCATGCGATGGATTTGGGGGATTCGGGGCTCTTCGCGGTGCAATCTTTGATGATGAAGTACCAGATCTCGAGTACTATCGCCAAGAAGCTCTCCGCTACTATGCCAATATTGTAGCTAAGTTCTCCCAATCTGTGCTAGGAGCCATCAACAAACTCAGCGATCTTCCCATTAAGGTGATTGCACCGTCTCACGGGGTGATCTGGAGGAACCATCCTGAAGATATCATCCAGCTCTACCAGCAATGGGCGGGTTATGCAAAAGGATCGCGGGAGAAGGCCGTAACCCTCGTTTATGGCTCGATGTATGGAAATACAGAGTCTATTATGAATTTTGTAGCCCGAGGCATCTCAAGAGAAGGAGTGCTTGTTGAAATTTATGATGCGGCCCGAATGCACTCAACTTATATTCTTGCATCCCTCTGGAAGAATGAAGGAGTGCTAATAGGAGCTCCCACCTACGAGGTGGAACTGTTCCCACCCGTCGCCCATGTTCTTGATATGGCTCGTCGAAAGAGTATTTTTGGTCGAAAAGCGGGATATTTTGGATCTTTTGGATGGGGTGGAGGAGCAAAACGGGAGTTTGACAAGCTTGCAGAAGCCCTCAAATGGGAAATTGTAGGGGAGTTTGTTTTCAAAGGGGGCGCAACAAGACAGGAGCAACAACTGGCAGAAGAGTTTGGAAAAGAATTTGCACAAAAAATTTTAGCTAGTGAGTGAGATTTTCATAGAATAATCAATAAGAATGACAATGAACAACAAAACTATATTAATTCAATCTCTTTGATTGAACATATTCAACATTACCTTTCAAAAGGATATCCGCTTTCTCATCTTATTTTTAACAGCCTATGTTTTGTTTGGATTATAAGTAGTATTTTTCTCTTGCCAGATGTTTAAAACATCGCTTTATTGACTAAAAACCACGTTTTTATGAGGTGGATTGATGAATTGGGAGTATAGCAGAAAGCAAGGAATCAGGGGGCTGGAACTTAGGAAGATACCAGTATTTGGAACGTTTTCTATTGTAGCAAAGTCACCTGAATCAGGGTTATTAGGGGTTGCCGTTGCATCGGGTTCCATGTCGGTGGGCAACCGAGTACCTCATGTCAAACCGGGTGTCGGCGTAGTCGCCACCCAAGCGTATACAAATATCGCATACGGAACAAGCGGATTAGAACTTATGGAACGAGGGATATCTCCAAAAAAGGCATTAGACCGGATTTTAGAAGAGGATCTTGGAAGAGAACTTAGACAGGTGGCGATGATGGATGTAGAGGGAAATAAGGCAGTGTTTACAGGCCGGAAGGTTCCAAGATGGAGTGGAGAATCGATTGGTAAAGATTACATTGTAATAGGGAATTTTCTCGTAGGAGAAGAGGTAGTTAGTCAGATGGTTGAGGAGTTTGAGCAATCAACTGGAGGATTAGCTTTAAGGATGATAAAAGGACTTAAAATGGCAAGTGAGAGCGGTGGAGATCGACGGGGGGAACAATCGGCAGCGCTCATCATAGTGAGTGTTAATGGTGTGGAAGTAGAGGTTAGAGTGAACAAGCATAGAACTCCAATCGAAGAGCTGAGTAGAAGGCTTGAATTCCATCTTAACCATTCCCTGTAAAAATAATCAAGAAATGTTTGTGTTATAACGCATAGGTCCTAATTTACGCCCAATCCAAAAAATAATATTGACTTCCATGGGTTTCTGTTTCTTGATGCGTTTAAACCAAGCAATCTAGTTATGGGATTATTTCTGGAGTAACCATCCATTGAATAGTCCATTGGTTGTCCTCATCCTTTTTCAGACATAGGATGCCTCCCATTTTGAATGTAACCACTTCTCTACTTTCACCTTCATAGAAAAGCTTACTTGTGAGCTTACTTAAGTGGGGCAGGTGTCCAACGAGCATGATGTCCGTGGTGGCCGTTTCTAGGCGTTTTTTCCAAAGCTTTGGGTCGGTTAACGGTTCTAAGTCTTTAGAAACTACAACTCCCTTAGTGGGGTGGAGATATTCAGACAGAACATCTGCTGTTTGTTTGGCACGCAACTTCCCACTGTGGATTATTTGATCTATGTGGATGTGTAGGTATTTTTCTGCATAGCTAGCCATCTTCTTTATGGCTTTGAACCCCTCCTCTGTGAGAGGTCGCGAGGGGTCCGTTTCCTTATTCTTGGCTTCGGCATGTTGAACCAAATACAATTTCATGGGATACTCCTCCTAAATTTTGAGTTCTCGAGTTGTGTTTTGAGTACTTTGAGTGCCTAGAAAATTCGATCTAAGGCTTATTATATACATGTGAATAATTCATTTATAGATAACTATGCAATATTTGCTAACCTTAAACCTACTTTTGAATCCGAAATAGTCTTGCTTGTGATAATAAAAGTGCGGAATATAAAGATACGGCCCTAAATATAAGGAAAAGGCATATAATAATGTATGAAATGTCCAAAGGCAAGGATCTAATTCAATTTGATTCGATCCAAGTGCGATTGATATATTTTGATTCCATGGGAGCCAAATGCAGCTCTGTACTGGTTAGTACTCCGGATGTCTCTATCTTAGTGGATCCAGGTGCATCAGTTCTACAACCAAGTTTCCCTTTGTCGTCAAAGGACAAGGCAATGTACTGTGAGGAGGCATATGAGCGTATTTGTAGATTTGGAGTACGGGCGGATGTAATAGTCATAACTCACTATCATTATGATCATTACCCCAACCCAGCTTTTTTGGACAGTATGGATGCAGTGTTTAGGGAGAAAACACTGCTGATAAAGGATCCGAATCAATGGATCAACCAGTCTCAGAACAAAAGAGCACTGGAGTTCTTGAGAGGAATCTATCAAGAGTTTGGAATATCTGGAAATTTCAAAGAGGTGTTGGTGGATCCTCATTTTCAGATGCAGAATGATCCTTACACTTCACATCCAAAGACTGCAGCTCTCTGGCGGAGGGCTAAAGGAAAAAAGAGTGAAGTATTTCAGGCTAAACAGAGGTGGTTGGATAATTCTGTTAGAAGGTGGCAAAAAAGAAAATGGGTACCTGATTTCCAATTAGGGGATATAAAAATACTATTAGCGGACGGGAGAGAGGTCACTTTTGGTCAGACCAAACTCCAGTTTTCTCATCCTATGTTTCATGGTCAATTCTTGGCTAAAATAGGATGGGTCATAGGATTCACAGTGGAATACGAAGACAGTAAATTTATGTTTACTTCTGATTTACAGGGACCAATAATAGAGGAATATGCGGATTGGATCGTTCAAACCTGTCCAAACATAATTGTAGCAGACGGGCCTCCTCTGTATGCCTATGGTTACATGCTCGGTAAAGCTGAGATAGACCGTATTGTCAATAATATGTTGACCATTATGTCCCAAACTAGACCTAAAAAGATTATCTGGGATCACCATTTATGTCGGGGGCTTTTCAAGTCGAAACTGAAGAATGTATATTCGTATGCTAAGAAAATGGGTGTAAGGGTATGTACAGCAGCCGAACACATGGGTCATAAACCATTGATAGAGCAATTAAAGGAATCAAGTGCGTAGCACAGCACACGTTGGAATCTTTGTTAAAACCCACTTCTCATTTCTACAAATCTTCGAAGAATCTATTTGGCAGGTTTCACAAGACATGCTTTACTAAAGGTTAGCTGCTGAAAAGCCAGTTTCGAACTCGTTTAAGTTTCCTTTGCTTTTTCGAGCCATTTTCCCAAGAGCTTTCTATTAGTTGCATCTCGTCCTTAATAAGGAGACAGATTTCAGGAAAATTTTTCGATAGATTGGTTTCTAGTTTTCTAAACGCTGTCTTGGTCTTTGTAGATCCTGTTTCAATTCATTTTTGTCAACGTTATACTGCATGACACCTTTTTGTGATTCTTCAGGAGTTAAGAACTTAGCTCACGTTTGTCCGGGATACTTTTTCATTTTATTAACCTGTCTCCGTAGAGGAAAGGGGATATGTTTGGATTGTCAAAAAAACTTTAAGATCTCATGAGAAATAACTTTATTTGGAGTCATAACGTAAAAAGATAACGAGTAGTAGCTATTGATACTTTGTTACGATCAAACCTCCAGATTTTGAAGAAGATGCGTTCTTTTTAGCGACTTTCCTCGTACTTTAGTTTGATGTTCCAAGAACTTCGAAGAACTTTAAAAAATTGATCTACTTTAAATTGATTGAAACTCTGGAAAAGAGTCGAGTCACTTACTTGCTATTATAACAAGTACTCCTATTAAATAACAGAGCAATAATTCGTTGTTTCTCACTATATTTATGGACAGCCCATTTTTGGAATCTGCTAATCAATTCACTTCCAAGTAATTGCCTAAATGCCTTAGGATATATTATTATATTCCTAAGGAAGTATTAATCTGAGTGTAAATATGTATTAAATTTACAATATCTTTTAAGAAAGTATGGTTTACATATTTTGATTAGTATGATTGATGCGAGGATTCCCAAGGACTTATTAGATGATGAAAAGCAGATTTTAGTTACATTACTAAAAGCAAAACAGATGGAAATAACGGAAGGGATGCTAAAGAACGAATTAATAAAACAAAAACTGACTGCCATGAATTTAATCAGTTATGTACCTAAGAAGGGACGTCAAAGAGTCGGAAGATATAAACTCACCACCTTAGGGATGGATGTTGCTCAGAAAGTTTCTGAGGAACTTGATGATAAATCTACAATGTCCAAAAAACTCGATAACAAATTAAAGAAAATGGTTAAAAATATTATCACCCAGCTGAAGCAAGATATAGACTCCAAATTCCAAAATCAGAGCATTATATTGGATGAAATTTTCCGTCGTTTGGAAATAATTGAAAGTAGATTAAACATCACCGAGAGGAAGTCTATAGAGATGGTTTCAGTAGATCAGAAGGATCTTCCTTCAGTACTTAAGGATGTTTATGAAGAAGTGTGTTCGGTTGAAGCTAACATTTCTGATATGATTTCCTTGTCGGCTTTAAAATCAAAGTTATATGAGAAATACACTCTTTCGAATGAATTAGTTGATAAAACGCTCTTAAAACTAGAAAAAGAACGAAAAATAGATCTTCAAGTGGCTTATAATATTGAATCTCTGAAAGGAGTCGAGTATGGAATTAAAGTACCCGGGAGAGGATTAGTTTTCTATATAAGATGGAGAAGATATGACCCTAAACTTGAAAAGATGAAACAACCCTTATTTTCTTCATCCGATCCTCCCTAATCGTATGATTATTGAAAATGCAATTGTCATAGATTAGTAACTATTCCTAAATCATTTTTTACTTCTTTTGAAACAAGCCTTCCAGGCAATAAACCGACAGTTTCTCGTGTACAGGACATTTTGGTTCAAGATCACACATTGGACAAAGCTCTGGTGCCGTCATATGAAGTGTTCCAAAATTACCGTGAAGATCGTAAAGCAGTTTCAGATATTTTCCCTCTGCAATTCTAGGAATTCGATTTCGATTCTTGAGACCAAACCACTCATATAACCGTTTATCCCCCTTGCGGGAGTTACACTTCTTACAAACGAAAACGATATTGCTTAGTTTTTCAGGACCTTGCCTTGACTGTGGAAGAATGTGCTCTTTAGTCAGCTTCTCCTTTTCCTCAGAACCACAGTAGATACACTTATCATGAACTTCCCTTTCCTTGATGTACTCGCGGATTGAGGTTGACCAATGGATTTCACCGCTTTTAAGCTTCTTGTATCGGTTCATTATGAACCCGTATTTCTTCTTCCCAAATCCCGCTGATTCCGCAATGATCTTGGCGTACTGCCAAAAAAGGAGGTCTTCGATCGTTTTAATAGCAGGTGGTGGCATAGATATTCACTGGATACTTCTCTTATTATAATCTATTGGCGCTCAAGTGTATTAAAATAGGGAATCGTAATAGAGTTCTTTCTCTTCCAATAAAAATGTAAATTACGATTACCTCCTTTAAGAGTATTGTTCTATGTGATCAGCCCCTTAAGGGGCGGCTTGAGGTCTGAGGGGATCGGCGACCGATATTCAATCCCTTTTGTGCGTTCAGCGAACTCTTCATGAACTTGTGTTAATATTTCAGGTTGTGTAAAAAGGTCTATTATTGATGCAGCTAGGGTTTTCGTAGCGAAAAGTAATGATTTATGACCGATACTCATCCCACATTGAGCGACAAATTGCCACGAATGACCGGGAGTGCCCAAAATCCCTGTTACTGTGTTGAATTCCATGGTAGGGGTATTCCAGCTGACATCAGCTACATCCGTTGAA
The DNA here is from genome assembly GCA_046761065.1 of Candidatus Heimdallarchaeota archaeon. Lineage (GTDB taxonomy): Archaea > Asgardarchaeota > Wukongarchaeia > Wukongarchaeales > JBHIFL01 > JBHIFL01. The sequence continues at coordinate 21,819 of JBHIFL010000037.1, forward strand.
CCTCCACCCTTTATTCCTTCATCCCATGGATCTGGGATACTTTGATCTAGTAGGATATCCATCAGCTTCTCCCACCCTGGGCGTTTTGAGCGGCGCAAAAATTCACGTTTCTGCTCTGGTGTGATACTCTTGTTCAACTCGGCAGCCCATGCGAACTCCTCCTCGGTGTACGTGGGGGCACCGATCTTGCGCATATTTTTTGTGACAAGCGTGCCTAAGCGCTTGTTCGGTAGGGTGTTATAACAGCCACCTAGAAATTCGATTTTATGCGTCGTTCCCGCCATAAGGTCTGCTCCTTTGGCGATGTTGAGAACCCATTTATAAATATGTTCGACTTGATCGCGTTCGGGGGCCCGAACATAATACCATGATCGAGCATAGGCAGGGATCACATTGGGCTCGTGGCCTCCATCTTCGATTACATAATGGATCCGAGCTTCCTGGACGATGTGCTCCCGCAAGTAGTTTACTCCGACATTCATCAGCTCAACCGCATCAGTCGCGCCACGCCCTTCCGTGGGAGATCCGGCGGCGTGGGCTGCAGTCCCATAGAAATGGAATTTTACGGAGTTCATGGCGTTACTACTTCGCAGAGGGGGCACATTGAATAAGCTTGGATGGTGGCTGAGGACAGCCTCCACGTTGCGGAAGACGCCATCTCGGACCATCAGTACTTTAGCATCAAAGCTTTCTTCCGCGGGGCAACCGAAAAATTTTAACGTGCCAGGGATCCCCTTCTCTTCCATGACCACCCTTACTGCAATTGCAGCCGCCATCCCCGACGTACCATGGATATTGTGCCCACACCCATGCCCTGGAGCGCCTTCTTCGACTGGATCTTTATAGGGCATGGCTTTTTGTGAAAGACCTGGGAGTGCGTCAAACTCCCCCATAATTCCTAAGACCGGCATACCAGAGCCGTAGCTCGCTACAAACGCAGTTGGCATCCCAGAAATTTCATGATGCACCATGAATCCCGCCGTTTCCAACTCTTGTGCGAGAAGTGCGGAGGATTTAAATTCCTGTAAGCCAACTTCAGCATATTTCCAGATTGTATCACTAAGTTCAATGATTCGTGCTTCATTTTGGACGATCCAATTCAATGCCTCTTCTTTGGGCATATTTCTTTTCCTCCTTTTCGAGTGTTCTATCTCTTCACAATCCAACACTTTGGATGCGCATAAATCTTTTATCCCCCTAGGAACAAACAAACTCTTACCCTTATTTTTGTAGCCTGTCCATTTACAACAAGATAAATTAGTTAGTTTTTAGGTCTCCCTTCAAGGGGCTTAAAAGGGAGGCTAAAATGGGTTTCTTTAGGCTCTCATAATCCTAGAGCATGGTTCTAGGATGTTCTTGTGACTATTTTTCTTTCTACACAAATTAACCGACCCAATCTCGTGATAAATCTATCTATGCGTCCTTTCTAAGAATTTAATCCGGCGCCTGCGAGCCGTGGCTTGGAGAAGCATAGTACATTTTCAATGTTGTTCTTCTCATCCGAGAGGAATGGTGTTCGGATGTCCAAAAGAAATGGAGGCGTTTCTCACCTCTCTGGGACCCTTTCGCGCCCGGTCATAACATCGACATCGAGCCGAAGCACCAGCGCACCTTCTGTGCACTGCAATTCTCCCCCCGGATTATACTTCTGGGTTATCAATTCTAGAGCTTCGAGATAGGCGGGCTTATCATTAGTGGTAAGAAAGTAAACGTTCCCAAAGCAGAGGACACTACGATACGAAGTAAATTGTTTGATTGGATTGTATCCGAGGAATTCGCTTACTTCAAAACAGATCCGTGGATATGATTTCAAGATTTTAATTTTTCTTCCCTCTGGGGCAGAATGAATATAGATCTGATTTTTTTTGTAAGCAAATAAGACTGGGATGACATAAGGCTCCCCCCATCATAAAGGCCCATTCGTCCCACCTTCCCCCGAATTAACACTTGTTCCATTTTATTTCGATCTTGGATTTCCCATTCCTTTTTGCGCATTTGATATTTTCGATGGATCATCTTTTTCACTCTTCGATCGTCTTTTTCCTCTCTTTTAAAACTTTTAGAAGATGAAGCAAAGGTCTAAATAAGCCAATTTTTATCCGGCTTAAAGGTTGGTAGTAGGCACAGATGCCATCTATAATTGACTTATTAATATTATAGGTTCTTCTGACTGCTCCCAACCCTAGAATTGACTGTCAGAAAAGTATATCAGCTCGGATATTAATTATCAATAATTTTTAAACGTAATGCTGACCAAGTATCGTCAACAGATATCATCGCAACACCTTTGAGCCCGATGGATAATGCAAATTTGTTAATACTGTCTCTATTGATATCTACTTTCATTTTTGATGTTCCTTTAGGGTAGGTTACCCATAAAAGACCTTTTAGAGTGAGGAATGATTTTAATCTAACTAACTGCTCCTCAAGTTCTTTTCTTGAAGTAATAAAAACTTGGATGAGATCAATAGAATCTTCAGGGCTTTTCAAGACTGTGACATTTTTCGGTATGTTTTCAAGTAAAGATTTGTAATTTTCGGGCTCGTTAACAAATAAAACACGGTAATTATCTTTAATAAAAAGTTTTTGAGCGACTGTTTTTTTTGACATGAGTAAAGGTTGCCTATCATCCTCTTAAAAATTATACTACGTATTCCTATAATTAGAAACTATATAAAATCCAAAGCGCACAATCAGGAATTGATTAGGGTATTGAATAGAACAAGTTTAATACAGGAGATTGTTTTAAATTTCCACTTTTTAACTTCAAAGTGAATACTTAGAATTATTTTAGCTTAATAATAATAGATACCCTCAAAATAATATAGATGAGAGTTTTTATTTATCATAGACTAAAGATACCGCCACAAAATGGCATCGAAAAGCTTATAAGAGGATGAAACGCCCAATCATTCGATATGAATCACAAAACATAACGTAATAGTGAGCTAATTGGATAGTAAAACCAGAATTTGGGTATTTATAACCAGTTTAATTGTGATTAGTGGTGTTAGTGCAACTTACTTTTTAGCAAGAACTCCAACCGCACCTGATGAATTATCACGGCTTGTCGTAGCGACCACCACGAGTCTATATGACACTGGATTGCTTGATTCGATTGAGGATGTGTTTGAGACTGAATATCCCATAAAACTCTACTTTATAGCGACGGGGACAGGACTTGCCATCAATCATGCAAAACGGGGAGACGCAGATATGATCTTGGTTCATGCCCCTACAAAGGAACGCGCCTTCTTGGAGGAAGGGTATGGGGTATGTCGAAAAATAATCACTTACAACTTCTTTACGATTGTAGGTCCATCTGAGGATCCAGCACAAATTAAAAATTTACCTCCTATTGAAGCTCTAACTAAAATTATTAAGGCAGGACAACAAGAGGAGGTGATCTGGGTCTCGCGTGGAGATGATTCGGGTACACATAGTAAAGAAAAACAGCTATGGGCTAGTACAGGCTATAATTGGGACGAATTGAAAGAAGAAACATGGTTTGTGGAATCAGGGACAGGAATGGGGAAAACGCTTCAGATAACGAACGAATATCGTGGGTACACATTAGTGGACATGGGAACTTACCTCAAATATTCGATAGATAAATTGATCGAATTGGATGCGCTTGTCAGGAGTGGTAAGGAACTGCTCAACGTCTATAGTGCCATCATGGTAAACCCAACAGTCAACCCATCAGTCAATGATGAGGGAGCAATTGCGTTTATTAAATTCTTGGTCTCTGAGGAAGGACAGCAGCTTGTCAGTGAGTACGGTAAAAATATATATCCGGAGTTCCTCTTCTATCCAGTAGTCGGGCTTCTAAAGACTCAGAACAACCCGATGTTAGTAAGTTGGATTGAAGATATTGCATACATTGAAGGATCAGAATGCCCACCCGCATATTGGGATGCTCACCCTGAACTTTATGAGTAACTATCCCTCAAATTATTGGAGGAGGTTGGCCTAGACGGTGTCAGAACTTCTAGAAGGATTAATCCGGGCTGTAGAGTTAATTGTAACTTTGGATCCAACTGTCATGGATATTACTGCTAGATCGATTCTTGTTTCAGGGACAGCTATGTTGCTTGCAGCGAGTTGGGGGTTACCATTGGGAATTTTCATAGGGCTAAAGGACTTTCCGGGGAAAATGCTCATAAAAGGGCTAATAAATGCGATGATTGGCATCCCAACTGTAGCACTCGGATTAATACTTTATCTCATCTTTTCAAGAAAGGGGCCTTTAGGAGCTTTCCGCCTCCTATATACTCCTTATGCCATCATGATTGGGCAAGCAATTTTAATCACACCGTTGATGGTCAGCTTCATCACCACCGCGATTGAGGCGGTTGATCCGGCAATAATAGAGCTAGCGAAGACCCTGGGGGCCTCTGAGATCCAAGCATCTCTGGCAGTTCTAAGGGAGGGCCTCAACGGGGTCTTTCTTGCGCTTGTCGCCAGCTTTAATCGAGCAATTGCAGAGTTGGGAGTTGCCCTAATGCTGGGAGGAAATATTCGCGGCATTACCCGTGTCTTGACGACTTCGATTGCATTACAGACCACTAGAGGTGAAATTATCTTTGGAGTGGCATTAGCTATCATATTACTCTTTATCGTCTTGGTGATAAACATTACAACTAACTTACTTCAGAGGCAGCGGCAATGACATGGCAGGTTGAGTTCAATGACCTCACTAAAACCTATGGACCCATCGCAGCGCTGACCAAGGTCAACTTGCAAATTCGACGAGGCGAGATCTTTACGCTATTAGGTCCAAACGGGTCTGGCAAAACTACTGCCCTCCGGATTATGGCAGGTATTGACACACCAACAAGTGGAGCATATTATTTTGCAGGTGAAAAGGTAACAGAGGCCATCCGGAGTAAGGTATGTATACAGAGCACCTTAATCTTTCAACGAACCATTCTTTTCAACACAACAGTCTACAAGAACATCGCCTATGGGTTGATGTTAAGAGGTTGGCCTAAAACGGAGATTTCCAAAGAGATCAAAGCCGTTCTCAAATTAGTGAAACTCGAGGGATTTGAAAAACGGGCGGCAAAACACCTTTCAGGTGGAGAACAGCAACGAGTGTCCTTAGCGCGAGCTTTAGTGCTCAAAACAGACCTCTTGTTACTGGATGAGCCCACTGCTAATCTTGATCCGCAAAGCACCGCCATCATCGAAGAGACCATTACCCGGGTTAATCAAGATCATGAAACCACGATAGTATTAGCTACCCACAATCTTTTTCAAGCGGAAACGTTAACAGAACGGGGTGCCATCTTTATACAAGGACGAATATTCGAAATTGGAAAACTTCAGGAGCTCCTCAGGAAAGCCTCCCCTGCAGCACAACATTTTGTGCGGCTAGATAACCTTTTCACCGGGCCGTGCCAGGTCCTCCCAGACGGGACATCCCGTATTAACATTGGAAAAAAGCTTTATGTAGAGGCAGCATTTCAACACTCAGGACAAACCACGATCTACATCCGACCCGAGGATATCGTCCTTGCTATAACACCTTTCACGTCTTCGGCCCGTAATGTTTTCTCCGGTAAGATAATAGTAATTGAGGATCAAGAAACAAATGTTCGGCTCCGTGTGGATGTAGGAAAGCCTTTTACAGTTCAGATCACCAGAAAGTCCTTCGAAAAACTTCAACTTAAATTAGGTACTCCTGTTTACCTTATTTTCAAAGCGTCCTCTGTACATCTAATCTAAATTTCATATTAAAATGTGTATGAGAGAGTTAAGTGAACCATACAAAAAGATTAAAAATGTTTTTTGAGGATTTGCGCCTCTTTCCAGAGCAGTTTAAACATGTATTCCAATTGTCTTGAAAAAGGGGTGCTTTTTATCCGAAGCGCAAATTCTATGTCCCCATTTGTCGGATTGGTGAAAAAGAGGTAGGATACTTCTTTGTCTATCACTGCAAAAGGTTGTTGTATCCCTTTGTAAGTTCTGAGTTGAATCTTTCCTGCGTCGATATGCTGTTGAACTTCCGCTCGAAAGGGATTTACCTTTTCGATAAAGACAATTTCGTCCGGAATGAGATGTTTAATGGAAATCTGTTCGGTTTTTCTCTTTGCATAGGCTTTAAAAATTTTCTTCCAGGATCTAAAATTCGGATTGGCAGTCATCGATATGCAGATTTGTTGTTCTGCCTTCTGAATGTCTTCAATTATCATCTTTGTAAGGTGTTGAACGTTCCCAATTCGCAATACTGTGTGAATTTCTTCTACATCCTTACGCCCTTTAAGAACCTTTGTCAAGTGGTCTTGGAGGCGTGATGCTTCGGTTTGTCGATTTTCTAAGTCATTCTTCAATTGTTTAAATCGATTTTCAAATGCCTCAGAAGGAGGAAGGGCTCGATATTGTGTTGGTCTAGACACAATTTGGACTACCATCCCTTTGGCTTCAAGACGCCGTAGAGTATCGTAACATCTTGACCGGGGAACCGAACTTTTCTCAGAGATATGCTGAGGTGATAACGACTCAAAATTCAGCAGAGTAAGGTAGATTTGGGTTTCATACTTTGTCAATGAAAGTGCATATTGGAGGGTCTCGGATGTGGGCATAGCTTCAAACGAATTAGGATTATCTATCATAATTTCATGTTCTCCTTTTGTTACTACTTTCAGTGACAAAAATTATATTAAGGTTTATATTGTAATCTTTTCTTCTCTCACCTTTTCTATATCTTTTTTGAAAAAAAAATTTCAAAAAACTAGAGGTGCTGATTTGACAACCTATGGAATCCTTCCCTTCTTTACTACTCTGATCAGTGGGGCATTCACTATTTCGGTTTTTTTACAGTATAGGCGACGCAAGAAGACCCATCAACTCGTCTGGGCGATAGCTTTAGCAATATTTTGTGTTACTGCTTTCTTTGAAGCGTATTCCGAAATATTCGATTGGAATAGTCCCGTTTACAAGGCGTACTATGTTTTAGCTGCTGTTCAGGTCTTGATCCTAGGAAGTGGAACGGTCTACCTTTTACACGATAAGAAAGTTATCGGAAATGCCTATGTACCACCCTTGTTTTTAAGCTATGGACTTGTGGTTGGCCTTATTATGTCATATAAGGTGGCTACGACTTCTGTGTATGTTGAAAAGTTTGTTAAAGGGATTATTGTCGCTGGAACAGCGATGCCTGACAGTGCCCGGAGTTTTTCCCCCCTTTTGACAATTCCTGGCTCGATTGCTTTAATTGGGGGAGCATTATATTCGTGGATCAAAATTCGCCGACGATTTAACCTTTATATCGCACTTGGTGCCTTGATTGTGGCGATGTCTGGAGGAATTGCACGAATGGGCATAACCGATGCTATATACCTTGGTGAGATGATCGGGGTTACCCTGATGTACTTCGGGTTTTTGGAAAGTGATAGAATCCTGAAACGGAGAGAAAAAAAGAAAGCAGAAAGGAATGTTGTGGTTACGATCGAAACATAACATGGCAAATACTCCAGATAAAAATCAGTCATTAATCTATTGAACATACTTATCAGGAATTATTTTCTTTTTTCCAATTTCTAATGGAAAAGTCTGATAACTTTTGTCGAGATATATGTAAATCCATTTTGTGAGTTATTCCTGAAATGTGAAATTTATCAATATCTGAAGTTTTATTTGGAAAAACAATAAAAAAAATAATAGGTATCAATATAATATCTAGTTACAAAAATAATATAAAGGGTTTGATTACTATGTCAGAAAAGAAATTCACATGTAAAGCATGTGGTATGACATTTAAAACAATGGAAGAACTAGAAAAGCATAAGAAAGAAAAGCACTAGTTACAATCAATATCCAGTGAAAATTCGAATCATACAACTTATTTCCTTTTTTTATAGTTGATTTTACAAGCACTTTTGATATCGCTATTATTGCCTTTTTACGTTAGTACTTTTGTTTTTAACTTTCCATGAGACTGGAATCAATGATGATCCCAATCATTAACTTTCAAGATATACTTTTTTGGTATGTTGGATAATACTTGTCCATAGAAAATCCAACAAGTAAACTCATGGATTGCAAAGATGATTTACCAGGTGGACGAACTGAAAGCAGTGATTTTTGATTTAGATGGGACATTGGTTAAGACGTCTCTTGATTTCTGGGGAATGAAAGAAGCGGTGATTGAATACTTAGTTAACCTTGGGCTTAACAACAGTTCTTTGAATACCACTCAGACCACTAATGAACTGATTCAGAAGGGGATTGCCTTTTTAAAGACGAAAGGAGCATCCAAAACGGAGATCAGGGGAATCTTAACAGAAATCAGTGAAATTATGAATCAATTTGAATTGGATGGCGTAGAGCATACAGTGGTAATAAGAGATGCTCAGAACGTGTTAAACCGTTTAAAGCATCAAGGTTTCAAGATAGGTGTTTTAACTAGAAGTTGTGAAGCATACGCCATCAAGGCCCTTGAATTGTGCAAAATACGCGAATTTGTTGAGGTAATAGGAGTTCGAACAGACCCTCGGAAAGCTAAACCCAATCCGGAAGCGGCTTTACAAGTCTGTGCAAGTTTAGGGGTTGAACCCCACGAAGCGATCTTGATCGGGGATCATCCAATGGATCTGAAGTGTGCAAAAGACGCGGGAATGGATTTTATAGGGATTCTTGGAGGAGCTTCTAGTGAAGAAACCTTGAAAAAGGCTGGAACTGTGCATATTGCCAAAAATCTAACTGATGTGGAAAAAATGCTAGATTCCACTGCTTCGGATTAATCTCAATCTACACAATTATTACCATAATAGCGTTTCAGAACCCGCATCGCTCGAAGTGTTATCTACTTGGAAGGTTTTCCTTTCTCATCGATGTCTATCCACATTTTACCATTGGCTACGCTATTTTCCAAAAGCCAAGTGCCATCATCTTGTTGGGTTTTGATCACAAGATCAAACGCGGGCTGCATTCGCTCATCTCGAACATTGAAAGCAGTCAACATGTCAACGGCTTCTAGAGCATCGGATTGATAAAATAAAGGAAATCCAAACCATGTCCATCCAGTTTTCGCCTTTCTGTTACCCTTTTTGCCGCGTAAGTACTTGAAGACATGATTCTGGAGACAGGTCTCGATTTCTTGATCGATGATCTGTTGAAGCGCAGGGGGTCGATCGTTCTTTGGAATTTTTGAGAAAGCCAACAGGGGTTTAACACCCCCCATAAAGCAATTTGCTGGAAAGACACTGGCGGCATTAATGGGATAAGCCCGACAAGGCCAGCCTCCCATGTCGGCGTCGTGATTCTCAATAAAGAAATCAAGGATCTTCTGTGTTCGGGAGTCTGGAAGATACCCAAAGTGGATGAGACTCCGCAAAATAATCGCGGTGTAGTAATACCCATCTTTAATCTTATTTGCAAACCCCGTTCCGTTTTAGGTTTCTCCAATTTGAAAATACCTGAGTGAACTACTCCACCCCAAGGGACGGAGCTTCCCCCATCGCCCACTGTGCTCTATCAGAAACCCTGGTCGCTGTGGGGGATCGGGGCCGGTTCGCTGCGGCCCTATCTCTCAGGATATACCCGAGAGACTTGGTGAGGATATTCCTTGTTCCATTCAAGTCGGCATTATAGTCTAACCCGCAGGAGCATTTGAACTGTCTCTTGGTTCGTTGACCTTTGTTCCCACATCGATGACATATCTGAGAGGTGTAGGCTTCATTCACATAGAGTACTGGGATACTTTCCCATAAGGCTTTGTATTTGAGCTGGATCTTCACCTGATAGGAGGGCATGGAATGGATTTTGCGGCTGTTCTTCCGGCATCTAGTAGTTCCCTTTCTCCGAGGAGTTCTATGGTTCTTCAAATCTCCGATGACGATTACTGGCTCAAACCCGATTTTCCTTAGTTCGGTTGTCTTGTTGAAGACCTTCCTTGTTGCCTTGTGGAGTACATCACGAACTTTCCTCTGCTCCTTGTTGCCGATCTTCTTCACCACTCTCAGGGCATGTTTCACTTTCCTCCTCCCAATTTGCTAGCGGAGGTGGGTATAGTGCGCTCTGGTTGCCCGGACTTCGCTCGCATGAAATACAACTTCTTGAACCGTCCCATTCCACCACGCCACAGACGTGATAGGGTTTGCCTCTCCGATGTCACAAGCGATAACTGCCAGTTTAGAGGAATTTATGTATAATGCGAGGTTCGACTGAACTTTCTTCTGAACGGTGAGATGGCGAAAGAAGCGTCCATTCTTTCTAAGGAGTTTAGACTCACAAATCTCATACTCCGCTGGAAATTCACAATGCGGTTTAATGGCTACCCAGACTCCCCCTCGCCTCCCTTTCACAGGGATTCGCCCCCAGAATTTGGCAAGTTTCGTATTTCGTTGCTCAATTCTGAGTAAGTCCTTTCGGATGGAAACGAGATACTCCTTGTTGGGTTTAATTGTTTTATAGAACCGCTTAGCCTGTTGCTTATTAGCGGAATACACTCCTAAATCGTTTCCAATCTGCAAGAAGTGCTGCAAGTTCTCATATTCTTGATTAAGGATTTCTCTTTTGATCTTAGTCAGATGTACGATGCCACATCTGATCGTCTTCCGGACGAAATGCGGTTTTTGAGTCTTGGGAGGATGGAGGCGATTTGTGTTAGTGTGGCGCATCGGAGGTCGCTTCTCCCCTCCCCCTTATGCCCCTTGGGGTTTATCAATTTTGGGAACCGATCCGTATAAGTGGATCTCCGCCGAACTATCTCGAGGGGCATTTTTTGGCATCTTTCTCTGAAAAAAGGAGAGCTTTTTACATGAGATCCTTTTTGATATAGTGTTCTCATAATTAAAGCTTTAATCATTCTCTCGCTGAAGCGCAGAGGGTTTTAAGGTCTATTCAAGAAGTTTCCCAAGTTATAAAACAAGTCCCGTAGGGGAAGTTGTGGTCGCGAAGTTATTATACTGGAACCGCAGGAGGGTTGAGCAGAGAAATAATTCAAACGAATAATGAGCGATTGGAGCATGGCTGAGCGGCATTCATCACCGATAAAAGTAGCGGTGTCTACTGCCTTTCAAGTGGATAAAGTTGGAAACCAAAAAGAAATTCGATGGCTTTTTCTATTTGATCATTCTTTTTTGTGCCCAAGTCTGCAAGAAGCATTACCTGATGGATAGAACCTTTGTATTTAGGATAGAGCCATTTATCGGGATTTCCCCACTACCCATCAGCATTTTGGTTTTTAAGGATGGTTCTGACAAATGGAGAATGCATTATCAATTTTTGGGTTTCCAAGACCTCTGGATCTGATTTCTTTTTTCTTAACAGATCTTGTAATGCCCAATAACGTATGCTGGGATCCTCTTTATCTAACAACCATGATGTCGGGTCGTTTTTCAGAATAGTTATCCAATATTCCATCGCAGCTCGATATCCACTTTGATTTTTGGACTATTCATTTCATTTTTTATAAATTTATCAATTTAGCAGGGTTCATACAAACTAGAATTTTAATATCAACAAAGATCTGCATTGCTTAAACTGGCATTTCTTTGGTTTTTAAATGATAAAAATGGTTAAATGATAATCATTGATGCAATCTTATGACCAGTTGCTAATAGTAGAAGTGTCTATCAGCTAAGCTGCTAAGCTCCAACATCGGTAGAATGGAGAAATATAAAAATGAATTTTGTTAAAGCAAATCATACCCGTTTGATAACACCCCGGCTTGTAATTTTGACAAAAGATCAAAAAGAAACAATTTTTTCAAGTGTTTTAGATGTTCTGGAACACACGGGAGTTCGGGTTGATAAGAAAGAAGGATTGGAATTATTAAGAAGTGCTGGTGCACATATCGGTCCAAAACGGCGGGTCTATATTCCACCCCATCTTGTTGAAGACGCCATTGCAAGCGCTCCCCGCCAAATCAGCCTTTATGATCGATTAGGTAATCGTGTTTTATGTTTGGGAGGAAGAAAGGTAGCTTTTAGCAGCCAACCGGACTCTCAGTTTATTGATGATCCTCTTACACGAACACGGCGACCTTTTATTCGAACCGACACGAAAATGGGAGCCCTCCTATGCGATGTGTTGCCCAACATACATATGATCTCCCCTTCAGCAATATATCATGATGTTCCCAGTGAGATCGCATACCTAATTGGCCACAAAGAAACGCTGATGTACTGTACAAAGCCGATAATGCATGGCGTTATGAATTTATCCCAGTTAAAGTTACTAGCCAAGATGGCGACTGTTGTTGTGGGCGGTCGGGAAGAACTTTCTAGGCGTCCTTATTACCTTCATTATGCCGAACCGCTTTCACCGATGGTTCATTCTGACCAAGGGGTAGCAAGCCTCCTTTTCTGTGCCGAATATGGCATTCCGGTGATGTATGCCCCAATCACAATGGGGGGAGCTACAGCGCCTGTGACTGGTGCCGGTAATTTGGTTGTTTGTATCGCTGAATCATTAAGTGGGCTGGTTATAACTCAACTCAAACAAAGAGGTTTGCCATTTGTCTTTGGTGGTGTGCCAACAATTTTAGACATGTCTACGGCTGTCGGCTCCTATGGTGCTCCGGAGTTAAGTCTATGGTCAGCTGCATTGACCGAGATGGCTCATTATCTTCATCTTCCAGTGATGAGCACTGCTGGCTGCACCGATTCTGTTACATTCGACGAGCAGGCGGCTGCGGAATCAGCAATCTCCTGTTTAATGGCAGCTTTAAGTGGCGCGAACCTTGTGCATGATGTGGGCTTTACTGAGTCGGCGAAAAGTGCTTCGTTAGAATTAATCGCAGCCACAGATGAATTCATCAGCATGATTAGTACTATTATGAAAGGCATTGAGGTCTCTCCGGAGACATTAGCCCTAGATTTAATTGACGAAGTAGGTCCGGGTGGCCATTATATCGACAAAAAACATACCGTTGATCATTTCCGTGAGAATTGGATGCCAACCCTCATGAGTCGGGAGGGTTATAAGACTTGGGTGACTGCGGGACGTCAGTCTTTAGCTGACAGGACAAATACTAGGGTCTGTAAGATTATCAGAGAACACCAGCCAGAGCCATTGCCGCAGGATGTTATAGTTGAGTTGGACGAGATGGAAAACCATTGGTGGCAAATGATTTCGTGAAGGATATGATAATGAATGGGTGCCTTCAATCCATTGATAGATCAGGACCCCTACCTCCACCTTGATCGCTTCCCGATCATATACTTCAGTTTTTTTCTGTATTTCGATTTATCAGCCATTATTTTTTGCTTATTTGCTTTTATTTGAACTTGGAAATCTCCTTGTTGGTCTTTTTCGGGATGTTCTATGTTTTGGATCATTCCCGTGTTGAAAGATGGAACCTCCACCACTCCCCTATTTCGATTCTTCGCTCGGTTGATTTCAACACAATCTGTTAGAGTTTTTTGTGCATGACAGGAGTGACAAAGAGTCTGGAGATTGCTATAATCCCAAAAAGCGCCTCCCAAAGCTATAGGTGTTATATGATCACAATCTGCTTCTGCGGGCATAAGTGGCATTCCACAGTGACAACATTTCTGATCCCGTTGCCATACCAGAAACCGCACACTTGTCCATGTAAATCGAGCATAATACATTTTACGGTGACCAGAGGAACAATATTTCTGTCTTCTTCCCGAAAGCTCCGTACCACACACTAAGCAGCGTCTGTGGGGTCTTGGATAATCAAACCGGCGGAGGTTATCAATGGTTGGTTTAGGATACAGTGGATAGTGAGGATCACAATCGTTAGAAACATAACACGTTGTGCGACGTGTTGTAGATGTGACGGGTTTAAGCCACCACTCACATAAATTCTCATTGAACCAACGACAGTTCCCACAGTGACCCATGGAATCACTGAATCCTTTTAACACTGTTGGGTATCTTGACCATCCTGAATTTGTTTATTTCTTTTAGGATTTAATGTTACGTCGGCTATATGTATAATTCTCAATAAGAATTAAGCTGTAATAATATGATTTGTGTAGTCTTCTGCCTGAACTTCTATAAAGCTGGCGGTTCAACTTGATTAATTATTTTCTGCCTTCTTGGGTTGTCACAAGCCATCATATATTGTTAACAGGAATTTGACATTTTTAATGATCCTCTTTGGAAACTTGAATTCAGGTGATAATAAAGATTCTCTGATCATTTTAGGCGATTAATCAAAACCTTCTTTGTTATAACTAAAAGAAAAAGAAAATTTATTGAAATTGCTTAAATGAATTTTGACTCGATCCCATGAGCTTGATATACATGATAAGGTTATAGTGGCTTAGCCTTGAAGAAATTGAAACGGGAAAAATGATTTTTTTTCCGAAAGATCTAGTTGCTCCTGTTTTGAAACAATCGTTGGTTTTATATACGGTGGTTTATAATATATTAATGAGGAGGAGTGTCAAGTAAATTGTCTAAATCTTCTAGAAAAGTAGATTTAAGCATTAAAAGGATTGAAGATCAAATTAAAGGGTTGAGAAATGAGGTTCGTGACATGATGGAAACCATCAGTAAACTCTCACAGGAATTTTCCAAAGTTCTCTTGGTTCTCTCTCGGGAAATTTCTGAAGGGAATGAACCTTTCAAGGAGACTGAATGGGGCGAATATAGTTTTTCCTAGCGCCGAATAATTGGAATAATTGTGAGGGATTATTTTTGAGATTTGATATGATTAATCAAGTCATACTTAAGTCAAGTCATTTTTTCAGAGCTTAAATTAAAAAGCTGAAGACAGTTTAACCTTGATTTTCTCATCCTTTTTTGAAACGCCTTCCATGCACCAAAGAAGTTTATTCAGTCACCCTTAATATTTAAGAGCTTTTACACCCTCCTAACTCGAATTTCTCATTTAATACTCACACCCTCCATAATCCTTTTCAAGGAGATTATTCATTACATGGATCTGATCTGGAGAGGAAATTAATGTCCTCTATCTTTGAGTTGCTCAATTCCAGAGCTAAAGAAGCCAAACAATATGTTCAGCGGAGTAAAGGAGCGAAATTAATCCTGAAGATTGCAGGTGCTGTTCGTCTTAACATTGTTACAGTCGATCCAGAGGATCATGCTTCTGCTACTATCACTGGAAAAGAGGTCATCGTCTCTCATAAGCTGCTAGAAGATCCTCATGCCACAATAAATGGGAAAAATAATGTCATTAAAAATTTGATAGTAACTACCAAGGAAACGGACATTTCTAATGGTGTTCAAAGTTTTGAAGCTGCTGAAAAACGTGGAGATATTAGGATAAAGTCTCATGGTGTTAAAGGACGGCTGATCGTTTCTAGAGTGCGAAAAATGCTCTTAGGCTAAACGGGAAAGCATTAATGATAAGTCATCAATAAGCCTGGGTCTTGGCAAAATTAAAATGATGCCTTAGTGAATTCATAACTAAGATCGAACCATGTATTGTTTGCAGTGATTATGGGATACATCGCGCGCGGATAAACTAATTTATGATTTTTTATAGACGATTTTGCCTCCAACAATGGTCATTTCCACGCTTATGTCCTTAATCTCATCTTCTTTTGCCGTACAAGGATCATCCGAAAGAACTGCGAAATCGGCAAGCTTTCCTGGCGTGATGGACCCCTTCACCCCTTCTGTGAAAGTCGCATAAGCACTATTCAGGGTATAAGATTTGAGTGCAGCTTCTACGCTTATTTTCTGTTCAGGACCAATCTCTCGATTCACATCGGTTTTCCTAGTCACTGCCACATAGATTCCTAGAAGGGGGCTTATCAATTCAATCCCAGAGGTGGCAGGACAGTCTGAACTCATAGCCGGCGTAATTCCATTCTCAATAAACATCTTTAGGGGGTATGCCCATTTCACTCGACCCTCTCCTAACCCAGCCCTGTAACTCTCACCCTCCCCGTAGAGAAATATGGGTTGAGGAACAGGGATAACACCCAGCTTTTTTAGTCTCGATATGATGGTAGGATTGGTAATTCCGCAGTGTTCAATCCTATGCCGATGATCTGCTCTAGGAACCTTTTGCAAAGCTATCTCAAAGGCATCGAGAACCGCCGAGATAGCGCGGTCTCCAATTGCGTGAACTCCGACTTGGAAGCCGGCTCTATGCGCAGCAAGGACTTGTTCGTTCAACTTGTCTTGACTTATATACATAATACCAGTGTTTTCAGGGGCATCTATGTAAGGTTCAGTTACAGCGGCAGTCCTACCAGTGGTGCTTCCGTCTGCGACAATCTTTATCGCACCAATCTGGAGTCGATCATCACCAAAACCAGTTTGCAACCCGAGTGTGGTAAGTTCACCTAGCAAACTTATTGACATCATCAGATTTACCCTGAGAGGTAGGTTATCTTCCCAGATCGCCGCTTGATAGGCTTTTACAACTTCTGAACGTTCTACACCCGCATCAGTCACTGAAGTGACTCCTCTTGCTAAGAATTGCTTAGCAGCCAGATTGAGACCAATTCTCAATTGTTCTATATCAGGTGGTGACATGACTTTCCAGATCAGGTCCTCCGCATTTCCACGGAGCACGCCAGTGGGCTCATTTGTCTCAGGATCTCTATCGATCTGTCCTCCGTCAGGGTCAGTTATGTCCTTCGAGATGCCTGCCAGTTCCAAAGCCAGGCTATTGACAACTATGACATGCCCGCACATCCGGGTGATTACGACTGGGTTGTTCGGAGCGACTTTGTCCAGATCCCACCTATTAGGGTGCCTCTTCTCTGCCAATTTGAAATCGTCGTAACCCCTTCCGATTATCCACTCCCCCTCAACTTTTTCCTCCGCTGCTTCCATTATCTTATGAGCCATCTCCTTGATCGAGTTTACTGGTGGCGTCCTACAGTTGACAGCCATGAGAGCTTGTCCAAAACTCATTGGATGGGCGTGACAGTCCACAAACCCCGGAACCACGGTCTTCCCTTCAAGATCTATTTCTTCGGTGTCTTCATCAATCAGCCTTTTGATCTCCGCATCTGATCCAACCTTGTAGATCTTATCACCCACTACTAGAACGGCTTGAGCTTTTGGTTTCTTCTCGTCCATGGTAATTACATTCCCATGGGTTAACACCAGTTTCCTCATCTGAGAATCTTGAGTCATTGCATTTCATCTCAAAGGCAGAGTGTTTAATGTGATCTTATCAAACTCTGCATCATTCCATCTATAACGGTAGGTAAGAGACGTTATCCCAAGAGTTATGACACATCATGAATTGATCAGTTATGATCATAGCCAAGAAGATGAATGAATCAAGATTGCTAAGATGAGCTCCCTATCAATGAATATTGTTTTCTTTGGTTTATCTTAATAGGCCTAAAGCGTGGTTATATTCTAAGTAGGCTGAAACCACTCTTGATCCGCGCGATTGCTGCTAACAACAGATCGATTAGATGCTGGAGGTCATTTAAGTCGAATACTTCAATAGGGGAATGGGAGTATCTTCGTGGAATACATAATGGGCATGTTGGAATTCCCCCTCGACTTTGTTGGATTGTTTGAGCATCCGATCGTCCAGGCATCCCTGCACCAGATTGATAAGGAATTCCTTCCGCCTCAGCAGTGTCTTGTAGGAGGTTTCTAACGATAGGATGGGAGATGTTTTGACGTACTACCCCTGTATGTTCAGTGAATTTCAAGACGGGTCCTTTTCCGATTTCAACTGGTAACTCCGTCAATTGAACATCCGGCTGCCACCCTGCCGGGCAAGTGTCCACAACAATAGCCATATTCGGATTCAATGTGTAACTCGCAGTTTGCGCCCCACGCCAGCCAATTTCCTCCTCTGCTGTCCCCACAAACATGATCGTACACTCTGGAGGGCTGTTTTGAAGGTTTTTTGCGATTTGGATAAGGGCAGCACACCCAGCTCGATCATCAACCGACCTACTTGCAATCAAATTAGGGTTAGAAAGAACCAGCGGTTGACCATCATAGGTGATAGGACGTCCTATTTGAACACCTAGTTGCTGAGCTTCTTCTTTACTTGCGACTCCTATGTCAATATACATCTTTTCAAGCGGGGGAATACGTCGCGCCTCTTCTGGTGTAGTGATGTGCTCTGGTCGAATACCGATTACACCGGGAACAGTTCCTTGCGTGTGGGTTATAATTTTGATTCGTTGTCCTTGTAACGCCCCGTCGATCACCCCGCCAAGTTTCTTGAAATAGACAAACCCCCTTTCGGAAATATATGAAACAACCATACCAACCTGATCAGTATGTGCCATAAGCGCAAGGGACGGCGCATCTTCGCTCGTTCCTTTTTTAATGCCCCAGCAGTTTCCTCGGACATCTGCACCCACTTCATCCACATAAGGACGTAGTTGTGCCATGAATTCTTTCATCATTGGTTCTTCGAACCCACTTGGGGCATCAATTTTTACGAGCTCAAAAAACAACTCTCTTAATTCTTCCATCTTGGTACCTTCTTTATTACTAATCCTGATCTTGAGGTGAAGAGACACTCCCATCTTATCTTATGCCAATGAATAAGTTAAGGCCCATTGTAGGGATTCGGGGGTTATATTACTTCCTGTGAGGAGAATTGCCACTTTTTTACCTCGGATACGATCTTTAATTTTAATTGCTGCGGCTAATGAGGCAGCTCCTGCCCCTTCGGCCAAATTATGGGTCTTATGGAATAGCAACGCAATAGCTTGCAACATATCTTCTTCAGATACTAGAACGAAGTCATCTAAGAGCTCATTTAGGATCGGTACGGTTAATTCATAGCCTGTTTTTGTCGCTAAACCGTCAGCAAAGGTCTCCACTTCCGCTTCTACGATGCGTCCTTCCTTCCACGACCGGTACACTGCTGGAGCTTTTTCGGCTTGGCACGCAATGACTTCAACATCCGGAGTAAGGTGTTTTGTCACAATACATGCCCCGCAAGCGCCCGTACCACCGCCTACTGGTACAATGATTGTATTTACATCTGGAAGCTCCTCAAGAATCTCTAGTGTATGTGTTCCAACTCCTGAAATAAGCATTGGTTCATCTGAGAAATGAATATATCGGGATCCTTCTTCTTTCGCTAAACGTTCAGCATGCTCTCGCGCCTCTTTAAGGTTTTTTCCATGATAGATTAATTCTGCTCCAAGACTTTTAATGAATTCAGCTTTTCCTGGATTCGCTCTTTCGGGCAAGGCCACCTTTGCTTGGACTCCAAAGAGCCGGGAGGCGTACGAGATCGAAATCCCATGATTTCCTGATGACGCGGTAATCACTCCTCTTCGTTTTTCTGTTTCGTTCAGTTGTGAAATAAGATTAATACCTCCCCGAACCTTGAAGGAGCCGGTTGGTTGATGGTTCTCATGTTTGATGTAAAGTTCACACCCTAACAAGCTATTCAACGCAGGATATTGGTAAAGTGGGGTGCGGGACAGATACTTACTTATCACACGGCTAGCTTTCAGAATATCCTTAAAAGTCGGTCTTTTTGGCATTTTTAAATCACCGGAAGCCCCTTTCAGTTATATAGATTCTTTTTGATAATAGTCATTACCCTGCGTACTATTGCATTAAAATTCTTCTTTGAACATTTCTACTTTCATGACCTGTTTATATAAGAATGGTCTTGATCCTCTAGGTTAATGGGGAAAGACCTTTGAATCAATCTGAAGGTGGAGATCCCAAATTGCCGAAGCCTTCAGCCTCAAAAAATATCCAGCAAATTGTTAAACGTATCCTCCAGAAGACAGAAGCAGTTATAGATGAGATTCAATCACTTGATAAGTTAGTCCCACTAGGATCAGTATTGATTCAGCAAGTCAAATATCTAATAGTTGCTCTGCAAAAAGAGGTCTTAGCTGAAATTGAGTTCCCAGGTAATCGTGATATTCCATTAATGAATACAATCCGACTGAAATTTCTCACGCTATACTGGATGGCCCAGCATCACATTTTTCCTCAAGTCTTGGAACAGCTTGCTGAAGTGCACTGTTTTTGCGTAAAGATATATTCCATGTTAGAGCATGAAGTTCAGCAAAGATAAAAGTAATGTGTAATAATAATACTAACATCATGGTAAGGTTTGTAGATGATTTTTGAGTTAGAAAAGGATGATTATGAAAAGGTTCAATCAATATTCAAACCCTTGGAATTCAATCTTATTACTAGAGCAGTTATTGAGGGATCGGGTCCTGGTAGAATCTATGTGAATGATTTTATTTGCCCAAAGACTGCGTTCATGTGTACAGTCGAGGGTTATTATCTAGCGGGCAATGAGAATAATGATGTGTTCAATCAGTACTCGGAAAAGTAGCGTGATCACCCCCTTGCTGGACGCCCCCCGGCAAG
>JBHIFL010000038.1:0-41353 GCA_046761065.1 Candidatus Heimdallarchaeota archaeon
AACAAGTAACTGTAGAGCATTACTTCATTGCTTCAATGTTCCCATTTTGGAGTGGGGGGCGGATCATCCATGACCCAAACTTCACGGCCTATTCGAATCCCGAAGCAATCCCAGAAACCACTACGGAAGCCCCCAAGACGACTACGGAAGCTCCTGAAACTACAACTGAAACCCCCCAAGTCAGTGAATTTTCCTTGCCGTTCAAGTTCGAACTTCTGCTCCCAGTAATTGTTGGAGTTCCTATGTTGCTATTTGTTGGAAAACGTCAGAAAAGAAATGGTTAATATATATATTCCCTCTTTTTTCTTTTTTCATCCTTAGAAAAGCATTCGATTGATCAGAGTTTTTTAACCATTACTCGATTTCGTTAAACGAATAGTTATACAATTACTTAACAAATATATAATGTATGATCAACAATTAGAGCCATCAAGTCGCTTTTAGTGGCAGATTGATCCAACTAAAGTATCACATGAAGGATTATTAGCTGTAATCGAGTTAAGGATAATAAACATAAATGAATTGGAAAAAGTTACTAATAAATGCATTTTTGTCTATCTCCCTCCTTTATTTTGTGGAATTAATCCTTTTTATAACGCCAAAAACTTCTCTCACCTTCGCAGGATCAAAAGGACTGAACCCCTCAGTCTTTTCTTTCTAAGCATATAAGTTCTGTTCAATGTCTGAGGAAGCGAACATTGTGGAAAAATCTTGGAAAGACATTTATGCTGAAAAAAAAGAGGCTGCAGCACTCTTTCAGACAAAACCGAGGCCAATTGTTGAGGAATTTATTGCTTTGCTCCAAGAACGAGGAGGAGGGGAACTCCTTGACCTTGGTTGCGGATATGGGAATTATTTGCCCTATTTTTCAAGGCGAGGTTTTTCGGTAATAGGTTCGGACATATCGACCATTGCATTACGGGTTGCTAGAAAGCGCCTATCGCGGCCAAACCAAGATAATATTTGCTTGATACTCCACGACATGCGGGTTTTACCGTTCTGTGACGAAAGCTTTGTTGGGATCTTTAGTATGAATACAATCTACCATGCAACCATGACTGAGGTACAGAGAGTAGTAAGCGAGATCTACCGTGTTCTTAAAGATAAGGGAGTTTGCTTGGTAACCCTCTTGTCTGATACTGATTTCAAGTTTGATAGAACATTACTGACTGGAAAAAAGACGCTCCAGACCGATACAGAATTTGAAAAAGGAGTTGTTCATTCTTTCTTTAATCGGGAAGACGCTTGTGCTTTATTGGCAAATTTTGAGATAATAAAACTTGAAAAAGAAGATATCCGATTCGAAAATCGAGTATCAAGCCATTGGTTTGCTCTTATTCGCAAGAACTCGCCGATAGGTGATGACATCACTAAACATCTTAGCTGATAGAGGTAAAAATTATAAGAATTTATTGGCTATTAAGAAAAAGTAGGAAATAGAAATCGATGGATAGTAAATTAAGCTCATGAATAAATGAGTGGTATTACGGTTATCTGACCATTGAGTTACGCTAAACGGACTGAAACCGAGTTACTCATCCTGAAGAAGAGTTCATTTCAAATGGATTTTCGGGAATCAGGCGTACTAATCCTACGATAGGTAATTAGTTCTGCACATTATTGAAGATCTCAACCTCATTTCACATTGGCAAGCGAACTTAAGGAGTAATTCGAGTTTTATCACGGGGAAAAAGGCAGGCTTCGCGGACGTTCTCTAATCGCAGAGTCTGCATTGTCATCCGTTCTGCTCCTATCGCTAACCCCCCATGAGGGGGCATCGCATACTTGAACGGCTCCAAATAGTATTCAAACCCTGTACTTATACCTACATGCTGCTCCAATTTTTGGATTAAAAGCTCGTAGGAGTGAATTCGCTGACTACCAGTTGTGACTTCTAGACCGCGTAGAAGAAGGTCAAAGCTTTCGGTGTATCCAGGACGATCAGAACTCGGCATTGTGTAAAACGGTCTTTTCCCCTCCGGGAAGTGGGTTACAAAAACGAATTCACTGTCAAATGTGTCTATTGCATAATTACAAATATTTTTCTCGTCTTGAGGGCTTAAATCATCCCCTTCTGCCTTTTCTAAGATTTCAAAGGCCTCTTTGAACGCAATTTTTGGAATGCGGTTTGGTACCACGGGAATTGTCGAGTGATACTGCTTTGTCACAATTTCTTCATGTTCTTCAAAGAGTTTCCTGAACATATACTGGAGCAACGCATTCTCCAGATCCATAACTTCATCTAATGATTTGATAAATCCCATTTCATAATCAAGACTTAAGTACTCGTTGAGATGCCGCACTGTTTTATGGGGTTCGGCGCGAAAGACCGGAGCCACTTCGAAAACCCGCTCAAAACCAGCTCCAACAAGCATCTGTTTATAAAATTGGGGGCTTTGAGCCAAATACGCAGTTTCGTCAAAATAAGCTACCTTAAACAGCTCGGTTCCGCCTTCGGTCCCTGTGGCGACGATTTTTGGAGAATGGACCTCAATAAAATCATTTGCTGTCAGGAACTCTCTAAACGCCCGAACGATAGATTCTTGGACTTTAAAGATCGCTCGTACCTCCATTCGCCGCAAGTCAAGGGTTCTATGATCGAGTCGTGTGTCGAGACCGGTCGTAGATAAGACAAGATCATCTGAGATAGGGAGGGGTAATGGGGTTGCGGCTTTACTTAAAACCCATAGCTTGCTCCCTAGGATTTCAAATTCTTGCGCTACTCGCTCGTCTTTGATCGTTCCTGGTTCAATAGCTCGGACTATCCCATCAACTTCTATAACATCTTGTAGGTTAAGGTTTCGAGCCTGTTCAACCAATTCCTCCCGAAAAATAACTTGCATTTTCCCATCCCGATCTTGGAGAAGGACAAAGACGATCTTCCCAAGATCTCTTACCTGATAAACCCAACCCGCTATCTGGACTTCTTCGCCATCATTGTACTGAGAAAGTTGAGCCGTCGTCTTGCGAGTCAGCATCCTAGTTCTCCTCTTTTCTTTCATTACGTTACGATGAATATTTTTAGTAATACCTCGCTTTATTACTTCAATTACCTAACTTCTCAAGTTGTCCCAAAGATGTTTGGGGCCTTATCATGCAAATCTCGTTGTTAAACCCATTGTCAAAAAAGAGTTTAATGTTTTTTTTGGCGTGTACTACACTTACATTATATCCTATGGATGAGACACGTCTTCGGTTGTTGACACACTGATTAGAGTCACGGACCGATCCCAAAGTTACATTTCGTATTTTCTCAGTTATTCAACAAGTTTGGCTGGATTAGGCTTAGTTGGCTTCTTTTAGAGAAATCCTCGCACAGTTCCTTTTTGTAGAGGTAGTTCACAAAATTATCATCACTTATTTATAGGTGGTATATTACCCAAGATTGAGGTTAATTATATGGATCAGCACGAATTAGAAATTCTCAAGGAACTGACAGAATCTTTTGGTCCTCCAGGATTTGAAAATGAAACTGCTATGATTGTAAAGAAATTTACTACGGAGTTTGCTGACGAAATCCTGACAGACAAGCTCGGTTCAGTTGTATTTAAGCTCAAAGGAAGTACAGAAAAACCCACGATTATGATTCCCGGTCATATAGACGAGGTTGGATTTGTTTTATCAGGGATTGATAAAAGTGGATTTTTAACTTTTGACCCTTTAGGCGGGTGGTTTGATCAAGTCCTTCTAGGACAGAGAGTAACGATTCGAACACACAAAGGAGATCGATTAGGGTTAGTAGCAACCAAGCCTCCCCACGTGTTGGACCCTGAAGAACGAAAAAAAGTTATAACAAAAGACAAAATGTTTATTGATTGTGGATGTTCTAGTAAAGAAGAAGCAGAAGAGGATGGTTTCAGAATAGGCGATCCGGTAGTGCCTGTGAGCCCGTTTTCGCTAATTCGTAACAGTACGATCGCAGTGGGCAAGGCGTTTGACGACCGGATTGGCGCGTTTGCTGCGATGATAGCCTTGAAACGTGTAAAGGAGCAAGGGATTGATCATCCAAACACTGTTGTAGGAGTTGCAACAACCCAAGAGGAAGTTGGTCTAAGAGGCGCCCGAACTGCTGTCTATTTAGTTGATCCGGATGTCGCTTTTATCTGTGAGGTCGATATCAGTGGTGATGTTCCAGGGATAAAAGCCTATGAGGCCCCTGCAAAGATGGGACAAGGAGTCTCAATATTAACATATGACGGGAGCCTTATCCCCCCACAACCGCTGAAAGATTTTGTGATAAAGGTCGCAGAAGACAAAAAAATCCAATATCAACTGTCTGGAATGGCTCGTGGAGGTACAGATGGTGGAGTCATTCACATTAGCCGTATAGGTGTTCCATCTATAGTATTGGGGGTACCTACAAGACACATTCATTCACATGCGGGCATGTTAGCTATTGAAGATATCGAAAACATGGTAAACTTACTAATAGAATTAATACAACAAATCGATTCTAATACTATCGAAGGCTTCACAATCTAAGAATACCATAATGGACCAAAATTAGTGAACACTACTGACTCTTTTGTGCCCGATTACTGGTTAGTTCTTAACTTACAGCCTAATTTGCTGTATTTAAAGACCTATCTAAGAAGAATCTCGATTAAAAGCGATTATAATCGTTTGATCAAGCTATCCTTTTGAATCGTGTGAACTTTCATTGGGAGCTGGAGGGCTCTCCATCTCCTTGGGGGAGAGTTCAAAGACATAATCGGCACTATTTTTTAATGCTACGGCAAACCCCGGTTCAAACCCAAGAATTGCTGTCTCAATGCCTTTTTCTTTAACTTTTCTCAAAAGAGGCGCACATCTAGCATGTCGTGAAGCAATTGCTAGAACTTGTGTGTCATTCAAGTAGATTAAATTATATGCATCAACTGCCATGGTAATATGGATGTCTTGAGTCACCATAACTGGTTCGAAGCCGCTATTTGTTACAGCTTGAACTAACTTTACAGGCGCGTTGGTGTCCAAATAGACTTTAGCTATCACAATATTACCCAACTGAGCTGCTGCTTCCTCAATGTCCTCTAATTTCACCTGTCGTCCGTCAAACTTGCGAAGAATATTAGGACCATCGACAAGTAGAGCTACATCTTTCTCACGTTTTAGGACACTTTTGATCATCGACCAGGTCGATTTCTTTTTAGACATATTACCCACCAGTGACAACCGGTTCAACCAAAAACCTTGGACTCCATATTTTTTCTGTTTTGGCTTCCAAGAGTTCTAAAACCATTTATATCTGAATCGATGATAAATTTTAATCTTATTCATTTTCAATGTTTCTTTCTTCATAAACTCTTTGAAGCCACCTATTGAATTGAGATGCTTGAATTTATAGGGTTGATTTGACTCATTTCAATCTTTCTTTTAGTTCTCTATATCTTATTAGATTCTTTCTCTGAAAAGCGTTCTCTTTTATTCTATATCCTTTTTAGCATTCTCTAGGGGAAAACACTTATGTATACAGAAGGATTTCTTTTATCTACGCAATACAATGAAGTTTCTTCTAATTCTTGATAAAGAGTTTTAAAATGAATATTGTGGAGCCAGATACTTAAGGTTATCCACTTCTGGGCAATATAAAACTGCTATGAATTAATAGCGTGTGTATCCATTGTATCATATGCTTTGCATACCAATATTCATCTTGTCCCATTTGATTTTCTCTACCAAATATTTAGTTGGAGAATGGTTTAAAAATTAATTCAGAACTCTGAAAGTATCCGTGTGTAGATCTTGGATGTGTAAGATCCCCTAGCTAGCTGGGGAAGAATAATGACCTCATCCCATTTGTTGATTAAAGCTTTCAATTTGGCAATCTTTCCATTAATCAGGACAATATATGAGGTAGCCAATCCTAATTCCAGTAAAAATGCTTCCACGGTCTTTCTATTATCATAAATTATCCACTTTACGATTGTTTCCATCGTCGATAATGTCTCTTTCTATCCACGAGCTATAGGAAAATAAAAGTTACCCTTCCTTCTTTCTTAAAAGTGGGTCACCCTTCTTAGTTCACAAATCTAATATGGAAAATCAGAATAGATTACACGGTTTTTGGTAATGATTCGCCTAGTTGGAGCTTTTGGCTGATATTTTGGTAGAGATTACTCCAAATAGACTTGACCCGATTCTTAAATAATTGTTAGATTTGATTTGCAAGTTCGATTGAATTATTGGTGCCATTTTTTACTAGTAGAAAGAATTATTTAAATCACCAAAACCCCTTCTATTCTGTAGAAAATGATCATACAGGCAAGGAAATACATCGTGTCTTCAGATGGTACTAGATAATATAATTGAGGGAAATCTTTGGCTGGAATTCAGATAAACCAACTGGATATGTGGTTGAACCGAGAAATTGGGAAAAAACTTAAACAGAATACCAGAACCGCACAAAAATTAGTACAGGAAGGACTAGCAATTATTAGGGACATAACAAATGCCATAAGGAAGATTGAAGACTATGTGACATCCGAATTGAGGAAAGGATCTGAACAACTTGTCAGAACAACTAAAACGAGATCAGAGTACAAAGTCGCTCGTCATCTAAATAAGTTTTCGGAAGCGTTCCAGGTAATGCTGAAGAGTCTGAAAGTCTCTGACCCGCAAAATCCGGATTACAATACTCTTCGTCAATTTCATGATTCTTCATTACAATTTGCAAGGGATGCAAAAACACTATTTTCTAAATATCGTGTTATCCTAGCTGCTCCATGGATCCGCTCTCGAAAAGAAATCAAAGATTTGCACAGTTCACTTATAGCCTTCGGGAAGAAGATGGCTGAGCTCAAACAATTCAGCGATGAAACATTCTCATTGAACCGAGAAGCGGAGGTATTTTTACGACGGTCTTCACAACTCCGAACACAACATCAGAAGCTGAATGAAATTATCCGAGAACTAAATGAGTTGCAAAAGGAGGAAATTGTGGTATTAAAACGAAAAAGAGAGCTTGAAAGCCAGATAAAGGTACTGCAGAAAGATCCAAACTTTCAAGAATGGGAGAATATTCAACGAGCAAAGTATGAACTAGAACAGAAGATCCGAAAGATAATCAGACCGTTGAAAAGGGCTTTGAAAAAAATTGAAACCCAAGCTGATGCGGTTCAAGAATTTTTCACACCTCGAGCAATGGAACAAATTGGGAATTATTTAGAAGATCCCTACCAAGCTTATATTATGGACAATAATAGCCCAAACGTGCTGATTGAGGTTGCACGGGGCATCAAAGAGAGTATTCAAACAGGAAAGTTGGTTATCGATAAATCTCGTGGGCGGAAGGGTATAGCAGCCGCAGAACGCTTGATCCAAAATCCTCGACTTGTTCATAACCCGATAGAAGCGCAGAGGAAACTGGAAGCAGACATCGAGCAGTTCCGCTCCTCCTCCGAAACTGCGATATTATTTCAAGAAATAAGCGGTATTGAAGCTCAACTGAAGGATGTCGAGAGTAAACTCCAAGAGATAGCTCGAAGAAAGAAACGTATTAAAACTCGAATGGCGAAAGACCAAAAACTCCTAGCTAAGCAAATGAACGAATTGGAAAATATGGGAAAAAAGCTTACAGGGGAGATTTTAAAAATAGATAATATTTAAAACCCTAAATTCACGTCTTCTCCTGAGAGTAAATGCGTAAGTCTCATCCCATTCTATTAGCTTTGAAGAACTTGCTTGATCTTAGCAATGTATTCCCCTAACTTTTGCTCCTTTGGTACTACAACAACGAGCGCTCTTTCCTCATCTAACTTATGTAGGAGCAGACTAGCTTGATCCGCTTGTGCCGCAACATAATCTACGTAAGGCTGGTCGGCCATGGCAGTAGCAAGGACATAAAGGCCGTTGGCGGCTGCTGCTAAAGCGGCATCATCAATTATGGTTTGAAACGCCAGTGGGAGCCCTTCGTTTGTTACAATTCCCACAGCTAAAGCCTCCGGAATTGCACGTTTCATTTTTACAGAAATCGTTTCTTCCAAACCGATTGTCACCATTAAAGCCGAAATCTCTCGAACAGTTGTACGAAGTTTCTCCTGATAGTACTCAACACCCCGAAGTGAAACGATTTCCCGCGCGATATTTGCTAAAATGTTCGCTTTTTCGCTAGGAACAAGTAAGAACACATTATCTCCAACAAAACAGACGATACTTTCCAGATTTTGATTAAATAGTTTCCGCATACTTCCTGCTGATACATTTAACATTGTTGAGGCAATAGGGGCAAGTCTAGTGCTATCAAAAAGCAAATCAGAATCAATTTCTTCACTAAATGATGAAAAAATAGGTTTTCCTTCATTATCGGAAATAATGACTCCTTTAATTGATACATCACTAAGTAGGCGTTCCACAAGTTCTTTAGCACGCTCTTCAATTTCAGCTGCCACCTCATGACCTCCAACACAGATAATTTATCCATCTAGTATGATTTTCACGGGGCGTTTTTGGATTTAAGGGTTTCTTAATAATTGCTTTACAACTCCTGTTTTAATTGCGGAAGATATGCTCGTACTTTTTGATAGTAAGGTTTCATTTGAAGAAAATAAAAATTATATGACTGTATTTCATTTATTGAATTGTTACTATCGTATTAAATGTATCACTGGCTTTCTTGTGAATTTACACTCAAATACTAACTGATAATATAAAAAGATGTGGTTGCGAACCACAGGATTCCTCTTAGAATATCAAAACTTCCAAAAAAATGGAGATAACCGTATTTATTAAGATGTAAAAAAAAGATAGGACAATCACCTTTATATACTATATAAAGCAGTTCCGTTTTAAATATGCCAGATATGTCTCCGGTGGTTCCTTTTTAATATTCACCAAGGAGGGACATTATAAGATTACATCACCCGGAGAAAGCAATGGAGTGTGGTAGCGTGGTAGAAGTTAATGTGAAAATTCAAAATGTGGTTGCAACCCTTGATATCTTCCAACATATTGACTTGGAAGACATTACAAGTAAATTACCTCCTTGTATTGATACTCGTTATGAACCGAAACGGTTCCCTGGAATCATCCTCAAATTCCAAGAACCATCATATCCTTATAGATGCTCAATCCTCCTGTTCAGTACAGGAAAAGCTGTCATAGTAGGGATGTCCTCAACAACACAGATTCACGAAGTGAAACAAGCTATTGTCGAGATCTTAGCCCAAACTGGGGTTAACATTACCCGCCCTCCCGAGGCTAAAATTGTCAATATCGTGGCATCTGGAAGTCTCGGCCGTCAAATCGACCTTGAACTCACCAGTGTTCTTTTAGAAAGCTGTATGTATGAACCTGAACAATTTCCTGGTCTGATCTATCGGATGAAGTCTCCCCGCACCGTTATTCTTTTATTCAAATCAGGTAACATCGTCTGTACAGGTGCTAAGAGCGATGAAATGGTGGAAGAATCTGTGAAAAAATTGGAAAATGAATTAGAAGAGCTAGGTGCTTTTATTCCAGATTGACTTTAGCTCTTATGCATCCTAAGTGCAATGTAGAATTATTTGTCTTGAAAGTATTTCAAAATCTTTTATAGATTGGACAACATAAAAAGCGTACAACACATCCCCAAAGACAACTCAACTCGTCCAACTGCTCGTAGGTTTTCAAACTAGATTACCGTTCCTACAATCAACCTACTCATTCCTTCCCTCATAGGATTTACTCATGAATCGTCAAGGTGAAAACGCATGACCGAACTCATTAAGCAAGTAGCCGAGTGGCTCGAAAAAATGGACCTAAAAATTATTCGTATTGAAGACGAACCCAAAATTATAGTAAATTATCAAATAGAAGACCATATATTTCAAGTTCAACTCGTTGCAAGTGACGAATGGATCAATGTTAAATCCCTTGTCGCCTTTGTCAAAGATATCCCTCCATCAGAACGCCGCAAACTCTACAGAAATGTACTGAATGCCAACTGGGCTCTCAATGAAGTGACATTTAGTGCTGATCCTGAAGAGGGGAATATCTGGGTTGAAACGGACATGCCCTCCGATACAACGTTCGAAAATTTCCAAGTAGAATTTTCTTCTATTCCCTTTGGTATCAACTACTTCATCACCCAGATCGCTCCTACCATCTCCTTTGCCATTCGTGATACCACTTACTACGTCTAGAACAGATCCTTATTGCATGGAAACGGCTTTGGGAGGCGTTTGCGCCCATAACGTCTAATACGTGTCCATTCGTGTGTGACTCTGTACAAAACAGATGACGAAGTTTTTACTTCAGGATTCTTCTATCTCGATAGGACTGGAAGTTATAATTAGACATTTTTGAAAAAAATCTACGTGAGCAAAGTTACGCCTCATCAATTAGCTCTAAAGGAAACTTACCTCTGTATTAAGCCTGTATGAAGTTTAATTGAATTAAAATTAGGGTTATTTTGACCTAGTGATCAACCAAACCTTGTCATGGATTTTTAGTTCTTTTTTGAATCATCACTAGTTCTAACACTTAAAAGCGAGCAAAAAATATATATAAACAACTTATATACATTCAATATTATGACTTAAGAAAAAAGCAAGTTGATGGATTTTTCGAAAAACAGCTGCGCTTAAGTCAAGAGTAAAAAAATAGGTGAGTAGAAAATGAATAAACAAAGTAAACCTGCAGTATTACTAGTTGGGCTAATGCTAATATCTATTGTTGCAGCAACAAGTGCCAACCTTGGGCCAGTGAAAGCAACGGCCGAGCTTCCCACAGAGATCAAAATCGGCGGGGTGTTCCCCATAGTAAAGCGACCTGACGCAGGACGTGATCGACGAGATGCGTTTCTGATGGCCGTTGAAGAGATTAACGCTCAAACAGGAACGGATCGAATCCTCCCTGAAGGGGTCAAACTCGTCTCAAATGTACAAGATGATGATAATACAGCCGCCGGAGGCGCCGCGGCCGCCCAAGCCTTAATTGCTTGGGGAGCTCACATAATATGCGGCTCTTCGGGAAGTAGTGTCAGTGCGGCAATGGCTACGGAATTAACACCCCACAAAATTGTACAAATCTCCTACGCGTCATCTTCCCCCGCCTTAAGTGATCGGGAGCTGTATCCGTACTTCATGCGCGTCGTTGCGTCGGATGCTGATCAGGGAAGGGCTATCGCAGATCTTGTTCAGGCCTTCGGCTGGGCACGTGGAGCAACGGTTCACACCAGCGACTCGTATGGAACGGGCTTGATTGAAGTCTTTACAGAAATCTATGAGGAAAGAGGTGGGACAGTGATTACCGATCAAATATTTGACCCAGGTGCCACGGAAGTGTCTGCTCAAGTCCAGGCACTAAAAGATGCAAACCCGCAATTTATATTGGGAAACTTTATTGACGTAGATGCCGCCACTTGCATGAAGAAGGCTCGTGATCTAGGGCTTACTGATGTCCCATGGATCACTACGGACGGGTGGTCGACCACCGCCACCTTCATGGGAGATCCAAGCGTTAAAGAAGCGATGCAACTCTCGATTGGTACCACGCCAGCTCCAGTTACTGCCCCTGGCTATGCCAAGTTTAATGAAAGCTGGTTTGATCCAGCGTGGGCCCACCTCGAGGGTCCGAAACTAAGTCAGGATACAGGAATTATGTTCAACGCATACGCACCAATGTCATACGATGCGGTTTATGTTGCTGCGAAAGGTTTAGCCGCAGCAAACAGCGTTGATGGCGATGCATTGTTAGCAGCCCTCTATGATATTGAGCATGATGGGGCATCGGGATACATTCGATTCAACGAGCTCGGTGAAGTTGTTGGTCGCTATGACTTTGTACAACTTGTTGGAGGAACCTATACTTCTTTTGGTGAATGGGGCTTACCTCCTGGAGCCACAATGGGTGCATCAATGTTCACTGATACATCTCTTCTTTTAGCAGACGGAACAGGATGGACTATTGCTGACAACAAGGTCACTCAAGTTGAAGGACCACCAATAACAACGTTAACCACACAAATCGTAACAACAGTCGTTCCTGAGTTCGGGAATGAAATCCTAGGAGTGATATTTTCACTGGGGCTTGCGGGTTTAACACCAATGGTATTTAGACGAAAACGAAGAAAATAACCCTCCTCTCCGGTGGAAAAAGTAAATATCCCCTCTCCCCTTATTTTTTTAAGGACCTTTGATTAAGTAAGTAGTGAGAAAACCAGTTTCCCCGATACAACCTATAGGGATGCAAATATTGAACCAAGACCGTCCTCCGGGCTCATAACATTTTTTAAGAAAAGCGGCTTTATATATTGTTAAACCCAAGGTGTTCTTAAAACCTTCTGGGATGCGTTAATATGACCCACCCAGTCCTTCAGGCTTATAACTTATATTCTGGTTATGGTAAACTTCAAGTGATCAATGGAGTAGATATCCACGTTGATGAAGGTGAGCTGGTAACGATTATAGGCCCAAATGGTTCTGGAAAATCGACCCTAATCAAGACTTGTATTGGTCTGGTAGACTTATTTTCTGGTCAAGTGTTTATCCGTGATATGGAGGTAAGTCATATGAGGCCTCACGAGATTATTGCGGCGGGAATTCCGCTTGGTTATGTTCCCCAGCTCGTTAATGTATTCCCTAGTTTGACCATTGAAGAAAACCTTAAAATGGGGTTATTCGTAAAAAAATGGGACGCGTATTACCAAGAAAGAGTACAAAAGATGTTTGATTTATTCCCAATTCTTGAAGAGCGGTTTAAACAAAAAGCCAGTCTTTTAAGCGGAGGAGAGCGACAGATGCTTGCCTTAGCTCGGGCTTTAATGCCGGATCCTGAAATTTTGATCCTTGATGAACCAACAGCAGCATTAGCTCCGAATTTAGCCGAAGAAATGCTGCAATTGATTTTATCCTTGAAGGAAAACATTGGAATCTCTATATTACTTGTAGAACAAAGAGCTAGGAGATCAATGGAACTTTCTGATCGAGGATACGTACTCGTGACCGGGGAAATCGCAGCAGAAGGGCCTGCAAAGGAGCTGTTAGCAGAAGACCGAATCCGAAAACTCTACCTCGGAGCTCGAGATAGAGGACGAAGAAGTAAGCAATCCCAACAAGGGAAGTGAATTACTTATGCAAGTCAATATAGTTGGGCACGCCATTCTTGCGCTAGTATATGCAGGAATATTGATTATGTTAACTATTGGTCTGAATATGGTCTATTCTGTGTTAAAATTTTCTAATTTTGCTCAAGCAGAGTACGTGACTTCAGGCATGTTTGCTTCTTGGTGGTTCCTGCAAATTCTTAGCAATCTTCTCCCATCGGATACTAGGCATTTTATTAATAATCTGTTTATCCAAGCGATGTTTGCGTTTGTAATCGTAGGAATACTCGGAATTCTTGGGGAAATCCTTGTTTACGATCGTTTGCGAATGCTGCGCGCCAGCCCAAGTTCTTGGACCGTAGCGTCGATAGGCATTGGATTAATCATTAGAAACACACTATCGATGGTTTTCGGCGATTTTCCACGGCCCAATACAGTAAATTGTCCAACTTGTACCTCAACTGCTTCATTACCAGGTTGGTTGCCGAAATTTCTTCGAAAAGAGTACTATACCTTCGAATTAACAGAAACTCAAATGATAAGAATCACTGTGTTTGAGCTCTACATTATTTTAATGAGTTTTCTACTTGTTATTATTATTGATTATATATTTACGCATACAAAATTTGGGATCGCCATGAGAGCTACCTCGGATTCGATGGAATTGGCCCAAGTATCCGGAATCGATACGAAGCGGATTGTTTATTATACTTGGTTTCTTGCGGCGGGCATAACTGGGTTTGGTGCGGCCTTCGTTCGAGCGAATCAACCTCGATTTAGTACCTATGATGGCTTTTATTTGCTGCTTCCAATCTTTGCTGTTGTCATCCTCGGAGGCGTAGGATCCTTCCGGGGGGGAATTATTGCCGCTTTTCTGCTTGCTTATGCCCGGCAATTAACAGTTATTGTATTTACAGAATTTCAGAAACCGGGGGGACTTGAATCTATACTTGAGAAAACAATAGGATTTACAATCACATTTACTCCAGCTTATGCAGAAGGGATTGGATTCATCGTTTTGATAATCGTCCTGCTTTTACGACCCCAAGGGATTCTTGGAACCGTTGAGGCCACAAGAGCGAGGGTTTAGCCATAAATGGGTAGAGTTGAAGCAAATGGATAATCATAAAACTTCCTTGAAATCCTTTGGCGAAGGATTATGGAGGACCGTCCGTTCCCAAATACGAGAAAAACCAGAAGTATTCATTGGAGCGGCACTCGCTATTCCAATCTTACTGCTCTTTATTTACGGGCTATCCACATTATCAGCCAAAGCCACTTGGGTAATTGGAACCGCAGCAACTATTTTAGTTTTCTTCGTTGGAGCAATAAGTTTAGATCTGGAAGTGGGATCGATGGGGCTCCCCAATTTTGGTAAAGTCGGTTTCTTTGCCCTCGGAGCCTATACATCAACATTACTCTACAGTGTGTACAACGTTCCTTTTTTCATGTCTGTGATTGCTGCTTTGGCCATTTCTAGTGCCTTTGGGTATTTAATCTCTATCCCGACGGTTAAGTTAAGAGCGGATTATTTTGCAATCATGACGATCGCTGGAGGGGAACTTATTCGAATGATTCTTCAGAACGA
The DNA here is from genome assembly GCA_046761065.1 of Candidatus Heimdallarchaeota archaeon. Lineage (GTDB taxonomy): Archaea > Asgardarchaeota > Wukongarchaeia > Wukongarchaeales > JBHIFL01 > JBHIFL01. The sequence continues at coordinate 14,610 of JBHIFL010000038.1, forward strand.
GAAACGATGGCTTTGGGCTCCTGCACCGATTGGTCCCCCCACGCAAGTCATCTCGAATCTATTAAAAATAAGATTTACCCGTGCATCTCCATTTAATAAGAAATTATCTGAATTTGGAATAACGTTCTTTGAGGATATTGGCTGGGGTTCTGTATTTTTATGGGAGCTAATGTTATTAATATTCTTCCTGATCATTTCAGTGTGCGTCTACTGGTTTGTCCAGCAAATTCGAAAATCACCTTACGGACGAGCTTTACGCGCCATTCGGGAAGATGATATCACTGTCACTTCAGTTGGGAAAGATGTTGCCCGGTTCCGGTGGCAAGTCACCACGATTGCTGCCTTCATCGCAGGGATCGCGGGTATCATGTATGCCACAACATTTAGTGCCTTTGAAGCCTCTGATTTTCGGCCATTTTTAACGTTTGACCTTTATATTTTCATAATTATTGGGGGTTTAGGAAACAGTCGAGGAGCATTCGCTGGAACAGCACTCGTTACTCTGTTTTTACGTGGAGCGCAAATAGATGCGGTAAAGCATAATATTAACTTGCACTTGGGCCCAGAAACGGCATATATAGGGCGGTTATTCCATTCCCTGCAAATTGACGTCTTTATAAACCCTGATAACATGAGATTTGTGATTCTGGGGTCGATTCTTATTCTATTTCTCCTGTTTAAACCTGCCGGGTTAATTCCTGAACCAAGAACCAATAATGAAAAATATTTGTCTCTACTAACAACAGAGCAGCGCGCGAGCTCTGATCAAGCCATCCTGGCTAGGCAAAGTCTGAGTGAAAAAGAAAGAATTGAAGAAGAGAGAGATCGTACTCCTTAATTTTCGAATGATGAAGAATTGGATAAGTAAGGTGACGAACCCTATGTCAAAGAACTCTGACTCCGAAGATCTTAGTTTAGAAGCAGTAGATATTCATAAGTACTTTGGAGGAGTAAAAGCTTTAGAAGGGGCTACAGTTCTTGTTACGAAAAATAAGCTATTTTCATTAATCGGACCTAATGGATCAGGAAAGACTACTCTTTTTAATGTCGTTACTTGCTGGCTTAAGAAGTCACATCCTGACGAAGCAGAAGAAGAGAAAGACGGAACCAAGAAAGTAGGATTTCTTAACCGACTGTATAATCGGTTACTGGCAAAGTTTACCAGAAAAGATGAAACCACTCCAAAAGAGGATGTCGGTTTTGTAAAATTTGAAGACCTTAGGGTTGATGGACTGACTACTCATGAAGCGGCCTTAACCGGGATGATGAGAACCTTTCAAACGACACGAAATTGGCCAAAATTGACTGTTTTAGAAAATTTACTTGTGGCGCCACAAAATCAGACTGGAGAGTCATTTCTAAATATCTTTTTCAATCGAAAGAAAATCAAAGAGGAAGAGCGTCAAAACACGTTAAGAGCACTAGATGTCTTAGAATTCCTGGAAATTTCGCATATCCGAGATCAACTCGGAGAAGAACTTTCAGGGGGACAATTAAAATTACTCGCATTAGGTCGATTATTAATGACTGCCCCTAGATTGTTGCTTTTAGACGAACCAATGGCGGGAATCAATCCGACATTAGGAAATAAAATCATGGATAAGATATTGGATCTCACGAAAGATTCAACCATCTTTCTAATCGAACATAATATGGATGTGGTATTCAACTATTCCGATGAGATCTTTGTGATGGCCCGAGGCAAGATCATCGCCCAAGGGACTCCGGACGAAATTGAGACCAATAGAGATGTAATTGAAGCCTACCTCGGAGCAGATTACTAAATAATGCTTCCAAAATTGGTATTGTTCAATTTTGATTCACCACTTGTTTTAAATATAGCTATCAGATTTTACTTCGAAGCGCTTTAAAGCCCTGTAGACTGTTTTATTACGTAAACAAGACATTTCAAAGATATATAATCATAAATTTTCTTTGATATAACATTAAAATTAAGAAAAAGTATTAAACAAAGATCAAGTCAAATGTACTGGAAGAGGAGCAAAAAATGAGCGATTCCAAACCATCATATGAACAGTTGGTAGAAAGATTTGTTAAATGGGCTGAAACCTGCTCTGATATTCGTGGAACGATCATTGTAGGATCCCGAGCTCAGATTGATAATCCTACAGATGAATGGGCTGACTTGGACATCATGGTCATCACCACGGATCCAAAACACTATTTGGCAACTGCAGATTGGGTAGCTAACATCGGCAAACCTTTATTAACATTCGTAGAACCTACACCAGGAGATGATATGGAACGTCGCGTCCTTTTTAAGGGTATGCTTGATGTTGATTTCGCTATCATCCCTGAAAGAAAGATCCAGCTGTGATTAAAAGGTGAAATTGCTCCCCAACTTGCAGCCGAACTCAGAGATGTATTTGGGCGCGGGATGCGTGTACTTCTCGACAAAGATGGGAAGTTAATTCAATTCCGGGCACTTATTTCTTCTATTGAAATATCATCCTCCTATCCACCTACTCATTCGAAGTTTCTTGAGACCGTCAACGATTTCTTGTATCATGCTGTTTGGACAGCAAAGAAATTACAACGAGGGGAGTTATGGACTGCGAAAACATACAGTGATGACTATATGAAGCGGTTGCTGCTCCAGATGATGATATAGCATTCTCACGTAACTAAGGGTTGGAACTATGACACCTGGTTTCGTGGACGTTATCTAGAAGAGTGGGTAGATCATCGAGCCTTAGAACAGTTACGCAATGCATTTGCTCATTATAATAAGGAAAACATTACGCGTGCATTATTAGTTACAATGGACCTGTTTCGATGGATAGCAATGGAGACAAGTGAGAAGGCGGGTTATCCATACCCGACCGAGGTTAATGAAAGGATAACAGGTTGGGTAAGAAATTGTCTTTTAACTAGATCCAACTCAAAATAAGAGGTAAAGGATAAGAAGCAGCGAGAAAAGCCTAGATATTAAAGCAACCACAGTAATGTTGGCTCAACCTGCCAAAATCATGTAAATTCTTAAATTGATTATCTTAGAAAGTACCTAAAATTAGACAACAGTTACTCCTATTGATAGAATTTGTGGGGGATAGCCATTGGTTTTAGATAAAGATGGGATAATCAACTACCTTCGAAGGTCTTATACTTGGGTAGATGGCTTCTGGTTCATTGAAGTGGAACATTACTTGGATTGCTTTGATGATGCGCTTCAGATCGATGTTCAGGTGTGGATTAGGATCACTCAACAACAGGCCAAGCTCGCTCAAAAGTTGCTGAATCTCTCAAAACGTGATGTTTATACTATTATCGAGACTCTTAAAGTGAAATGGTTAGTTGATGGGCATTCTTATGAGTTGGTGCAGGTAGATAAGAACTTTGGAACCGTGGTTATTCATAAGTGTCCATGGTTTGAGACTATGAAGCGATCCGGACGGGAACACTTAGCAGGATATGTATGCAAAGCAGTATGCCCTCCACTCTATCAGACCTGGGCAGAAACGATTAACCCTAAAGTAACCGTTGAGATGTCCAAATTCTTAGGGAACGGGGCTGAAGGGTGTGAGATCAAATTTATTCATAATGACCGTACAGGTTCATCTTTCAGAGTTTCAGGAACAAACATAATCCCATAATGCCCTAATTGAAGCTCCTAAATACCCCCCAACTGCTCCCAGGATACTTCCAAAAAGCAATGAAAGAACCACTCCTAGAAAGCCTAGGCCTGACGAGCCTAGACCGATCTCAAAAAATTGATCCCAGACCACCATACCAGAAACCAAGTCGGTGTTTAGATAGAGAATCCAAGCAAGGAGCATCCCAAGAAAACCGACCACTGCACCCCGTCGTGCTTTGTCTTTTCCAGCTATAAAACCCCCAAGTATAGCTGCGATAATATACAACTGCCATATACCGAAGAAAAGAAGTAGAACTGCTAGAAACATCGTTAAACCAATTCCAGTTAAGAAATTATGGTGTTGAAAATACTCTAAGTTGATCCTGTTCAAATCTCTATTCTCCTAATGGCTTTATAAGAAGAGTAGATTCAATTTCGCTCGGATTTGAGTCATGAAACATGGAAGCTGACGCATAAAACAAAGAGGGGTGATATTCATAGATAACGTAAAGTGTTTCCAATTGATCCTTGTAATGGTACGATAACGCCCACCCCCGTTGCCCCCCAGGGATCACACTCTCAGCCACATTAGGATAAGTACCTTTTTCCAATGTGTTTTCTCGAAGTTTTCCCAGATCTACGACAAAGCGTTCTGATGGGCCTGAATGAACTTCTCGATATGTTACATTCGCAAATGTTTTTTTAGATCCCCCTGCAGCATTGAGTGTATTCGCGTCACCATCATAACGAAATGGGGGAGCACTCAGGGGACCAAATAGATCTCGGCCAGCCAGATGATCGACATGCAATTTGTGGTAATCTCCCCAAAGCCATTTTTTCATATCACTCCCAAAATCCTCTGTTAATTGCTTTATTGTGTTTTTCATGCTTTTTAAAATGATATCTTTGATAGTTTCGACATGATTTGAAGTGGATATATCATTAAACCAATCCACACTTTGATTGTATAGAGTAAAATTTTCAAGGACAGTCCATTGGGGTAGAGGTAAACCTATTGCATTAGCTGCCTTATATTCATCATCAAAAGTATTGTGCATAAAATAATCGAGCCACTCACGCCAAATTGTAGGAGCTACTAAATCCTTGAGCATAGACCCATTCCAAGGGGCTATATATTCGAGAACGGCTTGAACCTGTGGGTCATTGGTTGGGGATATACTGAGGATATGCGGTTTAAATGCTAATGCTGCTGTGTCAACATTGTCTGTTTGGAACCGTTGCATGTCTTGAAAAGTAATTGTCCCATGAGGACCTGTTCCACCTGTCCGCAGTAGTTCATTGATTCGTCTTGCGCGATACCCATTGGCAAAAAAGGAGCCAAGAAAATATGGATATTCAGGGCCCGCAGTTTTCTGATTAGCACTTGCCAAATAATGCTGTGAAGGGTTAGCCGATACTGGTATTTCATCGTAGGGGATAAATCCAAGCCATTCATTTTCTCCAGCAGATCCGTTATGAGGGACACGTCCCCAATAACCAGGAGGACGAAGTGGGTAATGCCCCACAGGACGTATTGCAACATTGCCATAAATGTCAGCAAATACGGTATTTTGTGCAGGTACCCACCAATCGATGCCCGCTTGGATGAATTCTGTAAGATTATGCATATGATTGAAATTGTACACCGCACGCATCAGAGGATCGGGCGTATCGTGCCCTGTCCAGCGCATCGCTACTGGAGTATATTCAGGAAGCAGAGTGGCATATTGGCTTTCCCTATGCACCTCTTCGCTTATGATAGGGCCATGTTCAGTGTATCTAATGGATAGGGGGTAGTCTTCCGCGTCTTTCACGGGTATCTTTTCTTCTACTATTGTAAAGGACTCCCAATCTCCTTTATTTGCACTCCAATATTGATCAGGATTGTTCGGGTTCAGTTTGTAATAATAGAAATCTGTTACATCAGCCCCTACATTCGTATAACCCCATGCGCAATATTCGTTGTGCCCTGCGATGACAGTGGGTGCGCCTATAAAAGAAAATCCATAGACATTTAAGCCGCTGTCATTCGAGACTTGATGAATTTCGTACCAAATTGGCGGTAAGCTATGGCTCAAATGCATATCATTTGCAAGGATCGGCCATCCAGTAGCGGATTTAGTACCATCTATTACCCAATTATTACTTCCAAGAAAACTTGCCCTAAACTCGTTTATAGGTATATCACCGACCTTTATGGAACGTATTCGCTTTAATCTATCTAGAATTCGAGTAATCGAGTTAATTAAGCCCCTAGGAATCTTTTCTTGCATTGATGTCTCAATTTGTGAGTAGTAAACAGCGGGGGTTAGGGGTGAACTAGGATAACTTCCATAATTTGGAATCACTGGAATTTGTCCGATGGTATTCTCAATCGGGAACAATTCTTCTGCCTTTTCTCTCCCAAACCGATGTACAAGTTGTGCCATTATCAATTCAAGGTCGATATCTCCTGCAAGCGACCATTCCATCATATTGGCGAAAGCCAATGTATCGTGAGGCCGCCAAGGAGTTGGTTCATAATTTATGAGTCGAAACTCCAATGGCAAATCTTTAGGTTGCATATTCTCAATATAAGTATTAATACCTTTAGTATAAGCATGAAGAGCCCGTAAATAGGTGGAATCTGGATCTTGGGCTAAAAATGTCTGGTAGGATTGATTCGCAACCCGTTCTAACCCGATGGTTCGGTAAAAAATATCCGTTTCAAGCGCCACATCTCCAAGTATCTCAGATAACCGACCATTAAATTGACGACGGGTAATATCCAGTTGCCAAAGGCGATCTTGTGCATGTACATAACCAGTAGCGAAGTACAGATCTTCTTCTGTGTTTGCATAAATGTGAGGAACACCGTAACTATCACGATAGATGGTTACAGTGTCGATTAGACCTGGAAGTTCAATTGTTTGAAACTCTGGGAGATCCGCATTTTGTGAAATTGCCCAAAGGCCCCCATTTGGATTGATAAGATCCCCCAGTGGAGGTACTGGGCCCAAGGAAATAGTCAAGACGCCTATTACCAAGGATGCTAACGCAACTGATGAAAAAACTCGAATGAGTTTCTTGATTTGCGAACCCAATGCTTATCCGCCCTAGACTTAGTAATAGGGTCTTAAATGTAATTGTTGATTTTTTTAAAAAGGTTTGTGTGACCTTTGGAACTTCAATAATAAATTATATCATTGAAAATTGGGGTCCTTACCATTTTTATCACCTCGTTAGAATTCGCAGATGAGTTTGTTCAAGTAGGTTATTTATTTAGAAGCGTCGGGTAATGAAAAGGATACTAAGAACACTTCCACCCACTATTATGATAATGCTTGAAAGAAAGACCTGTGTATTTGGCATTTGATTGATCAAACCCTTATCTAGGGAGTTAAATGAATTGTTAGCTGCTACCAATAAAATATAATTCCCCGGAGGGAGCTCCACAGTAGCACTAGCTTCTGCAGTTTCCCGAAATGAGGTGTAGGCACTTTCAAAGTGAAGCGTCCCATTCCAAACATGAATTCCGTTTGCAGATAGGATTTCTAAGTCCACAAAGAATTCATAATGGCGATCTGGTCGGCATTCATGTTGGATATTCATGTGATAGTAAAAATGATATATACCACTTATTATGATCTGAGCTTTCCTGAATATGCTTTTCTGCACCAAGAAATGGACAGGAAGCGGTTCATCTCCTTGCCATGTAGCAACAGTCAAAGAGTGGGTAGCGTTGTTGTAAAGTCCCATAATTGCAAAACCTATTACCATTGCTAAGATTCCGCCAATACCAGTGATGCGTTGATAGTTTACCATTGTAAATACACTCTTGCTTTGAATTAGACATATAAATTTTAACAGTTATTAAAAGATCCCCCTTTCAAAAGAAGTGAGAATCCCTCCCATTTTTAACAGGATCCAAGGGTTATATTGGATTATAATGCTGGCTAGGAATCAAAGGAGAATTCTCTGGGATAGGACAATCTGGATTGACTTTATTTGGAATTCTTTTATCATAAAATCCTATGGAACATTTGGATTGATATTCAGGTACGACATTTGTATTTGCTTCTTCTTCTTGCGTTTCAGGGAAAATATGCATAAAGATTTGTGAGAACCATTAAACCTAGCCCTAACTGGGCAAATAGAGTACTATGACGAATCATTACACTAGCTATGCCTAGTCCAAAGATTGCAGGCAGAAAAGATAATATGTATAGCCATGTATCACAGCAGCCAACTGCAACTAAGGCAAAAAAGGAAAAAAACGAAGATGCCGCACTCTCAAATAAATTCAGCCCAGAAGTCTTTTTTCTAGGCAGTTCACAGCCTAATATTTTACCATAATCCACTATCAACATCTGCACTGCAACACTTACAGAAATTCCAATGATGTAAATGCCATTCATGTGTAACGCAATAGATGCGGCTATTAAAGGTGTCAAATTTGGAGTGGTTAATATTACAACTAATAGGTAAAGTAAAAGAGAAATAATTCCCGCAGACGCTGCTTTTGCTAAAAGTTTCCGATGCATTTACTCAAACACCTCCGTTAAGGGATAGAAAGCCACCCAAGCAAACCAAAAGGCGATATGTCCATTTTGGATCCGCTTCAAGATAGTTCCTTTCAACAGCCTATCAACAGCTTGACCATGTTCATCCCAGATACTGTTTGTCTCTTGATCAATAATTCGCTCTTCTTTAACTTCAAAGGTTAACCATATCCCATCTATATCAGTATTAAAACCTCGAATAGCCATATTACCTACTTTAAACAAAACTACCTCCCGGTTTTGGAAAACATCATTCACACCTTCATTTTTATCTACATACTGGACAGGATATGCCTTTCATTGACCCTTATATTCGATCCCATAGATCACTTCTTTTTCAAAAAGACGGTCATCTCGATGCTCAACAGGGAACCAGATTGATGCACTTTCAAAATAGCCCTTATAAGGATCTGCCCCATATGGCTTGATGTATCCGGTTTCTTTTGAAAGAGCTGTAGTTACTGGATGCAGTTGCTTCCAATCCCCCCAAGGCATCACATCAGTTGGGATCCTTGTTAACAGATAACCAGCTACTCTCCAACTAACACCTGGCCAAGCATTTTGCTCCAAAGGTTACCAGCATCAGTTAAGTCTTGCTAAAAGATTGAAAGCCGATTATTTCCTGGCTGCCTATCATACATTACTAAATCACTATTATAAAGGCGCCCAGAAGTTCCAAATTCAACTGTCTGTCCATTTAAAACTCTTATAAAAGCAATGCTACTGTAGCAAAGAGGGCAATATGTTATTACAAAAGGAGTATCACCAAACATATCATTGATGATCTCATGCCAGACAAGATCTGTAAAGGATATGCTTTAACAATCCCATTATAGCTTACACCAATAACTATATCATTGTTTGAAAGAAAATTGGCTTCGCTTGGATCAATAAATTTTGGATTATCAATTGAAGGAATTCCATCCTTTCGCAGTTCCCCACTTTAAATCCTATCTAATGGGATTATTTGCTTTATTTCTTCTTTTTGTGGTTGTTCGGTAATTGTTGAGTCTGTTGTTGTAATTGAACTGGGCGGTGCTTTTTGTTTTCTCCTGATAATACAAACGAAAGAAGATATGCCCACTTATAATAACGAATCCAAAAATTGCTAAAACTAGGATTCTTAATTTATAATTCATAAGGTGTACCTCATCTTGGAGTTAATTATCAGAATAGGGTTTAACTCGCTTATTCAACCCTAATGGGCACAATTTCAATCTTTCTTGGAATTTATAACTTATAAATTTATTCTTTAATTATTAAAATTTAAATTGAATTTCTATCTAAAATTAGACTACAAAAAATAGATGGTGCCTTACACCATATTAACATTGATTAAAGGTATTTTCTTCAAGGTAGCTAATGTAATTTCGTAGATTGAAGTATAAATAATTATAAAGTTAAAATATCACTTTAAATAAAAATCAACATCCATTACCACTCTAAACCGTATTTTTTTCGATGAAAATCCAAAAATTGGCTTAATAGCTATCAGAATAAAATAAACCTCAAATTCTATGACTCTATGAACATGCAAAAATTTACTGTTATCCTATTTCAATAAGGAGGTATTTCTATAACATTTTGGGGATATCGCCGAGCAGATGGATCGGTTGGAGTAAGAAATCATGTTGCCATCATTTCTTCTGTTATGTGCGCAAATACAGTAACCGCACAGATTTCCAGTAAAATCACGGGAACAGTTGCAGTAACCCATACCCAGGGATGTGCTCAGCTGGGGGTGGATTCCAAACAGACAATGCGTGCCCTAGCAGGAATAGGACTTAATCCTAATATTGCAGCGGTTCTTTTTATTGGGTTGGGGTGTGAACAGATTACCCCAGAAATTCTTGCTAGAAAGGTCGACAAATCAGAAAAACCCGTTGAAACCCTATCAATTCAAGACGAGGGAGGAACATCAAAAACGATTACTAAAGGAGTAAGGATAGCCCGAACCATGGTACAGGAGGCTGTAAAAATTGCTCGAGAACAAGTCAGCCTTGACGCGCTCATCTTAGGCACCGAATGCGGCGGGAGTGATGCTACATCTGGGCTTGCAGCAAATCCAGCTCTGGGGATCGCGGCTGATTTGCTACTTAAAAAGGGAGGGACCGTGATTCTCAGCGAGACCACCGAACTAATTGGGGCAGAACACCTGCTTGTTAAGAGAGCAAAAACTAAGGCAATTAGCCAGAAATTGCTCAATATTGTCAACAAGATGGAACAGCGAGCAACCTTGATGGGAGTTGATCTAAGAGAAGGTCAACCGTCTCCAGGAAACATCGCAGGGGGACTTACAACGATCGAAGAAAAATCATTGGGGACTATTTACAAAGGAGGTTCTGCTCAAATTGAAGATGTCTTGGGGTATGCTCATAAACCATCCAAAAAGGGCTTCTTTATCATGGATAGCCCAGGACAAGATGTCGAATCAATTGTCGGAATGATTGCGGGTGGTGCGCAACTCATCATGTTCACAACTGGACGTGGATCTATCACTGGATCACAACTAGCCCCAGTTATAAAGATTACAGGAAATCCTAGAACATTTCAAAAAATGCAAGAGGATATGGATGTTAATGCAGGAACTATTATCACTGGACAAGAAACCCTTAAGGAAGTTGGTACACGGATTTTTCAAAAAATCATACGGGTTGCATCGGGAGAACTTACGAAATCAGAAATTCTTGGGCACAATGAATTTGCAATTATGAGGATCCATTCATCTATCTAGTTATATATTTCAATTTTATAAACTATTTAATGCCTGCCATAATGCTTTAGGGGTAATATATTCGATCTGGGCTTTTTCCTTTATTTCCTTGATTTTATAAAGTAAGTATGAGTTAATGGGGCTTTTTATATTGATTTTTTTACCGAGGTGGACGATTTCACCCGTCAAAAAATCACTTTCATCAGCCGTTTTCCGAATTAAGGATTGATGCGTAGAGACAAAACGTAATAACCTTGTGGAGGGCTCGTGAGCTAGCCAATCCATAATTTTCTGCTCATCACTTAAAAGCTCGAGGAATGATTCCAGATTATGATATTCTGCCTTGATTCCTGCAGCTTTCACTACAACCATGCCTTCCTTTATTGCTTCCACTGTTATTAAACGTAAATACTTGTTTTCAAAGCCCTTAGGAAAGGGAAGTCCGCAAATAGCAAAAGGGAGGTTGAGTAAGTTTAATATCAACTTGCCCCATAATTCGGCCCGAATATTCGTTGATATGCGGGTTGGAATGCCAGACACCATAAAGCTGTAAATCTGTTTAATACGTTTCGTGATCTCACCGGTTCTTTCCCCAATGATACAAATGCCTTCATGAGTATGAATAATTTCTCCTGGTTTCAAGTAGGTCGCACTGAATCGAACAATACCCGGGATTATTTTTCCTTCTCCAATGATATGGGCAATAACATCTGGATTTCGAACCCCATTTTGCAACGAAACCACAACTGCAGAGTCGGAAAGAAAAGGGGCAAACTCTTTGACCGCATTTTTAGTATCTGGGCTCTTAACTGTTAAGAAGACAAGATCGGTGCCGTTCACCACGGAGGGATCTGTAAAGGCAGGAACATGTACGGTTAATTTTTCAATCCCCCTGATTCGTAGGCCCGCTTCATTGATAGCAGCCACATGATCTGGACGTGCTACTAATATCACATGTTGTCCCGCTTTAAATAACCGGGCTCCAAGGACACTGCCTACGGCGCCTGCACCATAGATAACGGCTTTCATCAAGATAGCTACCTTTTAAGTGTATTATGCTTCTTCATTGACTAATCATTATGGATTTACAAATACATAAGTGGAGATGCCTCTCATTTCTCGAATATTAAATAATTAGCACATTCAATCATGTATAGTGCAACAATTGTTTGCCGTTTTTGGGCTGTAGAAGATAAACTTGATGTTATCAAATTAGATATTGAGCTTCGAATATTAAAACTCTTTTTAAACCTGGTTCAGATCGGAACTCGCTCCGAGTGTTGTGGAACTATTTATTCATCTCTTCAAAAGAGAAATTATTGAAAATAGAGCTCATTTTATTGTAGGATTAGGAAGACCAATGGGACTGTCTCTGGAAACACTTAAAGTTGCGACTCTACCTCGTGAAATATGAATAACAAATGAGGGACAAATGGCAGGGGAATGAACTTTGGTCAAAAATTCAGTGATTTAGATATTTCAAAAATAGCTAAAATCTAATAAAATTTGTTGTACAAGAGAATCCTGCCCGGAAGGGTCGTACTCAAATAATTAGGGGCCTTTCTAAAGGATTTAAGAGGGAGTTGTTAAATTTCTGAAATGATACTTGCCCAAGAGAAAAAGTCAATAAGTTTTGGTTTCATATCTAATAAAGGTGATTAAAATTAGCACCAAAATTCAAATCGTTGAAACAATGGACTTAGATGGCGTGAAAACATTCTTAATCGGTTTACCGGAGATTGGTCTCGTTGGAACAATCTCAGCAATGCAATTAATAAAGAGCTTAGGCATGGAAGAAGTAGGATATATGAAATCCGAGTTATTTCCACCACTTGTGATTTTTCATGGAGGACAGCCTAAAGCTCCCTTTCGCTTATTTCGAAAGGATGGCTTAGCACTGCTCGTAGCAGAAATTCCACTACCTCCCGACGCCCTGAACGATTTTGTTGAGCGTCTTGTTGTGTGGATAAATGAACGAAATGTGGAGCTAACGATTCTTATTGGAGCGGTTCCTCTTCCAAATAGATCACAATTGTCCTATGAGGATCTCACTGTGTTTGGGATTCCTATTGGAACCTACGCAGAAAAAATTGCGGCACCTCTTAATTTATCAACCTTTGAGGATGGCATTATAGCTGGACCGTTAGCAAAAATCCTCTGGCGATTGAAGGAAGAACAAATATCGACTCTTAGCTTATATGCAACCGCTTTTGAGCGTTATCCTGATCCTGGTGCTTCAATAGCAGTTCTAAACGTCTTGAGTAAAGTCATTGGTAAAGATATTGATGTACAAGAACTAGTTGAGAAAGCGGATGAGATTCGGTTACGTCTGCGGGATCTAGCACAAAGTACGGATCGCACTATGGCCCAAATGGGAAAATCGGCAGAGACGTCCCTTCCTGCACTCTATGCATAGGTTGGTGGAATAAATGACTAACGAAGAATCACCTAACGATAAAAAAGAAGTCCGTTCTACTCGTGGATTCGATATGATGACACGGAGACTCTTCGAAATGTTTGAAGATCTAAGAACACGGATGGATTTTGCCTTTGATAGGTTTGCAGGGAAACGATGGCCACTTTTAGAGCCACTACGGGACTTTGAACACTCTCATTTACGCCCATTATGGACAATTAAAGAAGATCCTAACACTCTTACAATAACGGTAGATCTTCCTTATATTAAAAAAGAGAATATAAAGTTACAAGCAGAAGAGGATGCACTTACTGTAACAGCGGAGCTTGAACACTCAATTAAATTTGAGTCGGGTTTCAAACACCATCAAGAAACGGAATTTCGTAGATATAATCAAACATTTCGGCTCCCTTGCAAGATAGATGTAGAAGATGTTAAGGCGAGCTTCCAACAGGGCATTCTGTCCATTAAAGCACCAAGAAAATGCAAAAGGCGAAATATTCCAATTGAGTAAGTACTCCGAGATTATCCAAACCCTGATTCTATCTTTCATCGGATAAAACTCATAGTGAAGGGGTTCTCTGATGAATAAAAGGAATGACGAGAAAAAAGCAAAAAAAGAAGCAGTGGAGTCGATCCGTGAAAGCTTAATGAGCTTAGCTGGAGATCTAAAATCCCGAATTGATTCTCAATTGGAAAAAGAATCTTTATCACTAAGTGTACCAACAGATTCGTTACGTAATTTTGAACAAAAGTGCCTTTCACCTCTTGTTGATCTAATAGAAGACACAGAACAAATTACCATTACTGCTGATCTCCCTTGTGCGGTTAAAGAGAAGATCAAAATACAAACCACTGATAATTCAATAAACTTCGAAGCCGGACTTATACACGATATAAAGTTTGCTTCTGGGTTCCGATTTCAACAGGACACTGCATTCAAGTGTTATCGTAAAACAATCAAGCTTCCAACAAAGATTGATCCGAATAGCGTCCGGGCGACCTATATCCGAGGAATTCTCACAATTACCGCCCAAAAGATAGGGAAAAGAGTAAATATTCCCATAGAATAGTTTCGTTAAGGTTTAAACACAGCTAAAAAGAAAAGAGGCATAAAAAAATAAACAAGAAGGGAAAGATAAAATTGATTACGAGTCTTTTGGTTCTAATGAGGAGTCTCTTGGAGAAATAACTCCTTTTAGGGCTCCTTTTCTTTTTGCTTCGTTTCTTCGATCATAAATCAAAAGAAATGCGATGGGAAGTCCAATAAGGATAGGGAGAGTCACATTTCCGGGCCAGATTAGTCTAAAACTAAAAGTAAGCTTTGATCCTTGTAAAGGGAAAAATATCGTATACCCACCAGCCCAAGGCCACATCATCATATCTAGGAGTAAATGCGAAATTCCTCCAATTACTAATAACAAAAATGTGCGCCGATATGGTTCATCGGGGAAAAATGAGGCAAAAAATCCTGCTAATAACACTATTCCAAGGAAACTATGGAAAGGTTGGGTTAACATCTTAATGAAGAACTCTTCGGCATTTAATGCCCTTAAAGTACTGCTAATAAGTGGAAAACTGCGTTCAAAATCGAGCATAATCGCTCCTAGCAGAAGGAGCGATATTTTTCTCGAATTAAGTTGAGCACTCCTTCCAAGAAGATATGCTACAGAAAGATGGGTTAGCCAGTCTGGAATTGTTCATCGCCTCCGTTTTAAGGATAAGTCTGAATCCAAAGAGAATGCGCTAAAGAAATAATAGATGAATAAACCGCCTCCGAGAATTGAGAAGCCAAGCGCACCTTTGTGATCAATTTTAATTATTTCCTCAACAAGAATATAACCTCTCGAAACGATATAAGAAATTCCTTTAATGGCGACAGACTCATAGACTCTGTATCCTTCAAGTGAATGGGTTACTAGAACATGAAGTGCACCATTAACTCCCAAAAATGTTAACATTGTTATATTTGATTTCTGTTCAATAGTTCTTATTCGAGAAACGATAGTAATAAAGAAGCCTTCATAGGCCTCTTGGTGTGCCAGGATTGTATCAACTTTAACAGCGTTTACTGTATCACTCTTGGGAGGTTCCCAGTAGTCCGGTGAAGTCGCGTTCCATAGTCCAATAAACAATAATAAACCTAAAGCAAGGAAACCGCTAAGCCGTTTCTTTCTGCCTTTTTGATCCTTTATTAGCTTAATTAAACGCAATTAAATTCACCTTTCAATCATTTTATTATAAATCAAAGTTGTATTTTTATAATGTTAATTGTTAATTTATGGATTTTTTATTCGGATAAATGAACTGGAATAGCAGTAGAATGAATATAACTAAATAAACAGTGATTAGCAATAGCTTTTAAGGATAAGAAGTCGAATGATAAGAACGTATATATATGAACAGCTACAAGTTTGAAGGAATGTGAATAATCGACTACTAAGATTTCCTCCTGATTTTCTCGTGTCTTTTTTTTGAAGAAAATGGAAGTGTCTTCCAATCTCGATTAACAAGTTGAAGAATGTTCTGTAGACAATTTTTTGATATTCACATCACATGGATACTAAAAGAGTGTGAACCCTTTGGCGTAGGGGTGTTTTTTTGTTTTCCACTACAATTTAAGTCTTCATTTACTATTTTTGATAAGGAATAATTTATATTGAGTTAATTTCTTATTGGGACAAAATGATGGAAAGGAAGTGGATCGAAATTGGGAAGAACGTCTACAGGTGCTCCTCTGTTTGTTTCACTGTTTGGCATACTAGCGATGCTTGCAGGAATTGCGGCCATAGGAATTGGTGGAGCCATCTTAGCAGAATATGACATTAGTATAATTCCAACTCAGGATTTGCTTACTAGATTGGCTGTTAGTAAAACAATACTTAGTGCAATATTTATAGTGGCCGGGCTCCTCTTACTCATTTCAGGGTACGGATTACGTTCGCTCAAATTTTGGGCATGGCTATTGTTCGTCCTAGCGTTTATTGCTACTATTGCCGCTTTTCTTTACCTTGATGCCACATTGCTTGTTCCAGGTGGAATTCTTGTAGCAATGGCAGTCATTTTTGGTGATTTACTTGCCGAAAATGAATATTTCCTCAAGCCAGAAGAAGAATGGCCTGGAACTCCAGATTTTGTAGAGTTACTAAGTTATATCGTCATCCTAATTGGGCTAGTCGCTATAGCTGGTGGTGCGGGAATCTACTTAAAAATCGGCGCATTAACAGACCGGATCAGTCCTGAAACCGTGGAACGGGCCTACTATGGTCCAATCCAGAGCGTCGAGGCTGTTGGGCTTGTCCTAGCAGTGATTGGTATTATAATTCTGATTTGTGGCTGGGGACTCAAAACTACTAAAACATGGGCTTGGATTCTATTCTTACTTGTAGGAATTGGAGTAATGGCCCTAGTTTTCATGACATTCCCAGATATTACCTTACCGGGTGCAGTCCTTGTTGTGGTTTCAGTGATTCTGGGCGATCTCATTGCTGAAAAGCAATATTTCGATTGAAGTGATTCGACTACTGCCACAATCACCCCTTTTTCCTTTTTTATTATTAAGCAATCTCTGAGTAATTTAAAATCCCTCAAATAATAAAGCCTTACAATTGATAAGTGTAGTGAAAAACACTCTCTCTAAGGAGATAATCTTTATAAGCCTCTCCCTATGAGACAGCTGGTTCTCAAAGTACACTGAAGCAAGTAAAAGTCTGCTTTTTTTGAAGGATTAATTAATTCCGACTCCTTTAAGTATCATTATCATCTACGTGTGATGGGGAAAGAAAAGTTATATTTTCCCCCGAATCTTTGAGAAAAAAAACTGATCAAATCGCATCAAACTTATGCTTGGACGAACTGGGTGTTTTAAAGCTGCTGTGGTGATCATAGTGCCCCACATTGTAATGATCACCGAGGGAACATATCCCTACTTTGGTGGTGGAGTCTCACGTTGGTGTCATGTACTTCTAACAAAACTCTCCCAATTTAAATTCACAATTGTTGCTATCGTCCCCCCCAAAAAAGTGATTGAGAAGTTTGTGCTACCTCAAAACCTAGTTCAAGTAAAACAAGTTCGTATCGGAGACCTTTCCCAGTTCAAAGGGATAGATAAGGCAGTAGTGAATGGAAATCAAATCAATGAGTTTATTAAAGAAAACATAGAAATGCACAAGGCCTTTATAAGCTCTGATCTTGCTTCAGCCCTCAAAACGACTCAACAGCTCTTTCCAAAAATTCAAGATGATCCAGTGACTTTTTGGAGGCATAAAAGTGGCCTTAAATACCTCGAGGAGCGATACAAAGATATCAACCCGGAAATCCCGTTCTATAAATGGTTAGTATATTGGAAAAATACCCATGCTATGCATCTAAGCCTTGTGGTTCAAAAAATGCCCAAAGGCGATCTGTATCATGCCACGAATTCGGGTTGGGCTGGAGTTTTAGGACTGTTGGGAGCACAACGCTACGGGAAACCACTGCTTCTCACTGAACATGGTTTAGCTCTTAGGGAACGAGGGATTGCCATTGAACGAGGGGAGGAAACACCGACTCATGAGCGACTCAGCCTTGCACGAATCAGCATGAGGCTTAATCAACTGGTATATGAAGCGGCTAATCTGATAACCGTGGTTTGTAAAGCCAATAAAGATTGGTTAGTGCAAAACATCGGAATTCCTGAACATAAGATCGTAGTAACCTATAATGGGGTAGATATTAAGACGTTTAAGCCAGTAGAGTTGCCAAAAATGCCTTCCAAGATCATAGCCACCATTGCCCGAATTTTTCCCCTCAAAGATATCAAAAATCTGATAAAAGCTGCAAGCATCGTTTCGCGAAAGAAGCCAGAACTCAAATTCGTAGTTGTCGGAGCTCCAGCAGATCGAGAATATTATAAGGAATGTCTGAATTTGGTAAACGACCTCAATCTTCAATCGGTTGAGTTTGTTGGAACATCATCGAATGTTATTGCGTGGTATAATCGAATGGGAATTTTTGTTCTCCCAAGCATCAGTGAGGGGTTTCCATTGACAACGATAGAAGCTATGTCTTGTGGTACTCCTGTCATAGTTACAGATGTTGGAGGAGCGGCCGAACCAGTTAAGGTGGGTCGGCGGAGTTGCGGTTTGGTGGTTCCTCCGAGCAATCCATCAAAACTAGCGGAAGCTATTTTATTTCTGTACGATAACCTACATTACTATAGAACCCTAAGCCTCAACGCACGGAAACTTGTTGAAACGTATTTTTCTGAAACCAAGTTCGTCCAAGAGTATCAAAAAATATATGATGAACTTCTATCGAATATGACTGATAGAAATGAGTGAAGTTCAAGTTGATGGAGGATAAGTCGGACGAGTAAATTCCTTCAAGCCCTGAAGACAGGGCACCGCTAAAAGGAAATTGGAAGCTTCAAAAAATGCACAATACGAATGGTAGAGAGCCCGATCAAGACCTTGATCCACAAACAGAATTAAACGAAACCCCAGATCAACAAAGTGAACGGATGAAACGGCTCCAAACGCTTTTACGAGAGGCAAATGCGAAAAACAAGTCTTTAGAAGGGGAGCTATCCAAATCGAAATCGGTCTTAAATAAAGTGACTGATGAATTAACTAAAGTCCGTTCCGAATTTAATGCCTATGTTGCCGCTTCGAAAGAAGGCATTATGAATCTTGGAAAAGAAAACGAAAAGCTCAAAAAAGAAATTCGAGAGAGGGCTGAAAAGATCGTTGAGCTCGAATCGAAAGTCATGATGCTCTCACAACTTGGTGTGATGGATTCTGAGGATTTTAGCACATTAAAAGATGATCTCATAGAGTCTAGTGCTAAATTGCGGGGAGAGAATGAAGCCCTTCGGGAAGCCCTTAAGAAAGCTGAGGAGAAAACTCTTAGCGATGCCAGAAAACTTCATCAACTACAGGAACAACTCCAAGCCCACTTAGAAGAAAAACGAAAATATAGTGCAGACCAAAAGCGCCTTCATTTAGAACTAGAGGCACTTCAAAATGATTTTGCAGCTTTAGAACAAAAATATTTCGAAACACACGCGATCAAAACTCAATTGGAAAATCAGATGGCCGAAGAGGAAGTAATGCACGTTACACTTCAAAAAGCCCGAGAGAAAGTACGAGAACAAAAAGAGATTATCGAAGGTCTTAAGGCTCATATTTCTGACATTGAAGGGAAATATGGTGCAACATTACATCAAATTGAAATGTTGGACGAGAAAGAAGAAGAGATCAAGCAACTCTCAAACAAACTCGCTGAATATAGAACACGACTCGCTGAATTGAAATATCAACACCAAATAATGGACGAACAAAAGCAACTACTCGTCAAAACCCAGGATGAATTGACCAAAACCCAAGAACAATACGATCAAGCAAGGTTGGAGCTTCAAAAGTTCGAAAACATAAGTTCAATGCTTCAAGAAAAAGAAAACCTCCTTAAAGAACTCCGTGAAGAACTAATCACTTACAAAGCTAAGGTTGCTGAATTAACTGCTGAAGTTGAAACAACTCATAAATATCAGGAACAATTACATGAATCGCAAGATGCAGTCTCGGATCTTATGAGTCGTATCGCAGGTATGGCAACCAAAGTCACCAAATTAAAAGCAGAACTAAAGAAAACAATTGAGGAAAGAGATAGGAAGTTAAAAGAACAACAAAATGAGATTATCCGACTTAATGAAAAAGTCGGAGTGCTCCAAGCCGAAAACGACCTGAAATCTGCAGAGATAGAAGCATTAGAAACACGAGCAAGTAGCGCCGAATCTCAGCTGAGTGCTGTGCAGGAGAGCCTTAGTCGTACTTTTGATCTTGGAGAAAAACTGGATGCATTTAGCGCCGAGAGCACACAACGGACACTTAGTCTAGAAAAGCGGTTAGAAGTATTTGAATTGACTGCAGATGGACTTGCCCAGATGAAAGAAGAACTTCTTCGAGAGAAAGAGCTTCTTAAGGAAAAAGTTCACTTATCTGATACTTATATAAAGGTTTTACAACAGACTGACCTAGGGAGGGTCTTCCTCCTTGTTAAAGCCTTAAGCAAAACCAATGTCGATCACTTGAGTCGCGCTTTAGGAATTCCAAAACTTAATCTGCTTCCTTCTGTAAGAGAACTGGCTCGGATGGGAGTAATTGACTTAAAAAGAAAAAGTATCACTTTTATTCCTCCGGTTGTGGAAGACGGTTCAGGAAAAGAAGATCTCGTAAAGCTTGCGAGTGACTCATAACATTAAACGCGAATAAATAAGATTAGGAATGAGTCGATTAAAATGGAAGGATTAACATTTCTCAGAGATCCGAAAGTTCAAGAATTGATCAAAGCACTGCTTGATGGGACGATCGAGCGGCTCGAACCTGCATATTCTATCGAAAAAGGGCAGCATTACCCCCTTCTTGAAGAACATCTTGGATTATCCACAGAGGAAACCAATGATCTCTTGGAACGCCTTGTAATGACAGGTGTATTGACTGAAAAAGTAACTGGAACAATCCTGAAGTGCCCGACCTGCGAATCGACGGTTCTTCGGCCGATCAATACATGTCCTCGATGTGGATCAACTAATTATGAACGTGGGACCCTTGTAGAACACCACATCTGTGGGAATGTGGGTTTTGAACAACACTTCAAGCAAGGTTCGGATTATATTTGTACTCGTTGCGGTGAGTTACTCACCTTAAAAGACTTAGGGCGCAATTGGATAGTTCCCGGGAAGTGGCATCGTTGTCGAGATTGCCATTTGTATTTCGAAATTCAACGTACCCAACCTTTAGCCGTTTGTGTCCTTTGTGGGCACAAATTTGATATAAGGGAATCAGTACTCGAAGAAGCGAAAACCTATCTTTTGGATCCTTTAGTTTTAGAAGATTTAATGAGTGCTACTGGCGTGACGGAGCCCCTTCTGAAAATGTTAGAAGCGGAAGGCGCTAAAACAGAAATGCCTGCCAGAATTATTGGTAAATCTGGAATGCTACACCATTTCAGTTTTGCTTTCACCCAAGAACGTGACCCGGAAGCCTTTGTGGGGGTGGGTGATATCATAATCCGTGCTGCTTCCGTTACAGGGAACGAGTTTTTCAATCATTTAAGCAAGTTCCTTGATATTGAGGCCACCCAGCGCTTCTTTGTCGTAGCAGGAGCGAGACTAGATGGCGATGCTCGAGGCCTCGCGGAGAGCTATGTCACATGGAGAGGGCCTATTGTCAAGGTTGTTGAAGCACAAAACCTATCAAACGCGATTCAGAAGTTGAATGAAGCCATCAAAAGCGCTATGAAGGAAGAACCGGAACGCAAAGAATCTGAACTGGAAGTCCTTGAATCCATGCTGCAGAAAATGAAAGGCGACCGAATCAAATAGTTTTATGCAATCAATTTGGTTCAAGAACCGATTCTATCCTAGTAAGGGTCTGAGTGTCGAAATTTCGACCTCCTATATTCTTTAAACTATATCTTATTCATTGATCAAAATGTAGAATGGATTAGAATCAATAATTCTTTTGGTAATATTAAAATAACTCCTATACCTGCCTTAATGCAGGTCTAAATATGACCTTTTATCAAATAATGTTTAGAGAGGGGTTACTGTGAAGAGGTTAATCAAGATTTCTATCATATTTTCCTTAATATTTTTAGCTTCCTTTCTTTCATACGAACCTGTACATGCTCAGAAATGCATGGAATCGCTTAACACCGCCTTATCAGATAACCAAAGTAAGCCAATCCGAGTTGCTCTGATGTGGAACTCGGAATTACCTCCAGACGATTATATGTACAGAGATCTCGAGATTGTAAAAGATATCTTTCACCACTGGAAAATAGCCCCCCTCGATCTTGTGGATCTATCATCGGGATTGAATATACAAACTCTGGCTGAAACATATTCTACGATTATTCTTCCCTCTGTGGAACTACTCAGTCCTTTTCTTCCATTCCCCCTTGCAAATGGGACTATAGACGTAATCACAAGCGCCATCGTGAACTATTCCATAAATATAATCTTGGCAAATGTCCAACCAGTTTTCGATTTTGCCAACCCCATTTATGAAGCCGCATTCGATATGAAAACGGATGGTTCCACTTTTGTTATAGGAGAGAGGTATGAACAGTTGTTTAAATTTCATGAGGAACCTAATGATTGGATTATAGCTCGTTCAGGGCACAATGTTGTGCTACATGAAAGCCTGTTGTCTTATTGGTGGGGTTTATGCGGATACGACGAGAGAATAGAATTAGGCATGAACGAAGATTTCACCGCCACAGACTTCTTTAATGTTTTGGGAATCGCCTTACCTGAAGCAATTGCTTGGATCCTCGGGGTTCCGGCATTTACACTCAGAAACGATGATATATACATAGAATCGTGGAACTTCGACTCCGGTTTTGAAGGCTTAAAAAACTACGTAGAGTTCATGGGGCGAGAAGCAGGTTGGGTTGAAGCGTCAAATGGCATTGTGGGGTTATATGACCAAGAAACTAACTATGCCTCTGCTCCGTATCAAAGAAAATTAGGGGATTATGGAATGCTTGTGTCCCATTCTTGGACTCACCCCTTTTTGTCAACACTGTCTCTCGAAGAACAGATCGAGGAATTAGCAAACACTAAAGATTATCTAGCTAAAATGTATCCCGATGAATTTGATCCCAGTTTATTCATTGTCCCAAACAATGACTGGAACCAGCTCACATTAGTTGCCCTTAATATGACGGGTCATTCAATGTTTACTGCTGCTCGTTTTCGAGATGTCTTGGAGTACATATCAAGTCCAGCTAAAAAGGAAGTATTTCTACAATATGGTTGGTATACTACTGAATATGAAGGTAAAGAATATTCTGTGTATGGATTTCCTTGGATGTATGCTTATGACGCGAATAGCTCTACTCCTCAAGGTGTGGAGGATCTGAGTCGAACCCCAGAAGGATGGGTGACCGAAGATTATGCGCGTGGGGGATTCGCTGAAACTCGGAGGACCTTATTTGAATTCTATTACCCATTAATGATCGGAACTCATGGGGTCTATCAAGCTTGGGAACACTGGGAAAACTGGGAAATAATTACGAGGAATATTATTCAAGGCCTACACGGTGGGGAGATCCCTTACTTGAGAGTAGCAGAGACCGCAGAATCAATCCGTGATGTCAAAAATTTGGAGAAGGTGACAATGGAATCAGCGTTCTATGATGACTCTGGAATTACTTTGACACTCACCAATCCTGGACCCGAGCTTAGAAATATGGTACTCTTTGCAAACTCATTAGAACCCAATTATATTGCCCATGTTTTAGTAGATGATTCTTTACATATCGGATTTGGCGATAATTACGTTTTCATACCTTCTTTTAGTGGATCGTTGAAGGTCCGAATCCAACTAACCTCCTCAAGTAGTCCAATCCCGACAACGCCTATTCTGCGGGGGATAACCGTAGGCGGCTTAGAAAAAGCGAGTTTCACCAATTCCGAGGTAGAAATCGAGATCTCAGGGCGTGCAAACCCTGTCTATTTTGCTACAACCATTTTGTCCCTTGATCTTTCCGGCATCGATCAGGAGGAATCGGTGCAACGGATCTATGTACAAGGAGAGGAAGGCACACGGGGAATTTATCAAATCGCAGATTTAAGGCACGGTTGGGATGGTTGGAATTACAACGCCGATACTCGTATGCTAAGAATTAAAGCCCGAATATTTGGCAAGGAACAAGTTCGCATCCTTTTGTCAGGCCAACCATCCCCCACAATCAATCATAGACCGACTGCTATGATTAATTCACCTTTGAATGGTTCGATTTTCACCGGAAATGCAGCTATCACTCTGCAAGGAGGCGGCGCGGATGTAGATGGAGATTCATTAATTTACTTTTGGTCTTCCTCTCTGGACGGGGATCTAGGGAATAGCCCCACACTACAGATAAATGGTGCCGATCTATCTCCAGGAAATCATGCGATCATGCTTATCGTAGCTGAAAATGGACCCCACTATACTTTTGCTGATCGAACATCAATCAACATCTACATCAGCTCCCGAACCATTATTAACCCCATAATACAGAATATCCTGCAAATTGTGGCGATAATTGGCTTAGTACTGGTTATACTTCCCTTAATCGTAAGAAGAAGAGCAAAGAGACCGGAATCCAAAAGATCTCGGAAAGAAGAAATAATGTTAGAACCCCTCACATTGTGGAAGATCTTGTATCAGATTTTCCTGAGCAATGGACCTTGGCTCTTTGCGACAGCATTCTTTCTCATCCTTGGCATGGCATTCATGATGGTGCTTGATTTCCCCGAAAAAAAGATCATGTCCTTCTCACTGGGGATTGCCACTCCTATTTCATTGATTCTATCAGGATGGCTTGTCGGACTGAGTATTAGAACGGTTTCCGATTATTACATAGAGAATCAAATATTTAGTAGCCGTTACAGTATGAAACGATTCCTGATGATCGCTTTAACCGCTCTAATTTTGATTGGACTGGCCATGTTTGCGATTATGCAATATCTTGACTTTTCTTTAGAATTGACCTTGCTCACATTCAGTTTCTTTATTTCATTTGGCCCACTCTGGTACGCAGTTGGAATGCTTAATGCGTTCAAACGGTATGGTCGGATGACTATCATTTTTGCAGGGGGAGTGTGCTTTGGATATTCCCTCGCAATGCTGTTTGCAACGACAGGACAACCAACTCTCCTTGTAGGCCTTGCATATGGTGCTGGGTACCTCCTCGCTGCTATTGGAATCTTCATCTATCTTTTCACGTCCTTGCTCTCAACCCCATGGATTCAAAAGATGAGCGAAGAGGAAATTCGATATTTCTTAGCCCTTCTAACAGAACCACGTAGATCCGATACTCTAAAGACCATCCAAGAGAAGACTAGCCTACAACCCCCTTTAACAGAAGATGCTGTTACCCTTCTCAAAGATGGATTAAAGCTTAGATTGAAGGAGGGGAAGAGTGAACTATCTTTGCGAAGAGTATATGCCAAGAATTCTTGGTTGATTATTGGAGCTATTTGCTACGCGACTTTTATTTGGATCGATCGGATCTTCGTTTGGTTCGTGACAGGTCAACAAACAAGTGGTTACGTGCTGGCGATCAATTCAATCTATGAGATTGGTGTGAACATTGGATTCTGGGTACTCCTGTTTACCACGGGAATGATCGCATTCGCATTTCGAGACTTTTCAGATCGGTACATACAGGCGACGAACCGTCTCTACTCAGACAAACTTGACACTATCGAGTCAGGATTGTCTGAACTTGCGGGAAATGTCTTTACCCAGCTACTGAAGATTATTCTGATGGCTGGCATCATAGCGGTTATATTATTCGTCAATGCGTCCCAGATTCTCACAATATTCCGAGTTGGGAGTGTAGTAGGTGAAGCTGATGCGCCATATGCAGTTCCAGATATTACACACCCAAGTATGGCCTTTACAAGTCCTTCAGTAGTTGTACTTCGCATAGCAGCTATTGATGCGGTGTTTATAGCCATCTTTCTTTACACGCACCTTGGCTTGTCATACTTGGCGATGTACAAAAAGGCCGCATTAGTTCTTATAATTGCACTTGGAGTGGCGACCCCTCTGGTATTAGTCATTATTACGAACTTTGCTATATATTATGCCGTCCTAGGTCATCTAGCAGGGTCAGTCGTGGCAGCTGGTGTGGGTATTGTGTTTTTGCGAAAAGAATTGAAACCTGAAACAATAATTCACCGGTATGTTGCTCCCCAACTTTGAATTGCAAACAATTAATGCCTACTTAATTTTCTCTGTTGCTAATTCACACATCCCCTTATTGAAGGGACAGTGCAAGAAAAGGGTCCTTTAAACCTTCTTGTGATATCATGCCCCACAATTCACACGGAGAACTTTAAAAACAAAGGTATAAAAAAAACTGTGGAATTAATCATCTATAGAACTTGTTATTTAATAATGTTGCAGTAGGTGAATGCTTTGCCTGTCTGCCCCTCATGTTTTGCCTACTACGTCCGTTCTCCTTGTCCCTATTGTGCAGATAAAGGGCATCCCAGAATCTCTGAATCACAATTTGAGAGTTTGAAACCGTCAAGTGAAGTTGCGACTGAGGAAAAAGCCATACGAAGGCAAGTAACAGATCTTCAAGGCAAGGTTGAGTTACTTCAGACAGAGAATCAAAGACAGAAAGAGGAAATCACTGAAAAAAATCGCGTGATTGCAGGATTAGAGTCCGAATTACGTTCCGTTCAGGATGATCGAGACTTTTTACTTAGTAAGATTGCAGAATTGGAAGGTAAAGACAAAGAAGTCATTGCTCCAGAAACAGTACAGGACACAAATGATTAGATTTGCCAAATTGTATTAAAAATTAACCAGAATGTTCGTGATGTCCTTCTTAAGTCACTCCTCCATACATTAATGCTGGCGCAATTTTTCATCATGTCCAAAAAGAGACGCGAAACAGGCGTCCGCCTAATTTTCGTAAGGAAATTTTTTTACG
>JBHIFL010000039.1:0-40542 GCA_046761065.1 Candidatus Heimdallarchaeota archaeon
GGTAATCGAACTGGAATCGGTTAACTAGAAGATAGCTTGGGCAACAAGCTATTAAAGTTACAAAAATCTCAAAAATTCATTTTGCTTCTTTGGATTATCTAACCTATATTGATCTCTTATTTCCAAAGATTAAATAAAATAAATATGGATATAAAAAAGAAGGGGGGATTTGGAGTGCTTTTTAGATTCTGACGGTTAGGCAGGCGGGATTTCCTCGTATATAAGGTCAAGGTCGATTCCTTGTCGTTTTCTAACAATACGGCTGATAATGTAGACTACAATCGCTAGTATGGGGAAGAAGAGCCAAAATGCCAGATAAGCCCTTAGACCATACACGAAATACACATCTGGGTCGAATAACCCATAGAACGCGATACCCATGAAGAGTGCTGATATGATACCTGCGATGGTAATCAACGGTATTCCAGCAATAGATTTATCCGCAGGGGATCCCTTGTAGAGTTCTTTTCGCCTAAATGGGAAAACAATCCCACCGATTGCTGTTACAAAGTACGCGAGTGTACACATACATGTAACGACTCCAATAAAGGTCCCAAAACCTGGCCAGTAAGTATATAGAGTTAGGGCAAGTTCTGTCACTATAAATATGAATAGGATTGCGTATGTTGGGGTATGATACTTTTCATTGACTTCAGAGAGCTTGTCGGGTAAAATTCTGTCGAAGGACCATGCCATCACTGCCCTGCTTGTAAATGTGAACACGAATATCATAGTCCCAAAAGGCCATAAGACGAACCCAAGTCCCATCAAGACAATAAACGCCGTGTTTGGAGCCGCAATTCCAGCGAAGAGGTTGTAGGAAGGTTGAGCAAGAACTGGATACTCTGGAAGGGGATCATAGTTGTTAAATAACCATCCCATCGCGCCGATGAATTGAGTCCCAAAAGTACGTTCCATTCCTAAAGCCATAAGGATGCTTAACGGGGCAAGAATGGCTAAGGAGCCCATAATTGCTACAGTCATGTTTTTTCTGGGATTCTGAAGCTCTCCACCAGCGTAGACACTGTTCTGGGTGTAGATAACTGTCAATCCGGCATAACCAATACCAATGAGAGCGGGTGCGAGTTGGTTCCATTTGATTACTGGGAACCCTTGAGCAGCTGCGTCACTAATTACTTGGTTATAATCTCCATACTGATTAAAGTTACTGACGAATGTGTTGTGAGAAGTGAACAGCACAATGAAGATAGCTAAACCAACACCGATCATACCGATGATGAACATAATCTTCATCAGAAGCAAACTTCGCTTTAATCCGGTTAAAACTATTAACATTGCTAAGACAGTCATTGCAGTCGCGATGATAAAGGTGATGTTTTGCCCCGACAAATCCCAGGCTAAATTGATCAAATTTTCATTGTTAGTAACAGTACCTAAAGTCTCAAACATTGCTGCCAAACCAATAGTCATCGCCCAGTTCCCGTAGATGGCAATGAACCCACCTGCAGCTGAAATCACAGAAACATTCGCAGCAAACCCGATTATGGGGTGTAATGACCTGCTGTTATAGACGTAATCTCCACCCGAGACTGGGAACGTAGCACCGAATAATACATAGACTATGTTCATGAAAAACGCGGCAATTGTTGCAAAAACCAATGACATAGCAAGAGATGCGCCTTGGAATAGCAGTGGAACGAGCAATAACCCAAATGAACCGAAGATGAGATTCGCTAGGAGCACATTTCCGACGAGTGCGTCGATTCCTGACATACCTCTGACAAGACCGCTTGCCTCTCGAGTAAAAAGTTCTTTTGCCATATTCTTCACCTTTTACTTTTTTTCGAATGTCTTGAGTATAAAAAGATTACTCCAAACAAAGGGACTATAATTAATATAGGAGATATAGACTTTTTGAATAAACAGAAGTTTTATAAAGAATCTTGCTTTTTCCAATCTTCTAAAGCCTTGAAAAGAGCAGGAATGATTTTCTGGGAGTCACCAACAATTCCATAGTCTGTGATCTCAAAGATAGGTGCTCTCTTGTCCCGGTTAATCGCGACAATAGTCTCTGCCTCTAACATCCCTACTGTATGCTGAATCATGCCTGAAATCCCAATCCCTATATACAGCTTCGGACGAACAGTCTTCCCACTTTGTCCTATCATCTGATCTTTAGAGATCCATGTCACATCAACAGCAGGTCTGGTTCCTCCAATCGCTCCCCCTATTAGTTGTGCTAACTTTTCTACAGTTTCAAAATTCTCCCGGGTACAGACTCCATACCCTACCGCTAACACAATATCAGCTTCTTCGAGTGGACTCTCTTCGGTGGTACCTTTGAATTGCTCAATGATTCTAATATTAAGAGTTTCAGGTTCTATTTTGGGTAGGAATTGGTGAATGATCCCCTGTCTTGTGAGATCTTGGTCTGGGAGGCGCATTACTCCTGGGCGGACTGTAGCAATTTGAGGACGATGGGTTGGGCAAACAACTTTCGCAAAAATATTCCCTCCGAGAGCAGGTACGATTGCCACTAGATGACGATGTGTGTCTATGTCTAACTTCACACAATCCGCTGTAAGCCCAGTTCTTAAGTTCGCCGCTATTCTTGGCGCCAAATCGCGTCCAAAGGTGGTTGCGCCAAGGAGTAAGATTTCTGGCTTAAATAGACTGGCCAGATCCGTAATTATTGTAGTATAGGCATCAATTTGAAATGGGACAAGTAATGGGTCCTTTATCTGTAAAACTGTATCTGCACCGTGAGTAATCAGTTTATCTCCCAACCCATTGATTTCGGCTCCCATAAGAAGAGCTACCACTTTGATTCCCATCCGAGTTGCGAGCTTTCGACCTGCTCCTAAGAGTTCAAATCCGACACGCAGCAGTTTACCAGCTCGCTGTTCTGTGAAGACCCAAACTCCTCCGCGCTCTACTGGTATCTGAATGTCGGTCTCCTTTTCCTCTTGAATCAGAGCCATCCTAGACCATACCTCGTTCATGTAGTTTATGAACTAACAAGCGACTAACCTTGTCGGGAGGGCCTTTTAGTATTTCACCTTGTCGTTTTTTGAGTTTGGGGGTGAATAATTCCTTAGTTTCAGTTGGAGACCCTTTCGCACCAACTTTCGTGGTATTTAAATTAATGTCTTTGACTGTTAGGTATGTAATCGTCTTCTTTGCCGCATCAGCGATTCCCATTAAGGAAGGGTACCGTGGTGTATTGATCTCCTTCACCACAGCTAGTAGGGCTGGCAGTTGTGTTTCCATTAGGAGATACCCCTCTTCTATGGTACGTTCGACTTGGATAATAAAATCTTCAATGAAATGGATCTTTCGTACATAAATGATCGCAGGGATGTCCAGCAACACTGCTAATTGGGGACCCACCTGACCAGTACCACTATCCACCGTCTCATTGCCACAAAGAATCAAATCTACTTGGTTAAGGGTCCGGATTCCTGCCGCGAGGGTATAAGATGTTGCTAACGTGTCGGCACCTGCAAAGGCTTGGTCACAAAGAAGAATGGCCTCATCGGCGCCCATGGCCAAGGCTTCCCGTAACGTTTCCTCTGTTTGGGGCGGACCCATACTCAGAATAGTCACCCTGCCCCCCTGTTCGTCCTTTAACTGCAAAGCTGCTTCCAACGCATGTTTATCGAGCGGGTTCATTTCTGCAGGATATTCTTCGCGTCTTAAGGTCTTCGTGATAGGATCTATTCTCACTTTGGGATAGTAGTCTTGTTTAATGACTTGTTTTATACACACAACGATTTCAAGTTCTGGCAAGAAGATCCCACCTTAGTTAGTATTTGGGGGTAGCGTCCGACCTCCTAATGAAAGATGGACCTTGAAATGATCACTTTTTGAATGTGATTTGTTCCAGCTGCACTCATCATAGGGATCGTATCTCTTAGATAACGTTCTACAGGGAAATCTTTGAGACTTCCATATCCGCCATAGATTCCCACTGCCCTAACCGCCGCTTTTCTTGCGGTTTCTGTAGCTAAAATTTTTGCTCGCGCCACTTGCGTATCTAACCGAGAGATCCCTTGGTCAACAAGCCACGCCGCATAGTAGGTCAACCACTTGGCGGCTTCCAACTCCATATCGATCTCTGCTAACTCGAATTGAATACTTTGAAAGTTTGAAATCGATTTCCCTGACAAAGTTCGTTCTTTGGCAAACTTGATTGCGGAATCCAGCGCCGCTCGTGCAACACCCAATGCAAGGGCACTAATTCCCAATCGTCCCATGATGGTAATTGAACTGAGTCCAATTCGTAGTCCATCTCCTTCATTTCCAATAAGGTTCTTTTTTGGTATTTCACAATCCGTAAAAACCACTTCTGAGAGGTCACAGCCCCTCAATCCAATTTTTTTCTCCTGTTTACCGGAAGTAAATCCCGGCGTTCCTTTCTCGACAATGAAAGCGGACAATCCTTTTGCCCCTTCACCCGTTTTAGCGAATGTTACACACGTTTCAGCCACTGAGCCATTTGTAATGAAATTCTTCCGCCCATTCAAAATATACTGGTCACCCACTTGTTCCGCTTTTGTTTGCATTCCCAATGGATCAGATCCGCCAACGGGTTCGTTAAAAGCAAAACACGCTAATTTCTCGCCCTTTGCTAAAGATGGAAGATATTCCTGCTTTTGTTCTTCGGTTCCATAATTTAAGATCGGGGTCATTCCAAGCTGATCCAAACTTAGCGTAAAAGCTGTTGAAGCACAAGCACGTCCCAATTCTTCCACAATAATTGTTCGTGAAATATAGTCGAGTCCTGCACCTCCGTACTCCCGAGGAACAACAACTCCCATAAAACTCAGGCGAGCCATCTTTTTCAGAATATCCCATGGGAATTCCGCCTTTTCATCGATCTCTCGAGCTTTTGGCGCGACTTCCTTTTCGGCAAATTCTTGAGCAGCCTTTCGGAGCGCATCTTGGGTAGGTGTAAACTCAAAATTCATCTGATTTACTCTCCTGCTAGGAAGTTCGAGAAGCTTAGTTGAAAAATGTTTCCCGTTAATATATATCACATTTTGGAGATGATCTCTAAAGCACATAGCAAAAAAGAGGAAGAATTATCAAACTAAGAATGTGAACAAGAGATTGGAAAAAGCCAAATATATGTTGTATTGATTAAAATAATAAAAATATTCGAATCAACTAGATGTAAATTGACATATTAGAAATCTAGATCCCAGCAAGAACTTTGTTTGGTATATAAATCCCATAAAGCTGATTAAAGATTATCTGAAGTGAAAAAAACTAAAACATGTAAATTTCACTATTCTTGTTGTTTAATTGCTCTAAATATGTATTCACAGCAAGAACGAAGATAAACAATTATCAAAATTACTGCATATGTTTGTGATATTCAATTAAAAAGGAGATAAAAAATGTCTTTCAATTTAAGTGAGAAGGGGCCATTAGTAAATCTTTCCAAGAATCTTAAGAAAACAATAGGAAGCAAATTTTATACGCTTCTAGAGGAAAGGGTAGGAGGTGCTCCTTTTATTGAGGCATTAGGGCAGAATTTTGTACCGGTTCTAACTCGATGGTCATTGGAAGCAATTCTTAACTTTTGTACCGATCGTGGGGTTTTTTCGACTCTTGAGGATGGTAAAACAGTGATAGAATTGCTCTTTGATTTAGAATGGAAGAATGAAGCAATGTTAGAAGATATACTAGATTCTCTCGTTGAACAGACAATCATACAAAAACATCGGCGCGAATATCGGCCTTTAGATACTCCTAAACGAATATCAGCTGATAAATTTTCTTGGTCCCGTGAATGGATTGGTCTGAGAGAGACCGATAGAAAATGGATAGAACATTCATTTAACTATCAAATTGTTTTTCGATTTTATAACCGACTACTTTTGAATTTTGTAATGGAATCGATGACTAAGGGCATTCCAACGGTCAAACTGGGATCTGAAGCTCCGCAACTCTGTGCCGCCTTCGACAGTCTTCTCAGATCTCCTGCGCATACAATCCCCAGGATGGCTGCTGTGGCTGCTGGTATTGTAAGACGCGACCCAAAAACCATTCTAAATTTGAATAGCAAATCGGGTTGGGGTATCATAGAAGTCCTTCTTTGTAAAAGTGATGTAGATTTCATTCTCGGAGTAGACTCAAATAACTATCAACTCGAAATCGCGAAAAAAAATATTGAATTGTCTCATGACAAACTTGCGTTTAAGGAAAAAGCCATCGATTTTCGAGTGATTGACGATTTTTGTTCTCTAACAGATCAGTTGAAAGAATTTCGGGGGTCATTCGATATGGTCCTAGTTGACCAACTTCCTGCTTGGCTGCCAAAAGAAACTCATACGACATTGGTCAACGAAATCTGGTGTATGCTGCATCCTGATGGTATTATTGCTTTATATCAACCCTTTCGGCCATCACCGGCAAGTCCATGGCCTGATGAATGGATTCTACGTACAATTGATGGTTTTTATGGATATCCCACCGAATTTGAATTTTTGAAACTATTAAAGCGCCGTCCTATTGGAGTCACTGAATCGATTTCTACAAAATCGCAAACAATAATCCCACTTCTAGCCTATTTAATCTACATATAAATCATGATTTTAAGACATGAAACGGTAGAGATAGTACTATAGTGTAAATTTCATTTCTCCAGCTATTTTTCTCTGAATGAATTATTTATCACTTTTTTTCAAAATGACAAAATCTTAATCAGACTCTTGTTAGGTTATTATAGCGGCTTAATCCTTACAATAGGGGATTATTCTTGCGTTGTAGTACTTATACACTTACCAAACCATCGAATATTTTGCAAGCTTTTCATCAGCTACGTTTCCCATTTCAACATCCTCGATGGCTTTTTCCAATCGGACAAGGCCTATTTCTGCTTCGTCTTGAGTAATGATAAGTGGAGGAGTAATTTCAATGACATTTGCATGAATTCCCATCACAATTGTTGTTAATCCAAGTTCCCAAGCCCTATAACAAATTTTTGCCGCCGCTGCGGCCGCGGGTTCTTTTGTGTCTCTATTCTTCACTAATTCTATGCCAATAATGAGTCCTTTGCCTCGGACATCCCCAATTATAACGTGTTCCTCTTTCATTTCTTCGAGCCGTTGCAAGATATAGATTCCTTGTTGCTTTGCGTTCTCAATTAATTTTTCCTCTTGAATTACTGCTAGAGTAGCAAGACCTGCTGCACAGGAAACAGGGTGGCCTCCCACTGTAAAAACATGAGCTCCCGTGACCGCATCCAAAACTGGTTTACGAGCCACAACCGCACTCAAGGGCATTCCTGATGCTATCGATTTTCCCAATACCACAATGGCTGGATCCACTTTCTCGTGTTCAATCGCGAACATTTTCCCCGTTCTGCCAAAACCATGTTTTACTTCATCTACTGCAAAGAGGATATCATGTTGTCTGCAAAGTTCCTCAAGGTTTGCCATATATCCCTCCGGAGGAACAATTTCCCCTCCATCAGACTGGATTGGTTCGACTAATAGACATGAGGTATCTTCTGGGGGACATATTGTTGTGAATACCTGGTCTTCTATATACTCTACACATTGCATTCCACAGCTGGGATGTTCAAGACCGAAGGGACAGCGATAGCAATACGCATAAGGGACTTTAATTATATTTGGGAGCCCTATCACCATCTGGAGTGCTGTTAGACCGGATAGGGAATATGCACCCATGGTTTGCCCATAATAACCTCCCATGAATGAAATTATCCGCTGCCGTTTTGTAGCTAAAGTAACTGTCTTGTAAACACAGTCATTCGCATCAGATCCTGAAAGTCCAAACCATACTTTCTTCTCGAATTGACCTGGTGTGAGTTCAATTAACTTTTCTGCTAGGCTCACAGCAGCAGGATGAGAGTGAAGGACAAAGGCATTGTGTGTCACCTTTTCAACTTGCTCCTTGATGGCTTGCAAAATTCTCGGGTGGCTATAACCAGTTCCTGCTACAGCTCCTCCCGCACAAAAGTCGATGTATTCATTTCCATCAATATCTCTTAGAATTACGCCTTTAGCTTTTTCCACGATAAGTGGATAGAATCTTACCTTCGCGGTGACTCCAATCGCATTTCGATCACGCTCTAGAAACTCCCGGGCTTTCGGGCCAGGCACCTCTTTTTTCATAATTTATCCTCCAAACATTTTTCGAATCCCATACAAACTTATTATTTCGAATCCCGCTTTCTCTTTACTCGGTTTCGACCTTGTGGCATTTCCACATAAACTGTAAACGTGTCCGAAATGAGACCAGGTTCTTTTATTGTTTTAATTCCTTTATAATCATTGTAGAAAAGGTCGAATAGTATTTTTGAGGGATCTTTAATTCTTTTTTTTCGTAATTCTCTCGGAATCATATCTAAATAATATTGTACAACCTTCTTCATCCGCACATCAGTTCGAGTACGTCTGAGATGCTGTTTTGCAGCAATTCTAACCTTAAATTTAATATGTCCCCGTAAAACTATATATATGGCTAGCAAGAGACCGATAAATGTCATGGTTGTCGGGTTAAGTACTATGGATGCTAATGGTCTCAAAAGAATAGGAATACCTCCTGTCATAAATAATGTCATGAAAATAGCCAACGAAGCTCCATATACTATGCAAATCGTTATAATAATTTCATTGACCCTTATCTTTAATGCAAGTCCACCCGGCGCCGATTTTATAATTGATAATGTCTTATTAATCACATTTTGGCCATATTTCAGATTGCTTCTACTATCCTTAACATTCTTAGTTCGTTCTTCTATATTTCTTGGGGTATGAAAATGCCCATCACGGACACTATCAAAATAACTAACCAACGAAAGAAGGTTTTCTATTTCATTATCTTTTAAGATAGGATTTTCCTTTCTCTTTCTGAATAAGAACACTTTTGTTTCGCCCCTGAATTGTTGGGATCCACTAATAAGAAATTGTAAATTATCATTATAAACATCATGAACTGCGGGGTCATACGATATAAATAAAAAAATCTTTTCATAACAATCTATAAAGAAAAAGGGGGGAGGGGACTGGGAAGTGTGGACGGGTGGGTTATGCAGGTGGAATTTCCCGCCACAATGCTGCTACATCAATGCCTTTGCTCTTATTATAAAACCAATAAATTATGTAAATCGCTGTACCTATGGTAAACCATACGACCTGGAAGATTATCCCTATCCAATCGCCTGCCATCGAAACAATTGTTGCAAAAAGCATGAATGTCATCATTGCTGCGCTGATAAGTCCGATGATTGTTGATAGTGGAACTTTTAGGAATTTCCATGTATAACTCCGCTCGAATACCTCAGGACGGTTCAATGGAAGCAGCATGGCAGCCCATGACAAAAAGAGGTATCTGAAGATGGCTCCTGGTAGAGTATTTACTAGAGTCTGATACTTTGCATAGACGTGTGAATAGGCAAAGAACAATGAAATCGCGCAAACAAAAATCACACCCCAGTGCGGTGTGTGGTATTTATCGTTTACTTCAGCAAAGAATGATGGTGCGAAGCGATCGAAGGCCCATGCAACTTGTACTCGCGTCAGGATGATGATATAGACTATAGGAACGACATACCATCCAAAACTTGGTCCTATCAGCATAATCAGTGCTAGGAACGAATTAGTGCTTGCAAAAGGTCCTCCTGTGAAGACTTGCATCGATGGAAGAACCGCGGGTAGTTGTTGCGGAGTAGCCGAGAGTTCAAAACCGTACAATACGTATGAGGCTTTTGAGATCCAGACGCCGTAAGCTTTGAAACAGGCAAAATTGAAGATAGCCATAAATATTGTCATGAGAACAAAAGAAATAAGTGCTCCGAGTGCAAAAGTTTTCTTGGGGGTCTTAATTTCACCTGCCGCTACATTCGCAACTTCATAACCCCAGACCGCAAATCCTGCAGGGACTATAGCTAAGGCTGTTTGACTTCCTACCGTTCCACCTGGCCAGCCCCAGTTATTTGTACTACCTGCTGCATCACTTACATAACTAGCCCAGCCACTATTATCTGCAATGGTTTCAACTTCTTGCCACGCACCAGCTCCAAATGAACTATTCCACATGCTCATTGCCCGGTCGACTCCACCTGCGGCGATGTAGAGAATCCCTAGAACGGAGAGCACCATTGATACTATATATATGCCGAATGCGACTGTGATCACAGGGCCAGTGTATCGAATACCTAAGATGCCAAGAATCGCGTAGATTATTACAAAGATTACTACGATAGCTAATAATTTAACGGGATCTACACCAACTAGTGTTTCACCGATGCTCATCAAGCGGTCACTGCCTCTCGCCATTCCTAGAACGGAAAAAGCATTTCCTGTCAAGATACTACCATACATGGCAGCCCCTGAGATCCAAGGAACAATAGCCATCCAAAGACCGACACTTGATAAATAGCCAATATATGGTGAGACAACACGTGAAATTGCTACATAATCACTTGATGTTCTTGGAAAAGCTGCCACGAGAAACATTGCACAGAACATTGACCACCCCCAAATGAGAGGTGCAATCAAATATGTCAATGGGACATTGGCGCCAGGGTACTCAACCAACGCAAAGAATGGTAAGAAGTGCGCTGCAAGATACGTAAATGTGAAACACATAGCAGCCACTGACCATGTTCCAATACCTCGAACTAGTCCGGTAGCTTTCCTCACAAATAGAACTTCTTCACTCATTTGTGTACAATCCTTTAAGTTTCCTAGCCGTTTTCAACTATTCCTATAAGAATTTTTTGGGTAGGAAAATATTTTATATTTCATTTAGAATAATTAGAATTACTAAAAATCAATATTAATTCAAAATTAAATTTGAAAAATCTAATTAGCTTAAGTTGTTGGTCAAAAACATTTTCATCAGAAAACATCTCAATTTCTAAGCTTGAGATTTTCTTGGTTTAATTCCATGCAGAAACCGCATAAATACGAAAACACATCGAATTTTACATTCTGAAACTCTAAGCATGATCGCGGTGAGGGGCGAGCTCGCTCTTCAATCGTCTAAAGATCTAGCCCGATTTCGCCAAAGAAGCTAGCCCGAAATAAACCACCATTTTTCAAGTTTGTCCTTGCTAATTTCAAAGATAAATCCTTTAAGTATTCCTTCGCCGTATTCTGATCCCGGATTCACTGCAAATGTGTCTCCTATTTTTTCATATCCAGAAGACTCATGAATATGGCCATGCAGCCCTAAAAACGGATTATATCTTTTTAAAAAGTTAAGAACTGCCTTGCTTCCAACATTTTCCATTTCTAATGCCCCCATCTTAATGACAGGCTTCATATCCTTGTCAAGTTTTGGAGCCGCATCTAGTGCTGTTAAATACGGAGGAGGATGGAAATTGCAGATTAGCTGATTTGGATCAACCGTTGTAAGTTCCAATTGCCTTTCTAGTTTTTCCATAAGTTCTTCCTCAGAACACTCACGAGGACTATCCCACGGTGTTGGATTGACATAATCCATGCTTATCATCTCATAATCGAAGCATAAATTGATCGCTTTTCCTAAAGGATAGATAACAGTTTCAGATTGCTCTATTAGAGGATCAATTTCGAAAATATCGTCATTACCTGGCATCACAATTGCTTGGACATCCCTTGAGACCTTTTCTGCAAGTAGTTTGATCCACCTTTTAATCCCCTTTATCATCTCTTGGTTGAACAGTGCATCAACCTTCTTAGGATCTTCCTGTAGCTCTGCAACCTCCTCAGGGGTAGTGACATAGGGATAGTAGCCGCTAAATCTGATTTTTTCTTTTATTTTAGGTACTTCAGTCTCATTTTTTGCAACCATTTTCTGACCGAATACAGAGCATGTATATCTTCCATTAGGTTGTCTTATAATTGGTACGATCATTTTACCCGTAAGATCTCCGCTAAGGATTATAATATTGGCTTTGTATACATCAGGGATGGCAAGCCATTTTCTCCAAACTTGATCACTACCATGAACATCGCATGAAAACAAAATTCTTTTAATCGTTGCCATTTCGAATCAGATGCAAGCAAGAGGAATTAATTTAAATCTCTTGTGTTTGATTTCTCTATTTAACTATCTGTAACCCAATTTAGGGTAAGGTTGATTAAAGTGTCGGATGAATCTATTATAAATGAAGCCATGATCATAAGCGACAAAACACAAAAGGCAGGGTTGACCCTGAAAATTCTAGGAGCGGGTGCTATCCGGATTCACTGCTCCAATTTTGCATCACTCCATAAGGCAATGAAACGAACACTAACTGACATCGATTTTGTAGCACCTAAAAAGCAAAAGAAAGATGTATTAAAATTTATGGAGACCCTCGGCTATGGAATGGATCGGCATATGCGTTATGTTATGACGATTTCAGAACGATATATTCTAACAAAACCTGGGTGGGGTGTTCATGTTGATATTTTCTTAGATAAATTAGATATGTGTCATCTCATTGATTTACGTTCCCGAATGCACTTGGATCACCCTACTATTCCTTTAGCGGATTTATTGTTGGAAAAAACTCAGATTGTCCAAATAAATGAAAAAGATATAAAAGATGTAATAGTGCTTCTAAGGGAGCACAATATAGGGGCTGGAGAAGTGGAAACAATCAATGCTCAATATATCGCTGACCTATTGAGCAAAGATTGGGGGTTTTACTACACAGTAACTACTAATCTGAAAAAGATAGAAGAATTTCTTATAAAGTACGACGTACTGACCGAAGATGATGTCTTGGATGTGAAAACAAAAATCCAAACCTTGCAGGACAAGATTGAACAGAAACCGAAGAGCCGCCGCTGGAAAATGCGTGCAAAGGTAGGATCTAAAAAGAAATGGTATAAAGATGTGGAGGAAGTCTACGAACGCGAAGAACTCCACTAAAGATAGAAAGGAAGGGGATACTATTTAAATATAATTAGTTATATTACAGGATATAGTAAAACCCGAAACATTTATTGGGAGAGAGATGGGGAGGTTCGAAAAGAGAAAATAGAGTAGAAGTGGCTTAAAAATCGAAAAAGACGGTTAAATGTTATTCTTTTGCTGGATAATTATTAAAGAGGTTTTGATATGGTGAGCTCACAAGAACAAGCTATATTGGATGGGATCGATCCGTGGAAGATGTATGAATGGGATCGTTATCTCTCCCAAGAGATTGGGAGTCGCATGTCGGGTACTGAAGGTGATCGTAAGGCTATAGAGTGGATCTCGAATCACTTTGCTGCTCAAGGGTTGAAAATAGAGCTCGATCGATTCAACACACTGTCTTGGGATTACCAAGGCACGACCTTTAAAGTGAGGTCTCCTCTAAACGTTGAATTCTCTTCTCGCGCTGCATACTACTCTTATCCTACGCCAAAAGGTGGAGTGGAGGGGGAATTAGCCTTCGTTGGCAAGGGTACGGAAGAGGAGTTCGCTGCTACCTCAGTAAATGGCAAAATCGCTCTGGCGCAAGCAAGCTCCGCGGATCCGCTTTTTTGGCTGGGAAGTTTCATCACACGAGCTAAGCAACATGGAGCAGTAGCTTTTGTGGTCGGAAATGGTAGTCCAGTGGCATTCACCCCGTCAGCCTCTTATGGGAGATGGGATCACAGCCGTGGCTGGGAACATGAATACCCATCAAAAGATCAGAGCGTGCCATGTGTGACTATTAGTAGCACAGATGCCATGGAATTGCTTCACGCAGTTGGGCGTGGAGGCGTTCGTGCACAAATAGAGGTGGATTGTATAACCGAACCTCGTGATGGGGTTAATGTTCGGGCGTTTATACCTGGTACAGAAAAACCAAAAGACAAAGTGTTAATCCACGCACATCGCGATGACGGTGCTTGCAGCGGTGCCAACGACAACGGTACAGGAACTGTAGCTATAATGATGCTCGCAGAAATTATGGCCAAACTCCCTACACCGAAACGTACTATCGAATTTATTTCTACTGGATCAGAGGAGGGGATCTCCGATGGAATGGTACAGTACATTGCTAATCGAGAAAGAGATGGAACATTACTCGATGCTGTTGCTGGTTTTAATATAGATATGGTAGGTGTTGGTGGACCTGCATGTATTGTTGACGGTGGGACGTACCCGGATCAGCCCGATCACAATGTCAAGCATAATAAGGAGTTAAATGACTTCGTTGAAAACGTGGGTAAGGAAATTGGAGTGTTCTTAGGTCATCTCTGGGGCAGTTGGGGTACGCCTGAACAGGGCCATTTAAATGAGCATGGTGTGCCTGGTATGTGCATTTGGAAGGCTGATGACCCCAACTATCATAGCAACAACGAGCACGTCGACTTAATCGATTGGAACGCGGTCAAGGCCGTGGCTCAGGTTATCGGCGTATCTGCTTGGCGAGTAGCCAACGACACAACGATTGTCTTCCCGCGATGAGCAATAGAAATCTTGGACATCACAGAATATATTCATTAAAGTAAAGAATGGAGGGAGTAACCAACCAACTTTCATTTGTATGAGGTGGGAATATGCGATATACTTCGTATAAAGAAGCATATGATATGTCTCTTAAGAACCCAGAAGAATTTTGGCGAAAAGAAGCCGAAAATCTACATTGGTATAAGAAATGGGGTAAGGTTTTAGATGATTCCAACTATCCTTTCTTCCACTGGTTTGTTGGTGGCAAGACCAACCTCTGTTATAACGCCATTGATCGTCATGCTTTAGGTGAGAAAAGAGGAACAGCCGCAATTATCTGGGAAAGTCCCGAAACAAGACAATCAAGAATCTATACTTATTATCAACTTTATAAAGAAGTTAACAAGTTTGCTGGGGTGCTAAAGAACCTTGGTGTCAAGAAAGGGGATCGAATCATTATTTACATGCCCATGGTCCCTGAATCGGTAATTGCAATGCTTGCATGTGTTCGCATTGGAGCTATTCATTCGGTTGTTTTTGCTGGGTTTAGCCGCGATGCCCTAGCTGATCGCATTAATGATACCAACCCAAAACTCCTGCTTACTTGCGATGCAGGAAGCCGAGGTGGAAAGGTTGTCAAATTAAAAGGCATTGTTGACGCTGCTCTAGAAAAAGCCACTGTAAAGGTTGACTATGTAATAGTTAAGAATCGAAACCTTGATCCCGACTTTCCAAGAACCGAGGGTCGCGACCTCGATTGGATGGAACTTCTTGAAGCTAAGGGGATGAACTATGTTGTCCCTGAAGTCTTAGATAGTACAGATCCATCATATATTCTTTACACCTCTGGTACAACGGGTAAGCCAAAGGGGGTCTTACGAGACACTGGGGGTTATATGGTTGCGCTTTCCACCTCCATGTACCAGATTTATGACTGTCAAGCAGACCGAGATGTTTTCTTCTCTACTAGCGATATTGGATGGGTTGTTGGGCATTCATACATCGTTTATGCCCCTTTCCTTTTAGGAATTCCTTCTATTCTTTACGAAGGTACTCCAGTCTATCCTGATCCAGGAATTTGGTGGCGAATAATTGAAAAATATGGCATAACCGTTGTTTTCTCAGCACCCACAGCATTACGTATCCTCAAAAAGTTTCCGGAAAAATGGATAAAAGAGCGAGATCTTTCATCGCTGCGTTATTTCTTCCTTGCCGGAGAACCCCTTGATACCCCCACCTATCATTGGGCTACCAAGACTCTTGGAACAACGGTCATTGACCATTACTGGCAAACTGAGAGTGGATG
This sequence comes from Candidatus Heimdallarchaeota archaeon, assembly GCA_046761065.1. Taxonomy (GTDB): domain Archaea; phylum Asgardarchaeota; class Wukongarchaeia; order Wukongarchaeales; family JBHIFL01; genus JBHIFL01. The sequence goes on from JBHIFL010000039.1 coordinate 15,641, forward strand.
GCCTATGTTGTCAAATATGCCTGGAATTGAATTTCTCCCAATAAAGCCTGGGTCACCAACTAAGCCCGTTGTTGGATATGACCTCCTGATTGTTGATAATCGGGGTGAAGAACTTCCAAGTAATCAAAAGGGTATTCTTGTTGTTCGACCACCTCTACCTCCAGGAAATTTAATGACTATTTATGGTGATGATAAGCGTTACAAGCAGGCGTATTGGGAAGTATTTCTGAACAAGAAACTCTATCACACCGGCGACTATGCGATAAAAGATGAACATGGATATTTTTGGGTTCTGGGTCGATCTGACGAAGTCATAAAGATCGCCGGTCATCGACTGGGCACCCGTGAAATCGAAGAGGCCGTCTCCTCCCATCCGGCAGTAGCTGAAACATCTTGTATCGGAGTGGAAGATGAGATAAAGGGAACAGTTGTTATTGCTTTTGTTGTCTTAAGAGAGAGATATGATCCTTCAGAGGAGCTGAAGAAGGAAATTATCCAAGTTGTGCGTGACACAGTTGGTCCAATCGCTGCTCCAAAAGCCGTTGAAATAGTTAAAATGCTTCCTAAAACCCGTAGCGGAAAGATCATGCGGCGTATTTTGAAAAGGGTTTACGAGGGCAAACGATTAGGTGACTTAAGCACGATCGAAGATGGAACTAGCATTGAGGAAGTCTCAACTGCTATCAAACTAATGAAAGACGAACTTGATCGAGATTAAGAGTTAACTTTGGTCTCATCTGCTTCATCAACTTTTTATTAGGTTTTTATCGGATCAATAACTGATTACGTTGTGTTGATCTAGAATAAAGCCGAAAATGTTATAATTGCTCTGATTCAAACGATGAAATACCATTGGAGGTTTCTGAATGAAAGCAAAACGTGGAGATTGGGTCCAAATTCATAAAATTATACTTCAACCAGGTGAACGATCTCCCCGATCCCCCGAGGACACACAGCAAGTCCCTTATGAGATGCGAGTAAAGGGGTTTCTTTTAGACAATGAAGCTAAAATTGGTCAAGAAGTTTCAATTCGAACTCTTATTGGAAGAACTTTCTCTGGAAAGCTGATCGCCATCAATCCAACTTACCCTCATAATTTTGGGGAACCCGTTCCAGAGCTTTTGTCAATTGGCATTGAGCTTCGAGAACTCTTAACAAAGGAAGAAGGTGGAATAAAATGACTATGAAAGGCAGTTTCACAGATATTATGGAGCGACGAGGCGAGATCCTGAAACGTACAACTGGAATTGATTATGAAAAACTAACGCAAGGAAAAATCGCATTTGATTATGAGGGATTGTTTGCAAGTACTGGGTATAGTCTAGAAAATGTCCGGGCCATTCAAAGGAACCTGCGTGCGGGGAATACTCCTCTTCTGGAACTTAAGAATATAACACGGCTCGTGCGAAAAATCACCCAAAAAGGTAAAGGGGCCCGAATATTTGTAAAAGACGAAGCTGCAAACCCCTCAGGAAGTTTCAAGTATCGCAGAGCTTCGATGCCGGTTTATCATGCGAAAAAGACAGGTTATGAAGGTGTAGCTGTAGCAACTAGTGGAAACTATGGCGCGGCAGTAGCTTCTGTAGCCAACGTGGTCGGAGTAAAATGCATTGTCATCCAAGAAGTGTTTGATAGCCGAGGTATTGGCCAGCCAGAAATTATTGAAAAGGGCAGAAAATGCGAAGCTTATGGTACAGAAGTGCTGCAAATGACTGTTGGCCCCGAATTACAATATATGCTTCTGCGCGTTCTTGATGAAACTGGATTTTTCAGTGCGGGGTTATACACACCCTTTGCGGTGTTGGGAATCGAAACGCTTGGGTATGAGATCGGAACTGCGATACTAGAACTAGAAGGTCGCCCTCCGGATGCGGTGGTAATTACCCACGCTGGAGGGGGCAATATTACAGGAACTGCCCGGGGTCTTCAAAAGGCTGGCTGCAAGGACACCCAAATAATTGCTGCCAGTGTGGATCTCTCTGGTTTGCATATGGCGAGTGACAAAGATTTCAACCGCAAGAGCTTCACCACGGGTCACACCGGATTTGGAGTGCCCACGGTCACATGGCACGATCGGATGGGGGATGTACCTAGGAATGCGTGTAGACCGCTTCGTTACATAGACAGATACGTCACGGTCACCCAAGGTGAAGTGTTTTACGTTACAGAGATGTTGGCTCAGCTTGAAGGTCTCGAACGCGGTCCAGCTGGTAACACATCCTTAGCCGCGGCCTTAGCGCTTGCCCGAGAAATGGATGAAGATCAAATCTTAGTCATCAATGAAACTGAATACACGGGTGCGGGAAAGCATCCATCGTCGCAATTAACTTTCGCAAGACAAAATAATGTTGAAATTCGAAGAGGTGATCCAGTTGAAAATGTTCCAGGGAAAGTTATCGTCATTCCCAACCATCCAAGTCAAATTAGAGCTAAAGACCTTGATCTTCTACATTTCCAGAAAGCAAATATACGAAATTCTGTTCAAAATGCAGGAACCAACATTGTTTCTGAGATAGACGTACATTTTATGGCCGAAGACATTCAAGCTGATCGGAGGTTTGTCCGACAAGTCCTTTCGGATCTTGATGTACAAGTCAATTAAATCCTAGTGGCATTTTGCTAACATGAACAATCATAATCAATTTCAAAAATAGTTTCTCCTACGCCCATTTTCTCATAAATCTCCATGCATATTTGTTCAAGAAGAGTAAAGTTGGCTCTACTCTTCTTGACTACGTTTTTGCATCTCATCGACGAATTGATCAACTAGCTTATTCACGAAATCTCCAAAGGCTTCTGGCTCATTCATTACCAAAGAGCCAGCGTTCTCAAGTTCTTGTTTTATTTGTTGCAAAAATCGATCTTCTTTCAATTCCGTTACGTATAGCGGGAAGTCTGCTAATTTACCGATGGTCCTAAGCATTCTTAAGGGTGCATAATGCTTATTAAATGGATCAAGACACTCTTTGGCGCACATAACCAGAAATGTAGCAATCTCGAATAAGAATGCATTCCCTGGATGTTCATCATATGTATTCATTCGGTTTCACCCCATCGAGTCAAACATCCATTTATATAGACAAGTTCACTAAGCGACCGTCTGGGAGGCATCTTCGGAGTTTGTGCTGGATACCCTATAGATATTAGGAGTTTCACCGCTAGTGTGTCAGGAACATCAAGGATGCGGTTGATAGCTCGCGAGGTGAAAGAAGCAATTGCGCAGGACCCTAGACCTAACGCGTATGCGGCAAGCATAATGTTTTGAGCCGCCATCCCAAGATCTAAGCAAACATCGTAACTAGATTTCATGATCCGTTCTTTTTCAAGGCAAAGTACGAGAACTAAGTTAGCTTCTTCTCCATAGAAGCCTGGTGAGGCCATTTTCAGCATTTTGATCTTCTTTCGATCTGTAACTGCTATGAATTGCCAAGGTTGTCTGTTTCCTCCAGATGGAGCCCAACGTGCGGCTTCGAGCAACTTGATAAGGGTATTATGCTCTAATTCTTTGTATTTGTATCTCCGGATGCTTCTACGTCCTTTAATCGCTTCAAGGACATCCATTATTATCCCTCGAGTTAAACTCTCTATCTCAAAGGGTTTTTATTTTTTTACTGCCGCCTCGCCAAAAGGTGATCATGAAGATCTAATCTTAGCTATATGTTTTTTTACTTATATAATGGACGCCTTGTAACTCTTTGCCTTTATTTACTTAAAGAAATCAAATATATAGAAACATGCCTATCGAAGGTCTGAGTATGAGGAGGGGCAGAAATAATGCCCAAATTTGACATCTGTATAATAGGCCATGTTACAAGGGATATTATCCGAATACGGGCTGTAGAATGGAAGAATCCCGGTGGAACTGCATACTACACTTCCCTTCCTCTACAACGTCTTGGTCTAAAAGTCGCAGTAGTTACTAAAGTAGCTTCAGCAGACCAAACTTCTCTTCTTAATGAATTAAAGCAATGTGGGATCACTGTCTTTTGCGGAGAAAGCCCCGAGACCACCTCCTTTCAAAATATCTATCTTGATGTTGCTAGGAGTGATCGCGTTCAAAAGGTACAGGCTATAGCTACCCCTTTCTCTCCTCGAGATGTTGATCCTGTCTCTGCCCCTATCTTCCACATCGGGCCATTGACAAAGAAGGATATCCCTCTTAAGCTCTTAGAAATGCTCTCAAGACGGGATGTGTTGATTTCATTAGATGTTCAAGGATTTATTCGATGTATCGAAAAAGAAATAGTAAAAGAACACGATTGGGATGAAAAACAGAAAGGGCTCAGCTATGTGGATATTTTAAAAGCAAACATTAACGAAGCAAGAATTTTGTCAGGGGAAGACAATGTAGAGCAGGCAGCCACCCAACTTGCTGAATATGGTCCGAAAGAAGTCATCGTCACTCTTGGGAATAAGGGGTCAGTGATCTACTCGAACAAACAAATTTACAGAATTCCCGCTTTTCGTCCTAAAAGATTTGTTGATCCCACTGGTTGTGGAGACACATATGTTGCTGGATACCTTTATCAACGACTTAAATCCAGGGGTCTCGATAAAGTAGGAAGATTCGCAGCGAAATTGGCCACTTTAAAGCTAGAAATGTCTGGTTCGTTAAGATTGGAAGATAAAACCTTTAGAGCTCTTACCTCTAATCTATTGACATTATGAGTCGAAAATTAGACATTTTGTTGAAAAGTAAAGGGTACAGGCAATACAAACGCTCATTCTTGGAAATTTTCCCACCATGAGGTCAACTAACTATATTACAAAAAATGGATCTCTATTACTGTATTTGTTTATCAATTAGACTGAAGGGATAGACACAATAACCGGATTGCCATGATCTCTATCCAAAGCAAGGATACCCCCATAGAAAGTCTTTGGAATACTCCCGCCCATGGCTCAAACACCATATAAGCGCTAGCAATAATTGCTGTTACAATCCAGGTCAGTAGAGAATATAATTGAAAATCCTGCCATAATTGATCGTTTTTCACTTTATAGGAAATAGCTAATGCTGCAAAGATCATTGCGAAAGCGGCAATTGTTGCTATAATCGAGTGCATTTTACTAACTAAAGTCACATCAATGCAACCTGGGTCACAACGAAAGATTCCTGATCCAATTAACCCTCCCCCACTCAACACTATCAAACTAGGACCAAGCAACGAACCTTCTCCTTTATTTATACCACGATGGAGGCCGATAGCAAAGGCAATCAACAGGAAACCCAACAAGGGAAATCCTATGGTATTCATGATGATAGCATTTGGTCCACCAACCTCCCCTAACTCGCTCATAGATTGTGTGACGTGGCTATAACCCGGTCGTAGGAGACCAAGAGTAATCAGCACAATTGTGTAGAAGATAGGACCTATAATCCCACAAAAAGCCAACACACTTAGTGTTCTATCTGGTTGATGATTAGACATCTATATCACTTTAGAAGGAGCCGTGAAAATTATGTTTTAAAAGGTTTTATGGGTATTTAAAATATGTGTACGACGAATTATGACTTGAAGGAGTTATTAAAAGCAATTTGAAGTAATTTTTGGTTTCTCTATTCTATTATTTCTGTACCCGCCGGAAAATACTTAGAAAGAAATTTATCCTGGGTACAGTATGCATATCGCGATTATACTCATCACCAAATTTTTTAAGACTTCGCTCCTCTCCTGTAAGAATAATAAAGTACGTGCAAATAATCGCCACAAGGCTCGAAATTACAATGATCCAATGTTGAATCATGAATGGATGAGATAAGAACAAGATCATCGCCCCTAGATACATTGGATGTCGCACAATTCCGAATATCCCGCTATCAATAGTAGCACTCCCCCCCTTTTCTACGAAGCGTGATTATCGAGAGAATGACAAATATAGCACCAATTCCGAGTAATACATATCCTACAACTACCAATTCTTCTATAATTGGGACAATTGGTATGAATACTGGCAACAGTAAATTTAGGAAAAAAATAAGTCCAACAATACTCAATAGAATATTTCTTTGATTGTCTAAGTATCTTTAATTGCTTTATCCGAACTCATAATAAAGCTCCTCCATTTTTTTTCTTATGGTTTAATGATTTTTATTCACGTTTTTGACGTCGTAATCGCCGGTAAACGCCCAATAGAATATTTATTCGTGGCACATTTTGCATATAATGTTTATAAGAATCACCAAATCTCTCAAGAGTGGTTTTTTCTTCTATTATCATGATTCAGTACATCGATATTATCAATGGGATAGAAGCCAGCACACTGAACCAGTGCTGCGAAAAGCAAACTAATGCAATGAACAGTAATATAAAGGAAAAATAGATAGGGTGGCGAATCACACTGTAAATACCACTGTCCACCAGAATTGTTGTACCTCCATAGCTTTTACCCTCTGGTACACCTCCTTTTTTCTGCAAAACGTTGGAATAAAAGAATAAGACCATTGCGCCTACCATGAGGATAAATCCACAATAGAAGATGATGTTGAGGCTAGCAAAGTTGTAGAAGAAAATACTCAATAGAATTTGGGCAATAAACAAAGCTCCTAGGATGGAAGCACCAATCCAAAATTTCAAGGTCATCTTATATTTGTGTTCGTCACTCATTGGATCCAACTTTTCAGATAAACTGTTTTGGAGTGGATTAAATATATACTGCCGAACAACTTCGGCTATCTATTAAAAATAATTTTACTTGATGGAGAGTCTCTAGATCTTTTTTTAAAATCTAGAACAAAAATAGAAATACTCATAGAAAAGGTCTTTAATAAAATCAAAAAATCTTGATCAAATCAATTGCTTTGATAGTAGATAGTTTTCCTCAAAAGGGTGAAATTAATCTTGAGTAGCCAGCAAACAAAACTTATAAGCAATCTTGAAGGCATTTTATTTTATTTGAAGTTTTTTAAAGAGTTCTTCATCATGATCCATTAACCCAACTTCGGGTAGTTGTTTGATCAAGTGCTTTAGGTTTGGATTGAGGCGTAACGCTTCCTTTAAGGCATTTACAGCTTCGTCCTTTCTGTTTAGCCTTAACAAGATTAATGCTACGGTTATATGTGCGTCGTCAATTTTCGGGTTTAAAGAAATCGCTTTTTTAGCAGTGGCTAAAGCATTTTCAAGGTCACCTGCCGTAAATTGCTCTTCACTTTCGTCGTTCAAATAGTATACACGGAATAAGTTTAACAGGCGTCTTAACTCTTTTATTGGAGTGGGGTGATCTTCCACTCGTAGATCGATGTATCTGTCTCCGTAACCTCCTCGTCCCCCGTCTTTTCTGACCACAAGTAAAGAGGCAGATTGCCTTCCACGGGAGTCCCCTCCCGCTTCCTGCCCGCCTTCTAACGCAGCAATCAATTTACCCGCCAAATCCTCATTTGAGGACTCAAATCTTTTCCCCATGTTACTTACAACTGTTTCTCCAGCTAAAATGTTTCCTTGTGCTGCGTAATTGGTACCAATCTTGCTTCCAGCCCACTTTAAGCATTTTTCCCCTGTAAACGCTGCAGCATTCCCCTTTGCATCAATTATGCCAAGTTGTCTAAAGTCTCTACCCTCATCTGGATTCGTCAACTTTTCGATGACCTCGGTTACAGTTAAGCCGTTTTGTAACAATTGAAGTCCTTGCGGTCCATAAGATACATTCACAAATGATTGGGTTGCAATGGCACCAACCCCGGCTTCTGCCCAGGGCACGACTGAACCGACAGAAAAGTAACGAGACTGAACAGCTACTCCCAAATCTTTGGTTACAGGGTCAAACGCCACAATAGAGAATGTGGCGACACAACAGTTACATTTGGGATACATGAAGCAAATGGGTTACTAAATTGTATTTTACATTTTTGTTGCTAACTCAACTGCTATCAAAATAAAAGTGACCCATGTCTCTTCGAAAGTGACTATTGACAATATACTGTCTTAAACCCAATCGTTAAAGCTACGGCTAAAGGATTATATGTAAAATAAGCAGAGTTCGAGAGTCTTCAGAGGATCTCCATGGATCTAACTTGGCTAAACTTATTAATGGATAACTAATTCATTTCAATATGTAAGGTGCATTATTTTGTGTACTCCCACACCAAGCCGAGTTCCCCCACCACCCATTCTCCCTCGTTCTTTAGATGAAATACAAAGAGAACATTGGAACTACCTTCGTTCTAAGAAAAAGAAATGGAAATTCTTGATTATGTTATTATTTATTGTGTTGCTCATTATCTCTATCTGGAGAACAGACTCTGTTTTAATTATATCTTCATTAATATTTTTTAATATATTAATGTTTTATATTTTGTTTTATTAAAATGAAATCCCCGTTTGTGTTTTAATTTATGGAACTAACATTTTATTTCAAATATATTGTACTAAATAAATGGCTGTCGTATAATCGTCTTCAGTTTTTCCGGTTTTACTCGATTGGGATCACTAAGATAAATTTCATGGTGTTTTTGTTTATGGCCATGAAAAGTTCCACCTTGTTCCTCTATATATTTGTGGATTTTTTCTATCGTTGGTCTTTCTTCCGAATAAGGTCCTATATGCAGAATTTGGGCACATTTTCCTTCGTGGTATTTTTCCAAACGTAATTTTGAGATTACAACTGGAATATCGGGTTTATTTTCTTTTGTGATTTTAATCGCTTCATCAATCATTTTTCGTGTGATCCAATCTGGTTGCATTATCATCGATGTCCATTTCCATTGATCTCTATTGCCGGTTATGAAATTATTCATGTCGTCGGCCCACCACAGGCCTTCTAATGGGGGAACAACATAATCTTTCCCCTTTGCTTTGCTCAAAAATTTGGTTTTAAACGCTACAGGGTATAAAACAGCAAGTGAATCTAGATATTCTTGTGCTTCCCCCGGAGAGCCCCTCCCATCAATCATCAAGAATTGCATCTCAGGTACAATTACGGTTACGACTTCTTTTGCACTGGGTTGGTATAACTCTTTCAAGGTCTTTTTGAAATCTACTTTTTTGGGCATAATTATCACTTCTTTTCAATTTTTAAGCTTATTTCTGAACGATTAAGAAAAAATATGCTTCTTAATAGATTTTAAATTTCTGTTTGTGTTGGTTTATTCTATTCTATGATAGAGGCACGTTTGCTTTCCCAAGAACTGTAGAGTTTTCGGTCATCACAAAGGGGTTCAAAAACTAAATTTGCCCTATCAAAGGCATCTTTGGAATCCAAGGTGGGGGTGAATAAATAAGTGGTTTCTTTTGCCATTGTTATTCCCTATTTTAAAAAAAGTAACGCAATTAAAACTATTTGATAATTCAAAATTTATTCAATTGAAACAAAAGCAGTCTGAAACAACTCAGAGATCATGAGGTAGATATGAGACCTCTATTCGTTTTGCCGCATCCCGCATGATATGTTTGAGTTGATTGTCACAATCTTCGGGTAATGGTTCGTGGACATGATCATCTAGGATCTGAGTGACGCGTGTTTGGGCCCGATCAATTATACTTAACTCACCATCTTGTCTCCATTTTTGCAGATCTTTTCGATCGATTACCTCCGATGGGATAAATTGATCGTGCCGGAACCACTTTAACGTATGAAATACCGTTAGAAAACTGCCATGGGGACCAACCTCCCGGAAAAGATCTACCGCTAGTGCATCCTCATTCACTTCGATACCCTTGACCAAACGTTTGGCCATCCCACAGATCTCATTGTCAATCACTAATTTTTCTAAACTCTGACTATTCTCAAAATTCAGCATTCCGGGACCGGAAACTACATTGATACCTGCAAGTGTTGCAAGGATTAGTCCCAGCCCTGTTTCAAGACCGGATTGGGTATCAATTCGTTTGGCATCGGAGAGACCCATGTACGCGTGGGTGGGAAATCCTAACATCTTTCCAATGGATGCGTATGCGCAGTCAATCATCATCGTTTCAATGGCACCCACTCGTGTTGTGCATTCTCTTTGGTCGAATACTGCTGGACCCCCTCCCCATATGACGGGAGCGCCGGCCTTTGTGAGTTGACTTAGAATAACTCCTGATAACGTTTCTGCAGTGTGTTGTACGAGCGCACCTGCGAGACTGGCCGGTCCCGTAGCCCCGATGAGGGGCGCAGAGACGTACTCGACAGGAATATCAAAGTGCGCACAATCTATAAGGTGTTGAGCGGTCTGTTCACTCCACATCAGTGGAGGGGAGGGGCAGACATCAAACACCGCCAATGGCTTTTTGGAGAGGTCTTCCCCATAAGCCTCCCGGACCGCTACTAACATGTCTTTCATGTCTTTCACCCCATGGGTGGTAAATGCCCCTGTGTCAACCGGCTTTTTGGCATACTTCAGGACGAGATAGAGTCGGTATCTATCTGCCAAGCGCTCATCAATATCCGAAACAACCATCGACGTGCTTTGATAATGCATATTCGGGAGGTTGTCTGTCAATCGAATGAATTTTATGAAATCATCAGTTACAGGTTCTCGAATCGTCCCATCTGGATCTAAAATGGTCATTGCCGCTGAACCAGGAATGTAATGCACATTATCTCCCTTGATCGTCAAGGTAAGTTCCCCATGACGATCATAGAGCTTTATCGCATTAGGTGCTTTCCGAACACACTCTTTTACAATTTCTTCTGAAAAAACTCCAATTTGCGAATTGGGTTGGAATTCAATACCCCCATCTTTCAAGATCTTCAGTGCATTCTCATTTTTAATTAGAATTCCTGTTTCACTAAGTACTTGAAGAGCACTCTCGTATATTTGCTCTTTTTCTTCTTTTGAGATGATTCCAAAGCTTGGTTGCATTATTCAGCCTCAATAATTCGACTCATATTGATTGCCTTCTATATTTGATAGGGTCAGTTCAGCTCATGACTAAAATATTCATGTTTCAATAATACTAATAAAAAGCATATCTGACAGAATAAGTGACAAAAATAAGATATGAAATCGATAAAAAGCCAAACTAATCACAATTATCGACAGTTACACCTTATTTATCATATCCATCTGAAAAATCACGATTCCTCCAGAGAATTTTTTTGGGGGACCCAAGAAACGTTTTTTACAAAAGATTTAGATGATCACTTTATGAGTACATTGACACTAATTAACAGAAAAATAACGTGTGGATACTCTTTATCATGGAATCTTGAATCATCTAGGCGGTAAAACAGTAATTTTCAAAAGTTGGGCGCTTCAAAATTCTTGGTTTTGAAGCTTTGACTTTTCTTCGTTTGATTCACTGAATTTTAGACGTCTCTTGACACTAACTGGTGGGTAAATCAATTCACTTTTTTGTTATGTCTTACCCAAGGGCAGACATTATTAAAAGAATCAACTATCATTTTTCTAATACTGAGGTGAAATATTTGAAGTTGAAGGATAAAGTTGCCATCGTAACGGGAGCGTCACGTGGAATCGGACGGGCAATTGCTTTAACTTTAGCAAGGGAAGGTGCTTTCGTTGTTGGAGTAGCAAGGTCAAAGTCGCAACTGGAGGACCTAGTTGCACAAATCACGGAAGAAGGAGGAGTTGCGTTAGCAGTCAAAGCCTCCGTGACAGATGAGGGTGCTGTTAATGACCTTGTCAAGCGGACTATTGAGCAGTTCGGTACAATCGATATCCTTGTCAATAATGCAGGAATTGGGCGTTTTGCAGAAGTTGTAAACTACAAATTTGATGATTTCACAGCACAGGTCGAGACCAATCTGTATGGGGTGTTTTTAATGAGTAAGGCAGTCTTGCCCACCATGCTGGAGAAGAAGGTGGGTAGCATCGTCAATATTGTGTCTATCGCGGGAATAACCGGATTTGCTGGAGGATCAGGTTACTGTGCCTCGAAATTCGGTGTTATGGGCTTTACAGAATGTCTTCATGAAGAAGTGAAAGCGCAGGGTATTCGTGTGACAGCGATCCTCCCTGGATCAGTGAACACACTGTTTTCAGGTAAAGAACTGCCTAAAGAAGAGGCTGAAAAGCGAATTCAACCGGAAGACCTCGCGAAGGTAGTTTTAGATGTCTTAACAATTCCGGAAACGTCCTTAATTAGTCAAGTAATTGTAAGACCACCAAAAAAGTATAGGTGAGTATTGATGTAAATGGATATGGCTGCTTATATATCAATAAAGAAATAATACCAATCAATATCTGCTATTTTTCCCATCGGCTTCGAAATGACTATCTCACAATGAAAGAATACGCCATCCTTTGTTTATCCGCTCTATCTTTCCGTTTTGAAGTAATTTTTGGAATCGTTGAATTTGTTCTTGACCTAAACCATTATCATACAGAATTATCCCATCCACTAGGGCTTCCCATACAAGTGTTTGACGGTTTTCAACAGCACGTGAAAATTCTTGTCTTGTTAAAATAAATGGTTGAACGAGCCCAATAGAAAGAGCAAAAGCATTTTGATGTCGGATAAACCAATCTGCTCCCATGTCATCTGTCACTATTAACAGGTCAAAATCACTTCGATCAGTGTTCGTTCCTTTAGCTGTGGAGCCAAATAAGATAATCGTATCAATCTGATATTTCCCTAACAATTGCAGGCAGAAATGTTCTAATTTGTATATCTTAGAATGATTTAATGTCTTAAAGGCTGCTTTGAACAAAGGTTAAAACCTCCTCCGCATCCTCTATCGCCCTAATAGCTTGTTGTTCGATAAATTTATTTGCTGGAGCGCCTGAAGGGAACGTATCAGGATATCTAGTAGGAATATAATAAAGATTTAACTGTGAACAAGCTTCAACAACTATTTGGGGTACAGATATTATTTGTTTAACCCGTTCTACAAGATCCACAAGGTCATGTCCCCATGATGGTAAGTTTTTTTTCTCAAGAAGAGCCTTCAAGGCTTTTTCAGCAGCTTGATGTGCTATAAAATATGCCCAAGAAAATTTTTTGTTGTCTTTAAGGGTTTTAGTTGTAGAAAGGTCAAATTCTGCTTGTTTAAGCCAATCTTTCGGCCGATCCAAGTTTTCCACCAGTATGGTAAATCATAAAACACTTGACAAACTGCTAGACATGATAAAATACTCATTCTTGAGGAATTACTTTTCAGACATTTAATTGATATTAGTTATATTTCGAAGTTGATATGGGGCATTCGGCTCCATCTGCAAGATATGTAGGTATAGTTTAGTTTCTCAATGTTAACCTTACCTTTTTAAAACTCACTTGCATTTGTATATTATGCACTGCGAAAAAGTTGAAGGCATATGTATCGTCGATGAAAATACCAATTGCGCAGAATGTGAACTCAACGGACAAGTGCTCTGTCATTTTACAAAACACTTTGCGAATAAATTCTTCTGGGGAAATATCTCCTATCGAGTCTTGGCCACACTAATCATGATTTTAGCGGGTTTTCTTACAGAACAATGGTGGATGACACCAACTTATATCGTAGCAGTACTTGTAACATTCTCAGTAATTGAGCCACGTTTGCTCTGTTGCTATTGCCCTCACTATGCCAAGGAAGGGAAAGTATTAAAGTGTTGGGCCTTGCGTAATATGCCTAAACTCTGGAAATATCGCCCGGAACCGATTAATGAGACCGAAAAAAATATTATACTACTCGTTGGCGGATTTATTGACCTGTTCCCATTTATCGCAGCTGGTGTCGGGATTGTTGGCACCTTTATCATCGGAATCGAAGGTGAGCTCAGTTTCGGCATGTTGGGGTTATTAATCGTGCTTACCGTGACTTTTACAATGTTAGCGTGGTATTTCGATAAATTCCTTCGAGGAGGCACATGTAAAAAATGTTTAAATTTTTCATGTGCGATGAACAAAACTCCCAAAGAGATTCAGAAAAAGTTCTTCCAAAAAAGCCCTACCATGGCCAACGCGTGGAAATCATGATCTTTTATCCTAGTGGTCATAATTATATAATATCAAGGACTTCTCACACCACTATTGAAGTGTGATTTGGGGGTATCATAGGTGACAATTGTTCAAATTGAGGTGCGAAATGTCGTTAGAACATTTGAAATGGGTGAAACTACCGTTTATGCGCTTAATGGAGCGTCCATGTTTGTGAGAAATGGTGAGTTCGTTGTTATTCTTGGTCCGAGTGGCTCAGGAAAGACAACACTGCTCAATATGATTGGTGGAATTGATAAACCCACCACTGGTGAAGTAATTATTGATGGGAAAGATTTGACAGAGTTATCCATGACCGATCTGACTACATATCGACGTAACTCAGTGGGGTGGATTTTTCAGTTTTACAATCTCATTCCATCCCTTACTGCTTTAGAGAATGTTGCTCTTGCTCTTGAACTATCAGAAGATACTAAAAACTTGGAACAACGATCACTTAACGCCCTAACAATGGTGGGTCTCAGTGACAAAGTAGATCGATTTCCCGCACAGCTTTCTGGAGGTGAACAACAACGAGTAGCAATTGCCCGAGCTCTCGTCAAGAACCCGACAATATTGGTAGCGGATGAGCCAACAGGAAATCTCGACCGATCAACAGGAGAAAAAGTCGTAAAAGTGATGCGTGAGTTGAATCAGAAGGAAGGGATCACCTTTGTTGTAGTTACCCATGATACCAGTCTAACTCAGGTAGCAGACCGAACCTTGTACTTACAAGATGGAGTGATTATCAAAGAAGAAGAGATGAATGTGAAGCTAGATATAGAGAAGGCTGAATAGCAATGAGTATCCTACGAAAGAAGATCTTACGAGACATTTTCCGCTCGAAATTCCGCGCGAGTGTCATTGTCTTGACAATCTTTGTCTCGACTGCCCTTGTAGTGGGTTTGAATAATGCAGCCATAGATGTAGACGAGTCTTTCAAGAAGTCCTTTGAAAAGTTAAATGCCTATGACCTCTCTGTGATCACCGGATTTACCTCAATGAAAATAGCTCAAGAACTTAAAGCAACTATTACAAACGTAAAAGATATAGAAACGCGGCTTTTTTTAAAGGCAGAACTCCTTGAGCTCGAACCGGCAAGAGATTTTAATGGGCATTGGATTTCAATTCCAGGAGGGAGACGGCCACTGGTTAATGATATCAAGCTCAGCGGCCAAGGAAGCTATTTTTCCGGACCATATGCCGCGGAATGCCTTGTAAATGTACAATTCGCCAAAGCCCGTGCTATATCTATAGGACAAAGTTTGACCCTCAAATATGGCCCACTCAAAACACAGTTTTCGGTTATCGGTATTGTTATGTCGCCTGAATATTTTTATGTCGTAGATGAGGAAACAGGAATCTTAGCACCCACCAACCTTGGAATAGTTTTCACACCTCTCGAACTCACTCAGTCTCTTCTCAACCTGACAGGGATGGTCAACCAGTTTTCGATTACACTTAAGGACGAAGGGCAAATAGATGATACAATCACATCAATCCAAGCCTTCCTTGTCCAAAAAGGGGTAGTTGTGGAAAACATCATCAAACGCAGCGAATCCGCAGAAACAAACACATATGAGGTAGACGTGGGCAGCATGGACTCTATGGCATACGCTTTTAGTTCTATTATCATGGTTGTAGCAATCGTTTCCATCTATAATAGTGTCACAAAACTCATTTCAGTTCAGCGTAATTATATTGGCGTAATGGCCGCCTTAGGAGGAAGAAGGTGGAAGATAATTCTTCACTATTTTAACTTTACTCTTATTCTCAGCAGTGTGGGAATAATAGTCGGATTGGTCGTGGGGGTGGGGTTTTCCTGGATCACTACGATATGGGCCGCGGATCTGTTGCAAATCCCATTTGTGCAACGTTCCCTTCATCTAGCACCGTTTGTAGAAGGAGTTGCTTATGTGTTAAGTGTTGCACTGGTCGTAGGCCTGTGGGGGGCATATCAAGCTACTAAGATTACCCCACGGGAAGCAATGACCTCAAGTTTCATCACCGAGGTATTTGCTCGAAAACCACTCATGGAACGATTTTTTGACATTCTTACTGGCCATCACCGAAGAACCTTTCTTACGAGAATTCCACTCCGGAATTTGTTTCGCCGAAAAAAGCGTTCAGTCGTAACGATCTTTACTATTGCGATTTCAATGATCTTGATTATAACATCACTCTCTATGGTGGACTCGTTCTTTGGGGCAATTGACGTCAACTTTGAGAAAAATGAAAAATATGATTTGCAGGTTCTTTTGGATCAACCATATCCTCAAAATTCTGTCTTGGATAATGTAACCCAAATCCCGGGGGTTAACCATGTGGAGGCTTATATTCAGTCTCCTTGTATAGTTATGACCAACTCTTTTAGTGAGCCGCATTTCGCGTTACTGAAGGCGTATGCTAAGAGTTCTATCTTGCGAAGCTACCACGTTGTTAAAGGAACGGATACTCTCGCTCCAGCTTCTGTGCTAGTAGGAGAAATGCTCGCAGATGAGTTAAACCTCGTAATCGGAGATTGGCTCTCCCTTGGTCTCACCACTATGAAACAGGTCAAAATCGTTGGGATAACGGGCGAACTGGTGGATGTCACTTTCATGACAACCATCGAAGAAGCTCAAGAGATCCTTGGTTTTGATAATGCTATTAATGGCTTTGTTTTAGACATTGAACCAAGTCAAAAACAGGCAGTTCGTGAAGCCCTAAGGGATAATCTCCCGGTGCAAAACGTATTTGATCCGGATGAGGTTAAAAAAGGAATTCAAGACTTATTAGATCTTGTTCTAGTGTTTATCTGGATGCTAACAGGTTTTGGTATCTTTATAGAGGTGCTATTCGTTTTTAATACCATTTTATTGAATGTCTCTGAACGCGAAATGGAATTTATTACCCTAAAAGCACTCGGAACCTCGCGAACACAAATTTATAAATTGATTCTCTATGAAACCCTATTCTTGTCGAGTGTTGGTCTTTTGGTCGGGCTTCCTCTCGGATATTTCGCTAATGCCTATACGATTAGAGAGATGGCAAGCGGCTTCATATATGTAATTCCCGTTATACCGTTCTCTGTGATATTCTTCGTGATTGGCGTAGGGTTGTTGACAGCAGTTGCTGCGGGCCTTTATTCTGCGAGACGGGTTAACCACCTGAACCTTGTAGATTTCATGCGTGAACGAGTCATTGGTTGATTACACCACATTAAGAGTTCTTCTCTTCATTTTGATTATCCTTTATTAATTAGTAAGGAATATAATCTAATATAAGTCGAATTCAGGAAAATAGGACAAAATAAACCTTAAAAAATACTTGGAATGCTTTTATATGAAAGTTTATCTATATAAAATCCTATTAAATGGATTTTCAATAACAATTAATAAATATCTGAGCATTAGTTACTAACTATAGTCTAAATAACCATGCCAGAAGGTTAAATAGGCTATCTCGTAAATGAATGTTACACATTTTCGGAGATCTTTCATGATGAGTACAATTGAAAAAATATCCATGTATCCAATTAGTATTCCGTATAAACAAACAGCTGGATTCGCAGGTGACCCTTACCAATCTTTATTGAATGCTGTAATTGTTTCAGTTCAGACCTCTGATGGTGAAACAGGATATGGAGAGGCTCTCCCTGATATGCATTTCACTGGAGAATCCATCGAGACGGTTGTTATAATTATCAAGCATTATCTTGCTCCTGCCATTTTTGGGTTTAATGTGTTTGCTCTTGAAGAAATTCACTCAGCTATGGATGCCGCGTCCGTTGAAGGAACGAATCCTAGTGCGAAGGCCGCTCTCGATATGGCGCTCTTTGATCTTATAGGCAAGATGACAAACCAACCAGTCCACCAACTCTTGGGAGGTGCCTTTAGAACCCGAGTGCAACAAGTTCCCGAGATTGTGTTTGATGACATTGATGTTGCAGTAAGTCGCTGCCAAGAAGCTGTCTCACAGGGTGTCCAAGGGTTAAAAATCAAAGTTGGTCGGTTCCCAAAGAAGGATGTAGAACTGGTCAAAAGGATTCGGCAAGTGGTTGGAGAGGATATTGATCTCATTATAGATGCTAATCAGGGATGGAGGAACTATTGGACTGCTCAAAAGATTGGGCGAAAATTCGAAGAGTATGATATTGCTGTACTGGAACAACCCTTGCGGGCACATGATCTGAAAGGACATGCAGAACTTCGGATGGCATTAGATATACCGATTATGCTTGATGAGAGTGTGTGTTCGTTGCGAGATGCCATTGCTGCAATCGAATTAGACGCCTGTGATCTCATTAGTATGAAACTCCATAAGTGTGGCGGTTTGTGGCGGGCTCATCAATTAGTCAATTTTTGTGCAACACAAGGAATTCCTGTGCATTGTGGGACAATGTGGGAGACTGAGCTCGGTTGGGCAGCAAATCTCCATGCAATAGGTGCCTTGCCAGGTATTTGCCTATGGGATGCATACTCTCCCACAGAAATTTACTGGGGACCAGAAGCCGGAATTGCCAGCAAACCGATCCAAAGTACTATTCAAGAAGGTATTCGAGTGGTTGAAATTCCTAAAGAGTCAGGATTGGGAGTTACGGTTGATCTGGCGGCAGTTAAAAAGTACCTGATTCAAGAACCAATCCACTTAGAAAATCCAGCTCATTAAAGTTTAGTTAATTCTTCTTTTATAGGATCGAGCTTTTTCTTCTCCCCTTGTTCGTTTCCATTCATGTTCGAACAGTTTGTTAAGCAAAGAGATTGGCAATATAATCTTTTATGTTGTTCAATGATACCCTTTTGGACTTTCTTCTCATTAGGTTACGACATTTGCTGATTTTGCCAAAAGGTTTATTTTTTTCTTTCCTCCATTAATATAAAATATCGAGTCTTGAGATGATTTAGCATTCCATGTTTATTATTTGTTTTAGCTCAAGAAGCCGATGATCCCAAAGGTTTCCTTAATTTCCGAACGGGACAGGATATAGATTATGATTATTTGCATTATTAATGAAATGAAATCAAAGATTAAGATGGATGTGATTATGATGTATATTGATAGAATCTTGGTACATTGGTATCCCCATTTTTTCAGTTTCCAAAGACTGTATCCAATTACAAGCATGATAAATCCTATAAGAAAATTTATAATGGGCATCAACCCTGCCATCAACGCTAGATATCCAAAGAACAGAAAAAGAACTCAGCTAATAAACTCTAGAACCACACCATATGTCACAAACGTTGGTCGTTCAACAACAACCTTTACTACTTCAATCACTTTAATTTCCTCATCAATTCGTTATCTATTGGTAACTTCCCTATAGCGAGTTTATCTGTTTTATATAGTTTTCTGTTTGCCTAGCAAATTTCTTTTAACTGGTCATTGCGTTTTGAACGAGAAAAATACATATAACGAGCGGTATTTATTATCATCTTCTTTAATGGGTTTTTCACTTGTAAAAGGCATATACGAGTGGAATTGAATGTGAATATTGCGAATTAGATAGTAAAATTCCACCAAAGAGCCATTGTAAATTATACTATGGCCAATTGGTTTTGGTAATTAGGACTTTATTAACCACCCTATTAAAAATGAGGGAAAAAAATACAGGATTCTGGGGTGCAATGGCATCCCAGGTTTGTTGGCTGTGCTAGCTCAGTAAGCCGGTGATTCCAAAGACATCTTTGATCTCCGGCCGGGTCAGGTAGTAAATGATGATAGCATCAATGACGAGACTGATAATACTACCGGGGAGAGTTACGATAGCTACGATAATTCCTATTATTGCCAGGATCATTGCAATTTGATACGCCCATTTTCTCAAGTTCCAGAGTCCCCATCCAACAGCAAGGGCAAAAAGCCCTAAGATGAACGCAATACCTCCTAAGACTCCAGCTAACGCGCCAAATGATCCATATCCTTCGGCTGCTAAGAAGCCACCTACTGTTATTGCTAGAAGTCCGCCGATAATGCCTAGAATGCCTACAATGATCTCTAAAACTGCAAGAATTGTTACACCCGTTGGACGTTCAATACTTGTTTCTGACATTTATATTTCCTCCTCAACTCTTTATTGAGTTGTTACACCAATGAGAGGGTTTTTTGCTTTATAAAGGTTCTGATTACTTAATTAGCCGCTTCGCTTTATTCGTAATGTGTAGAAGGACGAGAAAACTCATTACGAGCGATATCTGGCACTTTTCACTTCAATAGTTTATTTCTTGGTCAATTGCAAATTTCATTAGAATTAGAAGCATCTGAAGCAATTTAAACTGTTAAACTCATCGGAAAATCAATATTATTGGTTTAAATAGGTTCTAAGCTTTTTTGGCATGGATATCTTATTTATACTATCGGCATATGCAGATATTAGGGATGAAACAGATGAATTTTCTAATAAATGTCTCTCAACATTTCGAAAAACGCGTAAATAGCTTGTTATATGCTATATCTCAGGCACACTAGTTTATTATACTCCTTGACGACATTATTTGCTCAAACCTACATTTCCTCAAACCGAAAAAAGGAAAAACGGTTTGAAATTGTTGAGTTTCATAAAGAACATGTGAGAGTCGATTCGAAATGCCTAATCCTGTTGACCTAATCAATCAAACCCGACTCATCGAGTTAACTAAAAAATTGGTTTCTATTTCATCTATCACCAACCAAGAGCATGAGTTGTCCGATTGGACGTACGAATACTTCCAATCACTTGGTTTAAGTGGAGTGCAAAGGCTTCCAGTGGCTGAATCGGGAGATACCATTGTCGGTTGGATTGCGGGGCAAACCGATGGTCCGACTATGATGCTCAATTTTCACCTCGACACCTTCGATGTTTTCTTAGGTTGGGAGACCGATCCCTTTACACCTCACTTGCATGAAGGGCGGCTCTATGGCTTAGGATCTCATGATATGAAGGGAGGCGGAGCTTGTATTCTGGGTGTGGTGGAAGCATTACTTCAATCGGAGGTAGAATTGGGTGGAAAACTCCTTGTTACAGCGACTACAGATGAAGAAAATTGGTCTCGTGGGGCCCATGAGTTGATTAAAAGGGGGTTACTTAAAAATTGCCAATATTGTTTGGTTCCTGAACCCACTCCCCCAGATACGATCAGAATTGGTCAACGTGGACGACATGTCTTCCACTTAACCTTTTATGGGAAAACTGTTCATGCTGCGTACGATAAGGGAATCAACGCTGTTCTTGACGCTTCGAAAGTGGTGATTCAACTCTTGCGTGAAGGAGAAATTGATTTGGGCTATAATGAGGATTATGAGATTGGTGGAACGATAAATGTAATTGGGATTAAAGGAGGTGGTACCTTGATCTTGGTACCTGAAGTAGCAGACGTCTTCATCGATCGCCATATCCTGCCTGGCCAAACAGTTGAGGAAGCGGCAGTGCAGATTCGCGCGGTGGTTGATCGGGCGGACATCCAATCCACCTATAAGTTAACTTGGGATGAACGCCCCACCCCTGCTCCTCCTCCCTTCTTGGTCCCCCCCGATTCCCAGTTTGTACAAACAGTCACAAAACATCTAGCTCGCGAGTTGGATCGAGACATCACACATACCATCGGGCGTTCTGTAGCCGATACCAATCACTTTGCAGTTCATGGAGGGGTTGATACTCTCATTTGCGGCCCAACTGGAGGGAACACATGCGAATGTAATGAGTATGTTGATGTTACTTCTCTCCTAGTTATTGCACGGACTTATGTTCAGTCTGTATTGGATCTATTAGGAACTCGCTCTTGAACATTACAAATTATCGATTCTGATTTGGCGGTGATTCTCTATTCATTCAAAGGTTGCAAGCTCTTTAAGTAATAAACTTTGTTGCTTTATATAAGAAACGACACCATCTAGTATCCTTTTTTGAGATTGTAGATGATTTTCAGTGGCACATCATAAACAAAATGTTTGAGATTTTCGCAGACCAGCTCTTCAAGTTGATCACCGATGTAAGGAGAAGAGTGGTTGTCATGTGGGATAATAAACGCAGTCTCCATAACCCATAATGGATTATCAAGAGATTATGGTTCAACTGCAAGACAATCTAGATAGGTCCTTGTTATCTATCCTTCTTCCAAGGCTTTCATCATTGTTGGTTCATAAACGATCGCACGAAGTTGAATACCATCCAGGATACAATGGCTCTGTATGTATTCACTTCAGTCAATTCAACTATTAAAATAATAATATCATTTTTATATTATAAATTTATTAGTATAGAATCAATCGTATTTAAAACCAAGTGAGTAAAATGGTTAATATTTCGGTTTCTCTCGATGAAGAATTGCTAGCATGGTTAGATCAACTCATTCAAGAAGGAGTAATTAAATCTCGGAGTGAAGCGGTCAGAGGTGGTATATATGCGTTCATTCGTGAAAAACTTGGAATCAAAACGCGAGAAGCTTTAAAGAACTTTCTGCGAGCTAGACAAAAGCGACCATTTCAGCCGGGAGTGGATGTAATTCGAGCAATCAGAGAGGAGGAATAACACTGCTATTCTATCTTGACACTAACGTTTTTTACCATGCGTATTGCCCTGTTGAAGATAGTTCTAGTGTAGAATGGTTATTTAGTCAATTCAGTAAAATTTGCCAAGGAATAACATGTGAATGGACGATCCTTGAAATGTTTCGAGCTTTTAAAAAACAAGTTAATTTAGGAGTGATTAATGAAAAAGACGCTCAAATCGCTTTAGATTTCTTTATTGCTGATATCAGTGAAATGTCTAAAAAATCAGTATTACAATTAATTCCAATTACAATGACAGCAATTATAACTACAAGAAAATTAATTTTTTCTTATAATTTGTTTGCTGCTGATGCGCTCCATGCTACTATAGCCATCAATTCCCAAGTCAATGCCTTTATTACCTATGATGAGAATTTTAAAGTGGATCTAGATGAGATTCCTATTCTAAACCCTCAAAAGGAATCATTCAGAAGTAAAATTGAAGAAATATTACATCGTAAACAATAAAAATAATTCGTTAGAATTATTAAAACTCTCCTCGTTCTCTCATTTTAGCTAACTCCTCGTCTCGGAGTTGTTTCTTATGGATTTTCATAACCGGAGTTAAAGGCAAAATTGGCCGAAACTCCACGAATTTCGGTATCGCGTAGGGAGGAAGATTCTCTTGACAATATTTCATAATATCTGCTCCTGTTACCTTTCCTTCGTACTCTGGCTTTAACACGATGAACGCTTTGATTCGTTCACTTCCAGGTCTTTCCGGATCGGGGACTCCAATAACTCCTGCTTCTAGGATCGCAGGGTGTTCAAATAACACATCATCAACGATCCGGGAGTATACTTTCATCCCTGAGACATTAATCATATCTTTTATGCGATCTACGATGTAAAAATAGCCCTCCTCATCCATTTTTGCAATATCACCGGTTGCCAGCCACCCGTATTTGTCTAAACATTTACAAGGAGTTGGCCAATAGCCGAGCATGATCTGAGGTCCACGGACCCATAGCTCGCCGGCTTCTCCCAATGGGGCCTCCGCTCCCGTTTCTGGATCCACTATCTTCACTTCAGTATCTGCCACAGGAACACCAATAGATCTCTTCACCTCAGCCATAAATCCTGTTACCTTAGAAAATCCTGAAAGATTTAAGTGAACACAAGGACTTGCTTCTGTCAATCCATAGCCTTCACCCAGTGGGACGCCTATTTTCTTTTCCCATTGCTTCGCCACATCTGGCGGAAGAGCCGCTGCCCCGGCATAGAAAAAGATCGGCATCTTTGGAATGTCTTCATTCAGCAAGAGCATGTAATGCGTTGGGACTCCCATGACTACAAACGGCCGATATTTTTTGATGAGTTCCGCTATTTTTTGAAGATCGCGGCCATCAACTAAGATGATGCGAAGCCCCCAACTAATACAAGCATGAACCCCCCAGTGACCCATCTGGTGAAAAATAGGAACACAGATTTCAACAGCGGATTTCCCCTTAACACCTGGGGCGAGAGGGCTCATCATCCAATGTAGAGACTGGATCACGTTTGAAGTAAGGTTGTAGTGGCTGAGCATGGTCCCCTTAGGAACTCCGGTGGTACCTCCTGTAAATGGTAAGAGAACCACGTCGTTCATGGGGTCTATTTCCACATTGGGGGGGTTTGGATCGGATGTTTTGATTAGGTCTTCGAAGCGATCCGCTCCAGGGATTTCTTCGAGATCAGGAGTAGAATACAAAGGATAAATGGGAACGGGTGCCCAAATTATCGTCTTTAGTTTGGTTTTATTTTTTATGGCGTTAACCCGCTCAAGACGTCGATACGAACAAATTACGGTTTCTGCTCCTGATTCGTTGAGTTCATGCAACAGATCGGAAGCCTGGTGTAAGATACTGATTGGCACATGGATTGCTCCCAATCTCATGATGGCATAATCGCTTATGATGAACTGCGGACAAGACGGAAGGATGGTTGCGACGGTATCACCTTTTTTTACACCTAACTCAGCCAGGGCAGTCGCAAACTTATCCACTTGAAGTTTTAATTGCTGATAAGTGAATTCCTCCTCTAAATAGACGCACGCAACATTGTCGGGAAATTGTTGGGCGGCGTCATCGAGGAATTGGGTGACTGGGATCTTGGGATATGGTTCCATAGTCTTTGAGAGTTTGAACGGCCCCACAAAATAACTTTTCAACCAGGGTTTGTCCGCATAAGTCAAGTTCTCACCCAACAGCATCTAATATTCCAAGAACGAGTACGGTATATGTAAATGTGTAAGATGTAAGCTCGTTCGGTTAATAAATCTCTTTACAAGAATTAAGCAAGAAAGCTCAAATCCTTTAGGGTTGGGATGAATTGCTTAAGAGTATATCAATAAAAGGTATAAAGCATCAGCTCATATACTTAACTGATGAGAATAGAGTCGCCTACTAAGCAATATAAATCAGACAATCATCTAGTGTATAGTTGTCAATATCACGTTATTTTCTGCCCGAAGTACAGAAGACCTGTGCTTAAAGAGAGAATAGCAGAGAGACTTAAGGAGTTAATTCTTGAAAAACAGAAGGAATACGAATATGAAATACTTGATAT
>JBHIFL010000040.1:0-38916 GCA_046761065.1 Candidatus Heimdallarchaeota archaeon
AGAAAATGACCCAAATTAATAGCAGATACAGCTGCCGCGGAAATATCAAGACTAGGGATGAAAGGCCTACTACGATCCCACCCCACCTCTTACGTCCACGTGCTGTTTCTAGTGATACTTGGTAATGAAAAGCCACCCAAAGAATAATCAAAGGAACATGTAATGTAAAATAATACTTGTACACCCCCCGAGGGAGGAAAAGATGACTCAGAATAGCAACAAAAATGACTATATCCAATATCCTAACCCAATCTAACACCCCCGCTCGATGCCACCGAATTAACAAGATCACAGAAAATAATTCGCTTAATAAAAGGCCAAATATCGTGAATGTAAGAAACTCTGCCACATAAATGATCTCAGTTGGGACACGAAGATCGATAAGAAAGCTATACCAGTGTAGAGGCCACGTCAGGTGTCGTGGTTGAAGATCTGGGGTTAAAGTGGGCGCCTGGCCCATAAAAACTGCTGAGAAATAATTTGTAGGAGTCAATAAAAGCCATGGGAGGGATCCGATGCCAAGAGTGCCACTCAAAATGACTCCTAATATGGCGAATTGCTTCAAATACGATTTTTTCGAACCAGTTGATGATTTCAAGACAGCATAACAAAACAGCGGCGGGATAAAGAACAAAATCACCTGCTTGATTAAAAAAGCTAGTGCCAGTGTAAATACCGCGGTTTTATACTTCTCACCATAGAAGCAATACAAGCTAACAATCAAGGCAAATAAGACCAAGGAAGTATTGAGAAACAAGCCTCCATTATAAAAAATGAGAAATGGGTTACAAAAAGTTACAATGTACCCCCAGCTTGCCAACTTCTCAGATTTTTCTCTTAAAAACAAATAAATTAAGATTGGTAAGCCGACATCCGCTAAAAATGGAGGAAGAAAGACCAACTCTGGGCTGATTAGGGTAGGAATGCTGAGTATATACAAAAAAAGTGGGGAATAAAGATAACTGCTCAGCCAAGGGTGTTCGACCACTCCAGAATAAGGAGTCCACGACCCTGATACGAACGCTCGGGCAAACAACTTATAATAATAATCGTAATCTGAGTACGGTTCAATCAGGGTCATCAGAATTGGACCTAACTTAGGCTCAAAGGATTCGGGCCAAAAGAACAAGTGGTAAATAGCCAATGGCAGGCGTAATACAGATTTTTAACATTCTTTTTTTGGCCGGTAGCGGGCTTTCCTAGCCCGCTCCTCGCTCTGCACCCCTCCGTGGGTGGGGCCGATCTTGGCCCTTCGCCTCGACCGCTCTATTGAAAAGTCGCCGACAAAATGCGTCCTTCATGACATATACCATCCAAGACGCCGCCGCAACTCTTTTCAACGCGGTTGAGATCCCTGCCTCCGTGCTCGATCCCTGGCTCCTTTATGTAGACATGTTGGGCGCCTCCCCTAAAAAATCTGTTCTTTATTACTACACCGAAGAGAACGGCCAAATTCCATGGTGGACTCTCCTCCGTTCCCTCCCTTCCCTCGACTCCTATGCGTCGGCGCTCTGGGACGCCGTGTGGCAGCGAATTGAGACGCACCTGGATCGCCGCCGCACCACTTGCTGCGTGGTCGATGATTTTGTGGCTCGCCGCTACGGGCACACCGCCTATCTGGCCGATTATTTCTATTCCAACGCCCACAACGGCGTCGTTTTGGGTACCGCCCTGGTTGATACTGCCATCCGCCATGGAGAGTTGAGTTGCCCTGTCGCCTTCAACCTCCATCGGCGAGGCGGCCCCCTCACCCGGTGGGAGCGCGGACTGGCTCAGGTGCACCGCGTGCACGCCCGGCTTTGCGCCGCCAGGGTGCGGCCGGAACGACTTTGAACGCTGGGGGACTGTACGTATGGGACCGCGGCCATGGCGGCCAAGTTGCGGCCGAAAGAAGGATTCTACCTCTTAAGCAGCCCCAAAACGCGCACGGTGGAGCTATTTGGGCGAACTCGCCGGATCGAGCAATACTTCGCCTCCTTGCCCGAACGCCAGCTGACGGTGGCGGGCAAGCAGTATCGGTACAAACTCTCCACCGCCAACCTCAAAGACTGGGGATGCCAGCGGTTATTGGCGGTCCGCCACTCGGGGGAGAAATGGCGCTATTTTGCGAGTAATAAGCGGAAGGCCACCGCCAAGACCTTACTGTTACGGATGAGAGAGCGATGGACAGTAGAAGACAGCCACCGGAACCTGAAACAGCATCATGGGGGCGAGCATTTCCATGTGTAGAGGAAAGCGACGGTCTTAGGGCATTTCCAATTGGTGTACTGGAGTGGGGCGGTGGCGAGCCTAGAGCGGGCCCGGCGTCGGCAGCATGGGGAGGAGTGTACCTGGGAGCAGTTGCACCGGGAGGCGATCAGATGGAGTCGGGCGCATGGGCAAGGGGCGGCTTATGCGGGGGCTGGGGGGTGATTGGTGAGAGTGTTAAAGATCTGAATATGAAAGCTCCCATTATCATGAGGAGCATTTTCTGTGTATCCTGCAGTTCTTCATATTTTTGAGGTAACCACACAACAAGTCAACCCGCGGAGCTTTGACTCCTAGTTCCTCTTTTAGAATCACATTGCCTTCCTGAATTGCATTTGCAAAGCATAAAAAAGTGGTGATTACTTGGTTTCTGGCCATTAATAGTGTTTATGCCACCATGACTTAGTCATTTGTTGTATTTTGCCCTAAAATTTGGCTATAGTAAAAATTATGATAGGTGAGGAGAATGAAGCAGCGAGACAGCAAGAACTCAGTCGATATCAGAAAGGATGGCTACCCGTATCGTCTTGACAATTTTGATGGCTTCGCTCCATTGCTGCAGGAACTCATCGGACCATTCAGAATAAGGGATCATGAAGAGATTATTCCCGAGTTTTTCCCCACCGATTTCTTTTAAACATTTATTGAGATATCTCGTGAAGAGGGTCTTTTTGGATCGCTTCACGGTTTTATACTCATATTTTATCAATAAGCGGTCTTTATCAAACTTCCTTGGAGGATAAGAATAGATGAGGACTGATTCCCCAGGTATGGTGCTGAGGTTCTCAAGTGGCGTCACTTGAACTGGGATATTCATCTCCCACTCGATATTAGTAGCAATTCTTGAAATGCGTCTTTGTTCTTCGACTGAACCCGAAACAAGGAGATCTATATCGGAATCCTGCGTGGAATCGCCTCTAGCCACGCTCCCAAACAAAAATATGTCCCCTTCGATTTTTTCTTTGAAAGCAAGGGCGACTACTTGTCCAATCATAGCTGCAAAATCGGGTTGAACTGGTAATTGAGATGAAATCTTCGTTGTATGGTTATTCATTTCTTTTCCCTTCTAAGATCCCAAAGCACAAGGTTTCAATGGTTTCAAATTCATGTAATACCTCCTTGAGGACTCTCCCGTTCTCCGATGCACCATACATTACACCAGGTCTCAAATCACGCTCAATGCGTCTAAAGGAATTGGCTATCGAAAAGGCTGTTCCAGCAAAAATGTCTTCATGAGACTTAATAACTTGAAATAGCCGCTTGTGCACATTTGAATGGATATTTTTAGTTGCTAAAACGGTTTCAATCAGATGAAATGCTGCGAGAAAATAGTTTTCTATTTTCGATGGGACAAACTGTGCTTTGTCTCCTTCTTTTTTGAAGTTTCTGTACTTTTTTAGATGGGTTTCTTCGGTTGTCATTTGTTTACTGTCCACTCATTTGACACTAAAAATATTGCTATTCAACTTTGCTAATGATACCTACAAAATTTCTAGAACCTGCAGAATTGTAGACTATTGAGGGAAATCAGGTGATGATGTACCACCAAAATTGGCAGCAACACTCCAAAAAACCTTTGATCTAAGGTTATTCTTTTGAATTAAAGCTTGTATTGAATATATCAAGAAAAGTTCTATTATCAACTATTTAAAAGGCAAAAAATTATTTTTTTATAGAGACATAGAGGATAATGGTATTTGTTAACGGCTCTGCTCAGTGGTACGGCCGTCAAGCTGCCGGTGTTGGTGCGGAAAAGACTTCTTCTAGCAACTGATTGATTCATTTAGTCCCAAATTTATCATCAACATGCTGAAAACAGAGGCGTTGAGATGAGTGTTATTTTCTGTGTATACTGCGGTTCTTCATATTTTTGAGGTAGCCACATCCCCATTCACCCCTCAGAGGGTGAGTATCGTTTTGATAGATAATCTTGTCAGTCCGCGCAACACCTTCATAGAATGTAGATAGGTCATTGTCAATAGTTTTATTCACTTGGTCACCATCATCAGGCCATGGTCGAATAGAAACGAGTGATCGGGATCCTTGGGGGGATGGGCCCGGAAGCGACGGTAGACCTGTTCAAGAAGATTTTCAAAGCAATGCCTGCAGAAAAGGATCAAGAGCATCTCCGGATCATTGTCGTGAATGATTCGCAGGTCCTGAAAGAACAGATGCGATATTGTATGGGGGAGCAAATCCAGTTCCAAAGCTTAAGAAAGATCTTCAAATTCTAAAGTAAGCTGGCGCAGACTTTACAGTCATGCCTTGCAACACGGCTCATTACTTCATCAAGGATTTCCGAGCGGCAGAGATTCTCCCAGTAGTAGACATGATAGATGAGACGATAAATTTCATTAATGAGAAATATCCTTCAGTTCGGAGGATGGGACTTTTAGCGACCGATGGAACTATCCATTCCCAAAATTTATCATCGACGTGCTGAAAGTAAGGGCATTGAGGTCATTACATCTGATACTACTGATCAAAACATTTTGATGTCTGCTATCATAGACTATATCAAGAAGGGAAAGCTTGAACCCGCGCGTCCCCTCCTTCTCAAGATTGCATCCACACTGGGAGATATGGGAGCGGAATTGGTAATTGCTGGGTGTACAGAGATTCCTTTGGTTCTCTTTGAAGGCGACTTAGAGGTGCCGCTTTTTGATCCAACTTGGGTGCTTGCCTTGAAAGCCGTGGAGGTCGTTATATCGGATGAAAAATACTCTTATAAGCTGATCTAAACGAACTAAGTGTACCAAACTGATCGGAAAGAACAAAAATAAATCATATGTATAAACCATACTTAATTATTTGTATCTCAAAAAGTTAACAAACTCATCTCTTTAAAGATTTATGACTGTAATGCTGAGAAAAATAAATTATAATTAACTATAATATTGAGAAAAAAAGGGAGAGTTGATAGAATGTGTTTTTCTTGTGGCTATTGTTTTGTCACCGAGAACAAGTAGTCGGCAGGTCCTTGGAGGGGACTTATGATTAATCGCACGCTGTCATGTGCCTCTTTGCCAATGAAGCGAGATAATTCTTCCATACCAGATTCGGTTAGGTCATCTAGAGTCATATCTTCGACAAGACCATTGCCGATCACTGTAACCATAAAGTCAGCCTCAGGCAGCGGTGGGACGAGTTCGAATGTAATGGTTGTGTCTGCATCGTCAATTAATTCTCCGTTGATTGCAATGTTGTCAACCCACCAACCGGGGTATTGCACGGCCCAGTCGGTCATGTAACGGAAGCCAATAAGCACTGTTTGTCTCGCGTAGGTTGAAAGATCAAAGTCCATTGTAACCCAATCACCGCTCCATCCTGTTAATCCTGGAAGGTTGGCAACTATATCTGGGTGTGCGCTTGGGTCATGCTTATATGTGGTGTACGCGTTTGCAAGTGAAGTCCATGTTGCTCCACCGTCTGTGGACACTTGTACGAAACCAAAATCCCAAAGGGGTTCGATGTCATAGTATGTATCAACTGATAATGAGACTGTTCCTGTTGGTAGGGTGACTTCACCAACAATACTTAGGTCTTTTAAGCTGCCAGCTGTTGTTGAGTACCATTCGAGGTCTCCGTCTCCATCCATGTCTTCTCTAATCCAACCTGCACCTGCAAAGTCGTCTCCGTCAAACATGAGTATCGGGTCAAATTTATCAACTGTTTTCATATTCTCAAGGCTGATATAGTCGGATCCGTACGCACCAACTTTGTACACTCCGGTGTCATAACCGAGTATGGTGATTGTAGATCCGAAGTCCGTGCCTGTTGTCGGCGAAGCAAAGGGCGTTTCGATGTCATATGTCCTTACTGGAATTATTTCTGGATCGTTTAGATCTATGCTCTGATAGTTGTATTTTCCATCGCCAGGAAAGTCTGAGCGGATTAGGTTGGCAATTCTCCAATCGTGATAGACATCATCGAAGGTCATCCACTGCCCGGGTGCTTTCTTGTAATGGAATTTCTTGAGAGCGGCGTTTATCCCTTCGATTCCGGGGGTGCCTGACTGTACGAAATAGCGTATGAAGTCGCTACCGCCGTAATGATCACTTAGGTAAGCTGTCCAGAGAGCTGCGACACCATAGTCTGCGAGGATATTTATGTCACCTTGGTCACCCCATACTGTTAACGAGTTATCCGGTGTTGCGAAGTAGCTGTTAAAGTAGCGTGGGTCAATTCCATAGCCGGACACCAGTTCTGCGTACATGCTGCATCCTTCATTCATGAAGCTGGGATCGGCTGGGTTCCAGTCGTGATGAATATTGTGCTGAAATTCATGGGCAACAGTTGACTCGTACACGTATGGTCGGGTTACGGTGAGTTTCGGATGTTCTGGGTACCATTGGTGTCCTTCTGGTCCGAGCCTCTGCCACCATCGCCAGTTGTCGATTTGAATCATGTTTCTCTTGTAGTAGTCTACAGTGTATAGTGAACTGTAAAATCCAACTACATAGTAGGGATAGTCGGGATCATAGTAGTTTTCGTCTTGTATGTTGAAGATTTTAATTATCACTCTCTGAGGGTTATTGGTTTCAATCCAGTCATAGGTGAACGAAGGCCATCCAATTTGTTCGAAAATAGTGTCTGTTCCATATCTATCGAATGGAGCACCGAAGGTAGATGTGACTGCTGGATATATCACCGAGTTAAATTCTTCTGCCATAAACTGGGCCATTTCGTCTGTTACTTGCCAATTTAGAGGATCATCGTTTCTTGGATCACCGGCTGGAAACATTAAGGCGTCCTCATTAGCTACCCAAACTTCGACATTACCTACAACTGCTCTAAGCTGTATCCATGGGTTGCCGCTTATTGCACCAACATACCAGTCATATACCCAATCACCTACTGAAGCTGTTAATTGTGACTGTGACATGGAAGACTTTGGTCCTTTACCTTTATCTTTGATTTTTGCCATTTCAATGTTGCCTGCTAAGCCACTTTGCCAGTCTACACCAATGTAATCTGGATCCTCCTCCTGTATCATGCTGCTTGGAAGGGGGGATGCTGTGCCAACGATGCTATAGAGGTTCAGTGCAAACAAGAGCACTATTGAAGCTGCGACTATCTTCTTGTTCATATTTTTCACTCTCTTAGTTTGAGTTTTCCGCATTTTTTCTGAAGCGCAAAGGGAAAATAGCAAGCGAACGATAACAAAGTCCTTGTACTGGGACAATCTTGGATCATGATGCGATTTCCTAGCTTTAATGAAGAAACCAGTGGTGTTTACCGTCAAATAGCCCGCCTACAATAATCCCCAAGCACTACTCTCAAAACATCCCTATGGTTTATAAAATTTTTTCACTCATACAAGGTGTAATTCTTCTATCTAATAGATTGTATTTTTTACACCTTTTTAACAATTTCTTGGTAGATTTTTTAGGTAGTAAGAATTTTTTTAAAAAGGATTTAGGGTGTAAAACACATTTTTTATCTTCCTAAAATTACTAGTAACCCATGTCAGTAACCAATGGAGAGATGAAGAGAAAATTCTTAATAAACACTAATTTGTCAGGTTTTTTGTTTCATTAAAAAATTTGATATAAGTTTGAATCTTGACGAAAAGGTTTTTATTCTTTTAGTGAGCGTTTTTCGGTTTGCATTGAACTGGCTGAGGGACGATCTATGCCGCGTGTTGTGGCCAATAATGATCTATGCACAGGCTGCCAAACATGCCAGCTGTATTGCTCTGCCTACCATATTGGTGGCTTCAACCCAAAATGGGCTCGGATTTTTGTCCATCGTGACGACAAAACTGCGAATAATACTGTCGTGGTCTGTCGGCAGTGTGGGAAACCACCCTGCAAAGCAGCGTGTGACCGCGACGCCATCGTTTACAATGAATTCCACGTTCTCACGATTGATTATGAAAACTGCGATAACTGTGGTGCTTGCATTACTGCCTGTCCCTTTGATGCGTTACGACTCGATCCAGCGAACACCCCACTGATGTGTGATTTATGCACGAATCAAGGAACTATAGATCCGCAATGTGTCAAAGCATGTGTGGTAGATGCGTTGGTATTGAAAGGAGTGGACTGAGATGTATGGGTATATGGGGAAGCTTCTGAAGATCGACCTCTCTCGCCAAAAGATCGCCATCGATGACGTTGACGAAGGGTTCGCCCGGACGTATTTAGGGGGCACAGGGTTTGGGGCTAAACTCCTGTGGGATCTGACTACAGGCGATACAGATCCCCTAGCCCCGGAGAACCCCCTCATTTTTGCCACCGGTCCCACCACGGGAACTGCTTACCCGTCGTCTGGGCGATATGTGACGATTGCCAAGTCCCCATTAACGGGGTGTTGGGGCGAAGCGCATTGTGGCGGGCGCTGGGGCCCTATATTCAAGGCAGCGGGATATGATGCCGCCATCATCTTTGGCCGGGCTCCTAAGCCAGTGTACTTGTCGATCATCGATGATGACATTACGTTCCATAGTGCCGAGCCCCTTTGGGGGAGGAACGTGGTTGAGACGACCGACCACATTAAAGACAATCTAGGGAAAGAGGTTGAAGTCAACGGGATTGGTCCCGCTGGCGAGAATTTGGTCAAATTCGCCTGCATCATGTCTGGTTATTGGCGGGCGGCGGGTAGGACGGGGATGGGGGCGGTCATGGGAAGTAAAAACCTTAAGGCGGTCGCAGTCGATGGATTCAAGACGGTTGAAGCAGCAGATCTTGACCGGTTTCTTGACGCGGCGCGAGCTGCGGTCCAGAAATTGACCACCGGCCGGTGGAGGGAATTCCATGAGGAAACCTTGGGCAAATTTGGGACTCCTTCCCTCGTCTCAGCCATCAATGAAATTGGCCGACTTCCTACCAAGAACCATCAGACCGGATTCTACGGGCAAACGGAGCTGATTGACGAGCATATGCTGCGTGACAACTACCGCATATCTCGCGACTCGTGTTTTGGCTGCGCGATCATGTGTAAGTACCTCTCCGGGGTCCAAGCAGGCAAGTATCGCTGCACAACGGGAGGGCCCGAGTACGAATCTGTGATGGCGTATGGGTCGAACTGTTATAACTCGAACATCGAATCGATCATCTACGCCAACTACCTCTGTAACCTGTATGGCCTCGACACCATCAGCGCAGGGTGTGTGGTGGCGTTTGCGATTGAGTGCTACGAGCAGGGGCTTCTGACACGCGCCCATACGGACCTCGAGCTGAAATGGGGAAACGATGAAGCCATCGTCGAATTAACCCGGCGGATCGCCCATCGCAAGGGCTTAGGGGACCTATTAGCAGAAGGGTCACGCTTAGCAGCCCAAGAAATTGGAGGCGATGCAAAAAAATACGCGATCCATGTGAAAGGGCTCGAAGTGAGCGGGCAGGACGGGCGCGCCCAGTTCAGCGTCGCCATCACCCATGGCAGTAACGTCCGAGGCGCAGACCACCTCCGAAGCTTGTCCTGCCTCGAGGAGCTAGGGTTCCCGGAAGTCTCCGCTGCGCGGTTTGGAGCCGACAAGGTCGAAGCCATTCAAACCCTCCGGAGTTCTGACCACAAGCCCGAGGTCGTGGCCGACATGGAACTGCTCTACGCGATTGTCGACTCCCTCCTGACCTGCAAATACGGCTCTATGTGGGCCCCATCGCTATACTTTTCTGATTTTGCCAAAGCGTTGGCTCCCCTAACTGGTATCGAGGCCTTCGGGGATGTCAGGCATCTCCGGACAACCGCCCATCGGATCTGTGCACTCCGCAAGGCCTACAATGTGCGTATCGGCCAAACGAAAGAAGATGACAACCTTCCATCGCGGTTTTACAAAGATCCAATGGTCGGAGGCCCCACTGAAGGGGCGGTTCTGCCGGAAGACTTGTACTGGCAAATGATGGCCGACTACTATCGCCGGATGGGCTATGATCCAGAGACCAGCCACCCACGAAAAAAGACGCTAGAAGAGCTGGACTTGGATTTTGTGGTGAAAGAATTACAGAACTTGCCCCAATAGAACGGAGCTCTCTTTTGGAGGCGAACCGCTATCATTGGGATTAGAGTATCTTAAGCAGGCTCTGTTCTCGTTTAAAACTAAAATATTTCTCACTAGTAAAGTTGTTTTCAAATAATATTCTTTGGGGGTGAAAATCTCCTTTAAACAAATTCAAGTGAAATGTATACGATCTGGGAGATGGAATTTTTCGATGTATGATTCAGGCACGTCTGGAACCCACAAGCGGTCAAGTTAAGGTAAGCTAATTTCCGCCTTGATCTATGGCGCTATCCACATCAAAGCGGATTTTCTAGGTCCTAGTATGACCTGGGCTACAAGAGGTGGGGTTCTAACTGCATTCTCGTTTCTTGTCTATCAAATATATTCTGGGGCATTATGGGGTGTTGCATATGTAAAAAACAAGAAGACTCATCCCCCTTTTTGTAGGCCACCACCTCCACAACTATTTGGCGAACAGGCTGGCAACCATAGTACTCTAACTTGGAAAGTCGAAATAGAGGCGCAAAACATTTATGGAAAGAACATTCCCCTGTACAATGATGGGAAACCGATTGTGAATCCATGAGCTGCATCCCCTGTTGAGGTTTATCAGGCATGAAAGACCGGGGATCTAAGAACGTGAGAGGCCTTGACATGTGGTTCAAAAAGCTAAGAAAAGACAAGAAAGAGCCACCCACGAAACCCGAAGAGGAAGAAAAAATAGCAGAAGGAATGCCCAAGCAAGAGGTCAAAAAACCGGAAGATGAGGCGAAACCGCGGAGAGAACCTACGAAGACGGAACAAGAACCCTTAGAGCAAGTCAACGCGGAAGAAATGGCGCCCCCTACAACACCGGAGTTGGAAGTTAAGGACTTCTTACAGAGCCGAGCAAGCCCGTTTACTATTAGAGAACTAACCAAAGGCACTAATATTCCTCTCAAAACCGCAAAAACCGCGTTGCAAACGCTGATTTCAACGGGAGCAGTTGATACCCGCACCTTTGGAAAAACTGTAGTATACTGGAGAACTGGCCGCTTTAAAGCAGGGATTGAAGCCGTGCCATTGGGAGAAGGTGTAAAGGAATCCAGTCAAGAGGAAATTCGGCGCCTTAAAGAAACGATATCGCGGTTAGAGCAAGAACGCGTCGCTCAAACGAGGGATTATGAAAAACTCAAAAATCAACTTCAGGAGATGGAAACAAAAGAGCGAGAACGCCAAGCAGAACGACTCCCAAACCTCCAAGAACATATTGCAAAATTGGAAGAAGAGAAGAAGACCCTGTTACAGCAGGTTAAAAAGTTAAGAACGGAATTAGTTGGATTTCAAACAAAATACGCAGGGAAGGAAACCGAATGGAAAGCCGTGGCGGAACGAATGGCCGAGGAAATGGCCGCTCGGGCGGGGACCTCAATCGAGGAAGTCCTGGAATTTTTTGAGGCCCCGGGCTACTAGGACAAGCTACAGTATTTTTGAAAATGTATCATGTTTTGTTTTAGGTTCGATCAATGAGATTGGGCTGTGAATCGTTATGAGCTTTATTGAACGGATGATTTGCGCAAAATGCCGGACCGAGTATGAGCCGACCTCTGCTCCGGAAAACGATGGTTGTGGAGGGCGAATTGACATCTATTTGAATATCGAAGCATTAAAAGAGAACCTCTCCAAGCAAGAGCTCATTGCGCGCGGAAACAGCCCGTGGAAATACTTTGAATTGCTCCCAATTTTTGAAAAGGTGAATTTTATCACTTTGGGCGAAGGAAATACCCCCCTCTTGAAATCAGATCGATTTGCGAGAACATTAGGTCTGAAACACTTGTATTGGAAGGTTGAAACCCAAAACCCGAGCGGCAGCTTCAAAGACAGACCGATATCAGTTGGGGTCAGTAAAGCCGTTGAAAACGGTTCTAAGACGGTGGTCTCCGCATCCAGTGGGAATGCTGCCGCGGCGATGGCCACTTATGGGGCAAAAGCAGGCCTCGAAGTGGTGGTCTTTGTACCCGAACATGCGCCCGCCGATAAAATCACTCAACTGCTCTTTTTAGGGGCTCAAGTATTCCGAATTGCCCGAGATGCCGAACCCGGGGATCCGGCTTTTACACTCCTAACAAAAGCGTATCAAGCATACGGGTGGACGCCGATCCCGAGTATGGGGCCGTTTAACTGCTGGCAATTTGAAGGGAACAAAACGATCGGCTACGAGGTAGCAGAACAGATGGGTTGGAAAGTTCCAGATTGGATGCTGTTCCCTACCGGGAGCGGAGGGCACCTCGCAGGGACCATGAAAGGGTTCAAGGAATTCAACGACATGGGCTTTATCGAGGGCTTGCCACGGGCGGTTGCGGTCCAACCCACGGGATGCGCGCCCGTTGTTCAAGCCATCCAAGAAAGAAGGGATCCCTTCGAAATTGTTGCGTGGGGCCCCCCCCAAACGATCGCGGGAGGCCTTGCCGATCTGTTCCCTTGGGATGGAGATGCGGCGGTAACGATGATCCGAGAATCGCAGGGAACCGCAGTCGCGGTAACCGATGAAGAGATCTTGAGGGTGCAACGCGAGTTAGCCCGACTGGAAGGCGTTTTCGGAGAGCCCTCGGGGGTAGCGGGGATTGCCGGCTTAAAGAGCCTCATAGAAGCAGGGGTTATTGATCCCACCGATACGGTGGTTGTCACCATCACAGGCATTGGGTTTAAGGACACGCGAATCCTAGAACAGCAGACAGGTAAAGCGCCAGTGATTGCTCCCTCTCTAGAAGCACTCGAAAAAGTGCTGCAGAAATCATAAGAAAGACTGGGTTCAAGATAGGAGGGTGGCAAATGGTTGACAGAGAGCCCCTTGATGTATTCGTAAGGAAAGTTCCTGATCTCAGGAAGCGCTGGAAGGCCGTCCTTACTGTGGTCTATATTCTAGTCTTGGCTTTTGTATGCGCTGTGTTTTTCTTCTCCTTTGACCGCCTTTTCCCATATGCGCCAATCATCAGTCAGCTTGGAATGGCGGTAGTTGTTGCTGCCATTAGTTACATTCATTTCAAAAAGGCCAGCCAGTACCGTGAGAAGTATGGGGCGCTGGCCTATCGCTATTTCTTCTACCACCTGATGGTCCCCTATCTGGTGACATGGTATGCCTGCTTCTTCCATCCGTTGTTTGTGAGCGGCCCGCCACTGCTTCATTCTTGGTTGGCAACGAGTATCGGGATCCTCTTCCTCGTCCTCTTCTTGCTCACGAGCTTACATATTGAAAGATCTGGGTTCCACAACACCACCCATGGGATGGATATTTATACCGTTTTCCCAGAAGAAGCGACCGTAGTGTATGGAGAGATCTATGCCTACATCCGGCACCCATTGTACTTTTCGCTCCTATGTGGCACAATCGGCTTAGCATTCTTTCGGAACAATTCCACGGCTCTGATCACATCCCTGATGATCTTGATCCCATCTCTCGTGGCGGCTCATATGGAGGACAGAGAACTCGTAGAGAGGGTTGGAGCAGCCCATGAGGAGTACATCAAGAACACTTCTTTGTTAGTCCCGATAAAACACCTTAAGGGATTCCTTAAATTCCTGATCTTCCTCGATAAGTGAGCATTGCAGTTACTAGGAGTATATATGGGATTTACCCGGAGTCTTCACCGGTGATCACCATCTCCCTCAATGAGCTGGTTGGATACTGACTTGTATTTTCCAAAAAAGGGGTGCCCTGTCACTATCCCTAATCCTTATGTACAGTAGCTATCTGAACATCATCACCCTTCACAACCCAATTATGTGACCAACAAGGAGTTGAGAACATGAAGACCGACTCATTTCGTGGAAAAGATTTTCTGACACTGTTGGACTTCAGCCGGGAAGAAATTGAGACGATGTTAGACATCGCGTTAGATTTGAAACGGAAATATGCGATTTGGGATCTTTCGACTCATGAACTCCTCCGCGGAAAAACGTTGTTTATGATCTTCTATAATCAGAGTTTGCGAACCCGAAACTCTTTTGAGGCCGGCATGACCCAGCTCGGGGGGCATGCGCACTTCCTCGATCCTGCCAAGATATATACGCCCGCACTGGAAGGCGATGAACGGGCGTATGAAACTGAACGTGTCTCAGACGTTGCCCGAGTTCTGAGTCGAATGGGCCATGGAATTGCCATTCGGTGCTATGGCGATCCCGTGGGGTGGGTCTATGGCCGAGCGCATGAGCTCGAGAGGAATTTCGCATATTGGTCTGACATCCCAATCATCAACATGGAATGCGACAAATATCACCCGTGTCAAGCCCTTGCGGATCTATTAACTGTCAAAGAGAAGTTTGGCACCTTTAAGGGCGTTAAATTCGTCATGAGTTGGGCTTACTCCCCGAGTGTTCATAAACCCCTCGCGGTGCCCCAATCAGCGGTTATCGCGAGTACCATGATGGGTATGGATGTCGTCCTTGCATACCCCAAAGGCCTTGAACTGGATGACGCAGTCATTGACGCCTGTAAGAAGTTTTCCGAAGTTGAGGGAGGGTCTTTTGAGATTTCCAATGACATGGAAGAGGCGTTTCAGGGGGCAGATGTCGTCTATCCGAAAGCATGGACGAGTAAATTCAACATTCCTCCTATAAATAGTGCGGTCGAATTGGATAAGACGCAGGAACTCTTCGATGCCAATAAACACTGGATCTGCGACGATGACAAAATGAAACTTATTGCTGATCGTGGCGTCTATATGCATTGCCTCCCGTGCGACCGAGGGTTTGAAGTTGCGAATTCGGTCATCGATGGCCCCAAATCGGTGGTATTTGATCAAGCAGAAAACCGACTTCATTGCCAAAATGCTGTAATGGCTTTGATAATGCGGTAAAGAGGACATTCATCCCATCATCAATTCAACCCCTTATTCGTATGAACGAGAGAAATGGTAAACGGAATTTAGGAAAAAACGAGTTCAAACAAGTCATCTTAATGGATCAAAAATAGGCGATAGATTTATAGACCCCGTTTCAATTAGCAAGTTGGTGATCCCATGCCTCAGTGTTCGAATTGTGGAAAAGAAATCGATCCCGACTCATTTTTTTGCCCGTACTGTGGTGAAACAACCAAGCGGCCAGTTGTCCCTGAACGGCCGGTCCGCCCCCCCCACTATCCCTATCCTCCTCCAAGGATGGCATACGGACCCGAACGAGTGAATATGGGGGACGTCCTCTCGACTTCTTGGAGAGTAATCGCCCAACGACCGATTATTATTCTTCCGCATGTGATTAGTATAATTGTAGGAACGCTTGTGGGTGGAGCAGCCATTACAACGTTCCTTTTTTATCTTTTTGGGTTAACTCCGGAGGAGTACACTCCGTTAGCGCTAGGATGGTTGATAGTAGGATTTATTGTAACGATAGTAGTCCACACCACAATAGGGGGAATGTATCCCGATCTCACCAAGCATATCCTCGAGGGGGAAGAGGTGGATCTTGGAGGGGTTGCAAGCAAGGCATTAGGAAGATTTTTCTCGCTTCTAGGAGCGGCGATTCTAGTTGCTCTAATCACATTCGCAGGAATCATACCTTTGATTATTGGAATTATATTGCTCATTTTGACGCTTGAGGTTCCCATAATGGGGCTCGTCGGGTTAGTTTTTCTTATCCTTGGGATAGTTCTTGTGCTATACATTCTGTGTTGGTACTATTGTGTGATACCTGCCTTAATGTTGGAGGATCGCGGAATTCTCGACGCATTATCTACTTCAAAGGAATTTTCGAAAGGTCGAAAGTGGGCTATTTTCGGGTTAATACTGATTGTGGCGATAATTTCATTGATCTTAAGTTTAATTGCAGGAATTTTTCCCGGCCATATCGGAACCGCACTTGGATACCTTGTTTCCCTCATTATTACTGTATATGAATCTGTTATCCCGAGTTATTTGTATATTCGATACAAAGGCCTACTTGTTACTCCACCACCATCTGCACCCGTCTACCCAGCCCCAGTTACTCCTATACCCGAAACAAAACAGATTTGTCCCACGTGTGGATCGGAAATCGAGCCAGGTCAGGTATATTGCGGTTGGTGTGGCTCGAAATTACCCTAATTGCTTACGAAATCTCCAGCGAATATTGATCCCAAGAGAAATTATTTCATAACAAAGAGAATTACCTTTTAAAATCCTGATTCTTGGTGATAGATCGGGCTTGTTGTTCTTCTCGTTTTAATAGTGGCATCAGAGTCACATTTGTAAAGGCTAAAGCGATTCCAAGCACAAAGATCTGAGTCATTGATTGAGTTTCGGCAAGAAATCCATCAATGGTTGGTGCAATCGACCTAAACGTAGCAGGGAGAACACCTGTCATCGCATAAGCCATTCCTCGCCGATATGTTGAAGTATATCGAGCCAATAAACTGAGGATTGCAGGAAAAGTGGTACTTGTAGCGATACCAAAGATAAAAGCTGACAAGAAAATCATGTTGGTCCCACTTGTGACTACGAGAATGGTGGTTGCCACTCCTTGAAATGCATAAGCAAGCATCAAAAACCGAAGTGGTCCAATTCTATCTGCAAAGTACCCCCCGAAAAGAACCCCTAGGACGCCACTTATTGCCATCCAACCAAACAGAAAGGCGGCTGTTGCTTGACTATAACCTTGCGTAGTGAGATATGTTGGTAGGATAAAAGAAATCATCTCAATTAGGATGGTACCAATTGCTCGAACTGCTGTGAGGAGGAAAAGAGCTCTGAAGAGCATTGTTGTTGCAAAATTTAGTGGTGGACTCTTATAATTGTTGGTTTGATTTGAATTGGCTCTAGATTGTTCAATACTTTTCCCGACTCTCTTTAGAAAAAGAAGGAGCGAGATGCCAAGGACAGGGATTGAAAGAACCAAGTAGACATCTGTCCATGGCCGTCTAGCTACGAAGGTGACACCCACAAGGATTGGCCCTATTGCAGAACCGATACGAGCCCCAGAACTGTGGATGCTCTGCGCTTTCCCTCTGCTTCTCTCGTCAAATAGATCTAAAATTAAAGAAATTGCGGCTGTGTGGTAAAATCCTGCTAAAATTCCAATAAATGTAAGGGCTGCAATGAAGATGTAGAAACTTCTCCTCCCTAATATACCGATTAAACTCAGCAAAAATCCATATAATAAGAGACTTATGGGAATAGAAAATGATCTGCTCCATCGATCTGAAACATGGCCGCTAATTGGCATCGAAATGGCTTCGACCGCCTGAATCAGAGTTATTATTCCTCCTAGCTGGAATAAAGATAGAAAAAAATCACTTGAAAGTTCAGTAAGAATAGTAGGGAGGATATAGGTTCTTCCCATATGAATGGTAGAATTAGCGAGGAAAAGTATCCCGAGATCTGTCCTTTGGCTGTTTTTCATCATTTTTGCCGTATTTGGTAAGAATTTTTATAAAGATTCTTCTCAACTTATTCCTTCGAAGCGGTCTCATATCAGGCGTTTAAGACGGTCTTTTACAGATATTTAAAGGGTTGAGGTGCAGCAATGATATTTTAGAGATTATGTCAGAAAACGTGAGGAGAACTTCATATTAACGGATTTAACTGTC
Organism: Candidatus Heimdallarchaeota archaeon; assembly: GCA_046761065.1. Lineage (GTDB taxonomy): Archaea > Asgardarchaeota > Wukongarchaeia > Wukongarchaeales > JBHIFL01 > JBHIFL01. The sequence continues at coordinate 17,730 of JBHIFL010000040.1, forward strand.
ACTTGGAATAAGAGAGAAAGCATGTCACAAAGATCGACGTCCCATAGCTTCGAAAACTGGAGGTTCTCTTCAAGTGATGACTTTCAAAAGATTAAAATCAAAAAATCAAGAAAATGACAAATTGTTTGGTATCTTGAATTCGGACAGGATGGAGAACACTTTTTTCAAATACTGAAAATCTAGATATTTCCGTTAAGCGTGAAATGGGTTTTAGACTATATGACGAGCCATAATGATCTTTTGGATCTTCTTTAAATTCGCTATCGCCGCGTCCAATGTCACCGCTATAGAGTCATCCTTGATGTTTTTTAGTTTTTTCCGCACCATTCTCAACTGTTTCTCGGTTTCCGTTACGAGCGGGGTGATTTCCTTCAACTTTTTGTTTGCTGTAGTATATCGCGATTGCCAGGTGGACATGCTGTGTTCCTCTCATCTCACTCTGGGTTTGAGCCAGTTACTGGTTACCTCGAGGAGGTGTTCCAGCTGGTTATCTTTTTCAAGGTATTCGTTCATCATTTCATCACTGTTTGTTAAATCCGTTATATAGATTGAATTATACTAGTAAAAGGCATTCTTTAAAAAGGTGTTTAGTTTCAGATATGTTCTTTTTGAAAGGGCATTAAATATGAACCGACTTCTTATATGGTTTGTAATGCCCCAATCTATAGAACCATATGGAATTTTACTCAAATGAAAGCTGTCCTGTAAGAACTCGGTTATTTAATTGCTCTATTACTAGATAATCTTAAACTATGAAGGGACATATTGTGAGTAGTGAACAGAACTATGACACCATAATTGGGGGAGCAGGACCTGCAGGTATCTTCGCGGCATACGAATTGGTTCAATTGGATCCTACTCTTCAAGTCGCTCTGTTTGAGAAAGGGCGGGTTCTTTCAGAACGCAATTGCCCAGCTTTCAAGACCCAGAAATGTGTCTTCTGTAAACCGTGCGCGATGCTGTCTGGTTGGGGAGGAGCTGGAGCATTTTCGGATGGTAAGTTAGTGTTAGTTCCCCATGTCGGTGGTTGGTTAGGGGACTATATTGATGAAGAAGAGCTTATTGACCTTATCAATTATGTAGAAGGAATTTTTCTAGAATTTGGCGTCCCTGATGAGAAAATATTCAATATAAGCAGTAGTCAATATGAGCAAATTCAAAGAAAGGCTACACCGGCTGGGTTGGAACTGATCCCGTCCCGTGTACGCCATATAGGAACGGATCGGTGTCATCTAGTTTTAAAAGCGCTGGAGAATTATCTTTCCACAAAGATAGAGATCTATTTTGAGAAGCCCATCAATGATCTCCTCCTTCAAAATGGGGCAGTTCAAGGCGTAGTTCTTGAAAACGGAGAAGCCATTCATGGGAATACTGTAATCCTTGCGACAGGACGAGAAGGGGCGGAATGGCTTCAAACGATAGCTAAAAAGCTCAAATTAAAGACTCAAAGTAACCCCGTGGATATTGGTGTCAGGGTGGAAGTGCCTGCAGCTATAACTAACTCGTTAACAGATATCTTATATGATTTCAAGTTTAAGTACTACTCAAAGACGTATGATGACATGATCCGCACGTTTTGCGTGTGTCCAAATGGCGAAGTCGTAATAGAGAGTTATAGAGACGTTGTGACGGTCAATGGACAAAGTTATGCCCACAAGAAGACGGACAATACAAATTTTGCGCTATTGGTTAGTACACGCTTCACGTATCCGTTTCGTGACCCAATTGGCTATGGAGAGTACATCGCAAGACTTGCCAATACTTTATCGGGAGGGCAAGTCATAGTCCAACGCTTAGCTGACTTAAGACGGGGACGAAGATCCACTCCAGAGCGAATCAAGCGAAGCAGTGTCAAACCCACCTTGAAAACGGCAGTTCCAGGAGATTTAAGTTTCGTCTTTCCTCATCGCTATCTAGTGGACATCCTAGAGATGCTAGATGCGTTAGATCAAGTCCTACCTGGCATAGCTAGTGAGCATACACTGTTGTATGGTGCCGAAGTGAAGTTCTATTCGGCGCGCTACCACGTGGACAAAAACCTTGAAACGGAGATACCCAATCTTTATACTATTGGAGATGGAGCCGGCATAACCCGTTCGCTAGTTCAAGCCGCCACGAGCGGGGTAAGAGCTGCACGCGCCATAATTGATAAGACAAGATACACTGCTCAGCGCAAAAAAATAGTTGATAGCCAAGGCCATTGAAGAAAGTAATTCCTATGCGAGCTGGATTTGGAAGTTCTAAGGTCGAAATGCGGTGAAGTTAACTTGGGATGAGAGGATCAATCGAGGTGAGGGCCTTATCCCGGTTGGTTTCTGCTTGAAGTTCTTTTTTCTTCAAGAACAGTCGTAGTTTGTAGAACTCCTCCCGTTCCTTTTCTTCTAAGGTGGATTCAATTTCTTGGATTTGTTGTTTCAATTCAGGAAGTAAAATTTCATCTAAGGCATTATATCGTGTTCGGATTTTTTGAATCTCATGTCCTATGCGCATTATAATGCTTTCTTTTGTAGCTAAGTCAATAATCAGTTCAATAAGACGATCAAATGCTTCAATCATTTTATTAACGCGCATGGAGGAAATACTAAAAGGGAAGCGTTCGACGGGGTTCGAATACGGTTGTAGGATGGGGACGTTCACGCCCCCAATATTCTCTGTACGAACAAGTAGCTGGCGCTTGGTTGATAATAGGAGGATAAGCCGCTCAAGTAGCTGTTTATCAAATGTTTTGGCTAGAATAAGGCGACGAGTTGCTTCATGGGTAAGGGTTGCCAGGTCTTGGCGAATAGCCAGAAGGTCACGCGCATGCCTGTTGAAGGCGGTAAGGAGAGTGCCCAAACGATCTTCGAGTAAATCACGCCCCTTCTCAGCCAACTCGAATAAATTCCTTATTTTCTGCAATTCCACTTTTGTCTTTTTGAGGAGGGACAATTCAATCACCGGGATAATATTTCTCAATATAGCGCTGAGGGATTCGGTTGAGGTCTGCTTTAGGCAGAAGGGTTAACATGTTCCACCCTTGCTTCAGAGTTGTCTCTATTGATCGAACGGCCTCACCTTGATGAATAAATTTGCGTTCAAACTGGTCTGCAAATTCAAGATATTGTTGCTCGCGTGCAGAAAGGGATTCTTTACCTGTGATGGAAGCCAACTGCCTGAATTGGGTTCCTTTTGCATAAGCGGCATATAACTGATTGGCTAAACTCGCATGGTCTTCTTTGGTCTTTTCTTTCCCAATTCCAGCATGCATTAATCGACTCAGACTAGGTAACGGGTTCAGAGGCGGAAAAATTAGTCGGTTGAATAAATCACGGGATAAAACCAGTTGGCCTTCAGTGATAAAGCCCGTGAGGTCTGGGACAGGATGAGTGATGTCATCATTTGGCATGGTCACAATGGGGACAAGAGTAATACTCCCCTCACTTCCTTTCAGTTTCCCAGCTCGTTCATAAATCGAAGCCAAATCCGTATAAAGGTATCCAGGGTATCCACGGCGTCCAGGAAATTCTTCACGAGTCGCGGAGATTTCTCGTAAGGCTTCGGAATAATTAAGCATATCCGTGAGAATCACCAAGACGGGAAAATCAAGTTCAAAAGCAAGGTATTCAGCAAAAGTCAAAGCGACTCGGGGAGTTAAAAGGCGTTCTACAATGCTATCTTGAGCGAAATTGGAAAAGAACGCGATATTAGCCGTAGAAGCCGCCTCAAACGTCTTCCGGAAATAGGCCCCTTCACGTTCAGTAATTCCCATGGCTGCAAAGATCACAGTTAATTCGGTTTTGGAACCCCGTAATCGCGACTGGACGGCAATACGAGCTGCCAACTCACTTGTTGGGAGGCCAGACCCCGCAAAAATCGGTAGTTTCTGACCTTGTACAAGCGAGTTTAGCCCATCAATTACAGAAATCCCGGTTTCAATGAAATTTTCGGAGGGTTCACGTCTGACCGGATTAAGAGGACTCCCAGAAACTGGAACGAGCTTTTCCGGGATGAGTGGTCCAAGATCATCGATCGGAACCCCAAGTCCGTTCATTGAGCGTGCAATCATTTGTTTGGCGATACCGACTTTAAACACATCTTGAGTAAATTCTACTTTCGTGTTAACGGTTTCCATTCCCTCGGTTCCTTCGAAGACCTGGATTATCGTCGCGGTTTTGTCTGCTTGAAGGACCTGTCCCATCCTGACTGTTCCATCATCGAGGTGGATTGTAACAACTTCTTCATAAGCAACCTCCTCGATATTTCGCAAAAAGATAATTGATCCTTGAATTTGATATGTCGTTTGGTACTGAAATGTCCCTATTGGTTTTCTCATTGCTCGAAGGCCTCCCCATCCTTTTCAGAATTGTGAGAAAAGTTGATTTCTTAAGTGAAGGATTCCTTCAAGATCCCGTTCTTTCATCCGTTTAATCTCTGCAACCCAAGGAGTTTGTTGAAGATCCTCTACGATGTAATTCTGATTAGATACTTTCTGTTGAATTAGGTCATGAGCTGTTAAGATGGTTTTTGCCATATGGTACGTTTTTTCAGACGAACAAAAGGCATCAAACTCGGAAAAGGCATTTTGTTGTAGAAATCCTTCCTTTATCAATTCAGCCGTTAATAGTAATCCTTTTTGGCTTTCTGAAAGCGTATCTTTACCCAACAATCGTACAATGCGCTCTAATTCTTCTTCGGTTTGCATAACTTCCTGTAATTGTTGTTGGATCTCCCCCCAATCGTTTGCAATGCGATCTTTCATGAAGAGAATGACTTCCCGGGTATATCTTGTAAAGCTGAGATGCCAATTCACTGCGGGATAGTGTCGACTGCGAGCTAGCTCGGTATCTAAAGCCCACAACGCATTAGCCACCCGCAAACTATACTGAGTAACGGGCTCGGAAAAATCTCCAGCTTGAGGAGATACAGCCCCTACGATGGTGAGGCTGCCTTCAGACCCACCTAGCGTCTCTACACTGCCTCCACGTTCATAAAATTGGCCGATCAATTTGGGGAGATAGGAGGGATATCCTTCTTCACCAGGGATTTCTTCAAGGCGTCCTGAAATTTCTCGTAATGCCTCAGCCCAGCGGGATGTGGAATCAGCTAACATTGAGACACGATAGCCCATATCTCGGTAAAATTCGGCAATCGTGACCCCAGAGTAAATGGATGCTTCTCTGGCTGCCACGGGCATATTGGACGTATTTGCAATGATGCAAGTCCGTTCACTCATTGGATGTCCAGTCTTCGGATCTTCTAAAGTACGGAAACTTTCTAACGTTTCAATTGTTTCATTGCCACGTTCTCCACAGAGAGTTAATACCATGATATCTGTAGAGGAGTGCTTAGCAAGAGTTCTCTCAAGTATAGTTTTCCCTGTCCCAAATCCACCCGGGATGATTGCGGTTCCCCCTTCAATGACTGGGAAGAAGAAATCTAAAATCCGCTGTCCCGTTATGAACGGTCGTAATGTGGAGATACGACGACGGTATGGGCGTGGGACTCGGACAGGCCAGTCATGATATAAATAAAGCTGCTCCCCAGATACTAATTTAGCAATAACATCATCAATTGAATAGTCTCCTTCTGATACGATTTCCTTGACTCGGCCAGAGGTTTGAGGAGGCACTAGGACATGGTGGTCAATTAATGGAGTTTCCTTTAGGACTCCTAAGGATTCTCCACCATGTAATTTATCACCAGGCTTTATTTGTGGAATAAAGTGCCATTGTTTAGAACGTGGCAAAACGGCCTCTTTCATTCCAGGCTCTAAGGCATTCGCTTTAATTCGTTCGAGTGGGCGTTGAATCCCATCAAAAACCCCACTTAGCAACCCAGGACCCAATCTAACGGTTAACGGGTGTTTTAAATCAATCACAGGTTCGTTTATTGACAATGAAGAGGTTTCCTCATAGACTTGAATGATTATAGTTCCTCCTTTAATTTGAACAATTTCTCCAAGGAGTTCCTTCTCTCCCACAAGCACAAGATGATTCTTTTTTCCCCCTCGCAAGCCTTCTGCAAAAACAACCGGCCCAATGATGCGTGTGATCCGCCCTATACTCATTTGAGTCACTCCATGCTAACTTTAAGATAATAGCCTATCGCGCGTTTGATCGCTTCGCGCACATAAAGTGCAGCATCAATTGGCTCGACTAGATGTCTGACCAGTGGTACCCGAATTATTACGGGTTTCATTTTTGTTTCAAGTCTTTTCAAAAAGGATACATCGAGGGCTTTATAGAAATGATCAGGTATTGCAATCAGACCTACATTAGGATCTGATGCAAGTTGAGTGATCAATTTTGCCGCCTCTTGTGGATTGTTTTCCTGATAAACTTCAGCCCCAGCCAATTCATATCCGATTGCATGATTTGGGGGGAATACAAAGATAAGCCGGTCAGCCAATTATCAAGAACCTCCTCGCTTCGGATCGGGGATAGTCTGAGGAAATAACTTGACTTAAAAACCGGAGATTGCGAACTTCGGCAACAAGTTGCCAACAGAAGGCCAAGCCCAACCCAATTCCCTGAGGTTTCTGTTTTGTTCTCCGAATTTGACGTTGAATGAACTTATTTTCTAATACAAGACCAATTGTGTCTAATTGAGTTCTAATCGTTTCCTTCGAAAAAATAGGAGGTAAGAATTTACCGTAACTGCTTTTACGACAAATTGCATAGGTTTCATCTAACTTCTTTGATTGAAGAGTGGCAATCAACATCTCAATTTGTTTATCAATTCCATCATGAATAAAATAATCATGCAAACTGAGTTCTGGAGGGATTTTTTCACTCATCGTTAATGCTAGAAGTCTCAACGCCATCTGGAGCGTTTTAAACTCGATTTCGGCAGAAATCATCGCTTGAAAGATCCGCACCGATTTTGTAACCTTTACGGAATTCAAAGTGTGTGCAATAAGCTTAAAATAATAGTTGTCAAAAGCCGTTTCGATCCTTTCTGCCTGCAACTTATCGGAATCAAATTGATTCAGTTCGCGTACAACACCTACTAGGGGAGATCTCCGTGTAGCTAACCAATCTTGAAGGGCATTTAAAGTATTTATTGAATCTAAAACTCTATAAGCCTCAGTTTCATATCCTTTTAGTGGAATTAACTTGTCCTTCCAACTTATTTGAATTGGCTTGTTTGTGATAATGCGATAAACCAACAATTTCACATTATCAAATTCCCAACGCTGCAAAAATAACTGAAAAAGCAGGTGGGCTTCCCCTCGAGTGAATTCTAAAATTTTTTGGCATTGAGCTGCGAAATAGCGCGTTATGGTGTGGTCGATTGCGGCAACTCGGTCTCCAAAAAGCAATTCTTCCTCAAGGATCGCCCCATATGGGGTTTTCCGCAGATAATCTACCATTTCATTAATAGATCCTAGTGATAAGAGTTTTTTATATGTAGCTTTTTCAAGTAAATAGCTTCTCATTCCATGGATTCGCGCATTAACATATACATAACCTGTGGAATTTCCCAAGGGTCAACCTCCATCCTCTCAAATAGTATCGCAGCAATTTCAACAGCTAATTCCAATTGATGGTGTCTCAAGCGCGATTCCAGAGTATTTTCGATGGTTATCCCGCGATCAGGTAGTTCAAGCCGGACCCCTGTTTCCTCAAGATCCGTGAAGACCTCATAGGATCCTGGCAAGCTCAAGTCATTTAATAGTTCTTCATCGCTGGGTTTAACATGAATTCGGTAGTGTGTCTGAAGATATTTTTTATTCTCCGTTATTAAAGCTTGAAAGATCCTCTTGTAATTGGGATGTTGGTTTAGCTCTTGAATTCTTTGTGAAATTGCAGTGATAACTGCATTCACAAGAGTAAATCGTTTCTCATTATATTTCTTATACCATATTTGTCGCCGTTGCATGAGTTGACGCTTAAAGTTCTCAATCATACGATTAATCCGCGCTTCATAATGTTGTTTCCCATCACGTTCGGCCCGGTCGGCTGCATCCCGATAGATTTGCTCAACCATATCCTTGCTTTCTTGCATTATTGCCTCGATTTCCATTTGTTTCCTTTTTTCTAAAGCTTTGAAGATCGTTTCAAGTTGGTTAGACATCGCTTTATCTACACCACGAATAAAAGGATGATAGCAATCACAAAGGATAAGACAAGACCAGTTTCCGGAAGTACGGTTAAGATGAGCCCGATTCCAACATTTTCAGGCCGTTCAGCAAGCATTCCAGCAACAGCTTCTCCAATCCGACCTTGTGACCAAGCTGTGCTTACAGCTCCAGCTGCGATGGTGATCGCAGCGGAAAAGATTCCTATATCTGAAACCATCATTTCACCTCAATTTATCCCAAACGGCCTATAAGGAATTCCTCCAGGTTTCTCAAATTGCGTAAAGAACTCGTAGAGGTTTAACCTTAAGGCATGAACACTAGGCGAAAGCACTGCGATTATAATATTTATTAGATGGAGGATTACGGCAAATGGGATTCCAGCAAACGGATTTATTGTTATAGCTATGAGGTTCGCAACATACGTCATCATTACACTGATCATCCCTATCGCCATCAATCGGGCGTAGGAAAGAATATTTGAAAATCGGCTGTACAACGAAAGGATTCCAAGGGGTCCCTGCGCCCAGATAAGGACACCAATTGCGACTAAGTCAACAGCCAAACTTGGCCACAGGAGACGAGAGTTTTCTAAGAAAACGAGTGAACCCAAGCCCGCTGCGATAACCACCCATATCATGAGGATACTCCCATCTGCAATAGCGTCTTTATTGTGTTTCAGCTGGAAATTATTGTAAATGCCTAAACCCAAGCCAAAACTGACAATAATGAAACCGATAATAATAGAAACTTGAAGGTAGAGCAAGACATCTGCCAAGCGATCAAACCAAATAGGACGTAAAAGATTTGCCCTTATTGCGAGATCCCCAAAAAATTCCCCAAATAAGAAGCCAAAAAAAATAGCCCACACAGCAGCAACCATAAAAATCTTCCCTATGGCGTTCACGGCATCAGTCTTCACTCTTGTTCGAAGATAATATGCACCAAGCAAAATAATAATTCCATAAGCTATATCGCCGACCATTAACCCCCAAAACAAGGGGAATAGGACAAATATGAAGGGGGTGGGATCAAGTGTCTTGTATTTAGGTAGCGCACCGAGATTTGTTAGGGTTTCAAATGCCTTTATTGGAGGTGGGTTTGTTCTGAGAATAGGGGCATTTGTAGTTGCTTTTTCCTTGTGAATTGTGATTATTGCTCCAAATGCCTCCTGTAGTTGGATTTCGAACTTCTTGATGAATTTTTCTGGCACAAATCCCTCCAATCGAAAAATAGTATCCGTAGAGAACGAATTCATTAATAATTTTAGCCCTGTAATGCGGAATCGTATTTCATTCCGTAACTGGATTAATTGGTGAGTAAATTGTGATTTCAAGTCGTTTTTCCGTTCTTCACCAGCTCTTATTTGTGTTCGATATTGTTCTTGGATCTGGTGGGCTCTTTCAGGCAATTCTTGATATGGTAGGCCTTGTAACTCTTCCGGTAACCAAAGTTGACTGATCCGATACCCGTATAATAGGGTTTCTATGTCTGTACAGCAGTCTTTGGGAAAAATAACTAGCACAGCGTTATGATTTTCATCAAGAGAGCGAAATTGCAGCTGATATTGATCTTCTGTGATTTGAGCGACTTTTCGTTCAAACTCCGCAAGAGAAATGTCCCCTCTTCGATCAAGAATCAGTATTAGGACTTCTGTGTTTTCCGTTTGCTTTAGTCGTTCAACTAACTCCTGAGCCTTCTGAAACGTTTCCGTAAATCCAGCAAGCTGTTCTTGGCGGGCATCAAGTATCCTTTGCGTTCGTTCGATTTCTAATAATTCTGGATTGAGCTGGTCGATTATTTCATCACATTTTACAATCAATTCTTTGACAGACAGGTGCTCATGTTCTTCTGCGGCTATTATCAAAGCGTCTTCCGGTTTTTCTCCCCCGATTAAGTGAGAGATTAAGCTGGTTAGTCGAGTTTCTCTCTCTTTAAGTTTATCATGGTCTCTCTTTAATGGGAGATCCGAAAACTCGACTTCAGGGGGAACAGACCCGCTTTCTTGCATTAGATGTAATACGCCAAGGTATCGAATAAATCGAAGAATCTTGAAATAGTCTTCTTTTAATCCAATGATCTGAACCGAATACATTGTTTCTATCATAGAATCACGGTAAGATGCGTTTTAAGCCCATATTTAGCACTTTCTCTTTACGTTGCTTCCAAAATTCCTCCATTTGCTCTAAATATTCATGTTCCCTCTGTTCTAACATTTCCATTATTTCATTCATTCGAGTCTGAAGTTTTTCTTCTTCCGCTTTAATTTTTTCTTCGATCGCTTCTAATTTTTCCTGATATAGGAGTTCAGCTTCTTTCTTGGCTTTTTTAATCATTTGTGTGCGTTTTCTTTTGGCATCTAAAATTTCAGTAAGGATTTCAGCCTCTTTTTCTTGAACAACTTCCCGTAACTGATCTGAAGGGATTGATTCGGGAAGGGAGGGTTTTTCTGTCATTGTAACTCAGTGTTTCTAATTTCTAGAAGTTCGTTAAAAACTTTCATATGAATATCAAGCACATCACATTGGGCAACAATAGTTACTAAAAATGTGGTCTAGAGAAATATACAACCAATTCCTAAATCTTTAGAGATCATGAGGCAAGGAGGTAACTCCAACTCGTTTTGCGGCGCTCTTCATGATTTGTTTGAGTTTTTTGTCACATTCGTCAGGCAAGGGTTCATGAACATGAGCAGAGAGGAATTTAGTGACCTGCTTTTTTGCTCGGTCAGCTATAGTCAGAGCACCCTCTTGAGTCCATTGTTGTAGGTCCTTTCGGTCAATGATCTCTGAAGGAAGGAACTGATCTCTTCTAAACCATTTCAACGTGTGAGCTGTTGTAAGAAAATTACCGTGTGGGCCGACCTGCTTGAAGAGGGACACTGCCAAGGATTCCTCTGTTACTTCTACTCCTTTAACAAAGCGTTGTGCCATACCACAAATCTCATTATCAATCACAAGTTTTTCCAAACTCTGGCAACTCTCAAAGTTTAGCATCCCAGGACCTGCAACGGCATTTATACCCGCAAGTGTCGCCAGGAGAATTCCTAGACCGGTCTCAAGGCCAGTTTGTGCATCAATCGTCTTCGCATCGGAAAGCCCCATATATGCGTGTGTTGGGAATCCAGATCCAAGCGATTTCCCGATCTCAGCATAAGCACAATCGATCATCATTGTTTCAAGAGCGCCCATAGGTGTTGTGCCTTCTCGTTGGTCGAAGACTGCAGGTGAGCCGCCCCAAATCACGGGGGCACCAGCTTTGGTCAGTTGACTAAGGACCACTCCTGACAGTGTTTCAGCAGTGTGTTGGACGAGCGCACCTGCGAGACTGGCCGGTCCCGTAGCCCCGGCAAGGGGCATAGAGACGTACTCGGCAGGAATATCAAAGTGCGCACAATCTATAAGATGTTGAGCGGTCTGTTCACTCCACATCAGTGGAGGGGAGGGGCAGACATCAAACACCGCCAATGGCTTTTTGGAGAGGTCTTCTCCATAAGATTCCCGGACTGCTACTAACATATCTTTCATGTCTTTCACCCCATGGGTGGTAAATGCCCCTGTGTCAACTGGTTTTTTGGCATACTTCAGGACGAGATAGAGTCGGTATCTATCCGCAAGTCGTTCATCAATGTCGGAAGGGACAATTGACGTGCTTTGGGCATGCATGTAGGGAAGTTCATCAGTTAATTGAATGAAACGTATTAAATCGTCAGTCATCGGTTCGCGAATAGTCCCATCCGAGTCTAAGAATTTCATTGCTGTCGATCCTGGCCAGTAATGGACATTATCTCCTTCCATGGTCATAGCAAGGTTTCCATGACGGTCGTAAAGCTTAATCGAGTTCGGGACCTTACGTAGACATTCTTTCACCCGTTCTTCTGTGAAATGGGCAATTTGCGTGTCCTGTTTGAATTCTACTCCTCCATCTTTCAAAATATTCCTAGCATTTTCATTTTTGATCAGAATACCCGTTTCCCAGAGAACTTGAAGTGCTCCGGTATAGATTTGTTCCCGTTCTTCTTTTGAAAGGATTTGAAATCGTGTTCTCATTTTTACATCCCTTTTCCTAAGTATCTCAAGCATTCAATCAGCATTAACTAGCTTTAAAAACAACATTTATTTGCATTTTTTCCTTGGAAATTCTCTGAAGCTTTTGTCTCATAGTGTGAGGGGATCTTCTTATGACTTCCGAAATCTCCAAGCTTGAAGCATATTATTATGCAACAAAAGATGTGATCGTCGGTGTTGATGATTTGACGATTGAGCAAGCAACGTCCATGATAAACGATAAAGGTTTTCGACGGCTTCCGATCGTTGCGGATACCAAATTGATAGGGATGGTAACTGTTACAGACATCTTAAAATTTTTTGTGGCGAATAGAAGAAAACGACCATTGAATGAACTCTTTCGGGAACAAATTGCGTATATTATGACAAAAAACGTTCTGACGCTACCCTGTGATGCTCCTCTTATCAAAGCCACCGAGATAATGTTTCACAAACGGATTGGGAGCTTACCACTGATGTCCAATGACAATCTCGTAGGAATAATTACCGAACGAGATCTATTAGCACATATTCCTAAAATCTCCACGGAAGTAGCTGTTCGTGACATCATGACAACGCAAGTTCACACCGCTTCCCCTCAGCAGACTGTTTTTGAAGCAATGGAACTAATGGAAAAAGTTGGATTTCGTCGATTACCAATAATAACTGATGACAAAGGGCTTGTGGGGATCGTCTGTGCCTCTGATTTGTTGCGCCATCTGGTCGATCCTAGCTTGAAGCAAGGACAGGAAGAAGAGATATTTGACGCTCCACTTGAAGAAATTATGACGACTTCCATTATTTATACTGAACCAGACACATCCCTCTCCGAAGCCGCATCAACAATGGCTTGGAAGCGATTAGGAGCACTGCCTGTGATCGATGTTACAGTTACAAGGACACAATGCCGCTACGGGTGCTTAGTTGGTATAGTAACAGAACGAGACATCCTCTATAAAGTTACCCATCCCTTTCATGAAACCTTAAAATCCTAATATGGAGGGATATTCATTGACAGATGAAACGACTATGATTAAAGAGACGGTTTTATGCGAAATTTGTGAGAAAACCCGAGTTCCTAAAAAACCGCATTTTCGTTGCTCCTCCTGTGGCAAATACACTTGCTCGGATTGTGCACGTTACGAAGCCGTCTTTGTGAGAGAATCCACACCCCTAAGTCTACATGTGCGAAGCAGACGCGTCTGTCCAAACTGTAAAATTAAAACACGGGCTACTAGGGGAAGGATTTGACCTTCTGACTTCTTTCTTTCAACTTTTTTAATCCTAATTATAACCTGGATTTAAGCTATTTATCCAAAGTGAATCCAAAGAATATTATCTATACTGATTAATAGCTGTTTGTTAGTTCAATAACCTCTTACTAGGACTCTACGCTAATAAAATTTAAGAAAATCTTGTAAAATCTGCTTGTCTTCGCACATAATTTTTCGAACAGTTTCTGAAGAGTCGAAACTTGCAGAATTAGGACAAAAAGGATAAGATGCTTCATATCACTCTTTTTTATGAGAACCAAGTTTTTACAAGTCTCACTGCATCTGTTGCGTTTTCCCCATATCCATCGGCGCCGATCTCTTTCGCCCATTTTTCAGTCACCGGCGCCCCCCCAATCAATACCTTTACACGATCTCGTAATCCATTACGCTCCAACTCTCGGATTACCTTGTGTTGATTCAACATCGTTGTGGTCATCAGCGCAGAGAGCGAAACAACCACGGGGTTCAATTCTTTCACCTTTTCCATAAACTCTTGAGGCGATACATCAGTTCCCAAATCAATTACTTCAAACCCAGCCGTTATAAGCATTGTGCGAACAAGATTCTTTCCCAAACTATGGATGTCTCCCTCAACAGTTCCAATGAGGATCCGCGGCCTAGTAGTGCTTCTTGTTTCTTCCTGTTTGAGGATCTCTGGCTCCAATATTGCCATTGCATCTTCCATAGCCGCGGCAGCATATGCAAGCTCAGCGATATAAAGCTCTCGTTTTTCAAACAGCTCACCTAGAATCTCCATACCCTTTGCAAACCCATTCTCTATTGCTTCAACTGGATCGATTTTTTGAGCAAGAATTTGTTTTGTAAGTTCCAGGACTCGTTCCCTATCTAAAGCAAGCAAGGCATTAGAAATCTCATCAAAGAGGTCCGTTTTCTCTGTCAATTTACACACCAATTCCTATTAAATTACGCATTTACAAATTTCATCATAATTTTATGCGTTATTATCTTCTCATAGACACAATCTGAGTACATATGAAACAGAGTATATTTTTTAGATGCATATTAAACATTCAATTCCTGATGACTAGGATAGGATTTAAGAGGATTCCGTTTTCATTCACATATAGAAAGTCTACAACTTGTCAAATCAATTAGATGGGGATTTAACCATAGAACATAATTGTTCCATAAGTTTGTTGATAGGTTCCTTGATTTTTGAAAGATGTTCAGAATACGGCTTCTGCGAATGATTTACATGCGCTAATTCCTTTTTAATCAGTTCTTTCAGTATATTCTTTGCTGTATGAGTGCTGATGGGTATGATATTTGTTGCTGCATCAGCAAAAATCGCTTCGGCTCCAGGTCCTATTTCGTGGAGCAGGGCTGGGATTTCTTCTATACGTATTCGAAGCTCAGGAGAGATGTCTACCTTGTTTAACAGAATTTGATAGGGAAGTTCTTTTAGTAAGATGCGTTTTCCAATGCCTGAATTAGAGGCTTCATCCTTAATTTTGAGTAATTCTTTCAGGCTGTTTTTATTCTCTGTCCATTTGACTCGTTCGGCATCAAGCATCAGGATCAAGCCATCAACACCTTGTACAACAATTCTTCGCTGAGCACCTAGATGACCAAGACCAGGCACCGTATATACTTGATACCGGATATCCACTTCGGTTTCTGTCTGTTCTCGCCAAAGGAACGTTGTTTGATCAAATAAGAGGGTCCTGTTGGTCGGAGCTTGGATCTTGGTCAATTTGGCAAGAACACATTTAGGGTCTTCAAATTGTTTAAGTGACCAATAAATCGTTAGCGCAGTCGTTTTTCCCACATATGCAGGCCCCCAGAACACTAATTTGGCAGTAAATGATCCATCCGTACCTCGACGTATTTTAGGCGCCCCCCAAAAAGATCCAAGAATTCGATGCACCAACTATTGTAACGTACAATATTAAGTGTTCCAAGTAATTAAGAATTCCTGAAAACACAGGGCATCATCTGGGGTGCTCAAACACCCAATAGACGAATCAAGTAATACTAACAGTGTCCTAGTCATGTAACAAGGGTGTAGATATGTGCTTGATGTGAACTTCATCCAAGAGTATATCTGCATATGCTGTTATTTCTTGCAAATCAGTAGGATAAATAGCTTATAATCCACTCAAATATGATTGTTTAAGAACTGAAAGAGACAAAAACCTGAAGCAAAAAGAAGGAACCTTTGAAAATTCTACCGTTACACCTTTCATTGTTTAGAACGAGATAGGTCTTAAGTGGAGGCGTTGATTAATGATTGTTGAAGAGATTTTTAAATCACTTAAAGGTCAGTTGAAGACGCATGTGGTCAAAGAAATCCGAATTGGGGTTTATTATACTGGAGTTCTGCTTGATGACACAGGACTCGGGTTAGCCTATTCTTTCAGAGACGAACCTTTGGAGTGTTGTATGACTTTTAAACGAGCAGGGGCATTAGAAGGCCCTGCATGGGATCTGGCAGCTCTTGCAATGTCATCTAAAAGTTTAGAGGCTTCGGTAGGAGTAGCAACTATAAATGCACTGGTCAATCGAGAAATCATAGGAGAAGAGGGTGACATACTCGAGTTTTTAGAACTCGAGGGAACAGAGAAGATTGCAATTGTTGGAAATATTAGACCCATTGCAAGAAAATTAATGCAGGCGGGTCATGAAGTCCTAGTATTTGAACGAAGGCCTCAAAATCTAGAAGTACATCCAGACTGGGCAGCCGAATACTTATTACCTACTGCTGACATTGCTATTATCACTGCTGTCACCTTCATTAATAAGACACTCGACCATCTCCTAGATCTAGCTAAGAATGCGAGAACCATTGCAATTGTAGGTCCATCAACACCTCTTGCTGTAAAGATTTTAAGAGAACATGAGGTCACATACCTTGGAGGAATGGTTGTTGAAGACACCGAAAAAGCCCTGAAAATCATTAGTCAGGGAGGTGGAGCCCAAGAACTAAAAACTGCCACTAGAAAAGTTACTGTGAATCTTAAGAAATCTGCTGGACAATAGAACTACCGTATTTGAATCTTTGGTTTAAACGGAGTAAAATCTCATTTTTGGGATTCTAATTCACGATAAGTCCTGGATAGTTGATAATAGATTTTAGATCGCTGCAAAGTGTCTTCTAAGGTGCTTTCTGGTAATGTTTTTATAATTTTACCAGGAACGCCTAAAACCAAGCTACGTTTGGGGATTTTAACCCTTTGTGGAACTACAGCACCCGCACCAATGATTGTACCCTGCCCTATAACTGCTTGATCCAGTACCACGCTGGAAATACCTACGAGCACCAGATCTTCTATGATGGCTGAATGTACCATCGCATTATGCCCGATCAGGACATGATTCCCAATCTTTACAGGCCTATTGGGCTTCGCATGTATTGTGACATTATCCTCAACAGCACAACAACGCCCGATCTCAATCTGTTCCAAGTCTCCACGAATAACAGCTGATTCCCAGATGGAGGAGTCCTCTCCAATTATTACATTACCAATGACACTTGCTCGTGGCGATACATAGGCAGAAGCTTCAATTTGGGGCTTCATGCCACAAAATTCTAAGATGGGCATTTCTTGAACAACCCTTTATGGTTTCTTTTGTGAGGAAGAAATTGGAAATATTTGTTCATAGGTTATTGACTAACTTAGTAGAATACGCCACTACTGTTGTGATATTAACTACGGGTGTATCTCGCATAATCCCCGCACTTTTGATGTTATGGTAACAAGTGGGGCAAGTAGTGACGACCATATCTGCGCCAACTTCCTGAGCTTGATTAATGATGGTATCACTAAGATGATCTCGTAATGCAATATATGGTCTCCTAATAGTCCCTCCACAACAAGATGCCTGTTCTTTTGAGCGAGGGAGCTCAACTAGTTCTACTCCCGGAATAGATTCGAGAATTTTACGGGGAGGTTCGTAAAGATTGCTGTAACGACCGAGATGACACCCATCATGGACTGCTATCTTCGCATCAATAGATCTTTCAAACTGAAGGCTGGCATTGTCTGTAACTTCTTCAAGCACTTGAACCAGATGTTGGGCAATAGGCATATTGTTCGAGATGTGGGGGTATTCTTGGTGAAATGTTGTATAACACATGGGACATGGGGAAATAATGCGTTCTATTCCTTTTTCTTCAAACATTATAATATTCTTCTGACCGATTGTTTCAAACTCAGTAGTAAGTCCCACTACCTTTAAAAACCCACTACAGCAGGTCTCACCTGCTTTGAGCATCGTGAAGTCTACATTGGCATATTGAAGTAGCTGGATTGTATTAAAAGTGATGGCAGTAGGATAATTAAAAGTCCCAACACACCCGGAGAAAAGCAAATTGGGAGAATCATCAGGCAATTTAATTACTAAATCACTAAACGGTTTTTCAAGCAGACTAGGGGCTTTTCCAGCGATGTTACCATGCGTTAGAATATTTTCTTTGAGTTCGACATGGTCTTTCAAGGGACCAAAGCCTTGTTGAACAAGGGCCTTGCGGACATATTCTTGGATGGGAACAACCTGAATCTTAGCGGGACAGTTGGTTTCACAGATTTTGCACATCGAGCAGGTATACAGGCGGTCGAGGACGTCTTCCGTAACCTCTAATGCGCCTTGGATCAATGCCTTTTCGATGATGATTCGGCCGCGACAGTTCCAAGACTCAATGCCTTTTGCGTCAAAGATGGGGCAATACGGGGTACAAAACCCACACCGCACACACCTGTAGATTTCAGTTTCATAATCTGGGGGGAGAGTAACCTTTGCCATCTCGATCATCTCACAAGGGGATCACTTTACCAGGATTCATGATCCCTTTTGGATCCAAGGCGTGTTTTATGGCACGCATCACGTCCAGAGCATCCTTTCCAAATTCTTTTTCCATCATTTTGAGCTTGGATAACCCTATCCCGTGCTCGCCCGAAACAGTCCCACCCAAGGTCAATGCCGTAGACCACACATCATTGATCGCGTTCAAGGCATTCTCATGTTCTTTGGGAATTCGTTCATCCCACAACACGATAGGATGGAGATTTCCATCGCCAGAGTGGCCAAACGTAGCAATTTCAACATTGAATTGTTTTGAGATACGTTCGAGCTCTTCGAACATCCTTGGTAGTTGACTAATTGGTATGGAAATATCTTCCATTCGAGCGGTAGGACGACGCACTGTCAACGCCGGAAATGCCGCTTTTCTTGCCCGCCAAACATGTTCATATTGACTGGGGTTCCGCGCGATCTCGATTTTAATTGCTCCTTCTTCTCGGAAGATTTGTTCCAGTGTGTCAAGTCTCAACTCGACATCTTGCTTGTTACCATCTAATTCCACGATTACTATTGCCCCACATTCAGGGAAACTACGTCCTGAAAATTCACTAACCGCCTGAAGAGTGGTGCTGTCTAATATTTCTGCGCCGGATGGGTCAAGTCTCTTCCGCATAATCGTGTAAACGCAGTGTCCTGCTTCAGTAGGAGTGTTAAAATACCCACTCGCTAGAAGTCGGATTTCTGGAAGGGGTGTGAGCCGAAGCCAGGCCTTAGTGACAATCCCCAAAGTCCCTTCCGAGCCAATAAAAAGACGGGTTAAATCATAACCTGCAACTGCTTTTCTTGCCTTGTTGCCCGTCCAAATCACTCTACCATCCGGAAGGACCACTTGCAGTTGAACGATCCATTCCCGAGTAACGCCGTAGCGTACGGCACGGATACCGCCCGAATTTTCGTTAATCATCCCCCCGATGGTCGCGGTCTTATCGCTTGCAGGATCTGGGGGAAAGTACAGCCCGTATGTGTTCAGGTATTCATTTAATTGCAAACAAATGACCCCTGGCTCAACTAATACTTGAAAGTTCGCGGCATCAAGCTCAAGGATCTTGTTCATTCTGGTCAAACAGACGACGATTCCGCCCCGTTCGGTCGCTATCGCGCCTCCACTGACGTTCGATCCAGCACCCCGGGGGATAACAGGAACTGCCTCCACATAAGCAAGGTTGACGATTTCGACGACTTCGTGGGGTGTTTCCGGAAAAACAATTACATTAGGTGTTCCTGTCTCTATGGAGGCATCTTTCGAGTAGCAAAGCAGATCCAGGGGATCATCCGTGACCCGTTCCTCACCAAGAATCGCCTTGAGTTTTTGTACGATCAGTGCCCAATTAGGTTCCATTTCTATTCCCAGTTTATATGATTCTTATTGGTGAATTAGTAGCTTTGTTGAATTTCTTATAAAACAACCGCGGCCTCGGTAAAGGTTTAAAAAAAAGAGTAGACATTTTAAAAAAATGAAAATAATCAAATAGTAATATCAATTTGAACATGTTCATAATTTTAGATGAAATTTTCTAGAGTATAAATTCGAAAGAATGATTCGATCTCGTCTCCCACAAGAGTCTTATTGAGTATATCAATTGCTGTAAAAAGCTTAGAGAAGAAGTATAGGGTGATTTCACTTGTTTCGTGGGAGTGGCATTCTATAGGATATTTTCCTGCTTTGGTCATGGTTACATTAATAAAATTACGGGGATTCACTCGTCCTCATTGCTGGGAACATCAGAATTTATATCAACGTGCCTTGAGTTTCCATTAGACGACTGATTTTGTTCTAAATTGAGCGACATGGCATTTTTGGAGAGCTGAACATTTTTCCCATGGATTATTACTAAATCAGAACTAGTAAGTCTAGATAAGCGCATCTTAAGCATCAATTTCGTCTGCCCTACGGTAGTTGCAAGCTCATCAATATCCATTGACTCCTTTTTCGAGAGAAGGACAAGGATGCGCATGGTGGGGTCTCTTTCGGCATATTTCAGTAAGATATTATGAAGTAAAGCTTTTTTTAGCTGTTCACGTTGCAACGCCTCAACACGTTGTTTCAATTGATTTTGTTGGGCGCGTAACCGGTTCATATGTTGCATATATTGGATTAACACCTGTTGTTTTTCATCGATTTGTAATACCTGCGTATCTGGCTGCTGCTGAAAGATGGAAGCGGCTGATAGTTGGCTGTAGAGAGTAGCTAGGCGAGCTACAGATAAGGGTCCTTGGGTTTCCCATTCCTTGATTTGGGAAAAGAGAAGTTCTCGATAAAATGGAACTAAATCGATGCTTGTTTTTGCACGATCTGGAGCATAAAGCACAAAGAAAATGTTATGTAATCCCGGATCTACGTTGTTCAACCCAATTTCAGAAGTTACCGGAGATAACACAGATACATAGAAGAGGACATGCACATTGGGGCGATTCGCAACTGGAATTGGACCGTAAATTTCATTTCTTCGGGGCATTGTTTCTTGGATCAATCTTGCGCCTTGTTCCCCAAGATATGTTGCCTCGGTTTCTGTCAATACAGATTGGTTGAATAGGACGCGTGATCCCATCCAATCAAGAGTGACCCATATTAGACCTTTAAATAAACTGGGTGGGGAGACCTCCAATTTGGGAGCCCTCTTCGGTTATTTCTCGTGGGAATCCTATAGATGCTTAAATGCCTGATCTGGACAATATCTATCTAGTTGCATATTTTTTGCCGTACTTATCTTAATAATATTCGTATTCCAAAGTCAATCGCATCGAAGATCCATCAGAGGATGAAAAGATACTAGCACTAAGATGGGAGAGAAATAATTGTGTAAATCAGAGATTAATATGCTTAATATTAATTAAGTCGATTTTAAGAAAATATTGGCGATATGTCGTAAAAATCGATAAACCCTATACTATAAAGAAATACGTTTTCATTAAAAATAATTATTAATATATTTAGGGTGCTCGAATTGTGTTGGTAGAGGGGAATCAATTCACTCTTTTTTTGGGTC
>JBHIFL010000041.1:0-38845 GCA_046761065.1 Candidatus Heimdallarchaeota archaeon
AGTAAAAGCTGGAAAGAAGCTAGAAAGAAGCCCATAATATCTTGAGATTGGGATCGCAATCTTTTGGTAGCCAATCCGTAGAAGCCCTAACGTTTTAACGTAGGGAACAGTCACCAGAAATCTCTCGTCTCAGCAAATTTTCGTTCCGCTTCCAGTATTGCGCGAATAAAGTCCGGCCACTCGCTGTAAACTGAGCGTAATACCCTAGCTGCTGTTTTCGGACCAATGCCTACCCCAGCGAGTGCAATTATCGCACGTTTGCCATGTGTAATAACAAGTTCTGCTGATTGAAAGGCCCGATCCAATTTCCGGTTCTGCTCGTCCTCTATTTCTCTTTTATGCTTCCGTGCATTGAACAAGCGGCGGAGATCCCGCGCCCCTATGTGAACTGCGGCTAGATATCTACTCCCACAAAATGGGCATTTTGGATGATCTTCAAGGGTTTTAATAGTCCGTACAGCTTCATATTGACCGCACCAAAAACAAATCAGCCGGGCTTTGGAATTCAATAAACGTTTTTCGACAATTTCAAGGATCACCCGCCGGGGCTGATCTGGCCGAACAATTTCCACCGAGCCCCCACTGTAATCGAGGAGGATGGCCTGACTGAGTGGGGACATTGATTTTATATGACCACTTTCAAGTGTTTGGATGTGCCGTTTTTTATTTTGAAGCGAGTTAAGGACCTGAATCGCTTGTGGAATGTTAAATTTCTCAAAAAAAATCTCATTAAAAACCTCTTCTTCGATGAGAGTACCTGCAAAGATCCGCGCGAGTTTACGGATTGGAATATTATAGGATACAAAGGGTTCCTTAATGACCCCAAAACGCGTTGTCACATGGAGAAATCTCCAGTTATAAAGGTCTGTAAAGCGAAGCGCCTTTTTTAATAAGGGTTCTACATATTCGGGTGTGATTTCTTCCAGAACCGACTTAATAAAGCTGGCGGAAAGTCGTCTGGGTGGTTGTATGATTAGTGCATAAGCGGTGGCTTTTACTGCCACACTTTCCCCGAGCCGTGCGGTCAATAATGCGCCCATTAATTGAGCGAGTGTCTCATTCGTTCGGTTTCCAAAACAGGCATGAATCATAACAAGGGTATCAGTGGCCTCAATAAGGAGAGTCTCATCTGTCGGGATGACTGCCCTTTCTGAGTGTTCTTTGATGCTCTCTTCTACTATCTGCACGGTTTCTTTCGAAACTGGGTATGTGTGGAGCGATGGAACAGTCCCTGGTGTGTTGGGTCGGGCTAGTTCTGCTCGCAGCTGTCCAACTTCTTGTGTCACCTCAAAGGGTACTGGAATGAGCTCTCCAATCCAACTGGGCGGAGCTGCTAGCGGATTTGAGAGGGATTCGACAACTACCGTTTGTTTTTCGTGTTCGAGCCTTAGGACTTTCCAAGCGTGTCCACGCATCACAAAAATTTCCCCCGGGGTCGCGTGGGTAGCGACGAAGGTCGCATCGAGTGTCCCAATTGGTTGCCGGTCTCTAATGTTCTCCACTTTAAATTTCCTTTGACTTGGAATCGTTGAGAGTGTTCCAAAATAGTAGCTATGACTACCACGTCGCAAACCAAGGGTTATAGAGGCTATATCCTTGTTATTTCCTTCTTTCCAGATATATTTTAACTCCTGGAGTAGCTCAATAACCGCAAACAATTCATTTGACGAGAGGTCACGGAACGGGGCCGCTCGCCTAACTATCTGATAAATGTCTTGAAAGGACATTTTCCCGTGATCTAGTAGGATCCCGATTATCTGGTGAGCTAACACATCATAGGCTTTCTTATAGAGGCGAGTAGGTTCCAATTCGTTTCTTAAGGCGCGTTGAGCTATGACCATGGCCTCCAATGCGTCCACAGGATCAGGAGAGATGATAATTCCTTCACTCACACCCTCTATTGAGTGGCCTGACCGTCCTACTCGTTGAAGTAGTCGTACCACTTGGCGTGGACTCATAACCTGAATGACTTTTTCACAATAGCCGATATCAATACCTAATTCGAGACTTGAAGTCGCCACAATCAGATCTAAGGTGCCTTCACGGAAGGCCTCTTCCGCTTCAACACGAACATCTTTGCTTAACGAACCGTGATGAATACTGTGGGTTATCCCCGCTTTTAGAGTCTGGAGGCGGGATGCAAGGGTTTCCGCATGGGCGCGGGTATTTGTAAAAAGTAGAATGCTCCCATTCGAGTCATTGACGACTTTAATAATCATCTCAAGAGTGGCTCTTACCTCAGGTGTTAGTTCATCTTCATCCCGGGATGAATACTCTCTCTCCACCTGTGGCTGGGGAAGGATTACCTTTAGCTTTGTTTTTTTGATGTCTACAATTTCCAGAATTTTTGTTGGTTTTCCCGGGTTAAGAAAATCTGCTACAATTTCAGGATTTCCAACAGTGGCAGAAAGTCCTATTCGTTGAAACTCTGTTCCAGTTCTTTCTCGAAGGCGTTCGAGTGCGATGGAAAGTTGTACTCCGCGTTTATTATCAACTAATTCATGGAGTTCGTCTAACACCACCGCGAAAACATGACGGAGGTGTTTACCCATTCTTTTTGCAGGTAAAATCGCTTGAAGGGTCTCCGGTGTTGTTATCAACACATGAGGGGGATCTTTCGCTTGTTTTGCCCTTTGATAGGGAGTCGTATCCCCATGACGAACCTCAACACGGATCCCAAGATTTTCCCCAAGCTGAGGAAGGATTCGTCGATAGACGTCACGATTCAGCGCTCGAAGTGGCGTGATATAGAGAATGGCAATACGGGGAATCCTGCCCTGTTCATGGCGGATCTTTAGCAATTTCTCAAAAAGTGGAAGGATCACAGCTTCCGTTTTCCCAGAACCGGTTGCTGAAATTAATAGAGAATCACTACCTTCAAGGATTTCTGGCATAGCTTTCTGTTGAATTGGGGTTGGCTCAGTGAACCCCATTTCCGCTAGAATCGTTTTTAGCGGATTTGAGAGAATCTCAAATTCCCCACCCATTTATTCGGCCTCAGAAGGTAGTATAGTGACTATGCTTTCTCCCCGAACTTCATTCCATCTAGAAACAGTAGCAAGTTGTTGTCGGTTGAACAAAGATTTGTGTATGTTGTTCCTCTAACCCCTTTGATACTTTAACTTGGGTTAATGTTATTTTTGCGATAAGTACATTTGGAGTATTTTCAAATCTGTATTTTTTGTTGGGTCTCGCTCTTTAAGGATCATTTTATCGAGGAACTTCTCCGCGGCTTCATATGAATCAACTTGGACCTTCATTTGGTGAATAGTTTCCTTGATAAAAGATAGATTCGCAATGTGGGGGATGCTTCGTTCTAAAACCGTGTCCAAAAGAGCGGAGATGTTATTGTTACTCACACATCCCACCTTTAGAGTTCTTCTTCTTCTATTTCTTCTTCACTAACAAGGGAGTATGCGAGGGTAAAAATCATAGCTAGCACACTCAATGAAAAAGTCAATGCATAGATCTCACTATATGATACCATAGAAGCAACTCGAATTTAAAGAATCGCTGTCCTCCTTCATTTTCAGTAAGAGGTCAAAAACTTTTTGTTCTTGAAATGTAAGATGCTGTTATTTCCCTACCTAGTGTATCACAAGAAGTGGTTGTCTGGATGGTGGAAAATCCTTGGAGGATAAGGCTCATGAAAGCTACAGCAATTAGAATAGACATCAATAGCCCGCTTGATCCTAAATCGGGTAAAATTCTGGATGAATGGAGGATCAAAGAGGCGGCTAAGTCTTTAAAGGAATATGAAGAGGTCCCTATAGTTGTTATGGCGCACCAAGGCCGACCTGGGGGGGACGACTTCACAAGTCTAGCTGAACACGCCAAAGTTCTTCGTAAATATCTCGAACAAACAGAATTTGTAGATGATATTATTGGTCCCACAGCTAAGGCAAGAATTAAAGCGCTTAATGAAGGGGAGATCTTATTACTAGATAACGTGCGATTTCTCTCCGAAGAGCTCCTTAAAGCCCCCCCCAAGATCCTTGCAACCACCCATTTTGTCCAACGGCTTGCTCCCCTTTTTATGGCCTTTGTGAATGATGCCTTTGCGGCGGCTCATCGTGGTCAGACCTCTCTCGTGGGATTCTCCGAAATCCTTCCCTCCTACGTAGGTCCTTTGATGCAAAAAGAACTCTCTTTATTGAATACAGTATTGTTGGATCCAGAAACTCCTGTAGTCTTCCTTATTGGTGGGGCGAAAGCAAGGACAAAGCTCGAACTCATCAATCACCTCTTGGGTAACAAAAAAACTGATACAATCTTAACCTCGGGGCTTATTGGACATTATTTCCTTCAAGCAAAAGGGATCCGACTTGGGAAGGCTTCAGAAAAACTCCTTAAAAATGGAGAGTTACTAAACCTCGCCAAAACCATCTTGAAACGATATGGAGATGCAATTGCAGTACCAAGTGATGTCGCAGTGAATAAAAAGGGGGAACGAGCAGAAATCCCAGTGCAATCCCTCCCTAGTGGATATGAAATCCTCGACATTGGCAGCAGAACGATTGACCATTACAATTCTATTATTCGAAGTGCAGGAACGGTTTGTATCAATGGCCCAGCAGGATATTTTGAAGAAAAAGCGTTTGCACATGGGACTGAGCAGCTTATAACAACGATCGCAGAAAGTAAAGCGTTTTCTGTGATAGGAGGCGGCCATTTAACTGTAGTTGCAATGAACTTGGGTTATTATGATCACATCGATCATGTGTCCACTGGTGGAGGTGCAACCCTGGCGTATTTGGCGGGGGAGAAGCTTCCAGTTATAGAAGCGTTAAGACATGCTTATCAACGGGATGGTCGCGACTTCCCCTTTTAAACTGACTTGGACGAAACAAACAAAACGCAAAAAAGTCATGGCAGCATCGGGCAACAAGTATGATATTAGTCCCAAATTGACTCTATGACACATCTTTCAAAAAATCAAAGTAAATCTATGAATCTATTAATCTGAAAAATCGAAGGAAGTTTAATTAATCTTGGGACTGACAGCGAAATTCGAGGTAATGGATTCTTGTTGAATGGGTATATCTAATTGCCCATCCAAGATACTGCATAAATCGCCACCGTAGCTCAGTTGGTAGAGCGACAGACTTGTAGAAGCCCAACTGCTTCATGACATCTGTCATGACATGGTAACATGTCATAGGATGACTTGGTCACGGGTTCGATTCCCGTCGGTGGCTCCATTCCCTTTTCTCATCCATAGAAGATTTATTTCTGGGGATGTACCCACGACTTGGTGGGGGTGTTATCAATTCTCGTTTGGAGGGAGTTTAGTCTAACGTATAAGGTTTTCCTTTCTCAAGTACCGTTTTAGGAACCTTACCTTTCCATTTTTTAAGAAAGCTAAGTTCTTCTTTTTTTTCCCGCAGTTTATCTGGCAGCATACTTCCCCTTGCAAGCTAAGACACGCCTCTTGCAAGTTAAGGAATGCCGTCAATTACGGGATACCATCTGTCACAATCAGGACAAACGATGAGGGCAGCATCTATTTCTTCCGTTTCTTCGAATACATGCAATTCTAACCGTTCTGACTTACAGATTGGACAAGCAAGCAGTTCCATGAGTTTTCGTTTCAACCTATCACCTCAAAAAGCATAATAGCTTTGGTGTAAGGAGGAATTGCGTCTTCTAATTTTAAAGGTTCTGCTCTTCAAAGCTATTATGTTACTGCGACTTTGATTAGTGGTTCATTTGGCTGAATGGTACGATGAGGTCAATAGCAGGGTTAAATGTAGGTTTTTCACTTGAACTTTATTTATATATCCTACCTATTGTTCTATAATAAAGGAGATTTGATATGACAATAGAAGATCTGTATTTGGAAGTTGTGCGACAACTGGAGAAGAGAGCTGACATCCAAATAGTGTCAAAAAAAATGTATTATCATTAGAAGTCTGGATACAGATCTTACGGAATTAGGACTCCAATGCTCCGGGAGTTGATTAAAAGTCACAAGAACCGTTTTAAACAACTGAATCTTGAGGAAAGATTTGTGTTAGCGAAAATGTTTTACAAATCCGGTTTTTCGGAACAAGCGACTTTTGGAAATACACTTTTAGAATTAAGTGTTGAGAGTATGATTCCCAAGCAGATTAACTTCTTGGATGAGATCATAGGTTATTTTAATAGTTGGGCAACAACAGATTGGTTTTGTATCCTTCTAATGCAACCTTTGCTTAGAAAGCATCCTAAAGAAACTTTAGATATGCTGAGAAAGTGGAATAGTTCCGAAAATATATGGAACCGAAGAGCGAGTGTAGTCACCTTTGTTAGAAAAATTGGGGGGAGCGGCGAGTTCACGGATGAAGTGTTAGAGTTATGTGAGAACTTAATTTGGGATAAAGAAGACTTAGTGCAGAAAGGTGTCGGGTGGGCGCTCAAAGATAATATGCATGACGCTAAGGAAAGAGTACTGGATTATGTAAAAATGTTAAGATGAAAAGGCGTTCCATCGACAATTACACTTGATGCGATTCATGACTTAAAAGGCAAAGAACGCGAAGAAGTATTGAAGATCAAACCCTCGCGTAGATAGTAACATATAACATTTTCTTGCTCTAAGATAACGAAGAATATGTAGACGTTTCAGGAAAAGAAAGTTAAAATACACTATGTTAATACTGCAGATTATTTAGAGAAGCAAGGTAAAAAACTTACTGGGTGAGAATATGCCTATATCCATTTCAGGTTTGTTAAAAATTCCCATTATAACTGATTTCGATCTTGATCAAAATGGAAGACATGTGCTTTACTCTTCAAATGAAACCGGGATTCCTCATCTGTATCTCCTATCTGCTAAGTTGGATTCTAAACCAACGCAAATTACCAGCAGAAAAGACCCCGTAATGGCAGGGGTGCTATCACCACAAGGAGATCAGCTGGTTTACCCTCAGGATAAGGATGGTAACGAAATACATCAATTGTTCTGGCTTCCCTTAGAAAGGAGAGAGGCTAAACAAATAACCAATACCCCCTATAGAACGTTAGGAGTAGATTGGCATCCAACTGGGAAAGAAGTTACTCGAGCTTTTACTTCGATGAAGTCGTGTGGTTTGGAAACATATAACTTGGAGACTGGGGAGTGCTTCATGCTGAAGGAGCCCACCAAACCGCTTCTAGACCTGCAATACTCTCACGATGGAAAATGGATTGCCTGTACTATAGCTGTAACTTACACAAACCAACAAGTGTTCATTGTAAATAGAAATGATCCGACAGACACAATTGGCTACAGTATCAAGGATGATTCAAAAGATGTAAGCCCGTCCTGATCTCCTGACGATAAGAAGCTGGCTTTTGTAAGTGATGCGAAGGACAGAGGCCAAATTGTTATCCAAGGAGTTCAAGGTGAGGAAAGAATCTTTTTGGAATTGCAAGAGTATGAAGAAGTGCCATTATATAGTCAGGCGGTTTGGAGTCCCGAAGGCGATAAGGTGTATTATGTAGTCAGTAAACACAGTCGAACCACCGTCCATGGCCATCCAATAGCCGGAGAAAAGGAAACCGCTCTACCATTTCCTAAAGGAACCGTTGCGTATATGCCATCGCCTAAAATTAGTAAAGATGGGAAAATGATGGTTGCTCTCCACTCTTCGATGGCATCTCCTTATCGGCTCTACCTGCACAAAATTGGCACTGAATCAGCAGATCTGCTTACGCCTAGAAATAATAAGGCTGATTTAACGCAGCTTGCCCAACCCCGGTCTGTCTGGTACAAATCCTTTGATGGACTTAATATCCATGGATGGTATCTGCCGGCAGTATTCGGAACTATCCCTCGTCCTGCGGTTATATGTGCGCACGGAGGCCCATGGGGCCAAGTATTCGATGATTGGTTTGATGGGAGCATTCTACACTGTCTTTCCCAAAGTGGCTTTGCATGTTTGGCTCCGAATTTCAGGGGGTCGACAGGGTATGGGGTGGCGTTTCAAAACATGGATATAGGCGACCCGGGTGGCGGAGACCTAGAAGATGTGGTTTTTGGCGCTGAATGGCTTCGTAAACAACCAGATGTTAACGGCTCAAAACTCGCGATTATGGGGGCTTCTTATGGCGGTTTTATGACTTTGATAGCGCTTACGAAGAAGCCTGAAGCCTTTGCAGCAGGCGCCTCCCTCGTACCAGTTGTTGATTGGCTGGAAATGTATCAATTATCCGATTTCTTATTCCGTGAATTTGAGGATACGTTATTTGGAGGTCCACCATCAGAAAAAGAGGAGCTTTACCGGGAAAGATCCCCAATCACCCACGTATCTACCATTAAAGCACCAGTCCTGATCATGGCTGGTCAAAAAGATTCCAGATGTCCAATACAACCCATAGAAAAATTCGTGAACAAATTAAAAGATATGAATCATCCATATGAGTTCATACTGGAAGAGAAAGCAGGTCATATTTCAACGTTTATGAAATGGGAAGAAAGTATTCCTCTTTTCATCCGCATAATCAATTACCTTGAAAAGATCTTAGTTTAAGGTTCCATCTTCGCGTACAGGATAGAAAAATCCAACGATAATCCGATAAACCTCTCCACTCGGAGCCGGCACCAAGGTTAAGCTGATTTCTAGCATATTTTGGCCAATAAGCTGAGTAATAGCTGTTATGTGCGGGCGGCGGTCAGGCATGTCTGAAGACTGAGGACATTGGTGTAGCTTCAAATGGGATGAATGGTGGAGTCAGGTTAACCCACCATGAGTGCCCCGCCGAAGGCTTCGAGTCCGAACGGTGGAGCAATGTTACTAAAGTCAAAGAGGGATTAAATTGGTGCGGACCATCCTCCTAACGAACCACTAAAAGAGAAGAAAGTAAATTGATATACATTATTAAAACCCTAAAGGTGGGGTGGTAATATCATAAGACTAATTGAGGAGAAGGACTATGAAGAGTTCAGAAGTCTTTTCGAAGAAGCTTATTCTGAATACTTGGAATCCTTAAGTCACGAAAATCCGCAGCAGTATCTAAAGGAATTACAAGAAAGAAAAGAGGTAACTCGTGCACGCTTTGAGTTTTATTTTCAAATGGGAAGCTGTTTTGTTGCCGAGGAAGACGGCAGGGTCGTCGGTTATGTGGCAAGCCAACTGATACATTTTATGCATGGTGTGGACAAGCCGTTATGGATTGAATACATAGTCGCCAAATTTACGTTCCGATGGCGAGGAATAAGCCTTGTTTTGTTACATAAGCTTATATCCTATGCTAAACACTCCGATATAAATAGGATATACACTACAATCGATCCAGATAACCAAACCTCTATAAAACTGCATCGAAAAGCTAGTTTTAACATCCAATACTGAAAAATTGCCTCTTATTTGCTTCAGAAATCATAAAATGGTAGCCCGGGGGAGATTCGAACTCCCGTCGCGGGGTCTCCTCAAGGTTTCACTGCTCAGTGGAACCTTCCAAAGCCCCACATGAATGACCTGTCAACCCTTTGTTTTGGCCTCTACACTACCGGGCTTAAAACATCTTTTAATAGAGTGGCTTTGCCGTTAAAATATTTTTATCGATTCATATTATTTTTCTTATATGCCAGCTCCATCTGATTAGTGTCAGGGCTTACATTTTGAGAGTGAGAAATCCTTTCTGAGTGGCTAAATATCTACAAATATTGCTTCATGTGGGCAGAATGCCTCGCATGCTCGACACTCAAGGCATTCTTGGTTAGAGGTTGGAATAAGTCTTCTCTCGTCGTCTACCGACTCAACATGTAAAATCTCAACCGGACAACTTCGAACACATAGTCTACAGAGAGTACATCGGTCTATGAGGATTGTAATCTGAGGCATTCTCGGCACCATGGAATTTGACTCATCATTGGGCATGGGGTTCACGAAGAAGGGGATTACAACCTCTGATTCTACTTTCTGGACCCTAAAACGATCTCTTCTCGCATTTCTACGAGGATCCGGTCGATCCGATTAGCAGTTCTTTGTAATCGTCTTGTGTACTCTCTCTGGAGCCTTGCAAAAACTTCCTTACTTATCCGACCTTTCCTGCGGCGGTCGGTTAACTCTTCCACGCTGCTAAGGATAGTGACTTTCTCAGTTTCATTGACCTCTAACTCTTCGATCATATCTCTGTAGCGTCTTCCTTCTGCACGCAGTTGTGACTTTAATGTGCTCACTCGCTTTTCAGTTTGCCGTAATTCTCGGTCTAAGACCCGCTTTTCATGTTGATATGCAGTTCGGGTGATCCTTTTTCGCCGAAATCTTTCATCTATACGCCTTAGCCGTTCATCTAGAGCAGTCTTGTCATTATAGACGGTGACAAAATCTTCAAGAATTTTTATAGGGATTTCTCGTTCAATGGCTCGAGTTGGGGTAACTCTGATTCGAATTTGATGCATACCAATGTACACGAAACCTAGGATAAACAGGAATGCAGAGATAAAGAGGGGAATCTGGAGTAAAGCAAAGGATGGACTTCGATAAACAACTGTAATGCTACCATAGTGGTATTCGAAGAGGTTTTGGGCTGTTAGCGTCATTTTTTGTCTTTGAATTAATCGCCCAAACCCGGTTTCTTCTTGAATCTCGCCGCTACGTGTCAAGTATACCTGCTTATCCGATGTTCCATTTATTTCAAAGATGGAGGTATTTTGGAAGTAATCTGGGTGGAATGTTCCCCCTTCTGGAAGAATGATGTGCTCTGTTAGTTCTCGGATCGTCCAATTGAACCCGCTGACCACGGGTAGTTCTAACGTCAGAAATCCTGTGGTATCGTCAATAGTAATGTGTTCCTCAAGTGGTAATCTATAGGAGAAATAGAACTCATAGGAACTCGTACCTCGTAGAACGTTTCGAAAGGTAAACTCAACACTTGAAAAGTTTCCCGATTCAGTTACATCCAACGTGAGATTTCCCATTGCATCGTACCCTGTCAACTGGGAAGCGTTTTGAGGGATTATTAGTTTCACTTTTTCAAGCCCACGAACTGGCGTCCCAGTTAGTTCGGCTCCGTTCACTTGAATAAACTGGCGTTCTGTAACAAGCAAATAGCCCCAGGGGACGATTCTTACCGTTCGTTCAGTTTCAAGACATGTTGCTAAAGGTCTTATTGAAGTATACTCGAAATGTACCCAAGGGATAATATCCGTTGCTGTCAAATTACCATACGTTTCGTTTGTATAAGTAATGTTCGCAAAAGTGATGGAATTTGTCCCAACTAATGGAATTAGATCTATTAGTGACACATTCGCGATTTTCAGCGAGGTGCTAGTCGTTGTGTAATTTATACCATATTTCATGGTTTGGTTTACAGCTGAAAATGGGAAATTGAAGGCAATTGTCTCGTTCTTTAGAGTTCCTAGACTGGGGATCTTGATTTCTTCTTCAAAGGTGGCGTTGAAGGGCATGACGGGAGTAAGGGTCCAGTTAAAGGTAAAGTATTGGTCATTATCTTTACGTTGCACGGTCATCCGGTCATCGAAGGCATACATCACATAGAACTTAAGTTCATCGTTTTTTGTGACATTTAGAAATCCTGACTCCACACTGGGGAAAAATATGCGGAGATCTGTAAAACCGTTAGTTCTAGGAGGCATCATTTGGTAGGAGATATCAGTTACGTTTTGTTCAGCGGAGGAGAGGTTGAAACGGCCGCCCGCAAAAGTAAATAAGGTCTGTGGATTAAAATATTCGGAGGGGTATGTAATATTCAGGGTGTTAAAGAGTGCAGATCCTGTTAGATTGTTCATGATAATGAATGAATCATTCATGAGGATAATTCCATAATCATTAATTTTGATTAAGCGTTTCAGCTCGACAGTTGCATTCCCGTTAAATGGAAAGAGTGTCTCAGGAGTTTCTTGGGCTGTACCAAGGATTGTAGAGCTAATAATTGGGCTCTGGATATTTGAATGAGTCTGGTTTTCAGCTATCGTTTTGCTGGAGGATTCAAGGATTGAAATAATTGTTAACAATAAGATTACAAACACAAGCCAAGCCTTTCGATTTCTCAAGCTAAACACGCCCGTCTCCTATCTATTAACCATGTAAAGCGTCTATTAGAACCTAGAGAATGGTCCATATCGCCCAATTATTCAAAACTTTTTAAGACCTTCTACGAGTCCTGCTCTTTGTTAAGCTTTTAAATTCTTCCAAAAGTCCACACGCGATTCATCCAATCGTGATAGCTCCTTAGTAGGTTTTTTAGTTTCTTTGAATCAGGAATTGATCTACATCTTTGTTACCTATGGTGTATACATCTTATCTAGCCTTATTTATTCATAGGGCGGAGTTTTGGGGTTTTATGAATCCTTCATGGATCTCCGGAAAATACACAAAACTAAGCCTTTTAATTCATTATGCTCCTTACTATTCTTCCGTAGGCATTTATCGTGTTGAGTGTTGGGATTCGTAAGTCCACTGTGTGGACTTGTACCGAAAAAGAAAGATATGAGTGAATTCAGCGCCTGGGGAATACTTCAGTAACCATTAAAAGCATATAAAACATTCCCCATTCTTCTATTGTTTGATCATAGAAGATATCCAGGCATCATCTGGAGTGAAGTCGATGAAAATCCAAATCAAATATTTTGCGGCACTTCGTGAAATTGTTGGAAAGAAAGCTGAATCTATTGAACTGGACGGTGGAGTACGTGTTCAAGATGTTATCACCCACCTTGTTGAGACATATGGATCGCCTCTCGAGCAACACCTTTTTGATAAGCAAGGCAAATTGAGTACAAGTTATCAGCTTCTTATTAATGGGATCAACATAAGCACGCTTGAAGGCTTGGAGACACCACTCAACGAAGGAGACACTCTCGCAATTTTACCTCCTGTTGGCGGGGGAGCATGATCCTAACTGACTATATAATGAATTGAACTCTTTCATGGCATTTTCTAGAATAGGCTCTAACTCCATTCTGAAAGTAAGCCTTTCTTCCGAACTGGAGGAAATTTTGATGAGGATTCAAAAGGTAACGGAAGAAGAGTTAGACTATGTCTCAGCGATTTGTCTTGATCCTAGCATTGGGAAAAAAAACCGACATACAATGCAGAAAGGCATGACCGCCCGAATTCGCTGGATTAAACAGATGTTGCCAAAAGGTCTTGAAATCTTTATTGCTTTGGAAAAGCCGAAACTCGAAAAAATCAAATATAAATGGGCGGGAGAAATACTACACGCCGATTTGGCCGTGCATGGCTGGGTCCCAAAGGGATTGCTGGAAAGTGTGCCAATTGAATACGCTCTTGAGCCTGTAACAGGTAAAAAATGTCTTTTCATTCATTGTATTTGGATCCTGCCCCCCTTTTGGCACACAGGGGTAGCAAAAAAACTTGTGGAAGCCTTCCTCCAAAATGCACAACAAGTTGGTGGAGCTAGTGTGCTTGCTTATGAGGGGGACAAATGGTTTGATACCTCTATAAAATACATGCCTGCTAGCTTCTTTGAAAGATTTGGGTTTGAAGAAGTTGCTAGAGACCGGAGCCGTGTTCTCCTTTTCTTGGATCTCGGTATCAAAGAGCCACCAAAACTCCTTTCCCCAAAAACAAAGAGATATTATGAAAAAGACAAAATCACGATTGATGTGTTGTTTAATAGCCAATGTCCTTGATCAAAATTGATGGTTGATCACATTCAAACTAAAATCAAGAAATATCCTGAAATAACAGTTAATCTTGTCAAGACAAACGACTGAAAAACGATTGAAGAATTTGGCATGACCCGAGGAATATGTATCAATGGGAATCCAGTTATCAGAAGAATGGCCTCATGGAACGAAATTCGATCCGAATTTGAGAAATGCTTAAAACAACTATAGGTCGTGCTTAAACTTATCCTTGTAAATTATCTAAATACGTTAAGGGAATACTTTACACTTGACGGGAGAAAATCGGTTGAAGCGAGACTCGTTTGGGGAGTGGGAGTGGCAACATTGGCCAACCAGTTGTACGTTCGTTAACATACGAGATGAGGTCCTCTAAACTCATTGTCACCCGTGTATTTCGCCGCCGAATTCGGACGGGCAACATTTCGGACTGTTGTTCTTTCGCTCCGACAACAACGATAAGGGGGGTCCATAAGCTCTCTGCCGCCCGCACCCTTTTTCCCACGGTTTCTCGGCGGTCATCAACATCTGCACGAATGCTTGCGGCCTCCAACTTGGCTACTAAGTGGTCTGCAAACTCAATAAAGTCTTCAGAGACCGGGATTAAACGTACTTGGACTGGAGAAAGCCAGAGGGGAAATTCGGGGACGCCACCTTGGAGTTGGATTTTATATTCGCGTTCTAAGATGGCATAGATGATACGTTCAATAGCGCCACTGGCGGAGGTGTGGAGGAGGAGGGGAAATTTCTCTAAACCATCGCGGTCATGGTAGACGATACCGAAGCGTCGGGCATTTTCAACATCGATCTGTACAGTGGAAAGGGCGGCAGCTTTTTGCTGATTGTCTACTACATTAAACTCGAATTTCAAATTGAAATAGCCAGGAGATCTCCTGAAAACCTCGATAAGCGCCGGGTACTTGAGTTTTTGAACCATCCCAGCGATCCAACCTTTTTCTTGGTCGAATAAAGGCATATTTTCAGAATTCAGGACACGAAAAGCGGCGTAATAGGTGATATCATAGGCGTCCATCATTTCGCGGGACAAATCGAATTGGTTTTCAAATTCTTCCTTGGCTTGATCCATATTCGCTGCAATGGTATGCATATCAGGCATAGTGAAACCCCGCAAGCGGCGGAGCCCTGCGATTTCACCTCTCTGTTCACGACGAAAGGAGCTGGCGGTTTCAAACATCTTGACGGGTAGGACGCGATAGCTCAACGTACTGTCAGCTTTAATCAAGAATTGGCCAAAACAGGCAGAGAATCGAAGGAAGTATTTATGGTCCCCACTTTGGACAGTATACTGCCGAGCCGGGAAACGTTGCAGATATTTGGTCAGAGCCGGGTGCTCGTAGTCGTACATAATGGGTGTTTCAACAGGAATTCCTCCATATTTAAGCAATCGGGCTTCGACATCACGTTCCAAGAGTTTTTTGACCAACCAACCTCGTGGATAGTAGCGAAAGTTTCCTGGATCACTCCCGGGTTCATAGTCAACAAGTTCCAGCTTCTGCATCAAGGCCACATGGGGGGGAGGTTCTTCAGCCTCGCGTTTTTTTTGTAACTCATAATGAACAAAGTTCTCAAATTCTTCGAAATCGCCGCTAGAGAAATCAAACTCCTCTGCTGGAGTTATTTTCCCACCAGGCGTCATGATATAAAATATAGAGGTCGCTTCAGCCTCTTCTGCAAGCTGAACACCCGTGTCATCGGGTATTTCTTCTTCGGGGAGAATTTCACTTACACCACGCTCCGGAGCTTCCCGTGGGGGTTTAATCCAGCGCGATAGCTCTGAGAGAGGATGGCCTTTACAAAACAACCGGAAGGCTTTATACCAGCCAAACGGCCCTCGATGAACAGTCATGCTCTCATTTCTTAGGAGCCCTTCAAGCTCTTTGAGGACATAGAGCGCGGTCTTCGGATCTGAAGGTGTATCAGACAGGTGTACCCAGGGGTAGACTACGATATTCTGCTCTTGCAGCTGCTTTGCCACAGCCAAGACTTCTTTTGCTGCTTCTTTGGCAACACCTTCTGGGTTGGTCTCATCCCCTTTTTCTACAGTGGAAAAAACGACAAGGCACTGATCTATGTCAAACCGTCCTCCCGGGGCGGGTTCAGCCTGTTTTATAGCCTGTTTCTTGGGTTCATAGCCGAATTGGTCGGAATGGATAAGTAATACTTTCATAGATAGTGTCTCCTCTGTACCCAGTAGTTCACATTAACCCTAGAAAAGAATGGAAGAATGACGGCGTCTTGTAACAAGCGTACAAACTGAAAAACAAAAGGCCCCATGTGTGGAATCAAAGCCACACTGTTTGGCAGGACATCATCTCATTCCTCCATTTAGGATGCTTCCTCACGGTTATCATTAAAAAATCTTTTTATAATCTCCAATTCGTATCAATGAAAGGACTTCCTCGACAAAGATGACTCGTACCCCTTCAAAAGAGTTTTATAAGCATCAAAATGATTTAAAATTGACTAATTAGCTTCGAAAGTTCTTTTATTGAGATAGGAAACAGTTGGAAGCGTCTATGAGATGATAATAACTAAACAGGCCATGAAGTGCTCTTGGTAATGGATAACACGCACGATCTTGGTGCATCAGATACCGCTTGATGGAAAGCCTCCTCAATCTTCAAACGCACATGTGTTCAAAGGCGCATGTCAAAAGGCAGGAATAGTGGAGAAATCCACAGCAAAACCCCGATCTATATCACATTTCTTGTCCGAGCTCCTTTGTCGAGATTCTTAATGGTGCCTTATTACTAAAACTGAGTATGTCTCTTTTCCCCGATTGAAAGATCAGCAAAATAGTCACTGGATAGAATAAGGACCATAAGTCCTTAGCAACTTAAATAGGAATCCTTCATCGGGACATGTGAGGTAACAAAAATGGAAATCAAACCATCAGAAAAGAAAGAGTTGGTTACGAGTCAACAAAGACTGATTGTACCAATAAAGAGAAACCATAATACAGTCGAAATCCGAACGGAGAACCTGTCCAAGGTTTTCGGCCCCATTGAAGCCCTTAAACCATTGAATTTGGAAGTGCGTAAGGGTAGCACTTTTGGTTATTTGGGACCAAATGGCGCAGGGAAGACAACCACAGTACGCATTCTCTCCGGCCTTCTTCAACCAAGTGGTGGGACGGCCACCGTCTGTGGTTTCGATGTCTCCAGTCAGAGAAATGCCATTAAGGCAGTCACTGGATTGCTTCCTGAGGCTCCCGGTCTCTATTCGAAACTCTCGGCAGTCGAATTCTTAGAATTCATCGGTGCCCTCAACGATCTTAGTGGTGAGGTTGTGCATCGACGGATCGATCGTTTGCTGGGTCTTTTGGGCTTTGGGGGGCGGCAAGACGATTTACTTGAAAGTTATAGCTCAGGAATGAAGCAAAAGGTCCTGATTGCATCGACACTTCTGCATGAACCCCGGTTGGTCTTCCTTGACGAGCCCACCTCCCGCCTCGACCCTGCGGCGAGTGCCTTAGTCAAGGAACTGATCCTTGCCATGGCCAAAGAAACTGACACGACCTTTTTCATCTGCACCCACATGACTGACCTTGCCGAGGATGTATGTGACATCATTGGTATCCTGAATGAAGGTCAACTTACAGTCTTAGGGCCACCCCAGGAAATTATCAGCACTGTGAGCGCCCGCGATCTAGAGGACGCCTACCTAAAAATTGTGGGCGGAAAGGTCGACCGAGAAAAGCTCCTCAGCTGGAGGTAGAAAAAATGGTAAGACATGGCTGGGCGATTGCCAAAGCTGAATATTTTGCCCAAATGTCACGGTTTCATCGCCGAAGAACGGCATTTATTGTTGTGGTAACCCTCTTTGGCGTTGTCTGGGCCCTCATCATCACCCCCTTACTTATTTCGAGGTTTCTAGACTGGTTAAGGGCCGAGTTTGAGGTCCTCCTAATGATCGCCTTACCGGGGGTAATGCGGGCTGTCATTCTCATGCTCTGGGTTATGGTGTTTGTTTTTCCCATCACCTACGCGCTCCAAGAGATCAAAATCGGGCAATGGGAGATCATCCTGAGTCACAATGTAAGCACTCGCGCCCTCCTTTTCGGAACCTTCGTAGGCAAGATCCCGACCTACAGCTTGCTGGTGTTGTTTCTGGCGCCGGTCCTGATCACACCCTTCACCACCGTCTTCCAAGTATCGGTGCTAGGGCAAGCACTCATTTACGGCGTTGTATTCCTCGTTACTCTCAGCACCCTGTGGTTCTCCACGGTAATATCCACAGCCATCCAAGCTAAACTCGGAGAATCACCAAGGGGGAAGGATATAGCCAAAGGGTTGAGTATAGTTATAAGCCTTGTCTTTATTATTCCCTTATATGGGCTTATGTACTTTGCGGAGTCCTTTACTGCCATCATAGGCTTAGATGTGTTCCAGGTGCTCCCCTTTACTTGGGGTGCTGATCTGATCACTTGGACCATCATCTACTATAATGGGATGAATCTACCAACGGCCGTAATAAACACTTTTGAAACCCTACTAGGCTTTAATGCTCTATTCGATTTCGTACTACTCGTAGGGTTTTTGGTTGGCATGGTTGGTGTCGGTTTCCTAACAGCTGATCGCCTGTTCCACTTCGGGGTCGGAACCCGGGCTGAAAAAATAACTACGGTCGGACCGGAGAATATGTTTCTCCGGGGACTCCGACGCCTAATCCCAGGACCTTTCGGAGTGTTGGTAGTCACTTCCTTCAAGGACTTCGCGCGTAAAGTGCAGAACCTGTCCCAATTAGGGCTCGGATTGGCTATGGCTGTGATCCTTCCAATCATTCAGCAGTACTTATTCACAAACGCCCTCCCCCTATTTCTCATCCTGCTTGTAGTAAGCCTGATAATGGGAATGTTCAGTGGCTTAGTTTTTGGGGGAATCGGCTTTTTAGAGTCCCAAGACCAGCTTTGGATCATAAAAAGCGCCCCCAAGGGTGTGACTAAGTTTGTGAAAGCCCGGTTAACCGAGGCCCTCCTCTTAGGTGTCCCATTAGCCATACTTCCCTCGGTGGTTGTCTCTATCATTACGGGATTAGGGATCGGAGAGTTGCTCCTCGTCCTCGGGAACACTTACGTCATGATCTGCGGGGGAGTGTTGGTAGCTACTGGCATCACCGCGAATAATCCCTCCTACGAAAACACGAAGAGTAGCGCCTTCACCACCAACAAGATGGTGTCCATGCTGATCATCAGTTTTACACCGCAAGGAATTCTGTTTACCGCCATTTTCTTTAGAGCATTCTGGATTATTGATAATATTGCATACTTTATATTAGCAAATAGTCTTCCAATCATCTTCTTAGGCCTCGTCCTTTGTTTCATTGGCACCAGACGCTTAGCTAGATCCGAAAAGGTGTGACCAAGTAACGTTCACATTGACATACAGTGTAGCTACTGGACATGGGAGGAAAAAAATCAGTTGAGCGAAATTTCCTCCTCTCCTCTTTCCTTTTTTGCCCCATATTGGATTTTAAAAGTCCATTTCTAGTTGTTAACATAGCCTTAGCAACATATATAGGATTGTCTACTTAGTTAAAATGAGGAACCCAATATGGCCCCCCACTCCTCCAGAACTGACCCGTTGGTAACAAGTCAACAGTACTTGTTTGCTCAGATCAAGAGAAGCCATCGCTTATTTGTAGCGCAGCTATATGTCGCATTTCTCTTTATCCCGCTCATCGCGGTGCTCATTCTTCTTTTCGGGCCCTACCTACAGGTAGGCATAAGTGATCTCA
Organism: Candidatus Heimdallarchaeota archaeon; assembly: GCA_046761065.1. Taxonomy (GTDB): domain Archaea; phylum Asgardarchaeota; class Wukongarchaeia; order Wukongarchaeales; family JBHIFL01; genus JBHIFL01. The sequence goes on from JBHIFL010000041.1 coordinate 19,334, forward strand.
TGTCTGTGGTACCTTTTTTAGCCATTTTTGGAATTCTGGGCATAAAGCAGATCAAGGAAACCTATTCTTTTTTTCGTTCGAGTGGCCGCTACTTCTACGAGATCGAACATGCTACCGACCCCTCCCAGGTCGCCAGAGGTCTGACAACCTATGTTAATCACTTCGTGAAACTCTTGCAACCTCCTAGCCTCCTCACAGAAGAACCCCCGACTTCTCTTCCTGAACGACTTGATCGCATAGAGAACCACATGAGAAAGGGGGTATTCACATTCCTACTTGAATTCATCCTCTCTGGGATGGTTATTGCGGGATTGGTGACCTTTTTTATAATAGCTTATCCTGAAATACTAGGTCAACTCAAGCTTTACGCGGTCATAGCTGTCTTTTTTATAATTCCCGGGATTCGGTTGTGGCTATTTTTATGGTGGAGGCCGTTAGTTAAACGGTGGCTTCTAGGGTATCAAGAACTCGTCACATGGGGCGAGAATCTAGAACGGCTTGTCCTACACCAGCAAATCGAGGGAGGGCGAGACCTATGACGTTGAATGGATCCTATGTGCCCCAATGGGTAGAACGGAAGTGGGTACGGCGGAGTAGGTTTGAAATCTGGGCTGAGATATTGGAATCCTGTGCCCGCACGACCCGTACCCGGAATTGGTTATTATGTCGTGTTGGACTAAAACCTAGTGCCATTAAAGAGGCGCTTAATTTTCTCATGACCGCTGGACTCATTGAACAACTGCCTTCTTCCAACAGGGACCTAGGAGAATTCCAAACAACGGCGAAAGGGGAGGATGCCCTCACGCAATTTTACCAATTAGTCACTAAATACTTTGTTCAAGAGTAAGACAATCTGTTCGATCTTCAAGAGGTGACGATAGGTTTATAAATTCTACTAGTAGAAATCCTACCAGTAGAATATTTTACGTAGAATAGCTGATTGTTATGAATGTTATAACCTCTAAGAGGGAGTTGAAAAATGGATAAGATCGCGAAACCGATAGCACCAACATATGTGGCTTTATTGTTAATATTAGCGGAAGGACCAGCCCATGCGTGGCATATTAAGAAGGTCTTAGAGGATAGGGGCTTTGAAGAATGGGTAGACATGAAGAAATCCACGATTTACAAAAGCCTAGGAAAGTTAGAAAGCAAAGGGTTCATAATAGGTCAGAAAGAAGAGGAAAAATTCAAGCTTTCCAAAAAAATTTATGAAATTACAGAACATGGAAAAGAAACATTGCATGAGCAAATCCAACTCTGTATAAAAAATCCGCCCAAGCCAAAGACCATGTTCGATTTAGGATTAGCAGGGCTTTCTTTGTTAACTAAATCGACTGCACTCTCAGTGTTAGAAGAATACAAGACAAATATGAAATATAGCATTCAGTGGTTTGAATCAATTTTACAGCAATTTGAGAGCTTAGATGAAATTGTGAAAACTGACCCAGATCGTATGATAGCCGGCATGCCCGCTAAGGAGCTCCAAAAAACTAGACGTTTGTACCTCATCAAAGCTTTGTTTGAACGACCATATCATTCCATCCGAGCCCAGAAGAACTGGTTAGAGGGCTTCATTCAATCCATTAAGGAGGATAAAGGACAATTTGAGTTTCAAGAGGAGTGAGAATTGCACTCAAGACACGTTATTAAACCTTTTAAACACACAACAGGAAGCCATTGCGAATCTACGACCATGAAAGACTTAATAATGCATGAAGGGATCGAAATCACTGAAGAAATGGTTTTTGGCTTAGATTGCTCCTTTGGATTTACCTTTTTCGACAGTTCACAAAGTCAAAACGCTGTAACAGAATTCGGCATGGGAACTCCCTTATTTATTGGTGGTAAACAAGGATCCATCACCAAAGAAAGCATGGCTTGCCGTATTTTAGGCTTAAACATCAAATTTGAAACGTTCTCTTCACCCGATGTGGCGTGGGACTCCTCGAAAAAACGGATCAATCAAGACATCCCCTTAGGATTGCAAGTGGATATAGGTTATTTATTATATTTCAACTGGGGAGAGCAGCTGCACTTTGGCGGCCACTTCATTACGTTAGTCGGATACGATGAGGCGAAGAACCTCGCATTCGTTTACGACACCGAATTAGCTGATCTCCAACTAATCCCTATCGAAGATTTAAAGAAAGCTCGTAGCTCTAAACATGGACCTCGTTTCCTCCATCCTCATAATACACAGGTCACTATCATGAAAAGGCCGGATGGGAAAAAACCTCCTTTTTCCCAAGCGGTTAAATTAGCCCTGCAACAAGTTGCATGGCAAGTCGTATACCCGTCCACGAACCGACATGGAATCCCCGCACTTCGTTTATTTGCCAAGTCGGTCCTAAGATGGAAAGACATCTTAAATGGCAACATGAAACATCCCTACACAGATAAAATAGTTCCAAAAGCGTCTACTATGCTCAAAATGATGTATGGGTTAATTGAAGAGTGGGGAACGGGGGGTGCAATATTTCGGAAACTCTATGGGAACTTCCTCAAAGAACTCATGAAACATCCTGATATCAGTGAAGGGCTTTATGCTTGGAAGGAGGAAGAATTGTACTATCTAGAAGAGGCACATGAACAAATTACAAAATCGGCTATACTTTGGAGCCAATTTTCTAGTCAAATCAAATTAGCTCTTGATACAGACAAGAAAAATTGTTTGGAATACATAGATTTGTACGAATTAAAAGCAATCATTGAGGATATCATATTATTGGAAGATACTTGCTTCAGGAATCTCTTACAAATTAAATTATGAGGAGAGGAGAAGATGAATCAGATTGAAGTTGTTGGGGCTAGAATTCATAATTTGAAAAACATTAATCTAAAAATCCCAAAAAATAAGATCGTTGCGATTACTGGGGTGTCTGGTTCAGGGAAAAGTTCTCTTGCCTTTGACCTATTATTTGATGAAGGCATGCGAAGATACTTACAATCTCTTGGTTTGCCCCCTAAAGTTGAGAAAGAAAAACCATTCGATTTATTGAGTGGATTATCACCAACCGTTGCCATAGAGCAACGAACCACCCGCATCATTAATCCCCGATCCACCGTCGGAACAAAATCCATGATTTATACTCTCCTTAGGCACCTTTATACGTTAGAGAGTAAACAATTATGTCCGATTTGTGGGATCCCGGCTAATAATGATCATTCCTGTCCAACTTGTGGTATGAAAGCGATTAATCTTGAAATCAAACACTTTTCATTTAACGAACCGAGTGGAATGTGCTTAGAGTGTAAGGGTAGGGGATACATCCAGGAGTTTCGCGAAGAAAAGATCGTGCCCGATCCTACCAAGAACCTCTTACAAATCTGTGCCGCTGCTTCCGGTGCCTTCGGCGATATGAAAAATTTCACAAAGGGGTTAGCAGAAGCGCTGAATTTTGACATCAATACTCCCTACCAAGAGCTCCCCCAAGAAATCCAGGATATCTTCTTGTATGGCACGGAGAAGAAGATGCAGTTCAAATGGAAATCTCGACGATTTGAAGGTACAATCGAAGCCAAATTTGAAGGTGTCATCCCCCATCTTCAACGCGCGATGGCCCAAAGTACCAGTGCGTATCGTCGATCGAAGATCGAAAAACATTACATGACAAAAATTACCTGTCCTACTTGTCATGGTTATCGGATCAATGAGCAAGCACGAAATGCTATGATCAATGGGAAACACCTCGGAGAACTAAGTAACATGACGATCGATGAATTAATCGACTTTTTAAGAACCCTCGATGGCAATCACATAAAATCTAGCCACGGAAAAGCACTTAAAGACGAAATCATCACGCGATTAAAAAAGGCAAGACTTGTCGGACTCTCCTATCTTACTTTGAACCGTAGCATGACCACATTGTCGGGCGGGGAACTTCAACGATTAAGTTTAATGGCTCACCTCGATGCCGGCCTGGATTCATTAATTTTCATCCTTGATGAACCCACCATGGGTATGCATGAGCTTGAGAAACGCAGCCTAATGACCATATTACAAGGAATTAAAAAATTGGGCAATTCGGTAATCATTGTCGAACATGATAAAAACATTATATTAAAATCGGATCATATTATTGATTTAGGCCCTGGTCCTGGAAGATTGGGGGGTGAGATCGTTTTTCAAGGAACAGTAGATGAAATCAAGAAATGTAAAAACTCAATCACTGGGAAGTTTTTGAGTGGGGAACTTCAACTTCCCAAGAAAGACGCAAATCAACGAAGAAAGCTCACGAAATCCACAAAATTTCTCGTGATGAAAGAGGTGTCTACAAACAATTTAAGAAATCTAGACGTGAAAATACCACTAGGACTCATGGTGGGGGTCGCTGGAATTTCCGGGAGTGGAAAGAGCTCTTTAATCAGTGATACCCTCGTGCCGCTATTAAGAAAGCATTTTACGAAAAAGAATAGCGACGATGATGAAGAATTCCTCGAAATCGATGATATCAAAGGCAAGCTTTCCGGATGGGAGCATATCTCCGATTGCATTGTTGTAACCCAATCCCCCATCGGGCGATCAAAGACCTCCAACCCCGTGAGTTACATTGACATTTGGGATAACATTCGCAAATTATTTGCCAAGCAAACATTAGCAAAAAAAAGGAACTATACAGCGGGGCACTTCTCCTTTAATAGTGATAAAGGCCGCTGTCCTCAGTGTAAGGGGAGTGCGACTATTGAGTTGCAGGTTTCATTCTTTACAAAAATTGATTTGCCATGTGAAGAATGTAATGGGACAGGATACAAACCGGAAATCCTTGATGTTCAATATAACGGAAAGAACATCTATGAAGTTCTAAATTTGACTGTTTCCGAAGCGCTTGAGTTCTTCCAAAACAATGAAAAAATTAGAACTCTTTTACAGCTCCTTGAGGAAATTGGTATGGGATACATCACCCTAGGGCAACCGGCAACCACATTAAGTGGCGGTGAGGCCCAACGGATTAAGCTAGCCAAAGAATTAGGGAAAGCACGTAAAAGTAAGATGCTCTATGTGTTGGACGAACCCACGATAGGTCTCCATTACTTTGACGTTCTAAAATTGCTGAATTTATTGGAGCAATTGGTAGAACAGGGAAACACTGTGCTCATCATCGAACACGATGTGGATATTTTATCCTTCGTTGATTATTTGATTGAATTGGGTCCCGAAGGAGGGCCCAAGGGAGGCGAAATACTCGCTGAGGGGTCTCCTGAAGATATAAAAGCAAATATCCATTCAAAAATTGCCCCATTTCTGCATATGTAGATTCATAAGATGTAACTTCGCCCCAGAAGCGAGCTTGGATGGCGAAGCAATTTTGATTATAAAACTTCTTTTTTAATACTGTGATAAAACAACTGAAAGGGCCTTTAGGCTCCTTTTCAACTAAGATGGGGTGCCAAATTTCTTAGCTGTGCCCTCTTTTGTGAAGAAATACTTACGAACCCAGAGGGACACATAAACCAGGGAGATCAGGACTGGGACTTCGATCAGGGGACCAACTACCGTTGCTAAAGCTTGCCCACTGTCAATCCCAAATGTCCCCACGGCTACAGCAATCGCGAGCTCAAAATTGTTACTAGCGGCGGTGAATGATAGGGTCACGGTCTCAGGGTAGAGAAAGTGGAGTGCCCAAGAGATCAGAAAGGAAGCTACAAACATGATGAAGAAATAGCCTGTTAGCGGTATCGCGATACGCGCTAACTCCCAGCCCAGGTCCACAATATTCGCTCCTTGCATCGAGAACATCACCACAATCGTAAACAGGAGGCCGATCAATGCGGTCGGACCGAGTTTTTCTGTGAACTCCTCTTCATACCACGCTTTGCCTTTCCGGTGGATTAGGCCAAATCGGGTCGCTATCCCCGCAAGTATAGGGATTCCCAGGAAGATGAATACACTGATCGCAATATCTTTCATGGTAATGCTTACCACTGTCGATGTACCTGCAAGCCAGCCCGATGCGACCGTGAGGAAGAAATAAGCATAGATTGAATAGAAAAAAACTTGAAAGATAGAGTTAAGAGCTACAAGGACTGCACAATACTCATTATCTCCACCTGCGAGTAGATTCCAGATCAATACCATGGCGATACAACGCGCTAAACCTACAATGATAAGCCCTTCCCGATAGGCCGTAAAGTCAGCCAAAAAGGTCAAGGCGAGAACAAACATGAGCACGGGCCCAATCGCCCAGTTCAAAAACACCGAAACTCCAAACATTTTCCAAGCTGTAGCCACCTTCCCAAGCTCCTCATACTTCACCTTCGCGAGGACGGGATACATCATCCAGAGCAGTCCTAACGCTATTGGGAGCGAAACTGTCCCAAACTGGACCAAATTGAAGAGCTCAACAATTCCTGGTAGGAATCCAAGGAGGACGCCAATTCCCATAGCCAGAAAAATCCAAAGAGGGAGAAAACGATCTAAACGAGATAGTTTTCCAACAACAGCAGTCATATTTCGTAGCTCCATGGATATCTGTCATTTTGTTTGAAATAGTAGTCACTTAGATTCGATAAAGGGTGGGTTTTATCCAAATTCGTCAAATTTAAATATTTCGATAAATCAATATAATCAAGAAAATACATCACAATCCATAGAATGAAGCGACAATGTCGAGTGGATAACTAAGTCAAGCAGCCCGAGAAAGTTATTTCCACATTCTTCCAAACCAGAGAAATTCTCTCAGATTTTCTAGGTACATGGAATCCCATCAAATAATACACCCAAATGTTCCTTTCAGTAGGTACTTTCCCCATTGTGAACGGTTTACAACTAAATATCTTATTACATACAAATGCAAAAATTTCCTATCCCTTAATGAATGGAGTGGAACTAGATGTATTCAAACGTAAAGCCGAATAGTGCCCTTATTCAAACCTTTCAACGTATGATAGAAGCAAAAGTGTGTCCCATTGATAATCTTGACGAGTATTGTAGCACTTTTCTAGAAGACGTTAGAAAAATTCAAGATTCCAATGAACGTGAACGAACGCGAGTTCTAACAAAACAGTTGAAAGCGATTGCGAACGAACGCCGGCTCCAGATTCTACTGCTATTAAGTCGCCAAAGTCGGTGTCTGTGCGAGTTGGAATTTGCACTCGATCTTGCCCAACCGACCATATCGTATCATGTTAAAGCTTTAGAGGGTGTAGGACTGATTCAGAGCGAAAAACGTGGGAAGTGGACCTTCTTTTCTTTGAGTGAATCAGAACCCTTACAAACGTTCTGGCAACTGCTTTGTAGAGATGCAAAGTAAAAAAACGGAGTTATGAAAGAATATTCCGAAATGGAGGCGCTATCGACAAGTTTCCTGAATTTAAGCAAATTAGAGGCGCGGGAGAGAAGGCTTAACATGAATTTGGATCAAATAAGAAAGGATGGACGGTTTATCGTAAATGAACAAAATCACACTGTTCGACCCAGATGCCCTCTTACCCAATGCTTTATCTGAATAATCACTAAGGAATTCTTTGATCTCCTTTACGCTAGGAACCCTGCCTACATAGATAACCTATTGATCAATCACAAGAGCTGGCATACCTGTGATTTCAAAATCGAGGATTTCAAACAGATTATTAGTGATTTCAAATTCAAGGATTTTGGCTAGATCGGTAACGTGTTTCGTGTCAGCTTCGATCCCAAGTTCCATCACAGCGTTCGACACATTCACCTTTACTTGCTTACAGTGAGCACATCCAGGGCCTAATATCCGTATATCTTTCATGTGGGTTCCTCCAAATCTCTTCACATGTTTTTATTTATCCTGATAAATGATTGCTCAGATTAAATAGGACATTCGATGATGCCTTGCGTCGTTTTGTGCCAAGGTACTTTATATGGATTAATTGGGCACCAAGCACTCAATTACGTCTTCCCTATGAAGAAACCAGTGGTTGAACACAACAATGCAGTACGTAGCCCAGACCAATAGATAGCCCTTGAGTGTAGATAATCCAATCACGAATGGGATATATCCTTAATGAACCATTGATTCAATATTTTAGGTTAGCTTTAGGCTTAGACCGCTCTGAACAGTATTTCAAATAAATTTGAATTTTCTTAAAGATTGTAATTCGAGACATTCTAATGGCAAAACCAGCCCAAATATTGATCATGGGTTAGTTGCAATCCATTCTAAAGGCAGAATATTATCTAATCAGGCTTTATAGCCAGCGGATTTTAACAGTTCAAGGAGGAAAGCTCGGTTTTCTCGATAGTTCTCGGTGGTAAGGGGCATGCAGTCTGTTAGTCGCTTGCTCCCATCTAGAAGCTTTACACTAAAGGCTACGCATCCGGGTTCCCCGCATTCCTGGCAATTGGTCTTGGGTAGATACTCATACAAATCAAATGGACCCAGTCTGATTTTGGTCTTCACAGCCGATAGATCGATTTCATTACGCCGGGCATAGGTAGTGTTGATCTGGGTGCAGAGCCGGTTAAGAATCGCTTGGGCTTCTGTTTCATCTTGGATCTTCGTCATCATCACGGTGCCTGACGCGTAGATCGTGATGAGTCTTGTCCCCTCCTTGAAGCTTAACACGCCGAGCTTTTCCGAGTATGTGGCGGTTGGGAGTTCAACATACAGGTACGGGAGCACTTCCCCAACTTCATGATCCAGTTGCCCAATGACTCGAATTTTAGATGGATCGGCGATGCACAGTTGAACTTTCTGGAGTTTCGCAGACCCGACAAGCTGTCCAGTCATACGGATCCCTTCGTTCAGTTGCTCTCATTCGAAAGGGAGATTAGATCAAGTGTCATTTTGCTTTGCTATGAGATTCTGAAGTACCCTATCCAGTTCTTGCGCAGACCCATATTTGATGAGGCGAGCCCCCGCCACGATGATTCCACGGTATGTTATTCCAAACTGCTTTGCTTCAGGGCTTGTGGTATCCCTGACATGGTATCTGACATGCCCCTCATATTTTCGTAGCACATCCCAGATGGTACTTAGCCAAGGCCCAAGCGAACAGCCACATACCCCATAGGGTCTGATGATCACTACGTCTATCTTTTGTTTCATCCGAGTGTGATTCATTTTGGCCAACCTCCATTTATCATCATGTTTGAATGAAGCACCTTCTTCTTTTTTCTTTTTTCGAAACATCTCTTCTACATTTTAGCTTGCGTTCAAGAACTCTTTGATCTCCTCGACGCTAGGGATTCGACCTGCGGTGAACACCTTGCCATCGATCACCAGCGCAGGAGTCCCGATAACTCCCGATTCGATAATTTTGGCTAGATCGGTTTCATACTCGATCTCGGCTTCGATCTCAAGTTCTGCTACGGCTTTTCGCACATACAACAGAACTTGCTTACAGCGGAAACATCCAGGACCTAAGACACGAATGGTTTTCATATAATTCCTCCAATAGGATTCCGTTCTCCTGGTTTGGGTTTGACTCTTCTATATTTTCTATTTATGTAACAAAATATCCAAAGATGAGCCCGGCGCAGGTACACGCGATGGTAACTAGTATCACATAGGTGACGTTCTTTCGATCACCCATAATCTTTCGCGTGACGAGGATGCTTTGGAGGGAAAGCTCGGGATCCGCCAGCAGGTAGGCCAGTAACGGACCTTTGGCCATTCCCAGATCCAAAAACATTCGAGCTATGGGGACTTCGACTAAGGTCGGGAAATACATGAACACCCCGAACAACACGCCAAACAGATTGGCGGCGAGTGTGTTCTCTCCGAGATATTGCCCGACCAACTCTTCTGGGATGAGGACCTTAGCAACCCCAACCCCAAAAATACCTACGAGAAGAAGGGGAAAGATCAGTTTGACAAAAAACTTGGTCTCGCGCAGCCAATTATCGACCTCTCGTTTTGAAAACCAGCGTACCAGCACAATTCCCAGTACAATAAGATCTCCAATTAATAAGGGGGCTTTCCAACTTTGAGGAATCGGGGCTGTTCCGATTAAGAGTACAAGGACTAAAAACACAAAGAAAAAGCCGACACGATGGGCGTCCGCCCAGGAGCGCTCATCCACCTGTCGGATGATTGACTGGCCAATAGCTGCCGTTTGACCTTCTGTAGGGTTTCCCGACAGTTCTCCCGGGGTTCCCCCGGGGTTCCCTTGAGGGGCATTATTTGGTACCTTCATCGTGTCCCTAAATAGGAGCGTCATCATCATGCCAATCCCAATTGCAAACACAATCGAGAGCACTGCTCTCGCGATCGCGATATCCATGCCAATGAGCGTCCCGGTGTATGTGAGTGCTAAGATATTAACTGCTGGACCGGCAAAGAGAAACGTGACCGCAGGACCAAGGCCTGCCCCTTTCTTCCAAATGCCAGCAAAGAGAGGTAAGATTGTACAGGAACAGACCGCAATGAGGAGGCCTGCTACCGCGGCGAAAGGATAAGAAATGTATTTCTTCGTCTTACTCCCGATATATTTGGTTACAGATTCTTTATCCACAAATGCGTTCAATGCCCCTGCTATGAAGAAAGCTGGGACCAGACACAGCAAGACATGAGCGGCAAGATAGTCTAAGAGGGTGTATACGCCACCCATGAGCATATCATAAAGGATATTGCTTGCATTGATTTGCCACCAAAGGATAGTTTTAGAGGGGATTTATTCCCTAGTATTTCAGAATATTTTGAAATAATATAAAGGTTACCATTTCAACAAAAGTTGAAATCTCAAAGTTTAAAACGAGAGCTCCAATAAAAATTGAAATGAGGGTAATAACATGCCACAAGCTGAAATCTCACTATCCATTCCCGAGAACCTACAACAGGAGATCCAGTCCAAGGGAGGTTTAGAGAAAATTCTCATGAATGTCCCTAGCCTAGAGCAGATCGAACAGGAAAGTCGGACCTTTAAAGCTCTTGCAGATCCCTTACGACTTCAAATCCTGCACATTCTACGACAACAGGCAATGTGCGTTTGCTTAATTAAAGAAATTACGGGAGAGGCCGATTCAAAACTGTCCTATCATTTCTCGGTGTTAAAAGATGCGAACCTCATTCGGGGCGAGTACGAAAAGAATTGGATCATCTATCGCCTCACCAATCTCGGGGAAAAGGTTCTGGAACCTTGGTCGGAGTAAATACATCCCAAATGCGTCTTCGGAGCAGATTCCCTCATTAATGAAGGGGTATTGACTAATTATACAAGTGCCAAACATCTGGTCCAGCAGTAATCTGAGTACAGGATCCCTGATCACCCAGATTTCCTTAATTCTCTCCTCTAGCATTGCAGAATGGCTACTTACTTAAAATCATTTAGGAAAAGTTTTTTTAACCCTTATCTATACCGGATATCGAGTCTTAATTGACCTTGGCAGTGTGAATGACATGATCGCAGAAGTTGGAGGGATCCACCTCAATAAATGGTTGTTAATGAATTTTCCTTCCATCTTGAGGAATCTACACAATTTTTTCGCATCGCTAGCTTCTAAAGCATCATTGGTAAGGATGACTAAAATTGAACTATGTCTCTAGGCTATGAGGGAATTATATTAGCTTGCATGATTGCTGCGACGAAGTCTTGTGGACTTACTCTAGGGGTAGTTATATTTTGGTGGTAGAATTCGTCTACTATTTGTTTTACAGTTTGGGCGGTATATGGCACGCCTGTGAGCATCTTTTCTAGGATTTCTAATGCTTCAGAGGGCTTTATGAAGAAGTCTCCGCTTATGTTTATCTGCTTGATTGTATTGTGGGAGATAGTGAGGGCTACGCGGATTAGTCCGCCTGGTGCTTTATATACGGTGTGGTGTTCGAATTCGTGGCGTGTCCCGAAAATCCATTCGGGAGAACTGTACTTTTTGTAGAGGACTCTGGCTATTTTCCATTCCTCGGGGGTAAGGGTTGAGTCCTCGAACTCGACTCCAAGGGCTTCTTCGTAACCCTTCTGTATCGCTTCCCGTACAATACTCATCGGGACTGTTCTTGTGAGTTCCCTGTTTATGGTGGTTACTCTGTCTCTAACAGTGGTTGCATCCTTGTCCTTGAGTTTTTCACTAGGTATAATCAAGGCATTTTCCAAATTATCGAGATTTAGATCCATCAGCAGAGTGCCATGATGGAGGAGCACATTGTAAAGCTCATACTGGGCATTTCCAGAAATCTTTCGCATCCCTACGATCACATCATTAACGGGTTTGAACTCTGCCTGAACCCCTAACGATTTTAAGGCGAGAATTAATCCTCTACACAGGAATGAATAGGACTCTACAGGGTCTTTGAAGGTTTTGAACCTGTTAGTATCAATGTAGAGGGAATAGTTTAAGTTTCCAGAATCTTGATACACTGTCCCGCCTGCTGACATTCTCCTGACGATTCTTATTTCCTTCATTTGACAGTACTCGATATTGACTTTCTGTTCCGGTCGTTGGAAACATCCAATACTCACGATAGGAGGGTGTTGCCATACCCTGAGGGCGTTAGGGGAGTTAAATTCAAGTATGCTTCGTATCAGAGCCTCTTCAATCGCTAAATTCATGTAAGGGTCATAATCACTGTAGGTGAAAAAACGCCAAAGGTCTTTCAAAGGCTACCCCCCTTTTATTTGATCCGCACAATTTCCTCCTTAATGCTTATTAAAAAATCTCTAGGAGATGGAACGGTTCGGCCGTATTTCAGCTCACCATTTATTATTACAGCCGGAATCTGGGATTTTTTAACAGCTTCAATAAGCCCTTTTGAGATAAACGCGCCCGGAGGTAAACCTTTTCCCTGCCTCCAGATTCTAAGTTCGATTTTTTCTTCATCTCCAGACGCTCTTATTGCCTCTTTGAGGTTGGTTTCGAGTTGTAAACACATTCTAGTAGGTGGATAAGCAGTTAAGACCTCTATGAGGAGTTTCCCATATGCCATCGGGGGAAAAGACTCCAGGTTCCATTTCGGAGATTTGTACTTTGTCCTCAAAACACGGGTGAGAGTATGTTCTTCTAGCTCTGTTAAGCTTCCTTCCACAAGGTCGACCCCAAATTTTTCTCTGATTTTTTGTAAAGCTGTTTCGAAAAACTCATTGGCCAATATTTTTCGTGACGAAGCTTGTACGAGGCTGGTACCTTTTTAGGAAGAAGTCTGGAAGCATTCGCAAACTCAACATCGATATCCATATAGAGGACACCCTGAAACACCAAGACATCATAGTACCAGAACTGGGAAACTTGGGAAATCACAGCATCTCCTGAAAAAAGATAATCTATATAGTCATATCGGTAGCTGATTCCATATGTTTCAATGGTTTCAATTATAGGAGAGTAGACATAGTTGTATAGTTTTACGAGATCCTTTGGGAAAGTGGGATCAGTTGTGTCAAGGATAAATCCAAATAGTACTGAATTTTCATCCGCGTAGAATGGTGGCCCGGCCGAAACTCTTCTTATAATTTTGATATCCTTTTGTTTTAAAAAAGCAATCTAGTCCTGATCCAAACGTAGAATTCCTAAAACAATTGATGGAGGGCTTGTCCAAAAATGCACTGTGCTAGGAACATCTCCATTTTTAACATGGAGCATTATTGTTTCATCCAAAGCCCATCCCAGATCTGGTTCAACTTGATTTTGAATGAACAGCCTTAATTCCTTTATTCTCATCACCATACTGGATAATACTTACATCCCTCTTTTCTGCAGGTTTCATTCAAGGAGGAGAACGGACACCCTACGAAGGTTGCTAGCAGTGTGATTCCCATGTTTTTTCTCAAGAAATTTATCGCAGTTTCAAGAGACGCGTAAACACTAGCTTCGCAACATCTAGGCCCTCCCAACTGGGATATTGAAATTAGTGACTTCCCACTAGCATCTAACGCCATTGCCCTTTCTGCATCCGACATGTAAGTCGCTTTTGTTAGAATGCTTATAGCAACCCCAACGCCAGCGCCCGCCCCGCAGATCCCATAGGATCCACAAATACCATATGGGAGTCTGATACCCCTCTTAATCGCTCTCTTTATTACATTGTGAGGTAAATTATAACAGGTGTTTTTTATTGTGGATAGTAACACCGCGGGCACGAGGAAATGATGCACAGGGGAATGCATTGGAATTATGGGGTGTCTCATTAGAAGGATGGCTAGTTCATACGGATTTTGAAATTCACTTCGTTCACACGTTGTCTTAATTAATTCCTCTGGAGAAGCTAATCGGCAATTCTCACAGACAAAATGAGCATCTGCACAAGCATAATCGGCAATGGATCTCTCTTTACAATAGATGCACTCTAATTCTTGGGAAATAGGGTAAAGCTGTTTCCCACAAATAGTGCAGTAAAAAACCTCGTTGTCCAAGACCAATTCCCCTATCTCACTTTATCAACCACATGGCACCTTTTACGAGGCTTACAGATCTCTTAATATGATTTTTCTGATTTAAGGACTTAATCCGCTCCAAGGATTTTTCATATGGAATTTCAACCAAAATTGAAATATCTTAAAGATTCCTATTTCAACAAAAAATGAAATTTCTCTAGTGTCCGGATAGGATTGGACAAATTCTGAGGGTTGAGAATCATTATAAAAGATGCAATCGGGAGTTGTGACCGGTTTAAATACGGGAATAACGCTTGAGTTGAGCTCAATCCTTTTAAAATTGGTTAAACATCAGCAACCAGAAGTATACGGCACGTGGAAACCCTTCCAATAGAATATATTTGATGGGTGCCTGAATCATGGGGCTGTTCCAGTTTTGCTACTCCTCTTCAACATCTGTTGGGGCAGAAACATATTTTTCCAAGGCCACCAGGATATCGGTTCTGGAGAGGATTCCGACAAATTCTGAATTCTTCTCCCGCTTCCGGGCCAGGACAGGTAGGCTATTAACGCCATAGAGGATCAATTTGTCTAGTGCGTCATGTAATGTCTCGTCGGCGTAGGTCACTATCACCCCACTTTCTTTAATCATGTAGTCTTCAATGGACTTGGACTCAGGGGTCGGGTCTTTTTCAATAGCATTCATCATTTGAGTGAGAGTTATAAGTCCTAAGAGATGGTTGTTCTCTTGATCGAGAACCGGATACCTCTTGTACACATATTTCCCACTTGCATAACACGTTTTGATATGCTCGGTGGTATCATTTGGGTGAAAATAGAGGGTTTCTTCTTTCTTCCTCATTGCTTCTTCGACTTTTACTATATCCAGTGCATCTTGATGCTGTGGATGATGGAGAAGATCGATTCCTCGACGAAGGAGTTTCAAGGTGTAAATGTTGTCACCCGAAAGCGCAGCTGAAACCAGGTAGGATAGGGATACTGCACCCATAAGGGGGAGAATCATCAAGTAATCTCCTGTCAACTCCATGGTCATGAAAATCACAGTTAATGGGGCTCGAGCTGCTCCAGCAAACAGGGCTGCCATCGCAACAACAGCATAGGCGCCAGAGTGGGTCCCGGGGAACAAAATAGTCACAAAATGCCCATAAGCTGCTCCTAACATGGCCCCAATGAACAGGCTAGGAGCAAACACTCCCCCACTCCCCCCACTCCCAATCGTGCATGCGGTCGCTATCAGCTTGAAAATGCATAACAAGAGTAAGGTCTCCACGAGCATGTTAGAAGTGATCGCTTGTTCGATGGTTTCGTATCCGACTCCTTGCACCTCTGGAAAGCCCATTAAAGCGATCAATCCCACAAAAAACCCGCCTAAAGCCGGTTTTAGCGCATTCCGTAACGGGAGCTTTTCGAAAAGATCTTCGATCATATAGAAAGAGTGTATCCACCCAACGGAGACAAGCCCACATATAAGACCGAGCAAGAGATAGAAGAGTAACTCGATCGGTTGACCCAGCCGGTAGGCAGGGACCACGAATGCTGGCTTATCGCCAAGGAAATGTGTAGATACAATCATCCCGGTGACGACTGCTAAGCAAAGGGGAATGAACGCGCGTGAAGTGAGTCTTCCGAAGAGGATGAGTTCTATCCCAAACAAGAGCCCACCTAATGGGGCATTAAAAGTCGCAGCGATCCCTGCAGCTACTCCCGCCACGACCAGCGTACGCAATTCTCGTTCATTTAGGTGCATTTTGACTCCGAGGATGGAGCCAAAGCCAGCTCCAATCTGGGCGATGGGTCCTTCTCGTCCACAAGAGCCTCCACTCCCGATGTTGATGCCTGACGCAATAACTTTAGCAAACGGTACCCGGGGGCGGATGACTCCATGTCCTCGCGTCACTGCCTCCATGATCTCCGGTACCCCATGTCCCTTCGTCTCCCACGCTACGCGGGAGGTGATTTGCCCTATGAGGAGTCCTCCTAGGATGGGCGCGATAAAAACCACTATGGATGTTGAAAGTATTTGTGTGGGGATTCCAAAAAAGAGTTGATTATTCAGCTGAATTATAAACCGAAATACCACCGCCCCTATGCCTCCAAACAGGCCTGTAATGATGGCAAGCCCTACGATATGCATTAGTTTTGCTTGTCTAAACATTTGAAGAGCATATTGGAGTCCTTTGTGGGTTTTTTTATGTAACTCAATGGTCCTCATCTTTCCTACATCCTTATCTTTAATTTGAATTTATTTACATTATTAATCGCATTTCTTGTTCTTATGCGAATTCGGATTTATTTTTTCTTAGAAATGGCAAGAATGGTGCAAATAAGGTCTTATTTGTTCCTAAACTCCCCTATGACGATTCCGTATAAAAGAATCAATATTAATAAAAAAAGTTTTTGAAAAAATTTTAAACTTTTTCAACAAGGAAAAAAACATATAGGTATATCCCATGATATAGCCAAACAAACCAAAGGATAGTTATGATTAAAATGTATTTTTGAGGTTTGTATAAATTAACTCTTTATTTAATCGAAAAAGACCTTTGGATTAACTTGCAACCATAACAGTGGGATTGAAGGATCATGCAAGATCTCACAACTCCCCAATTTAGATATGCTTTCAAAGTCTTCCGGAAATTCCCTGTTGAAAACCTACAGGATGATATACGATGGATTTGCCATGCGCTTGATCTGATCCACCCACGGGATAAAGATGAAACCGTAATTCGCGTGTTTAAAACGATTATAGAAAGCGCGAGGGAAGGACGGGGACTCACGACAACTGAAATTGCTGAAAAACTGGGATACACGCGTGGAACAATTCTTAATCACCTCAAACGCCTCGTCCAAAATGGGTTAGTCATTCAAAGGCATTCACTCTACGAACTTCGTGAACATTCCCTATTCCATACGATCCAACGGATTAAGGAGGATGTGATTCGCTTTGTTGAGGATCTCTTACATGTCTCAGAGTTTATTGATCGGTCTTATGAGCTCCAAACTCGAAAAAAACTTGATTCATTCTAAAGTGGATTTTGAAAATGGGAGTATTTAAGTTGAAGGCTTGCTTCTTGGTAGTTACTCAATAATCAGAAATAGTATCTCTATCAGGTAGTGAATAATGTGACATTTTCTCCAGATAATATGAAACTTTCAGACAATGACAAAGCAATGGTACTACACCAGCAAATTCTTGACTTTTTTAATGAGTGGAAGGCAGAGTTTGAAGGTATCACTACATTTTCAGAACTCAATAAGTTCTGGTGGGATCTGATTAAACGCTCAGAGCATCTCTCAAGCCTTGTTCGTCAGGAGATCCAGTTCCTCAAAGAGGGGTAGGATCCCAAGGTTATTTCGTTTGTATTGCATCTGGCTTATCAAACTATGTTATCCACTGATTAGCCTCTTATCTTGTCCAAATAACTGGTATGGGGGATTAGATTCCGTCCCTTGCATAAGAGGAGTTACGGAGTCTCCATTTAACCCTGGTATATAATTTCAAACAAGATCAATGTTAAAAGATTTTAATGTGTGCTGTTAGTTTTCCTGATTACAGATTTCATCAAATAACTGCTGAAAACGTACAGAAACATTCAATTCAAATGCTTCAAAAGATGGAGTTTTGGACCATCCATCTACACATACCTTTCCATTCAATATACCTCTCTTAAATTATCCCTAAAATGTTTTCATTTGGATTTATCATAAATCCAATAAGAAATCAACATCTGATTTCTGCTAAGCAATATAGTTCCCCAAAGAAAGGTTTCAAAACCAGATTTGAGATGTGTTTTATCTCGTTACGGGGCTTTTATTAATCAAGGAGCGAAGCCCATGACCAAACTAGTAGAACTCATGGAAGAATTAAAACGCCAATTCCCATTCATTCTCTCCATACCTAAGGGGACCCATAAAGCTCATTTTGTGGATTTTGAAACACTTGACCGAATCGAAGTTAAATCTTGCTTCACAGCAGTTGAACTGAGCAAAGATGTTTTGAGCCGGGGTATTGCAGAGAAAGTCGATCTTTTTGTAACCCATCATGATTTGTTTTCTTCACACTCCAATCAAATGATTCATGGGTTGCGACGTCAGATGATTCGGGCTCTCCAATCTCATGGCATTGTAGTTTACGCCTTGGAGGATAGTATCCTTGGAGCGGAAAATGGTCTAAGCGAAGCATTGGTATCCGAACTTGGTTTAGCGGAGTATATCATCAAGAATTTTAACCTTGAGAACAACCCCGTGGGCAGAATTGCTCAATTGCCAAATCTCCCCACCCAAAATATGGTTGAAAAGGCTCGAAAAGTCATGAAAACCCCTCAGATTCGATTGGTTAGGGGAAGAAAAAGCACCCTCGAAAAGACCCTCATCGTGGCTGGGACCTTGGAGATTGAAAACCTCAAAAAGGCGCTCCCAGAGCGAATTGACAGTGTTGTGACTGGAGACTTCGGTTATGAAGTAGCTCGTCTGGCTGTTGAAGAAAATGTATTCCTCTTTGGGGTCGGCCACATCTGCTCTGAGGCTCCTGGGATGCGCAACCTCGCCATGGATCTGGCCATTAAGTATAGAGATGTAAAAATCGATTTTATGCCTAGCCCGGGGCTGATTGGCAGTGGATGAATTGGCCCCTTCGCGATTACAGGTGTTGTATTAGTTCTTCGAGTAGGGGTTCTCGGTTCACAAATTCTAACTTTTTGATCGCTTCCCATAACGGTTTGCATGCACAATTCAGATCCAAAAACGATTGTTGATTTTGAGTTAGTGAGAATGTGCGTATTGCATGCAGCACACGTTTATCACAACGACCACAGTTATGGGGCCCCCGACTCTTGCCTCCTGCAACAGGGTGACATATCACATGATTTTGAGCGGGAAGTTGTTCTCGTATTTTTATAAGAGTTTCAACGACCGACCACAACCAAGGGGGGCGATAATTTTTCTGTCTCCAGAGGATCTCAAGGAGTGTGCCTTTGTGAACAACAACAGGGTTAATAGAGACTGTTGTAGCCCCATCCCGTACTGCAGCAAGCGCGGAGGAGATCGTGTCAGCTATCGCTTCTTTTTCAGTAAGAAAGAGGGGTTTAAGCAGAAGGTAGACCCGCAAAGTGCAGCCATGGGCTCGGATCGCTGTTGCAGCTTGGAGATAGTCTTGATATTGAAACCCTTTGTGCATACACGTTTCCCGAATGTGATCATTGCTCGTTTCAAGTCCAATAGCTACTTCTAGGGATTTCTCTCCAAGATTCTGCTTAGCTCCCTTAATAACTTCCG
>JBHIFL010000042.1:0-37142 GCA_046761065.1 Candidatus Heimdallarchaeota archaeon
ACCCGCACGCTTTAAAACCCATCCGGGGCTAAGCATTTTTACACATCTCTGTTAATTATTTTATCAATGAACTTTGAATAAATAATGCCAAATACTCTAAAATCAATCTTAAAAGATCTCAATTCATTGCCTTAGAAATTTTAAAGCCTTATTTAATGCATAAATTAATGTATTTTATAGCTCGAAAATAATTAATAAGTGTGTAGAAATCATGCGATTTGAGTGCTAAATGTATTTAGATTATTTTATAATTATATAATAAAAATTGAAACTTGTAAGGTAATATTGCTGATAAAATAGTTTAAAAAAAAAGAGAAAAAAAGGGAGTGGGGACGAGAAAAAGGGTTTAGTCTAGATACAGCGGTGAATAGCAGATGTTCCTTGCTCTTGGTACTCTTTTCTGGAGACCCACAATTTTTGGAATGTTTTGAGACTAGATAGAATGCTCCCACCAATCCAAACCGAGTATCGGCGCTCGGGGGGCGCAATAATTCGAATCTCAACCCCCTCAGGGACTAATTCACTGAGTTCTTTGTGCAATCGTTCTTTCAAACCCGGAAACATTGTGGATCCCCCACTTAACACGATATTCGCGTACAATTCTTTTCTTAAGTCGATATCGCAAGCTTGAATTGCACGATAGATCGAGTCGTCCAGTGGCGCGTCTTCTCGCCCTAAGAGGGCCGGGTTAAACATAGCTTCAGGTGCTAGGAATCGCTCAGGCCCGATGGAAATAGTTTCCCCATCTGGGAGAGTGTACTGTTTCTCCATACCACTAACTTTTTCTGCTAGTTTAAGCTCCTTTTCTGGATCTAAAGCTACATAGCAAAGTCGTTCTTTTATATCCCGGACGATTTCTTTCTCGGCGCTGCTAGTTAAACTGTGCCCTCTCTGGCGTAGTAAACGTCGTAAATATTCTGTGAGATCTCTACCACCTAGATCAACTCTCGCAATTGCATGTGGGATAGCAAAGCCCTCATAGATCGGGACGATGTGAGTGACTCCGTCTCCACTGTCCACCACAAGACCGGTGGTTCGGCCAGAGGCGTACAGAGACAGTACTGCCTGCATCGAGACATAGACTGCAGGAACATTGAATGTTTCAAACATGATTTCAGCCATTTTCTCTCTATTGTTTTGTGGGTTCAAAGGTGGTTCTGTTAACAGAACTGGATGTTCACTAGGATTCACACGAAGAACATTATAGAAGGTATAATGCCATATCTTTTCCATTCCATCAAAATCAGTGACAATCCCATGTTCGATTGGATATATCAGTCTCAGAACTCCTCTGAGGTTCATCGCTTCTTCGCCGATGTAGTACTCCCTTACGTAGTGTTCTACATCGCTCATGATACTTTGGTATTTCGGAAAGCCGATGATCGTCGGAAATACACTCCGTGGCTGATCCTCACCCGCATACCCGTTCTTACTCAATCCACTTCCATTGTCTACAACGACAGGTTTGCCAGCAATTGTTGTTTCTGCCATTTTTTTCCCCCAATTTCTAGTTTTTGGGCGATTGGGATCATATTCTCAAGAACTTTCTTAATTCAATAGTTCGTGGAATTACGAGGCCAAACAACTTTTATAAAGTTTTGGTTTCAATTTAACATTTCCGGCGTTTAGGTTGCTTAATTCACAGTTTCGAAGTAATCTACTCCCGGAAAGGAGATCTCTGAGTTTCATGCCTTTACACAGGACTCATTTTTCCATCGTTATTCACAGAACAAGTTAAGCATGAGAGGATTGAATGAAGAAGTATGATGGATTGTTGTCCCTATCTTTGTCAAGAACATCTTAGCGGTCTTTATTCAAGGATAAATCTCCATAACAACTTGTTTATTGAAATTCTCTCCAAACTCATGCGAATTATTGTATTAAAAGGTTTTAAAACAGAAATAACACTTATTTTGGTATTATAAACATCAAAGAACAACGAACTAATAAGGTAATACGTTTTTAGTCGACAAATAATTAACATCTGATATGGATTCATAAATGTGACTCAATAAAATCATGTTTATCGCCTCCAATTAATGATTAAACCACTATGGATCGGATTTAACTATCAAAGGATAGGTTATTCTTTAAAAAAGGTGCATCATTTTGAAGGAGAGTGCTTTGGGAAAATTTCTAATTAGCTGTGTTCGCGGATTTGAACGAGATGCCGCTTCTGAAGCATGGTGGGTACTTTCTTCTCTGTTAAAGAACAAAACAATCGATGCTGATCTTACGGAGGTTCCTGGTCTTGTTTTTATAATAGTTGATGCTGATCCAAGGCGAATCATTGGATGCCTTCGGGAATTTCTTAGAAAAAATCTTGATGAGCTCCGATATTGCTTAAAATTTATACCTCTTCAAGATTGGTGTAAAACTGATCTAAATCTCATCTGTATGAAGGTAACAGAGAAATCTAACGAGATTTCCAACGCGGATCGATGGTGTATAGTATTGAATAAACGGTATAATTCACTAAAACGAGATGACATTATCAAACAAGTTGCTTTGCGAATTCCTCATGGAAAAGTTGACCTTAAAAACCCAAATAAAATTATACAAATCGAGATCGTTGGAAAGAACACTGGGATTTCTATTCTTCAGCCGGATCAAATTATATCCATAGAAAAATTACGAAGAAACCGTAGGAACGTATCTTTATGAAAAGAAAGAATACAACTTAAAAAATCACATTGTCAACTTTTCAGTATCTCAGTTGGAGGTCTTTTTGTTAGTTCAAGCATTCCCATTCTTTCTATTATAAGATCATGAATAGAACCAGTCTTCAGTTCCTCAGTGGAAATATCAAAAAGTCGAATAAGAGCTCTTTCCTTCTCTGGTGTCAAGTTAAATACGGTTTTCGATTGTTTTCCTTTTAAAAGGTTTATAATTTCTTGAAAGAGTTCAGAGCGATTAGTTGATTTGTCAGGAGGAAAAAGAACAATTACTGCGACATTTTTTGTTTTTGGGGTGATTCCTATGAGTGTTAGTGCCTTGTCAATTTGGCGTTGACCAGTTGCATAAAGTAGGGTTTCGATTTCGAGGGAATTGGAAATTTGATTATTGTGTTGGAAAGCTTTCTTTGCATGGTAACTCGCTAATTTCAGATGTTCTTTTCCAGCTACTCTATTGGCATCAACCAGTTGCAGAATTACGCCCTTTACTGTTGCTAACCGCTTGATTTGTCGAAGAACATCCTCTACATCATTAATTTGAGTTTCTGAGATGCCAATAATGTGAGTTGTAAGATTACCATAGTTGAAAGTCATATTTTACTAACACCTTTCTTCATTCTTTTGGAGTTATAGTGAGTAATCAATATTATCTTAAGGGTGGTGATTTAATAAAAAACCAAAGATCAAATTGATCCATGGGGTTACCAGCGTGTCGAATTCGAAAACGGAATTCAGACTTGTTACTTGGGAGGAAATTCACAAGATCTGTGTTGAATTATATAATCAAATGCGAAAAGATAAACTTAAACCTGATTTAATCATAGGAATCGCGCGTGGAGGATGGGGTCCTGCCCGAATTCTTTCAGACCTGTTTAACGATACACGAGTTGCAAGCATAAAGATCGAATTCTATACTGACATTAACAAGAGGACTAAAACACCCAAGGTTGTTCAACCCGTCTCAACAGATGTAACTGGAAAAACGCTCATTCTAGTAGATGATGTAGCCGATTCAGGGCTTTCCTTACGTGTTGCTTTAGATCATCTGAAAGAACGTAAAGCTCAAACGGTACGGACGGTAACCCTCTATTATAAGCCTTGGTCGATCGTTATACCTGATTACTATGCAAGGGAGACCCGTGCATGGTTAGTATTCGCCCATGAAATGGCAGAATTTATGCGTCTCCGGATGACTAATCGAGAAAAGGAAGGTATACCCCTCGAAACGATCCGAAATGAGTTTATACAGCTAGGAATACCCAAATTTTTAATCAATTTTATTTTTGAGGAAAAACTGAATATAATCCATAAGATTAATGAATAACCATACTTATATTCTCATAAGCTTTCAAATTTAATAGGCACTTTCTGCTTCTTATTTAAAGCTTTTTTATCTTCAAACAGCTGATTCGATTGTTTCTACTCGTAGTTTTTTGAATAATGAATAGAACGTGTGTCAAATGCGGAATGGACATTAAGGGGGGTATAAAAGAGGGAAGATTCTGATTAATTTGCGTAATGCTTCAATGAAGGATTTTAGTAAGTATTTGAGTTCCAATTGTTGTGGTAATGTCCATGTCCACCAAATGGGGAGTGATATAGGTACGAACCACTTTATTAAGATCACTAAAGCAAGTATCAGCAAACTTACTCCAGTTAGAATAAAATCCATGCGGCTCATAGTGATTTCATAGAAATATGTGCGTTTCGTTTTCGGATTCCATGCTCGAGCCTCCATAGCTTCAGCCAGTTCCTGTGCTCGACGAAGTGCAGATGCAAACAATGGGATCAACAATGGAAGAGTTTTTTTCAATCTTGTTAAGAAGTTGCCTTTGTCAATCTGAAGACCTCGTGAAAGTTGAGCCTCTTTAACTATTCGAGCTTCTGCTGCAAGAATTGGTACAAAACGATAAGCTGTGCTCAACGTCCATGCAAACGAATAGGGACCACCTAGTTTTTGAATAGCTTGAGAGAGGTCATCCGGATTGATTGTTAGAAAAAGAAGGTTTAGAACGGTGAAACTGGTATATATCCTAAACGCTATGGCAATTCCAGTACTGGTTGGGTGAGTACTGGCTTGTTGGAAGAGAAACACATTCAATACTACGATAATTATCACGAACAAGGTCAATCCTTGGATTGTCAATTTCCATTTCTTCTCGATCCGTGCGATCCAAACAAGAGGGAGCTGAGTTAAAAACAAGATTAGGAGTGGTAACAAGTTTATAGTCAATAAAGATAAAGTTAAGATGGTGAGAGAGTATATTATCTTCGTTCTTGGATCGAGAGAATGAATAAAGGTGTCTTGGGGTGTGTAGTCAAAACTCTCAATAAACCGTAGAGACGATTTCACCACCTCTTTTGGATCTCTTTATGGACTTCATCTATAGTGTAAAATTGGGTTGGAAAATCAGACCAGATCTTTTTTTGAATTCCTTCCGAAAATTGAACCATTTGGGGGGGAGAAAGCCTTAATTCTTTCAGGAAGGTAGAACATAGATTTGTCTGGTTCTTTGGTTTATCTGAAATGATTTTTCCATCTTTCATTAAGATTAGCCGACCAGCAAGTGAAAGAGCAAACTCTATGTCATGGGTGATTAGTATAACGGTTTTAGAGTTGGTTATGAGTTCTTTGAACAAATTCTTTAATCGCTCTTTATTTACGATGTCTTGCCCCGTGGTTGGCTCATCAAGAACTAAGTACTCGGTATCCATTGCTACAATTGAGGCAATAGTTACACGTTTTTTCTGACCCATGCTTAACGAGAGCGGAGATCGTTTGGCAACATCTTCTAGCTCAAATTTTTTTAAAATGCTACCTACTCTTCGATCAATCTCTTTTGGAGAGTATCCTAAATTGATTAGGCCGAATGCAACTTCACGGGTAACAGTCTTTTCAAAAAGTTGGCTGTCTGGATCTTGCACTACGTAGCCCACGGTTCTTGCTAATTCGCTAATGGGCTGATTTTTTGTATTTTGACCCTCTACATGCACTTCCCCCGTTGTTGGCTTGAATAATCCATTAAAATGTTTACCCAATGTGGTTTTTCCTGCTCCATTCGGCCCCATGATTGCAACAGCTTCCCCCCTACAAATTTCGAGATTAATTCCTTTCAGGGCATGTGTTCCGTCAGGATAGTTGTAGTGTAAGTCTTCTGTAACAAGCAAATTAACTCCTCCAATGCATTTACAAACTTCTCTAAATTTTAACAATGAAATACTAACTAAGGTTTTATATCCAAATTATTTGCAATTGTTTTTCCAAATTGATTCTCATAAGATAACATAAGAAATTTCTATTATTTGCTAATTTTTGCTCCTATCAACTGTTGGAGATAACTTATCGCCTCATTTACAGTAAGTGGTGTGTTTTTAACTCGAAAATCCAAATCATCCTTTATGCGTCGAAATAGAAGTGATATCTGTGGAAGTCCAATGTTCATCTCATAGAGTTTATCTAGCTCAATAGCTTTTTTTGGTGGTAAATCAATGACCTTCCTACCTCGATTCAGAACGATCAAACGTGAGCAAAGAGGAAGTATTAATTCAAGTCTATGTTCCACAATGATTACTGTTAGATTCAATTGGTGATTCAATTCTTTTGTCAGATGAATTATATCTGCTGCTGAAATGGGATCCAGATTGGCGGTCGGTTCATCCATGATAAGGATCGATGGCTTCATTGCTACCACTGCTGCAATTGCTACTTTCTGCTGTTCTCCTCCTGAAAGTGAATGAGGAGGTCGATGGCGGAGATTTTCTATTCTAAAGCGGTGCAATATTTCATCAACGTATTTACGAATATCCTTGGGCGGGATCATCAAATTCTCAAGACCAAAGGCAATTTCGCGCTCTACTGTTGCTGAAATCAGTTGGTTTTGTGGATTCTGGAAGACAAACCCAACCTCTGTAGCTAATTCCCTAGTTGGAGTTGTATATACATTTTTTCCATGAATTACTAATTTACCGGAGAGCCTTCCTCCATAAAAATAAGGAATTAATCCGTTGCAACATCGCAGTAGAGTCGTCTTTCCTGACCCACTCGCGCCTGTGATCACGATAAACTCCCCCTGCGCAATTTGCAGATCAATCTCGCAAAGAACCGGTACATTCATTCTAGGATACTGGTAGGTCAGGTTTTGCATCTCAATTGACAAGGTAAAAATCAGCCTCCCGTCTTGGGTTTTGAGTAGTGGGTCTATAGATTTTGAGTCTTGTTTGAGAAGATGAACGGAATAATTGCATGAACTTCTTTTTAAGGCCTCCCATAAGGTCTCATCTCTTTCTTAACACAATTTTATCAGTTATCAATCGATTAATTTGTGTTTGTATGATTTTTCTGTTTGACAAACTGAATATGGGAAAAACGAGAAAAAATGCCCTAATTCTTGATTGGTGTCTGAATGGTCATCACTCCCATCTCTTTATTGTTCTAATATGTGTTTCCGCAAGACACCTCGGATAAAGCTAATGATCGGCTTGGGATCTGTTTGAGCATTCGCATTGAGTCCTGCGGCGGTGCGATGGCCCCCACCCATACCATTAATCGTCCCAGCTGCCTTCTCAAAGAGTTTTCCTAGGTGAATTCCAGTTTTTGCATGAAAATTGGATGAACACCGAGCACTTAAGCGTAGTTCGTCTTTTCTTTCGGCCCAGACTATTGCAATATCCGCACCGAGATAAACTAAAGTTCGAGCAGCAGCCGCTTCATAAGCACTGATATAAGAGGTAATGAGCAGATAATCATCTATTCGTTCTATTTCCATTCGTTGCGCGCACTTCACGCGTGCCATCCGCTCAGAAAATGAGGAAGGGACATTAAGAGTCGCCAAAATTTCTTGATACTCCACTCCTTGATCTAGTAAATCTACAATGGCTCTAAAAGTCGATTTTGATGCCAAAATTAAGTGTTTAGTATCATATATGATGCCCGACAATAAAGCAAAAGCTATATCTGGTAGAATCTCCGTTTCAGAATATTTGAACATCTGATAAATGATTTCACAGGACGATGACACATCATCTAATACAAAATAGTTACTTGTTAATTCGAATCCTGTTGCATGGGGTGCATGATGATCAATAATAATTGGAGGATTTTCCACCAAGAGTTTATGTAATGATGTAGTTGCAATAGTTCCAAGTTGTTCAAGGTTGTTAGTATCTAACATAATAAATTTTCGTGCATCAGGATCTATTTCCTTCATAATATCAATTTGTAAACGCGATACCAGTTTTTCAGTTGGTTTGTTAAGTGATTCTGCAAGAATCTTGCAGGTTGCGGATATGTGTTTTCTGAGAAACTGTGCTAAGGCAAATGCGCTACCAATTGTATCCGGATCTGCGTTTTTATGGCACAGAAGCATGATATCAGAACTGGGAATGTTCTTCAATACTTTGACGATTGCTCCGATTTTAGATTGATTGGGTATCATAACCTCTGTTTCCTGTTATTTTCTCATTACCGCAGATTTTCTCATTGATTTTTTGGTATGGGGGATAAATCGAGTTTATTTGTTACTCTTGATCCTTGAATATGGTTTGATTGACTTTTTAAGTTCAATAAATTTCATTTCGACTTCTTTCAGTGCATAATTGGCTGCTTCTTCAGCCAATTCGTTTTCATTCAAAGTAACAAAAGGAGGAAGATTAAGAGTAACTTGTATATCCAAATCGAATCCTAGATTGTTTGCATTCTCGATTATTACAGTTACATCCACATCCAAGATTCTCTTAAAGCTTTTATTTTTCGAAAATATTCCCGTAGAGGTTATTTTTCTATTAATAAACTGGCGAACCGTTTCTTCAGCTAAGATCGCTAGGTTTGAAAGGATTTCTGGGACTAGAAAATTAGTATTTGAAGGGTTATCCTGCAATACGTCCCTCTTCTTGATATGTTTGGAGCTGTTTACTTAACCGCTCACGAAGTTCCTCAAATTTCTTACGTGCTCGTTCTTCTTGCTTTTGAAGAGTTTTTACTCGTAATTCAAGTGTTTCTTTTTTATCTGACAATTCTTCACTGAGTTCAGGTACCTCTGATTTAAATAATAGCATCCCAACATTCTTATAAACGGGAGCCCCTTCATCTAGATTTTCGAGTTCCTTTAGTGCATTTTCTGTATCTCTCAATTGAAGTTCAAGTTGAGATAGTTGAGTTTGAAGAACTCGTATCTGGGAACTTAATTGTTGGAGTCTTTTATATTGCTGTTCAATTGCTGGTGGAAGGCGTGTTGTTGACACTTTTACTTTTCCTCCTTTGGTCCTTCTGCTTCAGAGGGACTCTCCACTGCTTCTTATAAAGCCTTTTTTCACGGAAAAAGGATCACAATTAATTTTTTGAATGAAAGCTTTTCTTTATCACACTCTTCTATATACTGCTAGCACTTTCAACTATCAAGAAATGCATTATCCAACTTATCTTTGGATCTTTAAGCATTCAAACGTATCTAAATAAAAATTTAACTAAGTCCAAATCTGAATCTCTCGTAAGATGATTTTTTAGCTCTTTTAGAACAAGTTTTAACTTTATCCGGGAAGGGTCGTTAAAACGCTTCGTATTCCAATAAGCCATCTAAGATAGGAGTTGACTGCTGCTCGTAAACTTACAAGATCGAATGCATTAAACTGCAAAAGGATTGAAGTGTTGGTAGATTTTATTTTGGTTGCCACACGATTCGTTGGCATGGCTTTCTCTTCTGGTATCAAAGCTTCTTTAGAGGCGTGTAGAATTTGTGAGTCGTCAAATTCTATCTGAATAGTGCAAGCAATATTCAAACTCTTATTTTCTTCCAAGCTAAGGACGTTCAAGGAATTTCACCGTTCCATGTAGTTGTGGCCCCACCTCCTTATCAAGCACGCCACGGGTGAAAGTTAAGTGGATTAAGTTATTGGATTCCTTAATTTTCATAATTATTGTAGAATTTTCAACAATTTGATGTTCTTCTATTAAAGGTGCTTCAAAAATTTTTGATAACATTTCACAAAAACGTTGAACCCGAGAAGAATGGGTTATTGAAAGGATCAAAAGAGTATCTCCCCGTGGCATCCTCTGTCGAGTGATTTCATATCTCAGTTTTACTCCTTTCAGTGATAATTCCAGAGGTAGTTGAAAAAATCCTTGTTCAGTTACCCGATAGAAACTTATGGTTCCTGGATTTCCTTTACGGGTTGAGACCACCACTAGTAAGGTATTTCGTGACGCCAGCGCCTCAGCTGCCAACTCGTAGAGGTTTTTTGTTCCCCGTGAGATCCGTGTAGCTTTGGGAATGACATGCGCAAAATCTTTAATGAGGGTTCTCGTTCGACGGGAAGGGTTGCGTGAGGTTGTAAAACAAATGTGCAAATTTGACTGATCTTTTATAGGCATCAACTCACGCTTTTAGGTCGTTTTAGCTAATCTTTGAGTAATTCGTTTAGAAGCTTTTCCAGGAGCGGTTTCTACCTTGAATGCGCCACCTGCAAATTTCAGGTTGCATTTTTTGCATTGCCAAATTCCTATACTAACTCTGAGTACTCTTTTTGACCTGCATCTTGGACAAGGGCTTGCGGCTTTTGTTTCTTTTTCTACTTGAGCAGTTCGTTTTCGAGCCAAAGTTCCATATCTCGCCCCAAAACGCCCAGTCGAGCCAACTTTCTTAGTCCGTTTCATGATTTCTCCACTTCTGATCCAAGGAACTCATGTAACGCCGGTGATTTTTCTTGAGCAAGTTTGCTCAGGACTATAACCTCTTTATATGGAAAGTAACCCGTTTCTCCCTTTTGCGCAGCTACAATGTTTCCTTCATTAGTCACCGCAAATGTAATTCTCGTATCCATTACGCGTTCCTCTGCCAGGCAGGGATCAAGGATTTGATAGTTGTTTATGCGTGCAAAAGTGGTTGTCACAGGGATTTTTTCTTTCTCAAGTGGGAGTGGAATACGTTCATCTAAAAGCTCCACTTCTCCAGTATTAGCGTTTACTTCACCTTTTTTGATTTTTGTATTAAGGAGCGCCGCAGCGGCGCCTAGCGCGGATGCATCAAAGAGATTTCCGTCATGATCTAAGATGTAAACATCTAGAAATAAAATTCGTACCTTCTCCCCTGGGATAAACACCATAGTCTCTGACTTGATATCAATGCATTTTGATTCTCTAATGCCTCGATCCACAACCCGGGCAAGTTCAATGGCATTTTCATCGGGAGGTCCAGGTTCGAAAGTGGGTGAAGCCAAAGGTATAAATTCTGCAGTAGTTGTGAATACTGCTTGATCGGGAGTATCTGGGAACGGAGGCCCTATATCTGTCTTCACACCAGCCACAACTTGTGTATTTCCCAGTTGAACACGCGCAGAGCCTTCAGCTTTTTCAATCAGTCCCACTTCAATTTCAATAGGTCGGATTTGCTTAAGTGTTCGTCCATCACATCGTTTTCCATGATCTAGAAGGGAAATTATGTGCCGCCGCTCGATCTCACTTACAACTTCGTTGGAACTACTCATTTATTTTAGTCCTCCTCCATTTCTTCCTCTACCAAGAGGTCTGCCTTTACTTCTTGTCTTATATCAGCATATTTTTTTGCGATGGTTTTTCGTTGAAGCTCATATATTTGGTTAATTCCTTCAATCGCTAGATTGAAGGCTTCCTCGAATTCTGCTTGGGTAAAAGTGCCGTCCAACTGCAATAATGTTACTCTCTTGTTGCGAGGCATGATTGCAATAGGCAGATCACCCTCTCCTTCTTTATCTTCAACATCACTTAAATCAAGAACAATTTGTCCGTCTACTTTACCTACAGCGACAGCACTAATAAGATCCCGAAGTGGAATCCCTGCATTAGCTAAAGCCAGCGATGCCGCGTCGATACTTGCACATCGAGAGCCTCCATCCGCTTGGAGAACTTCGATGTAGATGTCTATAGTAGTCCGAGGGAAGTATTCAACAAAGATCGCGGGCACTAAGGCTTCACGTATCACCTTGGAAATTTCAATTTCTCTCCTCGCAGGTGCCGGACTCTTCCGATCTTCAACGCTGAAGGTTGCCATTCGATAACTACATCTTACGAATGCACGATCCGGCAACGCATAGTGTTTGGGGTGAAGTTCTCGGGGTCCATATATGGCTACTACGATTTTGTTACGCCCCATCTCAATGAGTGCTGAACCATCCGCACGATTCAGTACATCAACTTCGAAGTGAACCGGACGAAGTTCCTTTGCTGTTCGACCATCCAGTCGGATTCCGTCTTTGATTAATTGTTTCGGTTTTTCCTGATTATCAGATTTCATTTTCATGTCTTCCCGTTTGTATTTTTTCTTTTTCTTCGCGAATAAGTTCTGTTACGCGATCAGTTAGCCCCGATGTGTGCGCTTCTCGTTCAATTTTCCGTAACGCAAGTACTACGAGGAATTCATCTTTAAAACGTCTCCCTTTTATCCAGATCCGGCCGTTCTGTCCTACTAAGATTCTGGTTTTTGTTTCTCTCTTGAGCATGTTAATCATGGATCCCTTGCGTCCTATGATACGAGGAATCTTTGTCGGGAGAATTTCAATAATTCTTCCGCCCGTGAGTTTTCCTAATCCTCGTTCTTGTGTGTTAAGAAGTGGATCGCGAGTTCGATCAAAGATGATTACTTTAGCAAAGATTACATCCCCAACATTCAGAAATTTCGTGAGATCCTCTTCTCTAGCATAGAATCCTCTTTCACGATTCCGTGCCAAAAAATTGGAAACGCTGAGAATCCCTTCATAAGCAGCCCGGATATCCACATGCCATGAGGTAAGACCCACTCCGGTAACTATACCGATAATTATGTCTCCCTCTGCTGGATAATAGCTTCCTTGGAGTGGCACTACACTAACGGTATTGGTACCTCGAATATCTGCTAATCCCACTACCGAGCTAAAAATTTCATCACCTTCCCGGAAAGTTCCTCGCAAAGCTCGATAGTCCCCTTTGGCGAGTTTGTCACCTGGGACCACTATAGAATTTTGTTCAACAAAGATAGGCAAACATGTCACAATCCTTTTTAATTTGAACGATCTTACATTACTCAAACTTGTCTCTCTACAATTTTTGTTTGAACCTTTCCTTTTGTAAAATTGTTCACTTTCTCTAGGAAACTTCCAGTCATCCCTCCTGGGATATTAGCAAGAACAATCCATGAGCCATCTTTTCCCCATTCCTGTTTTTTTATTTCGCCAAAGCTTTCAACGATACCATAGGCTTTGCCTGCAAACTCTGGTGGAAATTTCAGTGCCACTATGACTTGTTCCAAGCGAATGGGGATTAATGGTTTCAATGATTTAATGGCTTCTTTTGCTTGGCTTGGTGCATCTCTTAGTGGGTCAATTGAGAAGCCAACTTGTTGGAGAGCATTTTCGATCCGCTGGGGTGGGTGTGGTATTCCAGTCTGAGGGTTGATAGCATTCCTTGTGATGATATTGATGATCTGTTTGCGTTTCTCTTCAGTCATTCGGTTACGCTGCTCAGCGGTGAGTTGTAGCTCACCTTTTTGAAGAATTCTCTTGGCAACTTCTTCGGGATCCGTAGTTCCGAAGAGCTCTTCTTGAAGGTCTTCAGAAGCCTTTTCCCCTTTTGTTGCATTCCGAAAGACAATGTAACCTTCAAGGATTTCTTCCATAGGAATTTCTTGTCCCTTTTTGAATGCATAAGCTTTTTCCGGATCGACAATAACTTCGAATCGTTCCCCATGGGTTTTCAGTCGTGCAATAGCTTTTCCTTCAAGATCTTTTCGTTCTCCCGGCCCCTTTGCACCGGCTCGTATTCCCATTAATATTCCCACCATATCTTTGGCTCCCAACTTTCCAATCTCTATCACAAGATCTTGAGGAGATGAATCCTGGACTCCTCCTTTATTCGGATTAACTACCATTTGGGCAGCCCATCAACTTCAATCTTTTTTAATTTCTTCTTTTTTCGCTCGCAGGAATTGCTTCACGCATTTCTTTTTTTGAATGTCGAAAGTGACAAGGAATAAGAATCGAAAAGAAATTAGTTCAGTTCTCTTCATTGGAAGACTAGTTGAGTATATCCTTATATCATTCGTATGTTTAATATAGATTGACTTACTATGAGATAATCCTATTCCTCATTTTTTATTAATGAAATATGTTGACTCTTTTTATCTAATGATGTTGTATTAGCAAAAAAATGGTAAATTTTAGCTTCACCCATACTATACTCACTTAAGTTTTCGACAAACATGTTAGGGTTTTTTTGATTCAGCGGTTATTCAGAAGGCTCTGACAAACCTAGGTAAATTGTAAAGATGAGAATGAGAACTATTGTAAGAAGACCTCCCCACCAAGAAAGAAGTAGACCTCCAATTGCAAAAGTGATAAGTCCACTCACTATCACATCCAAGATGCCAGGTACTTGTCTGAACACCTCACGAATGGCAGCGATGCCCACTGTTAAAAAAAAGAAGAAAAATCCAAAACAAATTATTCCCAAAATATCTATTACTGTTAGGTCTCCTAGTCCTATCTGATTTAGAAACCATGGAACTGGTTCTCCCTCTTCGGGGCGTGGCCACAATATCAACAAAAATCCAAGTACAACAAAGAAAGCTGTAAATCCTAAACTTAATATTATTGTACGATTTACTTTGTTTTTCCAGATTCTTTCATGAAGAGATGATATAGACATCTACTATCCCTCTATAAAGTTCATTTAAATCCTGTTTTAAATTTGTTCAATCGACCTGACTCTTTTGAACTTTGTATTCAACCGGAAAAGAAGAATCTTCAGTAAAGATTTAAAAGTGTTGTAACTGTCTTTTATTGCTTCAAGTATTACTCTCCTCATTTTCCTTTCTTCACGAAGTAAACTTTATTCTTCCTGATGAAGAGGACTTCCTGATAAATATCCTATTTGTCAGTTTTCCAAGTCGAACCTCTTTGTTCTGTTCTCTGTAATTAGAAAAGAATAAAAGTTTCTTTGCAAGTAATTTCAAAATATAGCATATTTATTGAGATCTGAGGTACAATCAATGTCGGAAAAAAGCTACCCAAAGGCAATCCCACCAGATACTTATGTTTGTCAAGACTGTAAGGCGCGCTTTCAGAAGGCAGAAACAGTTGAAATTACTGAAGATGATATTATTATCACACGGAAACGGTGTCCCAAGTGTGGGGGAGAGAATCTTGTCATCAGTTGGTGGATTGATGGACCTAAGAAACAATGAAATTACGAAATAATTCGTTGTTTCACTTTCCAGAATTAATTAATCTTTGATTTCATTCCAAACATTTTCATGATATTTGTAGCTAAATTGACATAAGAGCGGAGTCGGGTGTGTGAATTTTCTTAAAAAGACGTATTACCATTATTACAAGATTAATATTCTGAAAAACAGTTAATATTCCATTTAATCATTACCATAAACCCTTTATGACGTTTTAAGAATGAATTAATCGTCCTTTCTGCTGTTAGAAGATATAACGGTTTTTAGACACTCTCTTTAAGAATAAATCGTACAACGTGTCTATTTCTGAATTCTCACACGATTACAATATCTTTTTTTATTTGTCCAATTAGGATTGTAAAATAGGAAATAAATCCCCAAAATGAATAAGGTATAAATTGCAATAAAGAATGTAATCCCCTCGGAGATTTTGCCGAATAGATTGGTAACAAGCCTCATCTGAAATTTGAACTTGAACCTACATCAGTTGTAAAGTGCGAATAAAATGCAAAAGAACTAACTTTCTTTGATAATGCAGAGGATGTGATTGAATTGAAGGTTCTTGTCACAGGAAGCTACAACGCGGGCAAGAGTTCCTTTATTGACCGGGTAACTCGAGGGACAAGTCTTAGTATTGATCGTGCTGGAACAACCGTCGCGATGGATTATGGGGTGACATCCGCTTTTGGAGTAGATGTGCATCTCTTCGGCACGCCTGGTCTTGAACGGTTTAATGTCTTACGAAAGGTCTTGGCACAGGGCGCGGATGGAATCATTCTTATGATCGACAGCGCAGATCCTGCATCTTTTATCGAAGGAAGTACTATCTACGAGGAAATCACATCGTATCTTCCTAAAGCCCCTGTAATTGTTTGTGCAAACAAAAAGGATCTCGAAAAGGCGTTATCTCTCAAAGAATTAGGAAAAAAACTCCAATTTGCAAAAGATAAGATTATGATTGAAACTAGCGCAGTGACAGGTGTCGGAGTGGATGATGCTATCAAAATTATTACACTTGCTATCCTCCGGAAGTTACAAGGTACACTTCGAACAGTAGAACGTGTAGGGAAGAACGGTTTGAAGGCTATTGCGAAGGCTTTGGGGGAGGATGAAAAGGAAGCACGATTTCTCCTTCAATGGCTTTCTTGGAGACGACTATTAATTGCAGATTGGGATCAAATGCGATTTTCTTTGGCGCCACGGGTTCGTCAAATTGTTGAAATATTCGAAATTGTTGAGCAACGAAAAATTCTTGACAAGCACACAAAGTAATGGATTTCTCTTGTAATTAGCTGACTAGATTCACACTTTCTTCATCCCGGGTTGTAATCCATAAGACTTAAAAGCTCTCTTGGGGAGGGTTCTTTTGCGGGGATGACTGCGCCACCCCATTTCTGAGTCAGAAATGATGACCTTGCGACAAGAGGATGACCCGCACTGCCGTTTACTTTTTTATTGAATACTATTACCTGCAAGATATTTCTTTTGTACTGTTTTCATTGTACCACTGATCCTCAATACACTGAAGCATGCTGGTTTACCATTGATATCAGAAATAAATGCTAATGCAGTTCTAATTATATTTGTACTCTGGTGATTCGTTCGTAAACTTCCTCTATATATGTGGAGTTTTGAGAGTTCCTTCATAAGATTGGTCTCTTCTTCTAAAGTTATGTTTTTTAGTGCTGTTAACCAGAGTCCAGTTTTACTGGACCCACTTTCCCCAAAAAGCGCGGAAATTTCCCTCCATATCGTATATATAAGTTCCCTGAATGTGATCTCATAACTGCTTAAAATCTCAAAAATAATATAGCGGGTTCGTTCTGTTTTCACGTGTGCTATACCTCCGCTATTCTGATCCTTTACATCATAAATTCATAAATTCAAAGCGATCTTCTCAAGTCTTTCCTGAACGATTTGGACTGGTGTTTCGGAAATCGCTTCAAGCACCTTATCGTTAGGAAGTCCTAATAGGTCTGCAATTGCCATTACTTCCCGTTTCCTACGGAGTTCAAATATAGATGTTGCTCCACTTGAAATTATCAGCTTTATTCGTTTCCGAAGAATTAAATCAATAATCTTGTAGTAGTTTCGGAGTAATTTGGAGCGTTGTGGCCCATTTACTTTGAACAGAGGTGCATAAATTAGTTCGACAGGTTTATCATAGTTTTTTAACAAATTCGCTAGCCCCTCATCAA
This sequence comes from Candidatus Heimdallarchaeota archaeon, assembly GCA_046761065.1. GTDB lineage: Archaea > Asgardarchaeota > Wukongarchaeia > Wukongarchaeales > JBHIFL01 > JBHIFL01. Next base: position 17,059 of record JBHIFL010000042.1, read on the forward strand.
AAACCTCTTTCTGGGTAGGATCAATCGCTATGAGATCCACTCGATGATCGTGAGTAGCCCATTTACAGACGTTTGGCTCATTTGTCTCAACAGCGATTATTAATGCCCTTTGGCGGTTTCTCGCTAACAAGTGCTTTATCTGAGGAATTTTTTCAGCTTTTATTGATAAACGAGAAAAGAAGTTGAGTCCGGCTTTTTGAACCATGTATACTCCCTTTTCAGGTGAAAAGTAAGGGCTAGAGGCATCTATACCCAGTCCCGTTAGTCTCAATCGCTGAGCTACAATGATATACTCTCGCAGAGAAGCCCATTTTTGTGTCTGAGCTACGTGAATATAAAGATCGTAGTGTTCAGTCAAAGAATCATGCCTCAATAAGCCCTAAATCTGCCAATTTCTCTTTAATCTTCTCAAAATTCTTGATATACTGTTTAAACTTTATTTTTATGAGGATTATGTTGTCTCCTTGGGCTAAGATGGCTTCATCTAGATAGGCTTTCTGTTTATCAACCTTCATATAGAAAATATTGTCTTTATCAATTCTTTCAATAAATTCGCTTGTCAATTTCTGCTTATCCATGGGACTAAATCTACTTACTAGATTTGTCAGAAAATTAAAAATTTGATCTGTTTTTTCAATTCGTAAGTTTAAAAAGATCACAGGATTGCCGTGATGTCCGCTAAATGCAGTTTGTTTGATGGCAGTATTTTCTATAGTTGGAGGAAGCAGATTTTGAAATGCTGCTAAGACTTTTTCTAGATTTTCTGTCGCATGAACACTTCCTGCAAGTTCGACCCACACAATTTCGGTTAAACTTCTCCTTTTTTTGTGATGAGGCACACATAATCCCTCATGATCGTATTTATTGGTGAAAAACGTTCTAAAGCCTCAAAAAGACATGAGGAGTAAGGTTTAATGCGTTATTTGATTTGAATTGGAAGTTCTAGCTTACTTAAGAGAGGGTGGAATACCCTCCGTCGCACCTAAACGGAATATGCGGAAGTAGCACCTCTTACCAATCCCATAATGTTTGGCAATTTCTTCATCCACAACGGAAAATATGTTATTTGTGTTTAGGGAGATATATGTCCATTATTTGGAAAAAGTTAAGTCTCAAGTTCTTATTCAGCTTTCATTTATGTAAGAGTTGTTCCTCGAGTAGGATGGATGGTGAGATGATTGAAATACATTGAAAAGGATTTCCCTCTCGAGGAATTAAGTCAAATTGCAAAGAAAGAAGGCACTCCTGCCCTCAAACACCCCCTTCATGGGATTCATAAATGGTGGGCACGTCGCCCAAACAGTGTCTTTAGAATGATCATCCTCACCACCTTTCTTGAAGGATCCCTGGAATCACATGAACTTTGGGAGACATTTTATCGGGCGACATTTCTCGATAAAACATTAGGTACATCTCCAATAATCCTTGATCCCTTTATGGGTGGAGGAACTACAATTGTAGAGGGGTTACAGCTAAATACACGTGTTATAGGGGTTGATATTAACCCTGTAGCTTGGTTTGTTACAAAAAAAACGATTGATTCATTATGCTTTGAATTGCTAGCTCCCGAACTAGACCAGTTGGAAAAACGGATTGAGTTTATGAAAGCATATTACCTAACACACTGCCCTCTCTGTGGAGGTAAAGCAGATGTAATGTATTTTTTTTGGGTAAAAAAAGTAAAATGCGTGAATTGCAAAAACCTTGTTCCATTGCATCCTAATTTTAGAATCACAACCCGCAGAGGGAAGGTAAACATCGTGTTCTGCCCCCAATGTGGCCATATTTTCAACATCAAAACCTCCGATTCTGCTCCTGTTTCTTGCAAAAACTGTCATTATACGTTCATCCCTTCTAAAGGCTACGTTACTGGACGTGGATACTTCATTTGTCCCTTCTGTCAAAACCGAAATGCAGTCCTTCGAGCGGCACAACTTCAAGGAAAAATTCCTGAGTTAGAAATGTATGCAATTGAATATTATTGCCCAACCGATGAGCGGCATTATAAAAAACCTGACTCAATGGATCAAGCGGTCTTTGAAAAAGCTGTTTCTTCTTTCGAAGAAAAAAGGGATCAATTACCCTATCCACGGCAAAAAATCCCTGACGGATTCAACTATCAGCAAGCCAAGAACTATGGGTATGAATACTTCTATCAAATGTTCAACAAGAGGCAGCTCTTAATCCTCTCCACCCTTCTTGAGGGGATTCTGGCAATTCACGATCAAAACACCCGGGAGTTTATGCTACTGGCGTTCTCGGATTCCCTTCAATATAATAATATGTTCACTCGTTATCATCGATCAAATGCGAAAGTCGAAAGCATGTTTGCAAAGCATGCTTACTGGCCTCCAACAACTACAGTGGAAAACAATACTTGGGGCATTCTTGGGAAGAACAAGACTCCGCAAGCGGGGAGTTTTCGGAGAAGCATCCAAAAATTGCGGGATGGTAAGCAGTTCTGTTTAAATCCTTATCGGTTGCATGTAACATACGAAGGAAAGACCCATAAGATTCAGCTTTCTAATAGCACTGTTGAAGGCTATATAGTTCACACTTTTCAAGAGCTTAAGAAACACGAACACAGTGTTCTGCTAAAATGTCAAACCTCTGAAAACCTTCATTTCATCCCTGATAAGTCGATAGATGCTGTGATTACTGATCCCCCTTATTTTGATAATATAATGTATTCAGAGGTCTCTGATTTTTTTTACGTATGGCTTAGGATTGGACTGCGTGACAATCCAATATTTCAACCTCTCTTAACGCCACGAGCTCGAGAAATAATCGTCAATCCTGCACTGAATGGAAAACAGGATTCGAGGTTCTTTCTTGAAGGGTTAACGAACGTGTTTCGAGAAGCCCATCGCGTCTTAAAGGAGAATGGACTGTTCACTTTCACATTTCATCATAAAAACACGGTCGCTTGGTCTGTTGTTTTATTATCTTTACTCAATAGTGGGTTTACTATTATTTCAGTTTATCCGATCCAATCTGAAATGGGGTCCTCTCTTCACATCCGGGATAAACAGGCTTGTCACTTTGATACGATCATAACCGCCAAAAAAAGGGATACTCCCAAGCAAACAATCACTTGGGATCAACTCGAGGAACAAATCTCCCTTAGGGCCAAGCAACTTCTTACACGAATACGAAAAGCACACAAAAACTTAACGGGGGCTGATCTTTCTTCAATTGTACTTGGGAAATGTCTAGAACTTTATTCTCATCATCATCCTAATGTTTATCATAAACAGAAACAAATGGAAATCTCTTCTGTCATCACAAAGATGATGACACTTATAGAAACCCTCTCATCTACTGCTTGACTTATTGAAGTTGATCAGTTTGCGATCCTTCATCGACTTTATTAAGAACACTTGTTCCTAAGTTATTTCTTTTGGCGCCTTTTTCGTGCTCTAACAGACGGTCTGAAATGTTCCCGTCCTATCCCCCTGCCTCGAAGTCCTCTGACTTTTTTTCCAGCACTGGTCAATCCTCTATACACGCGGTGACGATGCTGAGGTGCCGTTATCCAGCTAATCCGCTTATCATTCTTTATCACTGGATGGTGTGGGTCCCCAAGTAGCACTTCAAACCACTTATACCGTCCATCTTCGCCAACCCAGTAGGATCCCACCACTTCTAAATTCAAAAATCTTCTGGCCGCACGTTCTTCAGCGATCCATTGGAGGTTTTTGCCCGGTGTCTTATGTATTGTCATCTTTTTTGACCGCCGACCTAAACGAGGCCATGGTTTTCGCCGCCCCCCTCTTCTTACACGAACCCTAGCAACAATATATCCTTGCTTTGCTTTATACCCGAGACCCCTCGCGCGATCCAAGCGGGTAGGGCGCTCAATCCGGGTCACAACCCCCTCACGTCTCCATACGATGAGCCTAGTTCTCATCAGCTGTTTGAACTTCTCACTGTTTTTATTTCGCCAGAAATCTGCAATCGCATGGTATGCCATTATGTTTCTCCTCCTTTGTGCACTTATATTCGTATCAGTGCATTCTCATGGTAATTAAGAAACACCTGCCTATTCACAGGATGTTTTTCCATGAGCCTGTCACAAGATCGTGTATGACGTCATATCTTCTCCAACAGTCTGTGCATTCCCCAAAAATCTTTTCTAACTGGAAATCTCGATCTTTTAATCGTTTGATAAGGGCATTCTTATGTATTGTCGTTAATACAAAAACAATTTTCTTCGAGTCTTCTTTCTATAGCGCGCATAAGACGCGAATTATTCCAGCAATTTGTCTTTATGTTATAATCTCTTTGGTTCCAAAACATGTATTCCAAAAGTAACCTTATCATAAGATAACAAAAAGAGCTCTAAGTTTGCAAAGAGGTAGTTTTCCATGAATGCGGAGGAAGAATGCGAAGAACTTTTGTCACTAACTGAGTTCGAAGTGCTTTCACTTATTGCCATTAGGTCCGATCTTCATGAAGGTCCTGAAGGCGTTCGCCACTTTTTACGGGAAGTATATCGATACCCAGGACTTGGAACCCGAAAGGTTGCGCAGAAAGTGGGACTCCCTCTCCCTGTTGCAGTGGCAGTTCGAAATGAGCTAGAACGTATTGGGCTATGTAGAGGAAAGGGTGGTATTCGTCTTTCTGAATGTGGACGAACTTTCGTTGAGCAAAAAATGGGAATTCGGGTTCGGACAAACTTTCTTTGCCCACGGTGTATGGGGTCTGGGATGATAATTCCTCATGAGGTCGAAACAATCAAACAGCAGATGCTCCCGTACTTTAAAATGCGGGGTCCGCCCAACACTACAATTGATCAAGCGTTTGCAACCCCAGAAACAAGTTTAAAGCGCGCTATATTTGTGTGTGAGCACGATTGTATCGAAGGTCGCCAGATAATTTTTCTCGGTGATGGGGATCTGACCTCACTTCCTATTACGTTATTCGGTGGAGCCAGAAGATTGACTGTTCTTGATATAGATCCCCGTGTGGGGAGGATCCTCGAACAGTTCAACCAAGAAAATTCCACAGAGATAGAGTTTGTTCTTCATGATCTTCGGAATTGCATTCCGGAGCATCTACGGACTCAATATGATGTAGTTTTGACTGATCCGCCGTATACACTCCCTGGCGCGGATCTTTTTCTTTTAAGAAGCTTAGAATGTTTGAAATCTGACACTTCTGGCTCCATATTTTTGTCATTTGTAGTTCAATCCCCTGAGAATGCTTTGAAACTTCACACAATTTTCGTTGAGAAAGAATTAATAATCCAACAAATCATACCGGGTTTTAATATCTATGAGGGAGCTCGAATCATCGGTAGTCGTTCTAACTTCTACCATCTCGTGACGGCTCCCTCAAGACGTGAAATTGCCCCCCAAAAGTATGAGGGGAAGCTCTACACTGGCGAAATTCGTGAAACATTTCGAATCTATCGTTGTAAGTGTAACGCTGAGATTGAGGTGGGGGCATCTTCATCCATTCCTACTATTGAGGCGCTGAAAACGCATGGTTGTCCGACGTGTGGGGCCAAAAAAGGCTTCAGAATGATGTCGCGAGTACCATTTGATCCCCCTTCCGAGAATAAGTGAGAATTTCCTTTTCAATGAGTGTCAGATTTTTTTCAAGAATCCATTAATTCTAGAATGAGTTTCAGATTGGAAATATGCCAGATTTATTCGAAACCTATGCTTGGAAAACTTCCAGCAATCTCTGGGTCCCCTCTAAGGGATTGGAGTTCAAATTGCACACACTCATCATGTCTAAGAATGCTTTCTTACTTCCCCAACTCCTCTAAAGTGGGTGGGAAGGGGTTGCCATATGTCACATTGACTCTACTGTTTCGTTATCCTTCGTGCCAGAACGACAAGGCAAGCAAGGGCAAGCAGCAACTCGACCGAGCAAAACCCTGGAATGAAAGCGGTGGGGGTATCCGTCGTCGCAGTGTCCGTTGCCGTACCCGGGGTCGTGCTGGGGTACTCTGCTGGATCCTGAGGATTGGTTCCTGCGGTCACCTCTGCCCCATCTGAATATGTATCACTATCAGTGTCCACGACCAAGGGGTCAGTCTCGTACGTGAGCACCTCCGCCCCGTCTGCCAGTCCATCCCCATCGGTATCCGCGACCAAAGGTTTGGTCTTGTACGTAAGCACCTCTTCCCCATCTCCTAATTCATCCCTGTCTGTATCTACGACAGTGGCGTTAGTCCCGTACCGATCGACCTCAGCCACATTGGCCAGCCCATCCCCATCGGTGTCCACCTCGGCATCGGGAACCCACGGGTTGGTTCCATATTTGGTGACCTCCTCCGTATCTAGGAGCCCATCCCCATCGGTGTCCGTTTCCGTGGCGGGTTCGGGCATCAGGGGATCTCTGCCATAGCGTAACTCGTCATCATCGGCGAACCCATCCCTATCGGTATCATAAAAGGGGGGATCGTACTCCTCTACTGTACTAAGGCGCTGATTCCCATCATACCCCCCAATCGCATAGAGCCGCCCCCGCACCACGGCGGCAGCCAACCCGGAACGCGGAGTTGGCAGGGGAGTTCGGCTCTTCCATGTGTTGGATAGGGGATCATATTCCTCCACAGGAGACGGATAGGTTTCCAAGCCCCCGATCGCGTACAGCCGCCCGCCCACAATGCCTGCCGCTAAGCTGATCTGGGCAGTCGGCATATCAGCTACCCGGCGCCAGGTGTTGAGAATGGGATTGTACTCCTCGACCGTCGCTAAAGGCCCATCTATTGCATTAAAGCCTCCAAGGGCGTAGATCCGGCCGTGGACCATTGCCACGGCCAAGCCATACCGGCGGGTCGCCATATCGGCTCGGGGGCGCCAGGTATTGGTTGCGGGATCGTACTCCTCAACCGTCTACTGATATCCTTCTGCGATTTCGTTCTGGCCACCAATAGCGAAGATCCGCCCGCCGACGGCCGCCATGGCCAGGCCATACCGATGGGTCGGCATAGGGGCCCGGCGACGCCACGTGTCAGTCGTGGGATCGTACTCCTCTACAGTCGGTAGATAATTGGTGCCGTCCCAGCCCCCAAGCACATAGATCTTTCCGTTCACTGCTGTTGCTGCCAACCAACCCCGGGCAGTAGGCATCGGGGCTCGAGAACGCCAGGTGTCAGTCGCGGGATTGTACTCCTCCATGGTCGCTAGATTCTGGATTCCATTAAAGCCGCCGATCGCGTAGATTCGCTCATTAACGACCGCTACCGCAAGATCGGCCCGTGGGGTGGGCATCGGGGCGCAGGGGTGCCAGACATCCCCGCCTAGCATTTGGTTATAATGCGTCTGTATCTCTATTTCGCTCAAGGCGCGATTGTAAATGCGGAATTCATCGATGATTCCATGGAAATATCTCATGCTCATGTGGCGCCCTTCATCATCCCACCTACCAATAGAAGGATTGCGGGCATGATATCCAACGTTAGATCCTGATTCCACTTTTGTTGTTTTTAAAACAAAATCGACATATATCTTTGATTCAGAGGATGTCATTGTCCAAGCAACATGATGCCAAGAATCTCCTAAAGATAGACCGGTAATAGCAGGCGTATTTTGGGAAAATACGCCATACCAATCACGAAGAGACGCACCACTTTTATCAGCTCTAATACCAATACTAGTTGAACTCATTTCGAAAACAAGGTCATTATGATCAACCGGTGTGGCATCCGAAAGTATCGTACCAATATTGCTACCACTGGTGTAATAAACCCAACATTCTATGGTGAGTTCTGTCATATCAACCAAGGACTTTGATAAACTTACATAATCATCCACTCCATCAAACACGAGAGCCCTCCCGGAAATGCCCGCTGTCCAGCGCGCCCCGTAAATCATGCCGTCGTTATGATTGCCTGAGTGGTCATAGACGGTGCTGCCCGTGCCTTCGTCCATAGGGAGGTGAAGAACTAACCCCTTCGCTTCAGAAACTGCCCCTTGCACTTCCAGTGTAGAAAAACTCGCTAAGGCAACGCCTGAAAGGACCAATAACAAGCATAATCCGAAAAGATGCAACTCAAACTGTTTCCAAGCCATTTTTCTCCATATCATTTAATTGAGGTATAGATTTAACCAACGATTAAATTATTTCAACTTATCAATAAATAAATTTTAGTGCAAAATATCCACGATGATAAAAAACATCATGGAACTGCTCGTGAACGGGCGGGTTGGAAGGGACCGAGAGATTTACGACTCTTGATTTTGAATTAAGCCGATTCAGGTTTAATTTCCTTCAAAAGGGAGTCTTACTGGCATTACGTTCTATCCAAGATGAAATAGCGGCGTATTCACCCGTCCGAAAATGCTTCTCGCAATGGTAGAACTTCTACTCATTACTCTCTCATTTATTGGATCTTTTAGCTGGCTTTCCTCTGCATGATCATAACATACATACATAATTCAAATGAAAATTGCGTCAAACTCAACTTTGTTCATCATAAAAAGAAGGAAGCTACCCCCCAAAACTAAATCCTTACTTAATACGCAAACTCTAAAAAATCAGCCGTTAGCAAATTTCTTTGGTCATTATCACTCGGTCAAGATACTTTCCTTTTCTATATATCCCCTTTGGGATTCGGCCAGTCTCCTTGAAGCCCACCTTTTCATAAACGTGAATGGCGCTCTTGTTCGTGGCAAACACTGTGAGCGTCAGTACTTTTAAGCCCATCACATCCGCTTGATCAATCAGGGTCTTCATCATTTTCGTACCAATGCCTATGTCCTGTAACCCGATTTTATTAATATGCCTAAATCCCCCACTTGATTTTCACAACGAAATCTCCGTTTCGTTATTCCAGAACTAGCCACAACCCTTCCATCAACTTCAGCAACTATGTATAAAGCTTCGTCTTTCTCTAACTGAGCTATAGCTCTAGATAACCAGTCAACTTCCTCATCTCGGGTTTTTTTTAGTCTCAAACTCTATCTCAACACCTTCTTCTACAAGCGAATTGATTAACTCCACAAGATCGTCAAGATCCTCCCATCTTGGTGTTCTAAGAATAACTTGTCTTCCATTCGTAGCAGTAAAACGGTGTAAAATTTTATTTGGTTTCATTCACATGCCTCGTTTTATATACTATCTTAAACATCAAGAGATGTCCAATCCGCTAGCTTTTCCCTACGCCGTAATTTCATGATCCGTTCTTCATTTACAGTATAGATCGCAGGTCTTGGATAGCCAAACTGCTCACTCATCGAAATGGTGTAGGCCCCGGTATTCAAAATAGCAAGGATATCTCCTTCTTTAGTCTCAAAGTTGACTTTGACACCTTGAAGTCTATCCGTTGGTAGACAGAGGGGGCCTCCTATCTCTTTGATGCTCGAACGTGTGGTAGTTCTCGTGGGGATGACATCAAAGGTTGAAAACCTCAGTGGGATGAGAAAATGGGCGCCTGCATCTACTAGCAGCCAGTTCCTGCCCCAATTTTTCTTCTCTCGTATGATTTTGGTTAAGACAACAAAGGAGTCTCCCACCAAGAATCTCCCGGGCTCCAAGATCAAGACATACGGTGTCTCTATCTTTGACATCGCTGAATGAATTTTCTCGGCGAAGTCACGCATATTATGCCCTGTCGATTCAATTAGGTATCTGCTTGCGAATCCTCCACCAAGATTAATCGTATTAATCTCTATATTGTCCTTCTGGAGTTCAATAACAAATTCTTGGACAAAACTCGCAACTCCCTCATGGAGTGCTGGGGTTGCTTGTTGAGTACCGATATGAATGTGGATGGCTGAGATGTCCAAGACTTTTGATTTAGCGGCGTATTTCAATATTTTTGTGGCTCGAGCAGGATCTAAACCGAGTTTCGAAGTCTTTCTTACTAAGGCACGTTTCTCAAGCGCCTCCTCTAACAGGGGATGCAGGCGAATACCTAATTGGGTCCGAGGTTCCTCTCCATGAGCTCCTGTCTTTTTCATGAGACGTTCAATATCTTTCAACTCTGCGAACGAATCGATATTGATCATCCTCACCCCCATGGCAAGAGCACGCTGGAGTTCCTCAATGGTCTTGGCTGGGCCATTAAAGATCATCGTCGAAGGGGCAAACCTATTGGTTTGGGCAAGTTCCATCTCAAATGCGCTCATGACTTCTGCCCAACACCCAACGGAACTCGCAACTGCTAACACATAGGACAATGTATTGGCTTTGAGGGCGTAAGCGATGTATACCTCCTCAAAAAATTCCTGAAAGGCATTTGAAATATTAGATATGTTGTCTTTAAACCGCTCTTGACTAAAAACAAATATGGGGGTCTGGTCTTCTCGAAGAAACTGTTTGTAGGGGATTCCCTCGATTTCAAGAACTCCCATCTTATATTCTAAACTCCCAATCTTCTTACTTAGTTCTTCCCACTCAAATGAAGTTTTCTCATTCATACGGCTCTACTCAGGCATATTTCCAGATAAAAATTAATACCTCTGATATTATTATCTTCTGTTCTAAACCGGTTCATTAATCCTGAATACCACCTTAGCTGACTGGTCATGGAATTTGTGTTACATGTCCTTTAATTTATTGAGGATCTGTTGAGCAATTATTTCTCCGATAGCTTCTTGAGCTTCTTGGGTTTGTCCAGCTATGTGTGGTGTAACTACTATATTATTCAACTTAAATAGGGGATCTTCTCCAGGAGGCTCCGTTTCAAACACGTCCAGACCGGCACCTCCAATACCTCCCGATTTCAGAGCGCGATAGAGCGCAGATTGATCAACCACACCTCCACGAGAGGTGTTGATTAGTATTGCCTCCTTTTTCATTTTCTTAAAGGTCTCTGCATTAAACATCTTTACCGTCGAGGGCAATAATGGCACATGGATCGTAATGATATCCGCTTGAGCTAGTAACTCTCCAAAACTCACATATTTAACTCCCATCTCACGAACTTCGTCATACTGGATCACATCATAGCCAATGACTTTTGCTCCGAAGGCCATCGCGATCTTGGCAACGATTTGTCCGATCGCCCCTGTTCCAACGATTCCTAACGTCTTTCCATTAAGTGTCTTCCCTATCATTTGTTTTTTCAACCATTCCCCCCTTCGTAGACCCGCATCACCCACAAGGATCTTCCGCAAGACTGCTAGCATCAGTGTAATGGTGAGTTCCGCTACCGATTGCGCAGGTGCCGCTGCCGCATTCACTACAAGAACACCCACTTCTTTTGCAGTCTCAGTGTCAATATTATCAAGTCCAACCCCATACCGGGCAATTATTTTGAGCTTCGTTCCCGCACGGATGACTTCTGCATCCACCTGTGTTCTACCTCTGACAACTAAGGCCTCAACTTCTTTAACCTTCTCTAAAAGCCCAGCTCGATCCAGATCTAAATCTTCTACAACCTTAATGCCTTCTGCCTTGAGACGCTCTATGAGCGTTTTGTCTACTGGATCTACAATGAGAGTTACCACCATGATTGTCCCTCTTTACGTGTTACAGGGTTCTAACTGACCGTCTCCCGTTCTTCTTAATAACTTCTTTGTCATGGATGTGATGCCCTCGAATCTGTAGATAAGTAAAATAATTCCGTCGTATACACTGTCAAGTAAGCATGGTGAATGTAGTTATTTTCTAAAAACCTCCACACCAGTATTCTTCTTCATAGGTGGCTTTCCCTAATTTACAGCTCAAAACGATGAATATGATATAAAAAGATTAAATTCCAACCAGTTATAGCAAAAAGATAAGATTAGACAACTTTTTTCCACAATCGATAACTCTGAGAAGTTTTTAAGGAATAACCTCAAGAACCAAACGAACCCTTATGACATCTCATCCAAAAGTGCCCTGAGAAGGGAGTGGCAATGGCAATCAATGAGCGATATCGATCTGAGATTTTAAAAACGATTTACTTCATCCAATTCAATCTTGAGAAATCCGGCGAAATGGACTGGGAGACCGTGCACGAGCGCCTCTCCCAGACTGCCATCAAAGAAGAAATGTGGCGGCAAGCGGAGGGAGGTAAAGGGCTCCGAAACAATGAACGAATCGTCCAAACATTCAAAGAACTTGAGGAAGAGGGCCTTATTACCGTCAAGGAGGGAAGACAAAAAGCCAAGCTCTATTTTCTTACTGAACACGGCCGAGCATGGGGCAAAGAGTATCTCAGACACGAACCGCGTCGCCTGATCTGGCGAAGAGGCACTCAGAAGTACCCCGTAAACGTGAGCATCGCCAAGATCTCTGCCTTTGTTGGGCTTGTTTGCTTTACCCTAGCTGCGTTCAACGGATGGGAGAGCGTAATCGGTTGGGCTGGACGCTGGACATTTTCCATCACTCCGTGGCCCGATCCTTGGGGTTTGGCCCATAAATATTCCCCCGACATTAGCGAGGAGGCAATATTAATGGTGCTGGGGCTTTATTTCGTTTGCAATCCAATATTGACGGTTTTCGCATATCGTACCTATACCAAGATAGAAAAAGGCATTTATGCAGCTGCTCGCCCGTATACCCTTACCCTAGGAATCTTGGGCTTATTTCCCGGCTTTGGGTGGGTTCTTGGTGGCTTATGCTTCCTCCTCACTTATTATCAACTCGGGACCGTGCTAAAAGTGAGCCATCCCCCCACTCCCGGGCAAAAACAATCCCCGACAATGTTCACAACTAATAAAGCCAGGATATATGCCATGATCGGGGTCTTGTGCTTTGCAATAGGGGCGTTCAGCATGTGGGAGGGCATCTGGGGCTGGTTTATGGCTGCACGATTCGAAATTACCCCCTGGCCTGGCCCCTGGGGTTTTGCTCCGGAGAATTATCCGTATTATCCCGACAGTACACTAGAAGGGTTCTTACCACAATTTGGCCCAGATGCTGTTGGTAGATTTATGGTACTGGAGTTCTATCTTGGTTTCAGCATCCTATTAACGGTTTTGGCTTACTGCACCTATACTACCATAGAGCAAGGCAACTACGCAACTGCTCGCCCGTATTCTCTTGTATTAGGTATTTTTGGTTTGTTTCCCGGCTTTGGGTGGGTGTTTGGCGGTTTGCTATTTCTCTTCGCCTATTACCAACTCGGAACGATGCGAAAGACAAGCCAAGTCCCACCATCCACCTCCAAGTCGATGGTGTACCTTGGGTCTACCATCGTGTTCAACATCCTGTTCGCCTTTGTTACATTGTTCGGTGAAATTATAAGTATACATGCAAAGTTGGAGAACCTATTTTCTTTTGGTGTTTGCGTATTTTTTGCGGCGCTAGCGATCTTAAGGATGAAAAAAATACCGAAAAAATCAGTTGACTTGTCAGTATGGCCCGTAGTGTTGACGAGTAGTGGTGTCTTCATAGGCAACCTCCTCTTTTTTGATTTCATGGCATTTCATATCCCGGGCTGGTGGGAGTGGTTCTTTATGCCGGCATTGTATGGGTTGATCATGTGGACGCTCTTAAGGTGGGAATTGCCCCCATGAGACATCAATCGGTTCGCAGATACCGAGAACTAAATGATGGAATCTAATGGTGAAAACCACAAAAAGAAAACGTATCTGCAGTTCGAGTTTCAAGGGGCTCTTGGTTCTTCCCACAATATTTGTTTTTGATGAATAAACAAATTCATTTAGTAAAAAAAGAATAATCTATCTCCATCCGAATTTTTACAATCCAATTTATACAAAACTTGTATCACAACAAATGCAAGGGTTTAATCCATTTATCTTAAATCTTTGGAGGAAATATTTTGAAACCACTTAAGAAAATAAGTTTATTTGTTCTTATACTTTCCGTTCTTTTATTACTCTCTGGAGTAATTGCCCTCGGTTACACGTATCTGCTTTTCCCAACGCTCATCCCTTCTTATGTTGGTGGGGAACCATTTTATCTAGATGCGAGTAACAACTATAGTACCCAATTCCCTTGGTCCGCTAACTCACGGCTGCACATCACGATTAAAGCCAACGATACGGTAGATGTCTATACCGATGGGAGTTACGTTTACAGTGGAACCTACTATGAATTAACAATAGAACCTAATGTAGTAGTCATGATTATGCTAAAGTCCAGTTCCTCCGTATCGGGACGGTTTACTGCACGCCAAGAGATTCCGCGGAAGATGCAGGTGGTTGCTTTTGGCTTACTGTTTCTGGGACTCGTGGCTACTACTTTATCAGTAGCCTTTCACGTTTGGCTCCAAAGATAACACCCGCGTCGCTTATTTTCATGCACCTCATTTTTATAATATATTTTAGCATGCTTTAAAAATCTAAGAGTCGAGAATAAACAGTCTTCCCAACTTAAAACTCAGAGCCCTATCCTTGGTAGTATTTCCAAATTAACGAGGCCGTGGGCTAAAACCGCTCCAACATAACCCGTGGTCGAATCGGAGTGAGATAACAATAGTAGAAACACACATGAAAAGCCAAGACCACCTGTAAAATACTTAAGAAAGGCATAGGCATCAAAAAAGGGCTGTCGCCAATGGCCACTTGCGAATAGTAAGGCAGAAAAGACATGACTTACGACAACGGGGAGAGGAAGTCCCCGGATCTCTTGTTTCATAAATTGAGAAGTACGCGTAAAAGCAAGAAGAAACCCATAGGGTAACAAAACGCGGAATATAAATTCTTCAATCAACGGGCCAAAAATCCCACCATTTATAATCTTTTTTTCGACGTAATATAACCCAACAAAGCGGGAGTACAATGACCAAGCACGTACCAGATAGATCCCATATAGGACGAGCATCACTGCCCCTATGCCCTGCTCTGTTTTACGCTCGCCCGTTCGTAACACGAAGGGGCGCTGTACTTCCCCTTGAGTCTGTTTGTAGAGGGTAATCATAAGTCCTGCAACTAAGACCCCCATGTAAAGCGTAAACAGATCTAGGTAAGTTCTCAAATACTTTAAATAGTAAAGATACGAAAGTCGATAGGCAAATAAAAAAGTAAGTGGAAGGTATAGCCCAAGGATTATTAGGATAACGGTTCCTTTTGCCCATTCTGTTATGCGATCGTTTTTTCTCTGTATGAATGGATGCAATAATTTCCTTTTTGTATGTTTATAGAGAATAATATAGAACAATAGTACGATTGCAACAAACCAAATTCCCATGAAAAACGCAAAGGGATCTAACAGATAAAATTTTTGATTTCTAGCCTTGAATATCCCTTCTAAAGCAATAACAAAAGTTATATAGGCTAACACAGAGAAGTGATGCCTTTTTAGGTCCCTTAATGATTTTTTCCACACCTTCAATTTGACCCATCTATCTTTTTTTAATTATCAATATCTCTTCTCTTGAGGATTAACTCTCGCTTTCCAATTCAACAAGAATATCTCAACCCTGTACACCCCATATCAACCTTCCGATCCGTAAAAGGGCGGCTGTCAAAAAGGTTTCTGACAGGGGTCTTAGAAGCAATTGTCGCAATTTAATAAGAGTTTTGTACTGAAATTAATGTGGTTGAGACGAACGAAATAAGGGGGTACTAAAATATTTCATTCCGTTATCCGGAAGGACAGTTACGATGGTTTTCCCGGTCCCCAGCTCTTTTGCTTTTTTGAGGGCGATATATAGGATCGCCCCGGCACTTAACCCTATAAATAAGCCCTCTTTTTTTGCAGCCTTTTGGACTATTTCAAACGTATTGGGGAGTTCTCCCGCAGAGATTTCTATGAGTTCATCAAACCGTTCTCTTCGGAATAGCTGAGTCGGGTAGGGCTCCCCCGGATTTCGCAAGCCTTGAATACTAACTCCTAACGCTGGCATGACACCCACTATTTTTATGGTTGGATTGTATTCCTTTACTCGCATTGAGGTGCCGACGCCGGTTCCTGCCGTTCCAATCCCAACAACGATCATGTCTACAGCGCCATTTGTTTGTTGGAGAATCTCCTTTCCTGTCGTTTCATAATGGGCCAAGATGTTCGCTGGGTCCTTAAATTGGTCCAGATCGACGTATTTGTCAGGATGGTCGTGAAGGAGTTTTTGTTTCAGTTCTATAGCTCCGCCTGTACCTTTTTCCCCAGGTGATAGGATTAATTCAGCTCCATGGGCGGTTATTATCTGCCGTCTCTCGGAAGAAACCGATTCGGGCATTACAACACTAATTTTGTACCCTTTAGCAGCAGCGATCATGGCGAGCGAGATACCGGTGTTCCCTGAAGTGGCTTCTAAAATAGTTTTATTATTGTTTAATTTTCCTGCAGCTTCAGCATATTCTATTAGATACAACCCCATTCGGTCTTTAACGGATCCCCCGATATTGTACCATTCTAATTTTGCATAAATGGTTGCGTCCTCGGGTCCAGTTAATCTGTTGATTCGGAGTAAGGGGGTCTTTCCGATTAAATCGGTAATATTCCTTGCGATGATCATCTCTGCACCCTTATTGCAATAACTTAACACTGTTAATTATAACGATAAATATTAACACTGTTAATTTAAAATTTTACTCGTAAACATAGAAGCTAAAAATATGCGGCAGAGCTTCTTTCTGGAATTATGGAACAAAAATTCTCTTAACACTATGATATGCTTGTTAGAACATTGTTTTGTGATTATCAAATACTATAGATGAATGTAATGGAGTAATTAGGTACTCAAGTTGAATAACTCGAACATCAATATAACAGATCTCCGAGAAGATTTCACATGAGTTAAGTATAGAGAGTGAAGTTTAATATTGCCTCCTTCTTCTTTAGAGGTGATAAATTGACTCAAACTTACCAAAATTCTCGTAAAGTCTAAAGGGGGTCAAGAAATAGGCTAGACCACCCTATTATGAGTTGTAAAGATCAAAACATTCCTCTTTCCATGTTTGGTATGGAGAGACGAACTTTGGAATGGGACAAGTCATAAGAGGAGGTTAGGTGAGGCAACGGAATGGAAAATTTCCAACAAGAAGCTGAACATAATAAAATTAGGTAGAATGCAAGATGAAAGGGTTTCCTATTAAGGAAGAGGAATTAATAAAGGACACAGTAACTCGGAAAAGAGTCAGAAATTAAAAGACTATAACACCGTCAATTTTAAAATATAACACTGTTAATCTAAAATGATGAGGTTTCTCTCATGAAGACGCCATGTGAAATTATCGTAACCAAGATCTTGCCGAGTATCCGTGCGGTTTTAGTGAAAACTCTAGTAAATGATCATAAGATGAAGCAGGTGGAGGTCGCGAAGTTGTTAGGGATTACGCAAGCGTCTGTGAGTTATTATATGACCTCGGCGCGGGGAGCGGATAAACAAATCCTGTCCATTTTTCCAAAGGTGGAACAATATGGCCGTGACATGGCCGCAGCACTCACACGGGAAAAAACATCAGGCGATCAAATAAGGGATCTGTGCCGAGCATGCAGGGATCTCCGCGAGCAAAAGACATTCTGCGACTACCATAGACATTTGATCCAAATAGATGACTGCAATATCTGCCAAGACATTTGAGAAAATCCTAAAAAAGCTAAGGTGGAGAGAATCCAGGCAAGATGCAAATAGTCAATTTTAGAGGAGATCAACTGATTCGTAGGTAAGGTTTCGCATGACCTAGCAGAGAAACTAACTGTTAAAAAGGACGTACGGTCACTTCAATAATTATTTTGAGCTCAAAAGCAAAATTATTTAAAGTTAGGAACTTGGGACAAGCCAACATCGTGATGGTGATGAACATAAAGGGTAGGATCCTCCCGAAGGCAATCTGAAAACTGGAACTTATTTCTAAATCAGTGCCAAAGCAAATAGAGATACAAAAGACCATTACGCAAAGAATTCTTCGATAAGTAAGCATGTGCTGAGTAATTGATCGCTGCTTTTTTATAGAACGAATTTTTCCATCTCCCTTGATAAATATGAATATCGACGAAATTAGACATGATTTTCCGCTTTTAAACAAAATTATCTATCTGAATAATGCCGCCACAAGCATCCTCCCTACACCCACACGACGGGCAATTGAGGATTATATGGAAAGACGGGCATATATGTACCCTTTTGATTTTGAACAGTTCTTCTCCGAGGTTTGGGATCGTCCGATCAGTCAATTATTAAACGCAGAACCGGAAGAGACGCTTTGTGTCCACTCGACCGCTGAAGGGCTCAATCGAATTTACAATGGACTGAACTGGAATCAATCCGACAATGTGGTAACCTGTGATCTTGAATACCCAGCAGTGGTCATCCCCCTCTTTCAACTTCAGCAAAAGGTGAATTTTGAGATTCGCATGGCGACAAATCATAATGGGCAATATCCTATTGATACGATAGTAAATCTTATTGATGACAATACCCGGGCTGTTGTGCTCTCGCATGTTGAGTGGATTGGAGGATGGCGCCATGACCTGGAACAAATTGCCAAAACAGCCAAAGATTACAATGCGTTGGTGATTGTGGATCCCATCCAATCTTTAGGCGCATTTGAGTTTGATGTAAAAAGAATGGGAATTGATGCGCTTTCAGCCCAGGGCCTTAAATGGCTCCTAGCACCTTTTGGGATTGGTGTAATGTATATTAGAAGTGAAATTGTCGAAGAACTCTCCCCAGTTTATACTGGAGTCGGCAGTTTGGCGAATCAAAAAGAGTTCTGGGATATAATTCAAAAAGAAGTCTCCTTGATGGACGCGATCAAAACATGGCCCATTCGAACCGACATTCATAAGTTTCAATTGGGCTTACCAACTTGCCTCGCTATCGTTGGGCTCAGTCGATCTATCGATTATTTACTCAACTTGGGTCTCCAAAATATTGAAAAACGCGTGTTAGATCTTTCTGAATTCTTGACCCGTCTCTTGACCGAACACGAGTACAAGATCTTTGGTCCAACGGATCGTATTCATCAATCTGGAATCGTATGCTTTCGCACAAAGGTCAAAGATCCCACAGAGGTTTGTAAACGACTTGTTGAGCAGAAAATATATATTTCGGCTAGAGGAGGCATGCTTCGTGTCTCACCACATGTATACAACACCGAAGATGAGATAACCCACTGTATGGACGCTATCATGGCATTAGACAAAGCTTGAAAGGGATAATCACCCTTTTCTGGGTTCTTCAATACGGATATTGGGTATACATCTTGGAATAAGCATTATTTCTGATAGTTGTAAACCTACTAGTATTGAATTCTATCTTTTACTTTCTTGCAGCAAAATTATCTTTTATCATGACCACGAAGAGAAATCTCAATAGCGATGGAAGCAGGGAAAGAGCTTAAATGACCTTTCCAAACTCAATCAATTCACTACCCTACTAAGAAATGTCTTATTAATACTGTGTTGAGCCTAATCTACCTCTTCAGGTGTTATTCATCTCTAAGTATTGATTTTAAAAAGAAAAGTGTGCCAGAGAATGCCTATGGATATCCTTAATTGTTACTTCTTGCCCACAAGTAACATACTGAAACTTATAGGATTTAAGAATAGTTTCATCAAAACGTAACAGTTTTAGATGATTGCAGCCTATATACAATTGATGAAGATCATCTTCAGCGTAATAAAACAGAGTTAAATAACAATTGGAACAAGAAACTGAAGAAGAAAAATTGCAACTGTACCTGAGAAATACGGGGATTTCATAATGCGATACGCTCCACCTAATCTTTGTCTCAATGACTTTGATATCATCAAGCTTGATGATCTTTATCATGTATTTCATCTACAGGGCTCGCAAACCTATCTTTTGATCCAAAAAAACTAGAAACCAGCTACGGCCATGCTGTATCTCGTGACTTGATCTTTTGGGAGACAAAGGACCCAATTTTTTGGATTTCAGATCCGCCACACTTTGATAACGGTGCGCTTTGGACGATGCATATTGTATCCTACGATAATCGACTTTGGATGTTCTATACGGGCTTGAATCAACGAGTCTACTTTCAACAGCATATTGGATTAGCATATTCCGATCGAACCGATGGCACGGGTTGGATTCGATACTCTGAAAATCCAATTGTTTCAGCAGATCCTCAGTGGTACCAAACTGAAGGAGATATGGCATGGCGGGATCCATTTGTCGTCTACGATGAGGAACACCAACATTGGATCATGTATATCGCCGCAAAACATAATAACGGTCCTAAAGAGACCAGAGGGTGCATTGGAGTCGCATTGTCCGACGATCTAATTCACTGGGAAGTCCAACCTCCGATTTTGGCCCC
>JBHIFL010000043.1:0-36381 GCA_046761065.1 Candidatus Heimdallarchaeota archaeon
ATGTCATACCGCGGCTATGAGACCCTCACTCCCACAAGAAACTTTATACTCCCTAAAAATTAATTATAAATTAGAATCAATAAGCTCCGTATTGTTTTATTAAGCCCTTTTTGCTTGGGAACCTATAATGATGTGCATTTTTCCCAAAAAAATATCAGTCGTAGAAAAAGGCTTTCAGTTCAGGGTCGTCCTTGAGGGAATTCGTAACTTCTTTCCCTTTCACGGTAAGCACCCACCCACGCTCGGCCTTCTCGACCAGTCCTAAATCAACTAAGGACGTACTATACTTCCCGGTCCTAACGTGGGATCTAATTGTGTCCAGACCAACCCCAATTGTTTTTGCTAGTTTCTTGTAACCACAAGAGCTCTTTAAAAGTTCGATCAGAATACGCTTCTTTGTCCTCCCGAGCCGTTCTAAAAGCTTTGATAGTTCCTCACTATCCATTTCCGGTTGAAACCCCTTTTTCCTACAATAAAATATTAGATTTTCATTAATGATTTTTTACCCGTATTGGCAATTATATTTTAACAACCTAATGCCTTAGAGAGAAATTGTATATTAGTAAAGTATAGACATTTTTTTGCTGGATGCGTTATCTAACAAGTTCAACGCGTCTCGTCCTTGGATAGACTCTTGTCTGCTGCTTTTTACATTCCTGACACATAAGGCGAAGATCTGTCTTCTTTGACGTTTTAACGATCATCTTCCATTGAGAGAGGGGACGTTTGCTATATCTCCCACGGTTTCCATGACCACTTCGAAGACGTTCCGCCCGCCGCGTTCCTGCACTTAATCCTCTTCCTCTCCGACCTCCTCGTTCGATCTTTACATCATGCACTGTATGTTTCCGGCAGGTTCGACAATAAGTACGTAACTGCCTCGGCAATTTCACAACAAGTCACACCACAAGAGTGCATAATTGAAAAACCTAAAAAGATTTCCCAAACGGAAGGATCCCCCCTTGAACCCTTATAGCGATTCCTATAAACAAGCTTCCCTACACTTGAAGAGCCTTGGACACGGAACAAAGCAAAAATATAAACCCTTTAAGAGTGAATATCTTTTATAGGAGAACTAACCATGGAATGGAAAGACAATGGTACATTGATTAAGGAAATTAATGAAATCCCGCTAAAAGATGGTGTTTTGGTCCAGGGTTTACCAGGTATGGGGTTTGTTGGCCATCTGGCAGTGAACTTTCTGATTGACGAGTTAAAAGCAAAAGAGGTTGCTCGAATTTACTCCAGTTATTTTCCTCCAATTGTACGATTAGCTGAGGACGGAATTGGACGTTTAACGCGAGCTGAATTGTATGCAGCGCTTACAGAGCCGAATCTCCTTCTTTTCACTGGAGATACACAACCTATCGACCTTGGCATCATCCAAACAATGAATTCCATCTTAGATTATGCAGAAAAACTGGGATGTACCACAGTAATCGCGTTAGGCGGGTTACGTAGTCCAGAAGGGCCAGA
The DNA here is from genome assembly GCA_046761065.1 of Candidatus Heimdallarchaeota archaeon. Classification (GTDB taxonomy): domain Archaea; phylum Asgardarchaeota; class Wukongarchaeia; order Wukongarchaeales; family JBHIFL01; genus JBHIFL01. The sequence goes on from JBHIFL010000043.1 coordinate 1,477, forward strand.
TGTGGCTGCATTCGCCTATACAGAAGAAACTAAGATGTATTTACAACAGAAAAAACTTGAAATCTTAACAGGGGGAGAAGTTACGGGTGCTGTTGGGGTTCTCACGGCAGTAGCTGCGGAACGGGGACTCACAGCTTATGGCCTTCTTGGTAAAATTAGCTTAACTGGACCTGATCCAGTAGCAGCCAAGAACGTGCTCAAAGTGATTCAGAACACTCTCGGTTTCCAACTACATTTGGATATCGCCAAACTTGATGAAAAAATTGAGAAGGCTCTAGAACGCGAAGAGATGACTAAAAAAATATTTAGCTTAATGAAGAAAAAGCAACAAGAGGAATCTTCCGAACGTTGGTACATATAATAAAAGACGCCGCTCGTCCTACAACTGATTTCTTCGGAAGCCACTCAAATTTGTGAAATACATATCATTTATTCCTTGTGTAATCCTCTCAAAACCCCTTTTGAGTTGAATTATAAAATTGAAGGGTTATTTCGGAGATATTCCTCTTTTATTATGTGTTTCCAGTCTTCCATGTAATTATATGCGAACAACATTTAAGACGAACTCAGGAAGATATGCATTTTCAATTCCTGACATGCCAGAGGCTCGATTTATCAATATTTCTCAAACGTGTAGGAAGAAAGTGCTTGTTTCCTATATTTACATACTTCAAATATTTTCTAGCAACTTGATAACAGCGTTCGACCTGGTCTGGTGGTGTAATGGGTAAATCTGTCATATAATGGGCCGGATGAAAAATTAAAAGACTGTATGGTATTTCTGAATTAAGTTCAGCAATGAATTGCGCAATTCTCTCAACTTCTTTTTCATCTGTGTAGCCAGGAGTTAGTAAAGTTACAGCAGTTAATACTGGATTTTTTGGCCTTTGCTCATAAAATTCATTGGTAATCATTGCAAAGTTCTCATAGGCCCTCTGGTTGGAGACTCCACTCAAGGCTCGAGCAAGAGTCGGGTTCAGCGCTTTAAGATCAAATTTTACGTTTCCATTACTTCTTAACGATAATTCAGCTGCTTCTCTCATCAATTTTGGGTTACCAATACCATTGGTCTCCCAGCAGATCCGCATAATCCGGTTAGAGGCACACTGTTCTAAAATGTATTTCGAAGCTTTGAGCGCAAAAGGCAATTGGGGGGAAATGTCCCCCCCAAAATAACAGATGCAAGAAACCCGAGGATTCAACGCTTTCTCTACGAAGCGCTCCAGTGTCATGGAAGGGGCGTCCTCCACTTTTTTATGGGACTCATTTTGGCAGAAGAGGCAATTGAACCCACAACCATAAAAGAAAACTGCGTAATTCACAGATCCATGTGCTTTGGAACCAGGGCAAAACCAAGCTGCGCAGCAATTCGTTGGTAAGGGATCGTAATAGGTATGAACGAGTGCCATTCGAGACGAAATATAGGACTTGAGGTGTCCCTTTTCTTCCCATCTCAACCCGCAATAACTCCGTTCTCCATGGGTCATTTGACATTCATTAGCACATATTTTGCAGATCACACCAGACGTTGAGCTGGGAGGTTGCGTTGGGAGGCCATATGCTTCTCGCGTACGTCGATGGGCTGCCTCTATCAGCGGACTCGCTTGATCAGGTTTGTCTCGAATACAATTACTGCAGACTTTCAAGGTACGTGAGATTGTGATCGCTTCCTTTCCGCATACCTTACACTTTTCCTTTGTGGGACGTGATATCCGTATAAACATGGTCTCTTTCTCATTTGTATTCGGAATGTTCCTATTTAAGGTCATCATTATGAGAAGCTTTATGGGATTATCTTGCCTGTAGAATAATCAGGACAAAAAAAATCTTAAATTTCATGTAATCATAAATTGATGAGTATCAGAGGAGATACCAATTAAATAGTGTACGGCTCATGCAGTTAAAAGATTTGTATTCTATTAATCATTTGAGTTCTGTGAGGGGTAAAGGTATCTTCGATCAACCCAAGAACCCATCAGATAACCAAATAATCCGTATGCGGGGACAAGCACTAGGAGCGCTGTTAGAACAGCAATAACCGCACCCGTTGTGCCAGTAATTTCTATCTTTTCAATCCAATTTATTAAGGTTTCGACATTTATAACTGCAAGAATAATCGTTCCAACGAATACGCCCCCACCCGCAGCTATTAACCCGTTTCGCCCATTCCCCGCGACCCATCCAGCTATTCCACCTGGGAGGATGAGGAGGGTGATAGCCATACTCAAACCTGCTATCTCGCGATGAGTTGCCCCAACTTTCCCCCAAAGCCAAAGATTAAACTCAAGTCCTAGGAAAAAGAGGATTAATCCCACAATCCACCCTAAAGTGAGTGTTGGCTTATTTCGTTCCTGAAGAATCGCAGGTTTCCGAAGACGGGATTCCATCACTTGCTCGATATCATTCTTGAACCCCTCAAATTCTTTTTGGACTCGTTTCTCAAGAACCTGTTTGACATCCGCTTCATACTTCGTCATGAATTGCTCAAGGAGTTGGTCCAGCAGCTCTGCAACGAGGCCAGCATTATCATTATTATCAGAAATGATTGCTCCAAAGAGCTTACCTATGTCTTCAATCTCTTTGAACCCAAAAACGAGCTGATTGTCTTGCATTTGGAGCGTTTGGAGGCTGTCAAGAAAGGCTTCGCGTGTCAGATCGCGGACAGCTACCAAGAATCCTGAAATCAATTGCTCATCGACAATTGGTCCTCCGGCTTCATAGGAGAAGATAGCAATCCCTCCTTCTTCCATAATGAGCACCGACTTTATCATACTTCTTACTCCTCCTAACGATTACTGGATGGTGGTTTCTCATTCAAAATTGCTTTTAAGATTACTTTAATAGATATTTCTTTTTATCCTTGTTTTTACACTTAGGCTATTTATTCGTTTCATATACTTATATGTATTAAATAGAAATCCATTTCGTTAAACTTAGAATTTCAAATTGGTTTTGTTTTCTAAACGAACAGTAAATGGCTATCCATTCCCCTTCATAAATCCTACAAGTTTCTAATAAGGAAATAACTCCCAAAGACTTGACTATAAAGCATAACTAAATATATCGACTCTATCTCATATTCTATAAAGGCAGGACAAAATACAGTCATGGTTCAGGTTTGTTTCGCTTTGAAACGCAATACATTTCATAGTTGCATTCCCAGAAAAATTTTTTTCATAGGAATTTCAAAGAACAATCGCTTCTTTACAATATTATGGAAGGTCCAAAGATGGCAGATCTGATTCTCCAATTGATCAGTTTTTTCTTCCCTTTAATGATTTTTGGCCTATTAATCCTTGGAGTCTATCTCCATGGAAGAAGAATAAATCGAACCATTAAAAATGCCGTTCTTCCAAGATTGAAGCAATCCCTCAAACGTTATGTTGACGCATCAATTAAAGAAAACAAATTAAGTGCATCCCAATGGGTGCTTGAAACGCAACCAAAACCACCCACAACTCTGAAACAGCTCGATGTTACAATCCAATTAACTCAGAGGCAGATGTTTTTCGCCCTTTTATCAAACAAACTTATGGGAAACCAAGACTTTATAATATTTGAAGGGACTCTAAAAAAGCAAACTGCAGGGCTTATAGTTGAAATCATTCCAAACCGTGAAAAGAAAATCATTGAACGGAATTATGATTATTTAATTGGACTCAAAGATGTAAATCTGGGAATTAGTAAGCGACTAGACACTGCCTTTCTCCAGAAAAGTGATAATATTAAACTTGCGCGTAAGATTCTTAGTGTGCGTGAAATATTAGCACGCCTTTTAAAATCCGAAGAATACCTCCTTTGGCTAACCATTAGTAAGGATCCACCACATTTGAGAGCAATTTACAGAATAAATGATGCCTTCGATGTAGACAATGCCAGTAAATTGACAATGGAACTCGCAGCAAGAATAGACTTTTAACATATATGATCCAAACAGTTTAAGCTAGTTTAAACCAGCCTTTTACTTTCTTGAGGACCCAGATCGTAGTTAAACTAAATGAAAATGAATGTATATTTTCACCAAATAGATCATAAAGTTCCTAAAGAAAATTGAAAAAGTTGAAAATAAAAGATTATAATATATTCTTCAGATTAACTTTTCTGATAGGGTTTTTAATTAATGAATGGGATAGTTTGTTGTGAACATCACAAATGAGGAGGTCAAAAGTTGGAAGAGTATATTTTGGCACCACGAACAAATATTCTCTGGAATGCTGTCCTAACTGTTGTTGCAATCATAGGTCTAACAGAATTGTTACGAATCCTTCCGTGGGATATCCCTGAGCTCATAGGATTTGCATTCATGGATGTAATTGATCTTGCTAGAGCTAACTTTATGATACTTGATATTACTAACCGTGTAATCAATTTAGCCACCATTGTTTTATTGGCTTTTTGGACACTTGCTGGATTAGCCGCTGGTGCACGTAGTAGGCACGCCGCTCGGGGTGTTATATCAGGGCTCCTTGGGGGGATCTTATTAGTCCTAATTGTCGTAATTGGAGGAATAATACTCGAAGATCAGAGCATAAATACTGCACTGCCTCCTATTGTAGGTATAATCATAGGCTTAGGAACTACGACAATCGTTGGAGGGATTGGAGGAGCACTCACATCTTCCACTGTTAAGATGGAAATGAAGCGAAAAACCACTAAAATATGGACTAAAGACGAGAAATGGGTTTGTCCTAACTGTGGGGCTGAAATTCCTCCAGGGGCTTTTATCTGTCCATCATGTGGCATTGACGTAATCGAATGAACTTAAGATTTAGGTTAATAAAAATGAAGCTGTGTTGTGTTTTTGTTAAAGATGTTCCACAACCTTTGAAAATTGTTCTACCATATAAGTAAAGCACTACATTGTACATTAAATTTCGCAGTAAGATTGGAACAGCCGTTCTTTCATAAGAGCTGTTTCTTCTCTAGCAGATCCGCAATTTCACGTTGCTCTGTCAATTCCTCATAGACTATATTTATTGTCTCCTCTGTTTGTAAGACTAGATCTTGAATAGTCCTAAACGCTTTGACAAGAGCTTCTCTTGCAGATTTCACAAGTTCAGATTCTTTTGCTTCCTTTAAACTTTCCTTTGCTTTATTAATAACCTTTATGTAATTCTTGACTGCCATAAACAGAAGATCGAGTTGTTTTGCTTCCTTTCGGACCTGTTCGATTGCCGTTCCAGGAGCCAAGGGTTTTACTAGGTCATTACCCATTATATCTATTAGGATTCGTTCTACTTCGAAAAAGGCGTCTTTCATCGTATCGCTTTTTTTTTGTATGGCTTCTACAAGTGAGATCCTTTGTTTAGATAGTTTAAGTCTAGTTTCTCTAGTATATGCTCCCTCTTTGAGGGAATATGATTCATTTATTAGAGTTTTCACAAGTTTAACTAGTGATGGGAACTCATCTAGGTATTTCCCTCTTTCTACTTTAAGTTGGTTCCACCAACGAGCAACATCTGTCGCTAGAGATTTAGATCTTCTGTAGTTCGAGGGGGTCATTAGATACGCCTCCTATTAAAAGAAATCCCTTTTGAGTAAACTCAGCAACCATCTAGTAAGATGGGAAATAGTTAGGATCTCGTCTTTTAGAAAGATTACTTTAGACTATCTTAAACGGCTTAATTGCTTGATTCTTTTGGCAATAAATATAGGTTAGCTGCAAATAAATATTGTGCAGAGCCCAAGAGCCTAAACCTATTCTGAAATGGCTACCCTTTCCATAAGACGTTGCCATCGCCGATCTACAAATTTCTGAATGGCTATAATTGCTTCTTCGTTGCGTTCGGGTCGGAATAAATGCCGGAATCTACCCTGCAGTTTTAAGAATTCCTCCACTGGTTTGGGTTTGGGAACTTTTTTGTTCAGAATATATTTACCCTCAATTACCTCATATAATGGCGTAATACGAGTTTGCACAGCTAAGCGTGCAATCGAAATTGCTAAGTCACTTTCGTGTCTCCAACCACGGGGACAGGGGGCTAACACATACATAAATGCAGGTCCATTCACAGCTAAGCCCTTTCGTACTTTATCTATGAGGTCGCCAGGATAGGCAATACTCCCTGTGGCCACATAAGGGATGTTATGAGCTGCAACTATCTCAACAAGATCTTTGGGGAATTCACTTTTACCAATGCTTACGTTTCCATTAGGGCTTGTAGTCGTCCAAGACCCATACATCGTAGCTCCTGAACGCTGAATTCCGGTGTTCATATATGCGTTATTATCATAGCAGATGTATAGAAAGTCGTGTCCCCTTTCAATTGCACCGGAAAGAGCTTGGATGCCAATGTCGAAGGTCCCTCCATCTCCACCAAACGCAAGCACATCAATTTGTTCTTTTGGGATTTTCCCTTTTCTCATCATAGCTTTTAGTCCGGCTGTAATACCACTAGCGTTTGCAGCTGCGTTCTCAAATGCCGTATGGAGCCAAGGAACGTTCCAAGCGGTATAGGGATATATTGTGGAAGCGACTTCTAAGCAGCCGGTTGCATTTGTGATGATACACTTATTTTCAACAGCTCGAAGGACAAGACGTGCTAGGGTTCCAGCTCCACATCCCGCACACAATCGATGTCCAGACATGAATCGATCTTCTAAACGTGCAATTTCTTTGATGCCTACCATTCTATCACTCTCTAAGTCCTATCCATTCAACTCTACTCGGTTCCTCAGATCCAATTACTTCAAATCCTTTCTCAAACAGATTGATAAACTCTTGAGGTGCTAAATCTCTCCCTCCAAGCCCTCCAACAAATCCTAACAGTGCGGGATGCGTTTTCATGTCATAAAGGAGCGCTTTGACATCTGTGTAGAGCGCGGAACCCAACCCCCCGTATGCAAGCGACCGTTCAAAGATAATGACAGATTTTGTTCCATCTAAAGCACGGAGGAGTTCCTCTCCAGGAAATGGGCGATAGGTTCGGACTTCGATGAGCCCAACTTTCTTGCCTTTTGCCCTAAGATTTTTGACCACATCCCGAGCCGTGCCAGCGAAAGCGCCCATAGTAATCATTGTTACATCAGCATCCTCCACTTCAAAAGTGTTAATTAATCCATAATATCGTCCAGTTTGCTCTCCAAATTCCTTTCCTACTTCGACAATTTTTCTTTTAGCCTTTTCCAAAGCTTTAACTTGTTGATATTTGCTCTCCATGTAGTAATCAGGTAAGACTAGCAAACCCACGGTAATAGGACGATCTGGGTTCAAGAAATATTCCCGTTCATAACAAGGCAAAAAATCTTGAATGAATTTTTCATCGAGTGTTTCTACACGTTCGAGCGCATGTGAGATGATAAATCCATCTTGACCAACCATAGCTGGGGTAAGGACTTCAGGATCTTCTGCGATCCGATAAGCTTGGATGATGTTGTCATAGGCGGCTTGAGCACTTGAAGAGAAGAATTCCATCCAGCCCGCATCTCGACAAACCATCATATCAGTCAATTCAGCATGGATATTGATTGGGCCGCTGAGGGCACGATTCGCCACTCCCATGATAACGGGCGCCCGCGCATTTGCGGTGACATAGAGGATCTCATACATGAGTAGAATGCCTTGGCTTGCACTAGCCGTAAAAGTTCGGGCTCCAGTTAGAGAAGCTGCGAGAGTGCATGTTAAGGCGCTATGTTCAGACTCGACAGGCACAAATTCGCAATCTAACTTCCCATCCGCGACCAACTGACTCAAATGCTCTACAATTATAGTTTGAGGAGTAATCGGATATGCTGAGATCACATCCGGTTTGCACATAGCGGCAGCTTCTGCTATGGCTTCATCTCCTGTATAGCCTACGATTTTTCCCATTTGATTGTTCCTCCGTTTTTCACTTTATCTTAACATTTCTATGGCATCAACTGGGCATTCTTTTGCACAAATGCCACATCCTTTACAGAAATCTCCGTCTACATCCGGATTATCGCCTATAAGATGGATTGCTCCATCTGGACAAAATATAACACAACGATAACAGCGAGTACATTTTTCAAGATCAATCTCCGGATGGAAGGTCTTCCAGTCTCCTGTCTTGAATTCAAGGGAGCTACCCGGTTGAATAATCATTCCACCGATAGGCATTTCTTTCCAGTTCATTAATTTCTTACTCACTAATTTTCACCTCAGTATAGGCGCGTTCAATTGCGATAATGTTATTCTCTGCAATCGGCCCCGGGAACCAATTTTTGACAACCTCTTTCAATGAATCGAGTTCCACAATGTTTTCAATGACTTTAACAAGCGCGCCAAGAAGTACGGTATTAGTTATTGGACGCCGAATTGTGTTAAGAGCGATATTAGTAGCATCTACTGTCGCAATCGGCTGAGGGATCGCGAGTTTCTCTCGTAATACTTCAGGAGTGTGGGGGTAATTGGCGATAATTTTTCCATCTGCGACTAAACCCTGTGTTACATTAATTGAGTCAAACAGGGTGGGATCAAGAACTAGTAATACATCTGGTTCATAGACTTGTGTTTTCATGTAAAATTTCTCGGAACTTATTCGAGTAAACGCCTCTATTGGCGCACCCATACGTTCAGGTCCGAATGAAGGAAATGCATGGATATATTTTCCTTCTAGGAGTGCTGCTTCTGCTAATAGGCGGGAAGCGGTCATCGCACCTTGACCTCCTCTGCCATGAACCCTAACATCTATTATTTTCTGTCTATTGCTCATATCAGTTTCTCCTTTATATTTCTGGTTAAGTAGAAGAGATTTCAAATGGATTATTGGATTTTTCTTTAAGAATTTTCTCTTTGTACCTTCCCTCATCTCTTACTTCAAGATCCAAAAACTCGTAGGCGATGTACAGTTCAGAATTTTCTATATAATCATGAGATATGGTTCCTTATATATTTAGCGATCAAAGGAATTTAATTCGAGGCAAAAAAACATTTCTTCATCCTATATTTAGAAACTCTTGTAAGAACATATTTATCGTATCATCAACTAGTATGCCGAGTATGGCTTTAAAACTTGATAGACAATAGAAATAAGGGCTATCTAACCTACTGTTGCGAGTGAATAAGGGTTGCAAGATCCCTCCTCATTTATTCTCTTCCTCTGTCAGTATAAATTGATTGGCTCATTCAATCCAATCCCCTCGATTTCTGTATGACAATACGGGCATCTAGAATCTTTCAAAACATTTTTCCGGATCCTAAATCCGGCTCGCTCTATCAACAGAGCCTGACAGTGGTAGCAATAGGTATTTTCCTCTTTTGTCCGAGGGATGTTGCCCTCATAGACATAACGCAGCCCCACATCCAACCCAATTTTTCGGGCTCTGCGTAGGGTTGCTACGGGAGTACGTGGTTTATCTGTCAATTTATAAGTAGGATAGAATTGCGTAATATGCCATGGGATCTCCTCGCCTAGATCCCAGAGGAATTCTGCGACACCTCGTAGTTGGTTTTCAGAGTCATTGAGTGATGGGATGATAAGTGTCGTCACCTCAATCCAAATGCCCAGCTCTTTATGGAGGCGGATTGAGTCGAGAACTGGTTGCAATCGTGCCCCACATATTTTTTGATAAAACTCTTCAGTAAATCCTTTGAGATCGATGTTCGCCGCATCCAAATAGGGGCTTATGGTACGTAGCGCTTCTTCAGTTATGTATCCATTCGTAATAAAGACATTCTTGAGCCCCGCCTTGTGAGCCAGTTTCGCCACATCATACGCGAATTCATAAAAAATGGTTGGTTCTGTATAGGTATAAGCAATACTCTTACAATGGTAATGCTTCGCTTCTTTGATGATTTCTTCCGGTGACATCTCTTGACCGAAAATAGCCGATTTCTCCCGAGGTGCTTGACTTATATGAAAGTTCTGACAGAATGAACATCTAAAATTACAGCCTATTGTAGCAATTGAATGAGACAAGGAACCTGGGTAGAAGTGAAATAACGGCTTCTTTTCAATAGGATCAACGTGATGGGCAATAATCTTACCATAGACTAATGAATACAGTGTCCCTGCCTGATTTTCTCGTACTGCACAGCGACCGCAGTTTTCATTCCGGATTGAACAGTGATGGTTACATAAATAACAGTGTACACGTTTTTCACCTAAGGGTTCGTAGAACATCGCTTTGAACATGGTTTTCAGATCCTTTCTTAGAAACGAGGCAATGAATAACCTTTCAAACTAATTGAGTTTAATTAATGGCGTTTCAAGTTGAGGAAAATTGAATATACTTTATATAGTTCACAAGAAAGTTTATAATACTTTACATGGCATTCCTGAGTCCCTTTCGTTTGAGATATGCATATTGCATTAACGATTACAGCTTACAAATCAGGAACATTGACACATTTGTGTCTGATCATGTTTCACCTTTTATCTATCACAAGGAGGGCTGTCAAAATAATACGGGGAGCTATAGTAGGGTATTGTTGATCCCCAAATAACTCACGACGCTTCAGCGTCGCATGCACACCCGTATTTATCCCTTATTACGCTCCATATAAAAGCTGTGGTCACATTCATATCAGCAACCCCCGGAAGCCGGGATGATCTCCGTTTAACCGCAGATCGATGGATTGTGCCTTTGTTTTTAAAGTCTTCTTAGGGATATGACAATCTGGATTGATTTTTTTGGAATTCTTTTATCATAGAATCCTTTGGAATTCGGTCGAAGAAAACTCTTCATCGGGCTTTCCATAAAGATGCCCTGCTTTGAGGGTTATGTGCCTTTTAACGCGCGTCCAGTTTACACACCTTTAATCGATTTCGAGCCCGCTGGGATCGGTTGATCAAATATGTTTTCCAGAAACTTTCCGCTTGATTTGCGGGGTTTTATGATTTAGGAGACCATTTAGAAGTGAATTAACCCTTTTCTGGTCAATCCCATAGATCCTGATGCACGCAAAGGCTATGGGACCCGGGGGTGCTTTTATAGCTATAAACTGCATCTGTTCACCAGCTGCGAGAAAAAACCCACCTTGAGAGAGGTGTTTACGCGAGGTTATCGGCATGACACCAAGCTCCTCCCCCCGCCTCCTACAGTGCCCACGGTATACTGCGGGACGGATATCTGCTAGCGGGTACAGGTATGATTCTGAAGAAAACGTGGTGACGATCTGGGAGAGTGGACCCACGCCCCTGGTGCAATTGAACAAACATCAAGGGTGGACAAAAGTGAAAACGTGTCTCCGGTGGCGGCAAGGGTTCAAGGTTGGGGAGAGGAAATGGAAACGATATGTTCAATGGTGGAAACAAGTGGAAGACATCTTTGGGCGGTTAAAGGTGGAGTTTCTGGCCGGGGGATTCCTAGTGCGTGGGTTTTGGAATGTGAAATTCCATGTATTTACGTATTTATGTGCGAGGGTAACCCACGCAATAATTTGTATGAAATTGGGACAAGAACATCTGATGCTGAGAATTTGGGAGGTCTTCCAATGAAAAGGTATTTTTAACCACCCCTCTACTACATTCTTATCCGTTACATATCTACTCTCTTGTTAGAAATTCAAAAAGAGTATAGATAATACAGAAAAGATCAAGAAAAATTTGTTTCGGGTGCTTTTAAAAATAAAAAGGATGACTGAAGCACGAAGATGATGAAAGTGATAAAGATATTAACTGCCTTTTTACTCTTTAGTTTTCTTGGTATCTCCGCCTACCAAGATTGGAAGACGCGGGAAGTCATGGATTGGGTTTGGATTACCTTTTTTGCTATTGGTCTAGTGATCAATGTAGTGAATGTCTTCACTGCGAGGAACCGGCTCCTGACTATAACCACAATTGCCCTTACTCTAATCATTGCCATCTCTATAGGCTTTATCCTCTTTTATCTTTACCTTTGGGGAGATGGAGATCTCTTCGTTTACATTTCTGCATCATTTATAACGGCAACGATGCCTATCTCTTATTTTTCACCGCATTCCTATGAAATCCTTCCATTCTCCGTTTCTGCACTAGTAAATGCTTATTTCGTGACAATAATTCTTCCATTTTATCTAGTTCTACAGAATATATACCGGAGATTCCTGAAAGGTGAAAAAATTTTCAAAGATCTTAGGGCGTCCATGGGTCAAAAGATCTTCGCTGCCTTTGTGGGAAGACCCGTTCACCTGGAAGATTTACGTACAGGACGTATCACATTTTATACTCCCCTAGAAGAGAAACGAAGAGATGCGTGGTATTTGAAATTCCATTCAGGTATTGAATTGAGGGAGGAAGAACTTGCAGAGCGCAAAATTACGATCCTCAAGGAATTAGAAATAGATCCTAAGTTCTATATATGGATTAGCTACAATATCCCCTTTTTAATTGCCTTGATGGTCGGCTTCGCCATAACAGCAATCTACGGAACCATCTTATTTCTGCTCTGGGTGCAACTCTAGTCTTGGTGATTGATGGAAATAGATAAAAAATGAACTGCCGATTGGGATGTAGTAAGGATAGCCCGGTGGTGTAGCGTACCGTGGTACTACTACGGTCTATAAGCCAATCATCTCGGACTCTGGACTTCAACTAGTAACAAAATTTCCGAAGAGAGAAATCCGAGGACGCCGGTTCGAAAAATGATTCTATAGTGAATCTTTCGAAAATCCGGCCCGGGCTACCAATATAGGGTGTATCCACCTTTGAGGGTGGATTTGGTAGCAGAAATGCGTGGTTGTTAAAGGCCCTGATTTTTAATTCAGCCTTTAGATGGAGACATACACAAGGAAAAAGTAGGAGAGAATGTCTTGTCAACTGTAGAGTATACTGTGATCAAAAAGAAAATGGTAAATCAACTTACCACTTTGGGAGACCGTGTTAAAGGGCTAATCCTCTACGGATCTATCGCTAAAGGTGATGGTTTTTACATCCCTGGAGAAAGTGATATCGATTTTTATCTTGTAGTTGATGGAGAAGATGTCCTAAAAACATATGAAAATATCACTCGAATTATTGAAGGATTCCGAACTGAGCCACTTTTTGCACCGCTCCTAGATTTGCGAGTCGTGGAAGAGGAAGATATTCAACCAACGCCATATAATGCCTTTGGCACAATCCTAGCTCTGGGAGCCTCCCAAGGTGAAGTGTTGTTAGGTGAAAATGTCTTAAAAGATGTTGAATTCCCTGAAAAGGTCATTAAAGAAGCAACTAAGGCACTTATTGTCAATAGTTATGTGGGCTATACCGACATCCTCACGGGAGGGCATGGATTAGATCCCTATGGTATTGCGTTGGAGGGGGGGGAGCATGTCTTAGCTTGTGCGCATGCGTACTTGGCCTATGAGGGCGAAACAGAGCGTGTCCGCTACGAACTCCCTGAGATTTTTCAACAACACTACGGGAACACCACAAATTTCGATGCAGATATAGTTCTCGAAGCGCACCGCTATCGCTTAGGGATTCAAAAGATCGCTCCTGAGGAATTTATCCGCCTGGCATTTAAGTTCTGTAAAGCTATTAAAGAGCAAATAAGTCACGAATAAGTATAAATTTCTCAAGTATATGAGAATTTAGTGTATAGGAAAGCCACTTTAACAAGAGAGGGTAATTTACTAAGTAAAACCCTTTAAATCCTCAAAAACCGTATAAAGTAGAATACCTAAATATCTTATAAGGATAGTATGGAGACCAAATTCCAATTACTGAATTTCGCGATGTAATGAGCAAAGGAAGTAACATCAATTGTTTGGGAAATAGTTAGCTGAGAAAAACAACATGAGAACTATTGATGATGTGGAGTTACTATAATGCATTCGAACATCTCTGATTTTGTCGAGCAATTAGCGATTTTGGCGTCTGTGCTAGAAGTCTCCGCCTCACCCAAACCAGGTAATGTTCATCGTTTCAGAGATTTTGGGGATACAAAATTCGAGCATTTTTTAGGAGCTGCAGTCGGAGCAGGAGCAATTTGGCGAACAGCCGCGCATCGTGGGATATTGGCGGAGTTAGGCGAATTGGAGTTCAGCCAGATTGGTGTAGGTGATTGGGTTCTTGCAGCTATTAAAGAAGGGAAACGATGGCATACGGGTCGTAATCCAAACTTAGGGATTATTTTGCTACTTATTCCTCTCTGTGCTGCTGCAGGAGCCTCACTAGCCACCGGGAAACACTCGCTTCAGGAACTGAGAAATTCTTTAGGAACTATCCTCCGAAAAGCCACAGTCGAGGATGCAGTGGGAGTTGTAAAAGGCATTAATCTTGTAAACCCAGGTGGTCTTGGTCAAGTACAAAATTATTCCGTCACAGATCCTAACGTCATTGATCAATTGAAGAAAGATGAAATTGACCTGCTTTCCTTATTCAAATTTTGTGCAGATCAAGATCTGATCTGTAACGAATATCTCTATTGTTACCAAATTACTTTTGAAGAAGGAGTTCCGATGTTTAAAAGAGAGATCTCTAAAGCGGACTTTAACCTAGCGACCATCCAAACCTTTTTGGGGCTTCTTGCAGCTCACCCTGACACCCTTGTTTCCCGAAAATTTGGTAAAGAAGTTGCCACTCAACTCAGTACAAGAACCAAGCATATTCTTAAAAAAGGTGGTGTTTATACAAGCGAAGGATGGCAAGAGGTTCTTTTATTTGATGAAGAACTCCATGAGGAGGGTATAAATCCTGGAACTATCGCCGATCTCACAGCAGCAACTCTTTTTGTTTGTCTCTATGATGGAACACGCCTTTAAGAGAAATTAAATGCTTTATCAATGCTAAGAAGCTAAAAAAATAAATTGATATTCCACAAATAGTTTTAGAAAAATGAGTTTTTGGGGTATGGAATGCGGTTTCAAACATTTTGTGAGACAATGGACGCAATTGGAAATACGAACTCAAATCTTGAGAAAATGAAACTTGCTACCAAACTCTTGCAAAAGGCAACCTCCGATAAAGAGCTCCAAGCTGTTTCGCATTTGATTTTGGGTCGCGCATTTCCTAAGTTGGCCGAAAAAAAGATCAATATTGGCTACCGGCTCCTATGGCAAGTAGTCATGGAGCTTTCACGACGGTCGGATATCGAGAATCGTGAGTACTATCGGAAAGATTCAGATATTGGGCGGCTTGTGGAGTTTGCTCTAACAAAGAAAAAAGCTACTCTCCTCTCTTTCATGAATAAAGATCACAAGAAAATGATATATGACGTACTTGATATCCAGAGATTCTTTAGTAAGCTAGCAACCATTACCGGGACAGGTGCTCAGATGAAACGTGCCCGTATGTTAAAAGAACTTCTCGCAAACGTTTCTCCTAGTGAAGCCAAGTATCTAACACGAATCATTCTCGAAGAAACCCGAATTGGATTTCGCGAGGGACTTTTAGAAGAAGCTATTGCAAAAGCCTTTGTTATCCCATTAGATCTTGTACGCTGGGCAAACATGCTTTTAAGCAATCTCGGGGAGGTCGCAGTAATTGCAAGGAAGGGGGAAGATGCATTTGAACAAGTCCGACTCCTCCCTTTTCGACCGATACGAATGATGCTAGCTGAAAAAGCAGAAAATATAGAAACTGCCCTTACATATCATCACAGGAAGCTGAGTGCTGAGGTCAAGATCGATGGCGTGCGAGCACAAGCCCATAAAGTAGGGAGAAAAGCAAAAATTTTCTCCCGCCGCCTTGAAGACATATCTGGGGCGTTTCCAAACATTCTTCAAACTCTTCAATCAATAAAGAGCGACGTAATTCTTGATGGCGAGCTCGTAGGGATATTAGAAGGTGAAAAAGTCTTTTTTCAAGATTTTACTAGGCGCCTTCGAAGAAAACATGACGTGTTGCAATATAGTAAGGCTGTTCCTGCCAAGTACTTCGTTTTCGATATCTTATGGGCAAATGGGGAAAGTTTACTTGAACGCTCTTATTTAGAACGTAGAACCGTTCTTCAAAAGACCATTCCTAACTCTGAATTTATTGAAGTAGTCCCTTCACATCAGATTTTATCCATTGAAGAAGGAACCCAACTCTTCGATCAAGCCGTAGCCCAGGGATTTGAAGGCCTTATGCTCAAGGCTAACCACTCACCGTATCTCGCTGGGCGACGCGGCAAACACTGGTTTAAGTTAAAAAAAATCTTGGCTGAACTGGATTTAGTCATTGTCGCTGCCGAATATGGGCATGGCAAACGCACTGGATTCCTATCTGACTACTATCTCGCTGCCCGCGATGATGATGGCTTTGCAATCATCGGGAAGACGTTCAAGGGCCTGACTGATCTCGAAATACAACAAATGACCAAACGCCTTCACACCATTACGGTTCGAGATGAGGGCTGGCGGGTTCAAGTTCAGCCCAAAATCGTCGTACAAGTGGCTTTTGATAACATTCAAGCCTCCACCCGATATAAGAGCAGGTTTGCCCTCCGGTTTGCTCGAATTACCGCAATTCGCGAGGATAAAACGCCTGAGGACGTGGATACGCTGGATATGGTGAGACAACTTTATGAAACGCAGTTGAAGCGTCAGCGTAGAGCAAATTTCATCGAATAGCGCTTGCTATTAGTTGAAGAGTATGATTTATTTAATTCTACCCTGAATTCTTCTCACCTATTTTTGAGAGGGAAATCTGACTATTACATATCCCCAGATGATCTTATTTTGAACTATTAAATACTTAAGATAATAGTTTACCAAGATATCCTCGTATAAGGCATGGATGCTGTAATCCTTCAAATTACTCCCCTCATTCTTCATTTAAACGTTTATAAAAATGATTTGTTTATAATCACAAGATTTTTGAAAAATTTGAAGAAAAGGGACATAGAGACTTTAGTAAATGAAGAGAGTCCATAAAAAAGTAAACCAAAATTATTGATGGGGTTATTTCTTCCATTTCGATTGTTGTTTTCTGTTTACTCATCATACTGACATTAGCCAAAGCCAAAGGAATTTATCTTGTCGCAAACATCGATGAAAACTTGATCAGACGAATCAACGCGCCGGCTAAGAAAGATAATCCTAAGTATAAAGAACGAACCTCTCTCAGGGGCTCTAGTTCATCAAGAAATGGAGTTTAATCCATTCATCAACAAGTTTATAGAGCTTAATTATCAGATAATCTTATATGATTCGAGTAAAAAAGGCTCTATGCAGGAACATCAATGGCCTGTATGTTTTTAAAACGACAGACGAGAGTTACGAACTAATAACCACCCTCGTAGCTCTCTCCTCAAACAGTATTGCGGTCTTGACGCTGGACAAGGCTGCTGATAAGCTGTATATTGACACCGGGGAGGGCTTGAGCATCTATAACCTCACTACCGATACGCTTGCGATCCGAACTTCAAATAATGGCCTTGCTTCAGGCGTTGTTGGGGCCTTGGCGCTGGATACGGCCGCTGGTGAGCTGTACATCGGCACTTATGAGGGCTTGAGCATCTATAATCCTACCTCCAACACATTTGCCTCTTGAACTACAAAAGATGGACTTGTAACAAACTATATTGAAGCCTTGGCTCTGGATGTGGTCACTGGTAAGTTGTATATCGGCACTGATGGAGGCCTGAGCATCTACAACATCGACTACGACGAAGACGAGTTAGCAAATGTCGATGAAATAGACGTTTATGACACTAATCCGGCTGTTGCTGATACAGATGGGGATGGCGTGAATGATGGAGATGAGATACACAAAGGGACCGACCCCTTGAAGGTAGAGACAGTGTTACTGGAGGTACTTCCGATTCTGGCTGTTGTTATTGTCCTTTCTGGTGTCGTAATGGTTATGATCCTTCGAAGAAGAAGGTAACTCTAAGCATGAAAGCCAAACCTGTTAAAGGGATACGATAGTGATTATTCATAGACTGATATGGTTCTTCACAAATTCCAAGCTTCTCACTCACACCACGACAGTACAAGTTCCCCTTGGACTGGTTGTTAGTTTAGTTTGCACTCGCCCGGAGCTTAGTTAATGTGTTCCACTCCTGCCCAATGATGTGGACATCTTGGATACGGTGAGGTAACTCTTTTAAACTCAGTTAAAGTGGCGATGTAGAGTAGATTACACCGATTAGTGCTATTTATTGGTTGTAGAACATGAATCTATATTATCTCACTCCTGAATCATTCAGATCTTTGTTTTAAGGGAGAAATAACTTATAATGGGTTTTGAGACTTGCAATGAAGTCTTTTGGATACGTAATCCTCTGCTATTATTTGGTTATACAAGTGTTTATATAAAAAATTCTTTGGGACGCTATAAGAGAAAGCTTTTTATTCTTGATCCGAAGCGGATTTTGTAAAGACATATACTGTAGTAATGGAGGAGAAGTGATGCGGAGGCGATGTCAGGTCCCAGATCTTCTGGCCACTTCAGATAGACTGCTTTTTACGACATAAACCGCCTAACCTCATCTTAAACTACAGTCTCCTATTTATTCGATTAAATAAACACAATTACTTTTTGCATTATTCTCTAAAGGCGCATCCATGTTTTCCTCTTTTTCCGAAAAATCAGGTAATTTTTACGCTCTGGAACTTGATTACACTACTAAGAGGCTAGACCATGAGTAAATTTGTGCCCAAAATCAAAGCAAAACGATGGGACGCAAGTGCCCAACCCCAGATCTTTAAACGCTGGGAGCAAGAAGGAATATATCGCTTCGATAAAAACTCCCAAAAACCGATCTTTTCAATTGATACACCCCCTCCTTATGCAAACGCCCCATGGCATGTCGGTGGAGCCATCCATTATGCATATCAGGATTTTTTCGTCCGATATCTCCGCATGAAAGGTTATGAACTCTTATATCCAATGGGCCTTGATCGAAACGGTTTGCCCGTTGAGATACAAACCGAGAAAGAATTTGGTATCAAGATGCATGAGACCCCACGAGGCGAGTTCATCCAGAAATGTGAGGAACTTCTCTCTCGATATGGTAATCAGATACTCTCCATTTGTCGTCGACTTGGAATCTCTTATAACTCATTAGAATGGGATGAAGTGTACAAGACGGATCAGCCGGAATATCGAGCCCAGACCCAAGCGACGATTATTGAGCTATGGCACAAAGGATTAATTTACGAGGATGATCGCCCCAATAACTGGTGTTCAGAGTGTGGAACCACGTTAGCAGATGCCGAGATCGAATACATTGAGACAGAAACCATCCTCATTACAATGCGTTTCAAAGTTAAAGAAACAGGAGAGGATCTCCACATCGTGACCACCCGACCAGAGCTGTTACCAGCCATTGGGTTGGTCATCTACCATCCGGACGATTCCCGTTATCAACATCTCGAAGGGAAGACCGCGATTACCCCATTATTTGAGATTGAAGTGCCAATAATGATGGATCGAGAGGCCCAAATGGATTTTGGGACTGGGATCGCGATGATGTGTAGTTTTGGGGACTTGACAGACATCCGCCTTTTTAAGGAACGGCAAATCCCTCCCCGCTATGTTATTAATTCCAAAGGCCGAATGACTGAACTCGCAGGCAAATACAAAGGAATGACAGTGGAAGACGCTCGTACTGCCGTTATTGAGGACATGAAGGAACAAGGATTACTTATCAAACAAGAAAAGACACAGCACCGACAGCCTGTTTGTTGGCGAAGTAAAACTCCAATAGAATTCATTGGCATGAAAGAATACTACTTGAAACAGCAAGAATTCATCCCAATTCTTTTGGAATATGCGGACAAGATCGAGTGGCATCCCCTTTCCATGAAACAAGTATGGATCAACTGGTTAAATGCCGTGAGACAAGACTGGCCTATCTCCCGCCGGCGTTTTTATGGAACCGAATTGCCTATTTGGTACTGTAAAAAATGTGGCGCTCCGCATTTACCGCCCCCAGGGAAATATTACCGGCCTTGGCGCGATCCAGCTCCTTTCAATGCATGTAGCAAATGTGGTGGGACTGAGTTCGTGGGAGAGACACGGACCGTAGATACTTGGCTGGATTCATCTATCAGTCATATCTATATCACGAGCCATCCCCATAATAAACATGATCCTGAGGTATTTGAGCGAATCCTCAATCAAAACAAAAGGCGATTTATTTGCAGCCTTCGTCCCAATGGCATTGACATCGTTCGGACTTGGTTCCATTATGCAATGTTACGGACTGAACAACTCTACCAGATGTCAGCCTTTCAACATGCATGGATCTCCGGCATGGTAGTGGCTCATGATGGAAGACCAATGAGTAAGAGCCTAGGTAATATTGTAAACCCCGAGGACGAGATCGAAAAATATGGGAGTGACGCGTTTCGTTTGTTTGGCGCGCTAGAAGCAAGTCATGGCAGCAATATTCGCTATTCTACAAAACGCGTCGCCGGAGAAGCACGATTCATGCAGAAGTTGTGGAGCATTGCAAGGTATATTTCGGCGTTCCCTGAACTCACAGCTGGTTTCAAATTAACGGCAACGGATGAATGGATCTTAGCAGAACTTAACCAACTGATCCAAGATGTGGATAGGACATATAGCACCTTTAATTTCCATCCGGGTGCCAAAACCATCCGCCACTTCGTCCGGGAAGTGTTTGCTGACCATTATATTGAGTTGGCGAAGTCAAGAGCCTACAATCGTGAAAATTCCTTTACAGACGTGGAGCAACAAAGTGTCTGGTATACCCTCCATATATGTGCAAGGACCTTGCTCAAACTGTTAGCTCCAATCTGTCCTTTTATAACAGAGGCTATTTGGACCCAGCACTATTCCACCAAAAGTATTCACCTTGAACAGTTCCCTGAACCTCTCAAAGACATCGACCCTTCGATGACAAAAAACACCAATGCAATGATGACCTTGAACAGTATTATTTGGGCTCTCAAGAAGCAAAACAACCGTTCGTTAAGATCAGAGATGGACACAATCTACCTCCCTCCTAACCTTATGGTATTTTCGAAAGATCTTCAAGCGATGCATAATGTAAAACTTGTATGTACCACAGAGATGTCTCTATCAGAATGGTTAGAGATCATCCAACGCCAACCAACGACGTTCCTCAAACTCTGACCAGCATTGATGCTTAAAATGTCCAATGAAAATCAAGTTTTAAAAATGACCGTTCCTTAGAGAAAGATCTTTCAAATAATACTAGTTGTTATTTATTCCCTTAAGAAAAAAGCGTCGTGAGGAAATTTAGATGAATTGGAAGGAAATGTGTGAAGTTCCCATTGTTCGTATTGAGGGAATAGAAGTCCCGCGGGTTCTTATTGGCTCCTCGCCCTTCATTGGAGCAGGGCAGTTCGGAACGCGGAGTGCATCCTATTATAAGACATTTAGCAACCCAGAAAATATAGCAAAAATCCTAGTTACAGCTGCTGACTTGGGCATCCCGGCTGCCCACATTATCCCTGCAGCCAATGTGTTAGAAGGGGTTAGAATAGCCGAGAAAGAAACTGGTATCACATTTTACAAGTCTGGAAGCACATTGCCTGATGCCAAAGCAAGTATTGCTGAGCTACAACAGCTGGGGGTAGAAATTGTCTTCATCCACGGCGTGATTACCGATCACATGAATATTAAAACCATTCAAAAAATTGAAAACCAAATTTTAGATAAGGAGATGATTCCTGGGGCCGCCATTCATGACGTCCTCCCCGTGTTGGCTTGGCTAAAAAATCACCGTGAGAACTTAACGCTAAAAACGATCATGATGCCTTTTAATTATTCAGGAACGTTTGTAGGGAATTTGAGAAAGGCACAAAAACTCATGAAAGAGCTTAAGATGAATGTATTTGCCATGAAACCACTCGCAGCAGGAATACTTCCACCTGAAAAAGCATTTCGGTTTGTATTTAAGACAAAATTGATAAATGTTGCTATATTCGGTGTTGCAAGTGAAGTAGAGGTGCAGCAATCGATAACTGTAGTTAAAAATATCCTGAAGGGGCAAAAAAATTCTAAGTTTAAACCTTTCCAGACATTTTGAGAAAGACAATGTGGTGAGACAAATGAAGGGGAAACTTGAAGAAATTATTTCTTACGCGCGATTTGCCAACGATATTTCCAAGTATAAGGTGCTGTATAGAGATTTTGATACCTTAGTAGAGTGTTCTCTTCAAGAATTTCTGGAGCAAGACGATCCACCAATCCCCCGCCATCGTATCCATTTGATAAGAGTTAAGGAAGGCAAAAAGATAAGACCGGTTTTTGTGAAGCATGGCTACTGTCCAAATTGTGGGCAGAAGTTACAAGACCAAGGAAAGACTTGTTATGGGTGCGGATTTATAGTGTCCCATATATAAGAGATTAGGTATTACCTGATCCTGAATTTTACTGTTTTAGTTTGGTTGTGATTGGATCGTACAGATATTGTGAAAGGCAGTGAATGGAATTACACCCATCTCTATACTTAGGCTTTAGTTCATTAAGTCTTTACAATACATTCTCGAAAATACATTGAACATGAGTACATAAATAGTTCGTCTAGATAAGATTCAGTAGGGAAACCAATTGAGTGAACGGAAAAGAAACTCTGTACGTCACGACACACATAAAGGGCTTATTCATGTGGATCAAATCACGAAAAAATACTTGCTTTATGAAGTCGAAATACTAGCATTAAGAGAGATAACCTTAACTATTGAGCAAGGGGAATTTACTACTCTTGTGGGGCCTTCAGGCAGTGGGAAAACGACTTTATTGAATTTGATTGGGCTTTTGGATACCCCAACTTCCGGGACCATCTTTTTTGATGGTAAAGACGTATCTACCCTGAGTCATAAACAGAAACAACAGATTCGGCTCAACGAAGTTGGGTTTGTGTTTCAGGACTTCAACCTTATCCCTAGCTTAACTGCCTTGGAAAACGTTCAATTACCCTTACTCTTTGCCAGAAAATCTAGTAAAAAACAACAGCAATGTGCCACAGAATTACTTGAGAGAGTGGGTTTGACAAAACGAGCTCGCCATCTCCCATCCCAATTAAGTGGTGGAGAAAAACAGCGAGTGGCCATTGCTCGAGCGCTAGCAAATCAACCAAAGGTAGTTTTAGCAGATGAGCCGACAGGTAACTTAGATTCAACGACCGCGGTAGAAGTTTTCAAGCTGTTCAGATCCTTGGTTGATGAAAATAGAACAATAATTGTAGGAACTCACAACCAAGAGTTGGCAAAACAAGCAGATCGAATATTTTTATTACGAGATGGAAGAATCACTTAAGAAAACCTATGATATTCAGATAATTGGTTCGCCCAATTTACTAATCAAAGCTGCAATATAACAACTCACCTTATAAACTAACTCTTGAATTAGTTGTAAATAGTTAAATATTATCAAGTGCTTGAAGCGCTTTTTTAAGCAGCTCTTTTTCATCTACGGGTTCTTTTATTTGATGCCTTACTTCAATAATTGAACTATTTCGTTTTTTTGTGCCGTTATCTTCCCGAATTTCGGTCAATGGAGGTAACTGAGGTGTTTCAAGAGTGGATTCCAGCTTACGTACTTTTTCTTTTATGCGAACCAGCTTATGGCGAATAAATCCTAAGTTCGCCCCAAGATCCGCTAGTACCATGAGCACCCCAGAGCACGTCGGCGCTAACAGGAGGGTTCCATGTTGATACTCAACCATTACTGTTCTTAATTTTTTCAGGGCATAATTCATTCCCATTTCCACATAACTTTGGACTATGGCACATCCGAGGAACGCATGGAGCTGATCCACGTGGGATGTCGGCTCAGAGGTGGTATTCCGCTTCAGGACGCCTTTCACAACTCCTGCGAGGTCTGTATAGAGTACAACCTGAATTTGTGGCTCTGATTTCGCTAACTCTTCTAAAAATAGAGTAAATTCTCTCTTCGGATACATCTAGGATTACCTCGCTTACTAACACATCCCCTTTCTATGTGTCCCCTTTCTGTGCGTCAAGCGCCCTTCACGAACTTGTATCAGGGACGCTTTCACAACCCGTATATTATAATTGTTCAGTCACCTAAAATATCTCTTAACTAATTTAATAAGCTTTCTGACTAAACCTCTCCGGATTTCTGATATATTTCTCCGGATTTTTTTAATTTGATATTTATTTCATTCAAATGCGAATAAGAAGTGTAAAAAAGTCTTAAGCGATGTTATATAGTAGAACTGTGTTACAAAAACTGTAACTCCACTAAGTAAGGAAATTTATGCCCAATATCTTGTTGAGAAGGTATAATTTTCATCTTTGATTGTACATTTCAAGAGTTCACATGATGGAATGATATCCAAGAAATTGATTATATCCATTCGCTCAACCTGATAGAGGTTCATCCCGCCCAACCTGATAGAATGCTATTTCCCAAAGATTCCTCATATCTAATAACATCTTTTCATACTTCCTGCATGAGAGGAGTCACTGTACTCTACTCTCTTCTTATAATATGTAGACTATAAAATATTGAGCGAATAAAGTGAATATTAGGCAACATGAGCGATACATTACGAATACGGGTCAGTGAGAGAGAAGATTGGCTGTCTAAGCTGTTTATACGCAATAATATTATGAGTGATATTTTGGGACCTAGTATAGGAATGTGCCAATCTTTAAGAAATAATAGTCCAGAAACAAATTATCTAATTATAAGATCACATATGCCATAAAACCTATATTTAGCATCACATGTCCAAAAGCTAAGCCTACGATATTGTGGGTTTTCAACGCAGCCACATCTCCAGTGGTTCCTAAGACAAGTGTCAGCGTTATGGCTCCCGGCAGCGAAAGCACCGGCGCCAATATGGCAATTTCATACAAATGGACAAGTACCCATGTGCAATTTTGCATAAGCACCCCAAATGTGGCATTACTATATTTTGTTACTTGCAGGAGGATGAACCCACGAGTCCAGATGTCTGTCACGGCGGCCATCCAACTGAACAAAGTTCCTGTTAGTATAAGCTCAGCTAGTGTCATCTGCTCATACCCTCCTGCAAAAGCCGAGTAAAAGGTCGAGTTATTCAAGTTATAAATAAAAATCCCTAGCGCAATGGCATAGACAAGACTCCCGTAAAGTAGGGATTCTTTCAGATTCTTTGTAGTGAGACCAAATTCTCCCATACGGGTTCCTAGTTTTGTCATGGCCCACCAAAAGGGAAACAGGATATAGACAACAGTCATGCGAATGACACGAAATGTTGAACTCTGAAGTCCCGTGAAAAAGAGATAATTTTCTCGTATATAGTAGGAGATGCCTGAGATAAGAGCAGAAATGGCGATAAACGCCAAAATTTTGATCAGAGGCACCCGTGTATCCTGATGCAAGGTCATGCCTCCTATGGTTATTAGAAGACTAGCGTCGAATTGCCGAGAACGTCCACAAGGGAGCAGGTTGGAGATTGATAGATGTGAAGCCCGAGTTCGCAAGGGTGGCGCGAAAAGTCTCACGCATGGGATATTTTGGGAAGAAGGGGATCACATTCCAGATCCATTCGAGGAGGAGAGGTTGCCCGGCTTTATCACGAAGGGGGTTAAACCCGGCAAGGGAGCCAGACGGGCGTAACAGTTTCGCCAAGTCAGGTATGCGTTGGAGGGAAATATAGGTTTCGTGATGGAATGTGAATATCGCATCATACGTTTTGTTAATAGTTGCCGTTAATGGTGCGATTGGAGGAGCTTTGAGTACTTCTGCGTTTGTTATACCAAATACATCAAAGGTGGCTTCAACAGCACGAACATATTTCGTACTGTGGACAACTGTTGTGATTTCAATATTTTCAGGGAGGAGCCGATTAAGAGTGAGGGTAGAGTTGCCCGTAAACCCCCCGAGATCGAGAATGCGGAATTTCTCACC
Source organism: Candidatus Heimdallarchaeota archaeon (assembly GCA_046761065.1). Taxonomy (GTDB): domain Archaea; phylum Asgardarchaeota; class Wukongarchaeia; order Wukongarchaeales; family JBHIFL01; genus JBHIFL01. The sequence goes on from JBHIFL010000043.1 coordinate 27,129, forward strand.
ATGTGTTGTTTTTTTAGCGATATGCTCAGTAATTCGGCTTTGCGTTATGATCAGCTCGCGGAGGGTTTCAGCGGATTCCAAGCTTGTTAGAGAGTCCCAAATATAGGGATTTTTATCAAAAGAAACCCCTATCATTTCATTCCGAAGCTTCGCTGGGAATACTTCTGCAAGCTGCTTAATCATGCGTTCCCAAATCACTAAATCTGAGGCGAAGGAATTCTCTGGGTGTGGGCTGGGAAGTTCCGGAAAATTCAAAGGGGTTTGAAATAGATCCGACCCAGGTTCAGAGTTGAGGAACCCAAATGAAGCTAACTTATTTAGCCAAACACCAAGCATTTCAGGATTCTGATATTTTTTCTCATAAGCGATTTCCATAAGTGATTTTGGAGAGCTAAGCAGCGTATAGATTCCTTCTTGGGTAGCCACATCGTGAGCAATTTTAGCTGAGAGGTAGTCTATATTGGATAGTATTGATATAACTGCTTTTTTTCGATCTTCTGGAAAGGGCACCTCCACAATACCAACCCCATTTGTTTATTAAGGAGTTCTAAAAAAAAGGTTCTTGCTTCATCAACCCCGATCAATTCTGCTATGTATCAGCCTTCACGAAATACTTATGCATTACAACATTACTATAGTTAAATTGTCATATCGATACTTAACCAAAAAGCTTCCGGAATTTATGAATCAAATCTTATCATCTTGGCTATGGAGGTCGAATGCACTGTTTCAGGACTTTCTTGGATTTTTATTAGAAATTGGCAGACTTAAATTGTTAAAGAGGAGTGGCTGGATTTTTTCGGGGGTTAATGCTGCCCAAACCGAGTCTATAGCAGATCACTCCTTCCGAACAGCCATACTCACCCTTTTACTTTGTAAAAACTTGGAACGAAAAGGAGTGCAAATCAATACTGAACAGGCGGTAACATTAGCTCTTCTTCACGACGTAGTAGAGTGTTTTACCCATGATATTGATCGTCGGGTAATAAATTTGGGAGGTAAGGCTATGAAACAAGGAAAGCGCAATGCAGAACGAATAGCGATTACCAGATTAAGCCAAAAATTAGGAGCGCTTGGATATATTCTAGAAGATGCTTGGAAACACCTTGAAACTGACAATAGTTTGGAAGTTCAGCTCATGCGGATGTGTGATCGTATTGAAACAACTATCCAAGCTTTTGAGTATGTTTTACAAGGCCACCGAGTAGAACAGTTTCAGGAGTTCTGGCAAGAGGCGAAAACCCAAAAAGAAAAAGCTCCCAGCGAGCTCGTAGAACTTCTTGATCAGATTCTAGTTCGAATAAAGATACTTAAATTATAGCAATTTATTATAGAAGTTACACGAATATACCTAAGCTAAGTAAAATGAAATATATGGCAAAACCAAGAAAGAGGGCAGCAAGTACGAGCCGTACAAGGGAGCCTTTTAAGGTCTTCAGGCGATTAGTTTCTTCATAGGCAATGAATTGAAAAAGGAAGAACAGGCCAAAGATAAAAAATAAAGCTCCTAGTAAATTCACGAAGCCAGGCCGGAGGGGAGGACTCCATTGGGACATCTGAAAATACCTCTTGCCGTAGGCGGGGACATAGCCTATTTATCTTTTTGCAAGCTGCAAGAAGGTTCTTGTAATATCTGGGAGTAGAGTGTATAAAGGGGACATTGTGTAGCGGTTCGAGTAAGAACCAGGATAGAGAAGGGTAAAGAGATGAATAGGGTAAACAACCTCCCCAGAAAAGGTTACCACTCATTAGTATAGAGGATTACAGGAATCACTTCTACCTTCCTTTCACTTATTGCAAGCTGATATTAAAAGAGCAATAATTGTAACTAAGGCGAGGTTTTTCGATTTGAAGAGTGAATCATAGTACTTGCAAGTTGTTTAAAAGCATCCACAACATTTTGACCGGACAATGCAGAGGTTTCTATGAAGTTAGTGGCGCCTAATTGTTCACTTTGTTTTTTTCCTGCTTCATAAGGCACTGCTCGAAGCTCCTCCAAATCCATTTTATTTCCAACTAACACGAGATCTTTACATTGTTTGCACTCTTGCTGTAATTCAGCGACCCATTTGGAGACGTGCTTGAAAGAAGCTTCCCGGGTGATGTCATAAACTAAGAGAGCACCACTACTCCCTTTATAGAAGATCTGCCGAAAAGATTCAAACCGCTTCTGCCCACCAATATCATGAATGGATAAACTCACTCGGTATCCATTTACATCTATTGTATACGAATATACATTCATCCCAATGGTCAACAGATAATCGCTTTTGAACTTATTGTGGACAAAACGCATGATCAGGCTAGTTTTACCCACACCGGCATCGCCTAGAAGCAGAACTTTGAACACGTATCCTTTCATTGGACAGCCTCGTTGTATTCGGTCATTGCCTGGGGGTATTTCCCATCAACTAGAGAGCTAGTGAAAGGAGTTCATTAAAACTCTTTCTTTTTTTATGCTAATTCGACTAATAAATATTTAGGCTAATTGATTGGAAAGTAGCCTTTTTCCCTGCATGGGAAGTCAGTTTCCTCCACCCAAGATCCTCGCACAACTCAATCAAAAAGGCTTCGAAATGAGAGAGATTATTCTCTTTTTGCACTGGCTAACAACATTGAGCAGATTACTTGTATATTTAGTGAAACCTGAAAGTTTTAGAGTGAAGATATGAAGCAATATTTTGAGAGGGGTAGGTTGAAAGCATTAGAATTAGCGGCACGAGTATTGACTCAAGCAAGTGTTTCCCGCAATTCAAGCAGAAAGTGCCTTTATCAGCTGTGGACGGAGAATGCCATCAGTGACCGAGGCCTTTTTAATGCAATCTACCATTATTCGATGGAGACAGTGCGACGCCAGAATTTTCTGGACGAATTCGTCAATCGTATGTTCGAAGACACAGAGCCAGATCTCTTTGTTACAAATCTCTTTAGAATCGCCACCTATATGATTCAGATACTTGAAGACCCTCTTGAGTCTGTCGCAACACAGATTGAAAAGATCTTAAATGGGAAGAGAGAGGAAGAAGAAGTTCGCCACCTTGTCACACGGTTGTTTCGCCTTGGAGCAATTGACCTTAATGAAATCTATGCCGAAAAAACGAAAGTACAGCAATTGGCCTTAAAATATGTCCATCCGGTTTGGTTTGTCAAGCATTTTGTAAGCCTGCTGGGAGAAAAGGAATGTTTACAGCTAATGAAAGCTAATAATGAATTAAAGAACATCTGGATCCGAGTCAATACCTTGAAAACCACAACAGAAAAAGCGATTCGAGAGCTTGAAGCGGCAGACATCATTCTAGAAGAAGATACGGAGTTTCCAGATCTTTTACGAATATTGTCCTGGAAGGATACGCCAGTCATCTTGACAGCCCCCTACCAAGAAGGTCACGTCTTCACCCAAGATAAAGCTAGTTGTGGGGCGGTTCATGCGTTAGATCCCGCTCCAGGTGAGATAGTACTTGACATGTGTAGTGCTCCGGGCATGAAAACCTCTCTGATTGCTCAATTGATGGAAAATGAGGGGCGAATAATTGCAATTGATTTTTCAAAAAGGAGAATGCTAGAGTTGGAAAACATCGTGCAGCGGGCGGGTGTTTCAATTGTTGAACCTCTGATTGGGGATGTCCGCGACTTAAAACCCATACAAGTTGATAAACTCCTCCTAGATCCGCCCTGTTCCTCAACTGGTATTTTTCATATGTATCCAGACAATAAATGGCGGGTTGATCCTGAAGTAGTGCAGCAACGCACTCGGTTCCAACAGTTACTTTTCGAAAAGGCTCTTGAATTCTTAGAAATGGGAGGAATTGGAATCTACAGTGTCTGTTCCATAATGCCTGAAGAAGGAGAAGAGTTGATAGATTCGTTTCTTGATCGGATTCAGCTATACCCGGTTCCTTTGAATAGAAAAGGCTTGTCAAAAAACAGTCGCGAAAAACCACTCCGTTCTGGCCTAAATACAGCGCGGTTTTGGCCACATCGTGACAAGTGTGCTGGGTTTTTTGTTGCCAAATTTGGGCTGCTTATTCCATGATGATTCGATGATCAACACCACATGGAATCATCCAAATCCTCTAGCAGAACCGTATTAATAGCTTCATCAGCTCCAATCATATGCTTCTAACTAGGAGCTTTCTGCAATGGTTTCGTAAAGCGCAAAGGAAAAATACCCCTATAAATACAAACTTTTTGAAGATTTGTAAGAGAGGAACTCTAGGTGTCATCCGCTGATAAAGTTCGAAAAAAACGGAAGTGGGGAAAGAGCTTTGAATATACGTCCCACAGCAGACAATTGAATCTTGATTCGGGAAATCAGGATACTGTTGAAAATGATATTGTAAAAATGAGGGCCATCACACCCTCCACAATAGCCAACAGATACGATATCCGAGTAAGCACTGCAAAACAGCTGTTACAAGACATGTCTCGTCGTGGCAAATTACGCTTAATTATTAATACTCGACGACTTAAAGTCTACGAACCAGTTGAATAAACCCCCAACCACGAGCACAAAACACATGGGTACAGAATAGATCACCCTGCCAAACGAATTAGTCACCAAGGGGAGAAGTTTTAGTCCCTACACGGGGTAGAACAAGAATCCTCTTACTACAAATGAAGTAATGTAGACCCCAACAATCATTGTTCTTCTCCTAATAAAGTGAGAAAGATGTACTCCCACCAGAATCCTTCCGAACATATATAGAGAGATCATAGTTTAGTGTAGATCTTTCTTCGAAATTTTACTAGATATCTAAAGTAAAAAAGGTGGTATCTCCCCCTTCTTTATTAAGACTCACTTGGATTTTTGTCCCTTTTTGGCATCTTCTGTCATCTTTTGCATCCCAAAGACCTCTAAGGGATGACTGATACCAACTGTTGGAACATTCGCGGGGACCATGATGATCGTTGTACTGCCTTGGGTGGTCGCTTCGTAGAGTAAGTTCATCCAACGTAATTCCATGGCCCCAGGATTGTCTAGATAATTCTTTGAAGCTTCAACCATCTTGCCAGCGGCTTCTGCTTCAGCGGTAGCTAAGGTCACTCGCGCTTGACGTTCCCGTTGGGCTTCCGCTTGACGGGCCATGGCATCCACCAGACTTTGGGGTAGGACCACATCCCGGACTTCAACAGAAGTGACCTTGATTCCCCAATGTTCGGTCTTTTCGTCAATAATCTCCGAGAGATGGTGACTGATCTCGTCCCGCTCGGAGAGGAGTTGGTTGAGTTCAACTTTACCCATCACTTCACGCAGGGTGGTTTGTGCCGCCCATTGTGTAGCCGAATAGTAGTCTTCTACTTCGAGGATGACTTTTTCAACATCGACTGGGCGAAAGTACATAACCGCATCGACACTGACAGAAACGTTGTCCATGGTCAAAGTCTGTTCGGATCGAAAGGCATACGTCTGGATCCGTGTCGAAACCTTCTGAGGGATGCGATCAATTCCCGGAATGATCCAGATAATGCCCGGACCCTTCATCCCTGAATAACGCCCTAACCGCAGAACCGGGGCGCGTTCCCACTCCTTCAACACTCGAATCCCGCTGAGCAAATATAACAAAACAATGATTAGGGCGATGGCGCCCATTATCAGAAATATCCCATTTACTATCTCGGGTTCCTCCTTTTTCGTTTTGTTTTAGGGTTTGAGTTTCTCCTAATTATCAATTATGTTCGAGTATCAGTTTTTAACTTCTTGATACCCGAAAGCTCCTTGAAAAGGGGACGATCCACACACTGTTTCAGCTTTTACTTTCCACACAGGTCTCTCCGTAAAGTGGAAGGAGTCATCTAAGACCGATTAATCTTTCTTCTCGATTCTTAGTGCCTTCACCGCATAATCCATTTGTTTATCTTATCCTTCCCCCTCTCCGCCGAATTCATGGAGTTTTTATTTACATTGGAGGAAGAAGAGACATAAAAAATGTATGTAAGGTGAACGCATTGGTACGAGTTGGGGCCATTCAAATGAAAATGGCAGGAGAATCCGTCAAAGCACGAGGTACAAACCTTTCAACAGCTGTGAGACTTATGGAACAAGCAGCGGGGCAGGATGCAGAGATTATTTGTCTGCCAGAGTTATTTGTGGGAGCTGCGACTGTTGAACCTATCCCCGGGCCAACGACTGCTATATTGCAAGATTTTGCGCGAGACCATGTTGTCTATGTGATAGGAAATCTCTATGAAGTAAAAGAGGGGAAAAAGTATAGCAGTGTACCCCTCATCGATCCATCCGGAGCAATCCAAACAATTTACAGAAAAATTCAACTCTTCCCTTGGGAACCCAGATTTTCGAAATGTTTGGAGGGTAACGCCCTTGGAGTGGCCAACACCAAATATGGCACACTTGGTCTAACGATCTGTCACGATCTCATGCTCCCAGAAATCCCACGTCTTCTAGCCATCCATGGTGCAGAGATCATATTTGCTCCTGGAAGAATGCCTGGCCCTTTTCTTACACCGTGGCGGGATTTTGTCCGCGTGCGGGCAATTGAGAACAATTGCTTTGTGGTTAGTGTAGGGAGTGCCGAACAGCATGCTGTGGGGACATTAATCGTCTCGCCAAAACTGAAAAATGATGTCCTTGCCGAAGCAGGACCAGAAGAACAAGTGTTGGTTGCAGACCTTGATCTGGAATGGTTAAGGGCCTCACGAACCGATTCACCCCTCTATCATGTCAAAACCCTTCGAGAGATTAAGGATGTCTTAAGCGATCTGGATAGCCATAGTTTCTTGCAAGATCGACGAGTGGATCTCTACCGTCTTGAGTTATTGAAATAGATTTTTTAACTCGTCATTCTGATGGATGACTAATTAATTCTCATCGTTTAGCGTGACTCGATAGAAAAAATTGATATTATCTAGGATAGGGGACAAGTGAGTAAAGAGTGGGATAAGAGAGTAGGTTAACTTGATGGATTCACAAAGAATTTGGTGACTAATTGGTAATAGTAAGTAAGCGCTGCCTCCCCTTTCGCCGTCGTCCAGAATTCCCATCGACTGCCGTTGCCTTTTGAAGTGGATTGTTGTTTGATGAGCCCAGCAGCCATGAGAAAGCCGAGAACCTCTTTTATCACCTTGGTTTTAAGCCCAATTTTCCTTAATAACCAACTTTGAGTGCGGACCCCACGCACACAGGCTTCTAAGACCTCAATCCAGATCTCAAACTTACTCCGCCGAGCTCTTCCCAGAGTCACCTGTGTCATTATATTCACCATTAGTTTTGAATCATCTTTTCGTCAGAGATTATCAATCAGGCAGGTCACTAAACAGTTGTTTCATCTGCTGCTGGTAGGTTCGGAAAGCCGCCCGACCCTTGTCGGTGAGATGCAACATGGTATGGGGTTTCTTGCCCTTAAATTCTTTCTCGATATCGATATACCCCGCTGCTTCTAACTTACTCACGTGGGATGAGAGATTACCCCATGTCAGCCCGGTTTGCTGAATCAAGAAGACGAAGTCGGCGCTTTCAACGACGTAGAGGTGAGCCATGATCAGAAGTCGGGCTGGTTCATGGATTAACTTATCAATGGTGTCGAGTGGTTTTTGCTCGATAGCGTTTTTATTAGGGATCATTAACACTTCCCTCCGTTATCGGACTGTGATAATCATTCAGATCGATCTTTGGATACGTTCGCAAAAATTGGATCAAATAAAGTAGCCCAACGGCTATACTGATCTCTCCAGAGATCCCATAAGCAATGATACTGTCAAAGGGGGTACCCATATATGGGTGTAAGAATTCGGTAAAGGGATAAGTTAGTCCATACATCACGGCATATGCGTATAGGCGATCAAAATTCGTGAAATAGGCCATTACACTTAGAGGAACCGTTAGAAACAAAAATTCCATGGCTAGGGTTCCCAAAAGTCCTTCAGACAGTTGAAACCGCACGGTCTGAGTAACCGTTAAAATATAAACGGTCCATGTAATAAGTACGGAGACAATTATTATGATTATCAACTTTTTCCTAGCAGATTGCCGATTCGGGCCGAATTTGACATGACCGATCCGGGGGATGGTAATAAATTTCTTTCCAAAAAAAAAGATAAAGAATGCTAGGATCGGGATCAGAAAAGAAACCAATTGTCTTGGAATACCGATGTCTACAAACACTGGGATAAAGCCAAATCCCGTGAACATAACTCCAAAAAAGAGGTCCAAAAAGCCATCTTGAAACGTGGCCTTGTACGCCTTTTTTTCGAGCTCTTTCAAATTGATTGGTTGTACCATCTTAAATCACCTCTAGCCAGATAATCAGTAAAAATCCTGGAGAAAAGCCGAGATCGGGTACCCTCACTCAGTTTCGATTGTTTTGGAGTTGCTCTGAAGCGCCTTATTTTGTTTATCCCATTTATCTCTATTAACGAATCCCGTGTACAAAAATACGGGGCCTAGTGTCAAGAATAATTCACTTTTGAACAATAGTCCCATACTGAACCAAAGGATTCCCCCAATAAAATAACCCCGATAGTCCGGCTCTTTTCCTCTTTGTCGTACTGCTGCAACTATTACTAACAGAAAACCAATGGCTGCTATACCTATGTACAACATTTGATATTGTGCCATGCTAAATCACCTGAATTTATTTGTTGGTGCTTCCTTTGCACTGGCTTATACTTTGCACTTCAAAGCATAAATATCTTTGCATTGCAAATGTGTCTTATTAAGAGCCATTTTATTAGAATAATGAAACTATTGTTGAATTGATGAACGCCACAATAATCCAAGATAAAGCTCTTTTTGTTATAGGGCTTCTTGTTAACTATGATAACTTTGAGATATAAGATTTTGATTCTACTGGAGTCACTCATCAACAAGGCGTGGTGATAGGTGAGAATTTGTCAAGGATATAGCCAGCCTGACTTTTGGAGAGGAGAAGCACCTTACCGTACACATAAATATTTTCTTCTGTTTTACATGAAGGTGGTATGCCTATAGGAGTAGGTGGGGCCACGTCACATGACGGGTGTTACGTCCGGGTTCCGAGGAGTTTCCGCTGAGGATTAACTTTTTAGATTGAGCCCAAATGCTTGGGATGGATGTGGATGATGCAGAGTCGTGGATCCTGAAAGTACTGGAGACACTGATTCGTGGGCGCTAGAATGTCGAATTCACCGCGAAAATGGAGTCGATGTTGCGGGAGATGATCCGGCGGGAACTGAAACAAGGTGGGACGTTGATCGACCTATTTCATAGCTTGTTGCCCTAAAAGTTGAACTACGGGAATGCATCTATAGCGATATTTTC